>CADAGO010000015.1 GCA_902787555.1 uncultured Bacteroidales bacterium
CCTCAGCGGACGAAGGCTGGGACAGGGTGCACCGGCGCTCCGCAGCCTTCACCACGGCATTTACGTCGTAGGCGGCAAGAAAGTGGCGAAATAAGTTGCGACGTCTGAAGAAAAAGCTTAGTCAGAAGAAATCATAAAATTTGCATACAGTTTGCTGAATGTGCTTTATGGGATTGTATGAGCGGACTGAACGACACCAATCTAGGCATCGTGATATAGGTCGAATCGGGCACGTTGAGATGTGCCTGTATCTTCCACATATTTAGGTTCAAGACTTCTTCCGCATCGTTGAGGTTGCTCTTTATAAGGATGGCCTTCATGGTCAGTTCGCTCTCTGCACGCAACTCCAGTTCCTTTTCCAACAGACGATGGGTAAAGTAATATTGTGTACCCGACAAGAACTCTAAAAGCAGGGCAGCCGTTATGATGATCAGCAGTCCTTTTCGTTTTTTCAGCGATGACAGAAATGATAGTCTGGTACTTGTCGCCTTCATCTGTTTGGATTTTTATTGTTTGCGTATCAAAGGTTTATTTGAATCATGGCACATGACTTACCTTTCTTATCGATTGCAAATATACAATGTTTCTACGAAACTACCAAAAGAATAAGCGAAAAATGTGTATCTATAACTTGAATTAATTTGACCAGTAAAAAAAATGATGGTATAGATTGCGTAATCTTTAACCCCTCACTTGCCCGTTTCCTCTGATAACCCATTTGTATGTGGTGATTTCCTCAAGGGCCATAGGGCCTCGTGCATGTAGCTTCTGGGTGCTGATGCCTATCTCTGCTCCTAATCCGAATTGAGCACCATCAGTAAAAGATGTGGGGGCATTAGTATACACGCAGGCAGCATCGACCTGACGAATGAACTGCTCGGCACGCAGAGGGTCTTCAGTCACAATGCTCTCGCTATGACGTGAACTATAACGGCGAATGTGTGCGAGGGCTTCGTCGAAGGTGCTGACGGTCTTCACAGCCATCTTATAGTCGAGAAACTCGGTGCCGAAACTCTCGTCAGTAGCCTCACGGAGTAGGGTAGAGGGATAACTGCCTTCTAACAAAGCATACGCTGGTTCATCGGCATAGATAACAACCTTGCTTGCTGCTAATGGCGCACAGAGGGCTGGCAGATCGGGCATACGCTCAGCATTCACAATCAGACAGTCGAGGGCATTACAAACGCTTACGCGACGAGTCTTGGCATTGTTGACAATCGCCTTCCCTTTCTCCAAATCACCATGTTCGTCGAAATAGCAATGACAGATGCCGGCTCCTGTCTCGATGACTGGCACTGTGGCATTCTCGCGGACATACTGAATGAGTCGGCTACTACCGCGGGGAATGACCAAGTCGATATATCCGTTAGCATGCAACATCTCCGTCGTTGCCTCATGAGTGGCAGGCAATAGCGTTACGCTGTTGGGACTTATACCATTTTGCTGAAGTATTGCTTTAATAATGCCGACGATGGCTTGGTTGGAATTGTCAGCATCTTTACCTCCCTTGAGCACGCAGACATTTCCGCTCTTCAGGCAGAGTGATGCCACATCGAAAGTAACATTGGGACGTGCCTCATAGATGATGCCTATGACACCAAACGGAACGCTCACACGAGAGATGTCTAATCCGTTAGGAAGGGTATAGTGACGGAGTACTTTGCCTAGCGGAGAGGGCAGAGTGGCTACGTGACGTGTGTCATCGGCAATGCCTGCAATACGCTCGCGAGTCAATTTCAGACGGTCGTACAGGGGATTGTCGGACGACATTTGTGCCAAGTCCTTAGCATTAGCTTCCAGTATCTCATCGGTATGTGCGATAGCTGCATCGGCTATAGCATTAAGTACTCGGTTGATAGTTTCGTTGTCGATTTGTGCAAGACTGATGCTTGCGTCTTGTGCTTGTTGGAAAAGATTTTTCATTTTATGTAAAGATAGTCGTAATGGATAAGTGGTTTCTTGCTGTGTTGCCCAATGACTTGTCGTGCTTTCTCACTGTCGTACGATGTGCGTCCCACACCGATTTCATGCCCCTCGGGGTCTTTGATGCTGATGATATCGTCTTTTTCAAATTCTCCTTCAACGGCTGTTACTCCAATGGGCAAAACACTTAAAGCGCTGCTTCCACAAATAGCCTCTACTGCATTGGCATTCAGAGAGATGCTTCCTTTTGCAAAGTCACCGCTGTGAGCAATCCATTTCTTGATGCTCGATACGGGTTGGGCAGCAGGAATGAAACGTGTGGATAGGGTAGTATCAGGATGTGAGATGAGTTCGATGAGGATGTTGTCACGCTTACCGTTTGCGATGACTACTGGTACTCCTTCGTCTGCCACCTTGCGTGCGATATTGCATTTCGTCATCATGCCACCACGACCGAACCCTGATTTGCCTGCCTGAATATAGTCGGAGAGGTCGGACTCGGGTTCAACGCTTCGGATGACCTGACTTGCAGGATCGTGAGGATCTCCGTCATAAATGCCGTCAATGTTGCTGAGGATGATCAGCATATCAACGTCGAGCATCGTCGCTATGAGACCGCTAAGTTCGTCGTTATCGGTAAACATCAACTCCGTGACTGATACGGTGTCGTTTTCGTTGACGATAGGAATTACGCCATTATCGAGCATCACCTCCATACAGTTGCGCTGGTTGAGATAATGGCGGCGAGTGCTGAAGTTCTCTTTCATCGTGAGCACCTGACCTACGGTGATATGATGGTCACGAAACAACTCATAATAGCGGTTGATAAGTTTCGCCTGACCAATAGCAGAGAACAACTGACGCTGGTCGACAGCATCAAGATGATGGTTGACAGCCAGCTCGCTTCGTCCGCTTGCTACGGCTCCTGATGAAATCAGCACCACCTGAATGTCCTGACGGCGCAACATCGCTACCTGGTCAACCAAAGCCGACATACGGGTGACATCAAGTGTGCCGTCATCGCGAGTCAGCACATTACTTCCTATCTTGACAGCGATTCTTTTCATCGGGAAATACGACTGCTGGTTTAAAGTTCTTGGCTTCCTCAAAGTCCATCAGGGCATACGACATGATGATGCAGATATCGCCCACCTGTACCTTACGTGCCGCAGCACCGTTCAGACATACGCATCCGCTGCCGCGTTCGCCCTTGATGACATAGGTCTCGAACCGCTCGCCATTGTTGTTGTTGACCACCGTCACTTTCTCGCCGGCAATAAGGTTGGCTGCATCCATGATATCTTCATCCAGGGTGATGCTACCCATGTAGTGCAGGTTTGCCTCAGTGATGGTGGCACAATGAATCTTCGATTTCAGTACTTCTATCAGCATGACTTGTATTTGATGTTATCGATTAATCTAACTGGTATGGCACCGCAGAACACAGTGATACAGCCCACTACGTAGTCGGAATCATCCCATTCGGCAAGGCTCTGGAGCGAGTTGCCGTCCACGATTTCGTAGTACTGAACCTCAAGTCCGTCGACTGCATTGATGGTATCGATGACCCACTGCTTCGTTTCAGCAAGTGTGTGGTTCTTAGCATAGTTCTGGCTGGCGAACAGTGTCTGCGAGATGGTCAGGGCAATCTTACGCTCAGCAGGGGAGAGTAGGGTGTTACGGCTTGAGAGTGCCAACCCGTCTTCTTCGCGTACAATCGGGCATGGGCATATCTGCAAGGGGAACTTCAGGTCTTCCACCATGCGGCGGATGACAGCTATCTGCTGGAAGTCTTTCTCGCCAAAGTAGGCACGGTCGGGTTCAACCATCATAAACAGCTTGCTTACCACCTGACACACTCCGTTAAAGTGTCCTGGGCGGAATCCGCCTTCCATCACCTCATCGGTTGGGGGATAGCTGAACTGACGAGTATCAGGTTCCGGATACACCTCTTCGACTGATGGGGCAAAGGCAATCAGCTCTTTGTCAACGAAGATGTCGAGCACACTCTCGAGCAACTTACAGTCGTTCTCAAGTGTACGAGGATACTTGGCAAGGTCGTTCTTGTCGTTAAACTGAGTAGGGTTTACAAAGATGCTCACTACTGTCACATCGTTCTCTGCCAGACTGCGGCTCACCAACGAAGCATGACCTGCATGCAGGGCACCCATCGTGGGAACAAGACCCACGGACTTGTTTTCCAGGCGCTGTGCTTTCAGCTCTGCCTTCAGGTCCGATACCGTATGTACTACTTTCATTTTAATTTCCTAATTAATGCCTTTGATTAAAAAAGTTTTGCAAAGATAGTGCATTTTCAGGAAACAGCCAAAAGAATTGTATTTTTTTCATCATTTATTTGTTTGTATAATTAATAATGTGTAACTTTGCCACGCAAACAACAACATGGTTATGAAAAAAATCCTATTCGTACTTGCTGCCATCCTATTGGCAACAACAGCTCAGGCAAAGAAAGTGAAGGTAACAATCGACGGAAGAGTGTCGCCCTCGCAGACAAAACTGTATCTCATCATCAATGAGGATACCGCCAATGCGCAGCTGCTGCCCATTAAGGATGCGAAGTTCTCTGTCACCGTCAAGGTTGATCGCGATGCGTTCATCCGTCTGCACGACTATAAACAATGGCCAGAGCGAAGTGTGTTCGTGCTCATTCCCGACAGCAAGCACATCACCATCGACTGGAACACAGGAAGCATCACAGGGTCGCAGCAGTCCAGTGAGCTGCAGGCCATCTGTAAGCAGATTCGTGATGCAGGTCCTAACGGATTTCATATCGATGTATTCTCCGACGACCCTGAAGCCTGGCGCGAAGCTCGCGTGCGCGAAGCAGCGATGCGCGAAGATATGATGAACCAGCAGAAGAAGATAGCCAAAGAGGTGATGCTCAAAAACAAAGACAAGATCTACGGAGCCTGGATTATGTACACATTCCCCGAACTGCTCGAAGGAGAACTCAACGCCATCATCAACTACGAGAAACCCAAATGGGCATCCCATCCCATCCTGAAGGCGAAATAGGTTATTGGGTAATGGTTTTTGGTTATAGAATTTCAATCTTTCAATACTTCCAAAATATGAACAAGAACGAGAAATTTGTTATCACTATCAATCGTGAGTTAGGAAGTGGCGGACATACAGTCGGTCGCAAGTTAGCAGAAAAGCTGGGAGTACAGTTCTTCGACAAGACACTCATCAAGTCACTCGAAGAGAAATTCCATCTCACAGCTGAGGAAATCGAAAAGCTGAAAGGTCGCAAGCCCAACTGGTGGGACGACTTCAAGCGAGTAGCACGCATAGGTGAAGGATGGAATATGGGATACGCCCAACAATACAGTCAAGGTGATGTTCGAAGCCAGCCCGACATCATGACCACCGCCGAGATATTCAAAGCCGAGACTGAGATTCTGCAAGGTGCCGCAGAGAACGAGTCGTGCGTTGTGACTGGCCGTAGCGGATTCTTCGTGTTCCGTCAGCATCCCAACCACCTGAGCATCCTCATCCAAGCATCTATGCCTTTCCGTATAGAGCGTGTGATGCGTAAGCAAGAGGTAGGTGAGGACGAAGCACGTAAGATTATCGAGCAGGTGGACACAATGCGTGAGAACTACGTAACGAAATACACCGGCACTTCGCGTTACGATGCCCGCAACTACGACCTTGTCATCAAGGCTGACGGGAAGAGCGAAGACGAAATCGTAAACATCATCCTGCAGTACATCGGATAAAAACGATTACCGTTACTATGTCCTTCCTTAATGGGACAGATAGGCTTTCCCTACAAAAAAGATGAGGTGTGCCGATTGGCACACCTCTTGTCGTTGATGGGGTAGGGGAACTGCTTACTTCTTGTCCTTCAGCAGGTCGCGAATCTCGGTGAGGAGTACCTCTTCATTGCTTGGGGCAGGAGGTTCTGCTGCTGCTTCTTCAGCCTCTTTCTTCTTCTTCAAGCTTGTCAGCTTAGCGATACCCTTGATCATGAAGAAGATACAGAGAGCGATGATGAGGAAGTCGACGATGTTCTGGATGAAAGCACCGTAGTTCCAAGTAACAGGCTCGATAGCTGCTGCTATTTCGTTGCCTGCAGCATCGATCTGGGCAGGAACAGCATCTTTGAGCACTACCTTCAGGTCTGTGAAATCAACGCCTCCGAGCAGCACACCAAGAGGTGGCATGAGGATGTCGGATACGAAACTCGTTACAATCTTACCGAATGCACCGCCGATGATAACACCGACAGCCATGTCCATCACATTACCCTTGAGGGCGAATTCTTTGAATTCTTCTACAAATTTTGCCATAGTCGTACGAAAATAAAAAAACAATAAATTGCAAAAATTACGAGGGCAAAGATAGTATAAATTCAACAATGTACCAAATTTATCAGCAAGAAATTTATGTTTAAGTGTCATTTACATCTGTATTCTATTAAAAATAGGTGTGAAAAGATAAGATTCGTAAAGAAAAAATTGTCTATTCCAAGAGAAAACATTATCTTTGCCTAAGGAAAAGTTCCGTTCAGAGTCTCGGAATGCGCATTCAGAGCCTTGGAACGTACGTTCAAAGACTTGGAACGAAGATAATCCTTAGGAGAAAAATATTTTCTATCGAGCGGTAATCAATTTTGAGTCTAACAATAACTAATTCAGCATCATGGGTAGTTACAAAATCAAGGAAATGAGTGCAGGAATGACCAACAGCGAGCGAAAACAGTTTCCTGTGCAAGAAGTTTATAGCATGTTCGACAACGAAAAGACGATGGAGTGGATGGTGAAATACAATCCGATGCTCAATCGAGGACTTATCAGCAGTGTGTTCGAAGCGCTGTCGAAAGTGCTTGTGAATGCATTGCCAGAGGGCCATACAGTGAAAATCGATGGGTTAGGTGTGTTCAGCCTTTCGCTTGAATTCTGCAACTCACAACAAAGCGAAGCTACTGAGGAAAAGAAGGATGTGCGTGAGTACTACAGAGTGCAGGCAAAAAGCATCAACCTAAAGGTCGATCATAAGTTGGTGGATGAGATAAACGAAAAGAGTAACTTCGAGCGTAACGGCAACGAAGTGGTGACAATGGGACGGCATTCGTACACACTACAGCAACGCATTGAGCGCACACTCGCTCATCTCGAAAAGCATGGATTTATCACGCTGACTGAGTATGCCAACCTCAACCAGCTGAGCCGCACTGCTGCGTCATTAGAACTGAAAGAATTGGTTGCTAACCCTTCGTCGGGAATCAAGTCGAATGGAAGCGGATCACACAAAGTATGGGTGAAAGCGTGAAGATATACAGAACTTCTGTTAATTAATCGTAAAATATGACTAAGCAGATTGCTAATCAGTAAATTATTTGTACCTTTGTACACACAACAATTCATTATGAAAACTTTGCAACCTGTCATAGTAACTCTGATGTTGTTCTGCATGTCGCTGACGATGCAGGCACAGGTGGTGGTTGTTAATGGTAGCTTTAATGGTTACACTCCATCAAAGACTGTGGGGGAGAAGATATATTTCTCTGTCTCCGGATGGATTTATGGTACAGATGATATGGAGCCGAAGCCGTATGCTTTGCCAAATGCGAATGTGCAGATTGTTTGCCTGAACGATACAGCAGAGTCGGCGGTTGCTGTGTCGAACAAGCAGGGACGGTTCGACCAATACTTGAGCGTGCTCAAGAAGCGCGTCAAGAAAAAAGATGGGCTGAGGGCTGCATTGAAGGTTTCGTATGTGGGGTATGAAACGGTAGTGAAGGAACTAAAGGGAGTGGAACGCTACTACGACGAGAAGCGTAAGGAATATGGCACTATGTGGTATGTTGAAGCCGATACCATTGTGCTGAAGAGTATGCCGATGAGTACAGAGGAAGTGCAGATCATAGGGGAGTTGAAGCGAATGTATGAGAGTGGGGACACGACGATATTCAACGTCGATGCCTTCGAGATGCCTCGCGGAACGGTGTTGCTGAATCTTATCAGACGTCTGCCAGGACTGAGATACGAGAACGACCAGCTGACCTACAGGGACAGTGTGATTCATGAGATACGCCTGAACGGTGAGTCGTTCTTTGCCCACGATATGAAGATAGCGCTTGAGAACATCGAGAACGATGACCTGAAGCAGTTCCGAGTGTACAAGACACAAGCCGATACACTCAGTACAGACACCACGAAGCACTGGGTAGCTGATATGATTACAAAGAAACCCGTCAACCGTGTGGAAATGACAAAGCCCGAAATCGGTACGACGAACATCAAAAACACCTATCACTTCCAAATGCAGGGTCTGCAATGGTGGTCGGGCAACAAGGGAGAGTGGAATGCAAACGTCAGCTTGGATGATTTGCCTACAGCCAGCTCAAAGAAAACAAGCACAAACCGCATCAACGGAAGTATTAGAAGACGGTTTGGGAGGACCAATCTACAATATTTGCCAGAATTCAGTTACGACGACACGCGAAGAAACGGCGAGAGCCTCAGTTCGACCATCATGCCCGAATATGAGCAGTATTCTATTTCGTCGAATGAGTCGAAAAACTATACCAGCACGACCAGTCACAACATGAATTTCAATACTCCGATAAATAACTACAATGGGAATGTATCTACGTCTGTATATTATCGCTACAACGACAACCGTTCGCAGCAGCGGAACAGCAATGCGACCTATAGCAGCAATCCGTTTGCAGGCGAGAACAACAAACTGCTCGATGAGGATGCCTTGAAGCCAATCAGCCTGAACCGAAGAACCAGTGAATCACAAAGCCGTTCACATCAGCAGTCGTTCGGCATACAGAGCAATTTCCGCTATACTTTCGACGGAAACGAAACATTCGAGTTTCCTCACGTAAACATCCGCTTTAGCTACGATGACAACCATAGCTATGGTTCTTCGACAGAAAGGCAGCAGACCGATTACCTGCAATATGGCGACAGTGTGTGGAGCTACTACCGACAGAGTATTACACCCTCAAATACGAATTATCTCCGTTTATCGGCAGAGTATGGTTTCAATTTTGGTTCGGATCTCTTCCGACAGGATGTGAACTTCTTGTACGAATTCTCAAACAACAAGAACGAGTCGGAACGTGTGGTCTACGACCTATTGAACAACCATCAACGCCTGGACAGCATCAGTACCCACCAACTGAACACAACGATTGAGCACCGTATGCAACTATCCTATAACCTCAGGATCAAGAACTTTAGTTTCAATCAAAACATCGGATTTTATCCCAAACGCCAAAGCTATCAATACGAACGACGAGACGGGGTAGGGGCAGACACCACACTGACAGCCCCTACAATAAATGCGCAATCATCGTTTACATATCGGTTTGCCCAGAGCCGCTCGATGTCGATTTACTATACTTTCCGCAATGAATTACCGTCTCCATCGGTCCTTGTGGAACCTACTACGAACGACAATCCGCTCTACATCCGAAAATCCAACCCAAACCTTAAGAAACCCGAATATCACAGCATCAACATGAGTATGTATTTCGGAGAGTGGTCGTTGAGCGGCAATTACAACTTTACCAGAAATCAAATCGCCAATCACTCAGTCTATAATAAAAAGACAGGAGGAACGGTTTCGTCGTATGAAAACATCAATGGCAATTGGGGGATTGGCAGTTCTGCCAGCTATCGCACAGACTTCCGGCATTCAAACATCAACGTGAATGCAAATTACAACTACAGCCATCAAGTAAACTACATGCAAACATTCGGAGCTGACGGAAAAAAGGGAGCATCTGATATACACAATATCACCATAACTCCTCGTTTCGTGATGTACACCAAGCATTACGACCTCACACTCAACGCAAACTATAGTTTCCAATGGGGTCGTAGCGACTATGCAACTTCGATGGACAAGCGGCATGGGTATGGACTTTATAGTCATCTGAACTATTGGCTGGGCAACAGGCTCACCTTCAATACCGACCTCAATATATCTGGTCAGGCAGGTAGCCAGATGAGCGAAGGAAACCGCACAGACTTCATTTGGAACTTAGGTATAGAATATAAGGTGTTGCGCGACTACCGAGGATTACTCAAACTCACTTGGTATGACATCCTCCGCGAGCAACGTACATACAGCATCAACATCCAGCCAACAGGTCGCTACGAAAGTCGCACTTCGGGCAATCCGCACTACGTATTGCTGACGTTCCAGTATAAACTGTATAGGATGAAGTAAAAGATGAAAGTTCTGCTATCATTCATATCAACTTTGATGCTACTCTGTGTCTCGCTGACGATGCAGGGACAGCAACCAAGAACATTAGGGGATAAAACAGAATTCCATATTTTGGGTCGCATCTACGGCACAGACGAAATGGAGTCGAAGCCTTATCCGCTACCTAATGCGAATGTGCAGTTTGTGTGTCTGAACGATACGACAGTAACGGCCGTGACAGTATCGGGTGGAAATGGACGATTTGAACAACATATGTCTGTACTCCAGAAACGTATAAAAAAGGATGATGTACCAAGGGTGAAGATAAGAGTATCGTATGTAGGCTATGAGACTGTGGAGAAGGAACTCAAAACGGAGTGGCTTCCTCAGGGTCGACTAATTAAGTCGACACTTGAGCAACTTGCAAAATTATTGAAGCAGGAAGGCAGGGAAGTAAATATGGACGACCTTGACATCGATGAGAACGACGAGTCATTAGGCTTTGCGTGGCAACTACATCTTGATAGTATTATCCTCAGGAGCTTGCCGATGAGCACCGAGGAGGTACAGATAGTAGGGGAGTTGCAGCGGATGTATGAGAGCGGAGACACGACCGTGTTTAATGTCGACGCCTTCGAGATGCCTCGCGGAACGGTGCTTCTGAACTTAGTACGCCGATTGCCAGGACTGAGATATAAGAATGGTCTGCTGACCTATAAGGACAGTGTGATTCACGAGATACGCCTTAACGGAGAGTCTTTCTTCGCACATGATATGAGAATAGCCCTCGAAAATATCGAGAACGAAGACCTGAAGCAATTCCGTGTGTACAAGACACAAGCCGATACGCTCAGTGCCGATACTACGAAACATTGGGTAGCCGATATGATTACGAAGAAACCGGTGAATCGTGTAGAACTGACGAAGCCAGAAATCGGAACAACGAACGTGAAGAACACTTATCACTTCCAGATGCAGGGCCTTCAGTGGAAGTCGGGTAATAGGGGAGAATGGAATGCAACTTTAGGATTAGATGATTTACCAAGTCCAAGCTCAAATAAAAACAGCATGAACCGCATTAACGGAAGTTTCCGAAGACAATATGGGAAACCTCTTCATTACGTTAACATCTCTTATCGGCCCAACTACAGCTACATGGATAGTCGCGGCAACAGGGAAAACCTCAATTCCACCATCATGCCCGACTATGAACAATATGCTGTATCATCCGAAAAGTCAATAAACTATGACAACAGTACCAATCACAACCTGAGTGTCGATGGAAATATGAATGATTGTTATTGGAATGCACAGTTAAACTATGATAATAGTGACCACCAGAATTATCGCCGTAATAACGATGCTACATACATCGGTAATCCTTTTGCTGGCGAGAACAACGAATGGCTTGATGAGACAATTTTGAAAACAATCGGACTGACCCGAACGACCAGCGAGTCGCACACCCGTTCGCATCAGCAGAGAATAAATCTGAGCACTAACTTTAGTAAGTATTCTTTGGACCTTCAAAGAAAAAAGGCCTTCAAGGGTATAGACGTTCGCATGGACTATAGCAATTCCAGACAGTATGGTTCATCTACTACATGGCTGCAGACCGACTACCTGCAATATGGCGATAGTGTGTGGAGCTATCGTCGACATTCTATTGCACCAACTCGTACGGAATCACTCAGCCTTTCGGCAGACATCGGTTTCAATTTAGGTTCAAAACGTTTGCCTCAGGACTTAAATATCACGTATGAATTTAGGTCCGACAACGATGAGAATGAACGTGTATATTATGACCTAACAAACAACCACCAAAGGCTGGACAGCATCAGCACATACGAACGTAACTTGACAAATACTCATAGTCTGCGTCTCAGCTATTCCATTCATATCAAGAAGTTTGACATTAACCAGAGCATTACATTTTTGCCGACAAATCATCATTACGAGTATGAACGACGAGACGGAGTGAAGGCAGACACCACATTGCAGGCAATGAAAACAGAGGCAAGAACGCAGCTGTCGTATAAGTTTGCCCAGAAACGTTCTCTGAGAATAGGCTATAATTTCCGTAACAATTTGACTTCCCCGTACAGCTTGGTACAACCCACAACCAACGACGACCCGCTCCATATCAGGAAATCAAATCCGAACCTCAAGAAGCGGGAAGCTCATTCCTTCAGCATGAATGTAAATCTTGGAGAATGGTCGTTTGGCAGTTCTTATGGTTTTTATCGCAACAGCATCACCTATCGCACTGTTTACGACACAAAAACAGGAGGAACGGTGTCTTCACCGGAAAACATCAATGGAAACTGGGATATCAATAGTTCTGTTAGTTACCAAAAAGACTTTCGACATTCCAATTTCAGCGTGGATGTAAATCATAGTTATGGACATAGTGTACATTACCTGCAGACCAGCGACGCAGACGGAGGGAATGGTGCATCGGATGTTCATAATATCAACGTAACGCCACGATTCGTGCTATACACCAAGCACTACGACCTTACACTCAATGGGAACTATGGCTATCAATGGGGAAGCAGCAACTATGCGATGGCGATGGAGAAAGTGCATACATATAGATTGAATAGCGCATTGAACTACTGGTTGGGGAACAGGCTCACCATCCACACCGACCTCAACATATCGGGTCAGGCTGGAAGCCAGATGAGCGAAGGTAACCGCACGGACTTCATGTGGAATATGGGTATAGAATATAAGGTTCTGCGTGATTATCGTGGACTGCTGAAACTCACTTGGTATGACATTCTTCGCGAGCGAACCAACTACAATATCAACATTGGACCGACAGGACGATATGAGTCTCGCAGCTCGGGCAATCCTCATTATGTATTGCTGACTTTCCAGTATAAATTGTATAGGATGAAATAAAAACGGAACCTCTCCCTAACCCTCTCCCAAGGAGAGGGAACATCAAACCCAGAAATTACATAAATTGTATAGTCAAGGTTGCATTTTTAACATCTTGAAAAGAAAATGGGGTAGGGGAGAAAAATAATTCATAATGTATCATTCATAATTCATAATATTTTTGTAACTTTGCACGCTGAAAAGAAAATTTAGGATGAAATACCGCATTTTATACATACTTTGGATGGTGATGTTTGTATTGCTGATTGTGGCATGTGCATCGCAGAAACACTATTGTAATTGCGGCTAACAGAAGAGATAATTCATAAAGTATATTTTTTTTAATTAACACATTAATTAGTAAAAGAAAATGGCAGTAAAAGTAGCTATTAACGGTTTCGGCCGTATTGGTCGTCTGGCATTCCGTCAGATGTTCGACGCAGAAGGTTATGAAGTAGTTGCAATCAACGACTTGACAAGTCCTAAGATGCTTGCACACCTGTTGAAGTATGATACAGCTCAGGGTGGTTTCTGTGGCAAGTTCGGTGAGAACAAGCACACTGTAGAGGCTGGTGAGGATAACATCGTAGTTGATGGTAAGAAGATTACTATCTATGCTATTCCTAACGCTGCTGAGCTTCCTTGGGGTAAGCTTGACGTAGACGTAGTTTTGGAGTGCACAGGTTTCTACACATCAAAGGAGAAGGCTTCAGCTCACCTTTCAGCTGGTGCTAAGAAGGTTGTTATCTCTGCTCCTGCAGGTAACGATCTGCCAACTATCGTTTACAATGTAAACCACAAGACTTTGACTCCTGCCGACACAGTTATTTCTGCAGCTTCTTGTACAACTAACTGTCTGGCTCCAATGACAAAGGCTTTGAACGACTTCGCTCCAATCCAGAGCGGTATCATGACAACTGTACACGCTTACACTGGTGACCAGATGATTCTCGACGGTCCTCAGCGCAAGGGTGATCTTCAGCGTGCTCGTGCTGGTGCTCAGAACATCGTTCCTAACTCAACTGGTGCTGCTAAGGCTATTGGTCTCGTAATTCCTGAACTCAACGGTAAGTTGATCGGTGCTGCTCAGCGCGTTCCAACTCCAACTGGTTCTACTACAATCCTGCACGCAGTTGTTAAGGGTGAAGTAACTGTTGAAGGTATCAACGCTGCTATGAAGGCTGCTACTAACGAATCATTCGGTTACACTGAGGAGAAGCTCGTTTCTAGCGACATCATCGGTATGAAGTTCGGTTCTCTGTTCGATGCTAACCAGACTATGGTAAGCAAGATGGGTGACGGAAACTCTCTCGTTCAGGTTGTTGCTTGGTACGACAATGAGAACTCTTACACTTCTCAGATGGTACGCACCATTAAGTATCTTGCTGAGTTGAAGTAATACCACTCAGAAATACTGATTAAAAGCAGATTGCAATTCCGTTTGATGCGGTTATTGCAATCTGCTATTTTTATGGGATAATTAGCACTTAACAGCCTAATGAACGATTCGGGTAATAATTCCGTTTCATTTTCACCTATAACTGTAAACACAGATGACAATAGTCAATCCGACAAGTTCACAGCGCTATAAAGATAATTGTTAGTTTATTCGAACGATAAAAAGAATAAAAGGGTATATATTAATTATTCGAATTAAACATAACACTGATTATCACGATTTGTCTATCAAGTTCTTAATCCACAATAAAAGCTTAATCAGCAGATATATTCCTATACCAGCTAAAATGACTATCAGGATGAAACCTGCAATTTCTAATAACTCTGGAATTCTAAACATCGCTAAGTCTATTTTATAATTTGAGTGCAAATTTAGCGAAATAATTTGTTTTAAATGATAAAAATAACTAAAAAACGAAGAAAGATTTACATTTTGTATTGTTATAAGAAAATAAATTTCTATATTTGCACAAAAATATATCATGTGTCGAACAAAGGTCTTGTTTGTGTGTCTTGGAAATATTTGTAGAAGCCCGATGGCAGAAACGATTTTCAACCACATTATTGAGGATCACGATGCAGAGAATGAATTCTATGTTGACTCAGCGGGATTGATTAGCTACCATCAAGGCGAGATGGCCGACCCTCGGATGAGAATGCATGCGAAACGTCACAGTTACGAAATCACGCATAGATCGCGTCCCATACGACAGCACGATTTCGACAGTTTCGACTATATCGTCGCTATGGATGATGATAATTACGAACGCCTGTACGACATTGCGCCCACGCTCGAAGATGCGAAGAAAATCGTCAAGATGGCCGATTATTGCACAATACCTGGTGTTTATTACGTGCCCGACCCTTACTATGGTGGCGACCAAGGGTTTGAACGAGTGATAGAGATGCTGGAAAATGCTTGCTTGGAATTCTATCAATTCCTGAAAGACAATCGATAAATTAAACATAACTCACACATAAACCTAACTTAAAACAAGGAACTAATATGAAAGGGATTTTAAAGAAAATGGCAGTTGTTGCCGGATGCTTTGCATTCAGTGCAGCAATGATGGCTCAGACAAAGGCTTTGTATCTGAGCAGTATTGAAGGTACGAACGTGTTACAGTATGACGGACAAACTCGCAACGTTTCAATGTCTCGTTCTGTTTACAATGGTTGGAATACACTCTGTGTACCTTTCAGCATGACTACAGAAGAACTGAACGCAGCATTTGGTGCTGGATGTAAACTTGAAACTCTTTCAGCAATCACTAAGGAAGGCGATGTAATCGACCTCTACTTTACAGATGTAAAGGCTGAAGGCGTAAAGGCTAACACTCCTTATCTGCTTCACTACACAGGCGAAACCAAGACTGTGAAGATGCTTGCCAACGAAACAACAATCGAAGCAAACGATGCTCCATCATTATTGTTCGTTGCCGATAACGCATTCCTGCAGTTCAACGGTGCAGCAAAGCACATCGAAGCTAATGAACAGGATGCAATGTACGGTATCTACGTAAAGGACAATGCAGAAGCAGCATTCACACTGGTTACTCCTGAGACAACTGGTTTCTATGCAACTCGTTGCTTTATCACAGTAGACGGTGTTAAGAATCCTACACTCAAGGCTCATCACGGTGAAATGCCAACTGGTATCAATGCTATCAAGGCAGTTAATGCAAGCGATGATGTTTACAACTTGAGCGGTATTCGTCAGAACAGCATCCAGAAGGGTGTAAACGTTGTTAAGGGTCAGAAGGTGATGGTGAAGTAACCTCACTCCCCTACTCTATCAAAAAAAATCCTCGGACACATCATCCGAGGACTTTTTTTATTCCCAAATTGTCATTATCTTCATAACGCTAATGACCGATTTTAGGGGATTCTGAACTATTGTCAGCAACTATGCTTTAGGTTCTTCCAAACCACCGGCTTGCTTAATGAAGAAGTCGCGAACGTCTTTCCAGTGATAATACGGAGCAATGTCGGTCGGTACCGGAATCGATGTTTCGCGTTCGTTATGCAGGAACTTCACAAGCACATCGTCCGAACCTTTCTTCTTGTAGAATATCAGCTGGATATTCGCTCCCATTGGAGACACATAATAATCGCGCCATTTCTCGTCAATCTTATAGACATCCGGTTCGTTGGAGTCACAGCCCTTCAGACGCATGATGGCAGCCAGAGGGATGATGTTTCCGTCGTGACCGAAACGCAATGTTGCTACATCGCCCTTACCTTGAACGGCCAAGTCTGCCTGGTCAATGAAGTGCTTCAGGAGGGTCTTGCAGCTTTCGATAGCAGTACCTTTGTTCAGCGGGCTGTCACCGTCGCAGAGGAAGAACCAGCAGTTCTCGTTTTTCCACAATTCGTACATCTCTTCAGGAGTGAAAAGGTCGAACATGTCGATGTCAGTTTCCATATCCTGCAGATCGACAGCGATGTTGAATATCTGCCCCATCAGCCCTTTAGGACCTTTCGACGGGTCTTTGTAGAGTAATGTCAGGAAACGAGTCTCGTCTGGAATGCCGCGATTTCCGAAGTCACTGTGATTCTTACGCCATCCGTTGAAATCGTTCTTCAGTTGGTTGTATTCGTCAGTATGCGAATTGAGATACCACATATTAGCATTAGAGGTTTCCCAATCAATGTTAAGCTTGGGATTAAGTTCAGTCAACCGACCGATAAAGGCAACCATACTTAATGCAACACGCATACTGGTGGTAGAACGTGCGGTAATCACACCTTTCTGCTTGAATACGTCAGGGTAGTTCTTGTACATACGCTCTGCAATGCCGCGATGCTGACGCTTTCCTAATGGTGCCAACTCATCTACATGATGATCTGCCTCGTCCCAGATGTCCCAAAGCTTTGTCAGGGTCTCAACACCTTTATCTGTCAGTTCTCCTTGTTCGTAAGCCTGATTCAGGGTATTGAGCGGACGCAGATAGTCATTGTTATTCAGCATGTAGCGTGACCCGTGACGACCATAGTGACTGATATAGAACGGTTTATAGCCTTTCGGTGCAGGCGTCAGTTTCACACCAGTTGGAACCGGATATGCATAGTACACTCCCCCACTCCTTCCTGGATTCTCACGGATTTCCTCAAGAGCAGTCTTCTGGGCGAAACTAATGATTGCAGTACATAGCAGTAAAACTATGAATGAATAGTATCTTTTCATGATGTTGTTTAGGTATTAATGATTGTTGTTAGATATAAGGTGGTAGCTCTTGTCACTACCACCTTATTATATATACATACTATTGGTGATTAACCACCAAAGTTATCGAAGCGAATCATATCGTCTTCCACGCCGAGGCTGTGGAGCAGATCGAGTACGGTCTTCGCCATCATTGGAGGTCCGCAGAGGTAGTACTCGCAATCTTCTGGTGCTTCGTGAGCCTTCAGATAGGTGTCACCCATTACTGGAGCCACAAATCCTGGAGTGTACTTGATACCTGCCTCGTCTGCCTTTGGATCCGGACGGTCGAGAGCCAGATGGAAGTGGAAGTTTTCGAATTCCTTGTCGAGTGCAAGGAAATCGTCGAGGAATGGAATTTCCTCCAGAGCGCGTGCACCATAGAAGTAGTGCATTGGACGCTTACGGTCTTCATCGCTCACACCGTTACCCTTCAACATGTGCATAATCTGTGCACGCAATGGAGCCATACCGGCACCACCACCTACCCAAATCATTTCACGACCAGTACCGTACTGAGGACGGAATTCTCCGTAAGGACCTGACATCGTTACCTTATCACCTGGTTTCAGTGAGAAGATGTACGATGAAGCGATACCTGGATTCACATCAATGAAGCCCGGACCTTGGTCTTTAGGTTTGAACGGAGGTGTGGCAATACGTACGTTGAGCGTGATGATATCGCCTTCGTCTGGATAGTTGGCCATTGAGTATGCACGGATGGTTGGTTCGGGGTTCACACACTTGAGTGGGAACAGACCGAACTTCTCCCATGCAGGCAGATAGGTATCGCCGATAAGACTCTTGTCGAAGTCCTTGTCGTAATCGATACAATCGAATGCAGGAATCTTGATCTGGGCATACGAACCTGGTTCGAAGTCCATGTGTTCGCCTGGAGGCAATGCAACTTTGTATTCCTTGATGAAGGTAGCCACGTTCTTGTTGCCAATAACGGTACATTCCCATTCCTTGACACCCATAACAGAGTCTGGCACTTTGATGGAAAGGTCACCCTTTACCTTAGCCTGACAGCCAAGACGATAACCTTCCTTGATTTGCTTACGGGTGAAGTGACCCTTCTCACTGTCGAGAATCTCACCGCCGCCTTCTACAATCTGACATTTGCATTGTCCGCATGAACCCTTTCCGCCACAAGCAGATGGGAGATACACATTCTGACCTGCCAATGTTGAAAGAAGGCTGGCACCTTGATCTACTGTCAGTTTCTCTTTTCCGTTGATCGTGACAGTCACCTGTCCGCTTGGAGAGAGATATTTCTTAGCTACGAGGAGGATGACAACCAGTATCAATACGATTGTCAGGAACACTCCGATACTATATAAAATAAATGTCATATCCATTTGTATGCTCCTTTCTTTTAGAGTTTAAGACCTGAGAAACACATAAATGCCATAGCCATCAGACCTACAGTGATGAACGTGATACCAAGTCCCTGAAGAGGCTTTGGTACGTCCGAGTAAGCCATCTTTTCACGGATAGCTGCCAGACCTACGATAGCGAGCGTCCAACCGATACCCGAACCGAGTGCGTAAGCGATACAGTCACCTACCCCACCGATGGCCTGAGTTGAAGTCTCTGGGTCTAACAGAATACGCTGTTGCATGAAGAGAGAAGCACCCATGATGGCACAGTTCACAGCAATCAATGGAAGGAAGATACCCAATGCGTTGTAGAGCGATGGTGAGAACTTCTCAACAATCATTTCTACCAACTGCACCATTGCAGCGATGACTGCGATAAACAGGATGAATGCAAGGAACGTAAGGTCAACACCTTCGGCCAATGCGCCGTCAGCGAGTACCTTCGTCTGAAGCAAGTAGTCAACAGGAACGGTAATCAGCAGCACGAATGTCACTGCGATACCAAGTCCGAGACTGGTCTTTACTGTCTTAGATACGGCCAGATAAGAACACATACCTAAGAAGAATGCGAAAATCATGTTGTCCACAAAAATCGAACGGACAAACAAACTAATGAAATGTTCCATATTCTTTTCTGTTGTTTAGGTATGTTATTACTTATTTTCTTCTTTATTCACTGCACGGTGTACCCAGATGAAGCATGCCACCAGAATCAGTGCCATAGCAGGCATCGTCATCATACCGTTGTTGATATACAGACCGCCGTTATCTATGTATGCACTGTCGGGGATGATTTGGAATCCAAGCAGCGTGCCGAATCCGAGGATTTCACGCACGATACCGACCACAACCAGCACGAACGCATAGCCGAGACCGTTTCCTACTCCGTCGAGGAAACTCTCCCAAGGACCGTTCTGCATAGCAAATGCCTCGAGACGTCCCATGAGGATACAGTTAGTGATAATCAGTCCGACATACACGCTGAGCTGTACGCTCACATCATACACGTATGCTTTCAGGATGTTGCTCACGATGGTTACGAGCGCAGCAACCACTACCAGCTGCACGATGATACGGATGCGGTTAGGAATTGTCTTGCGAATCAATGAGATAATCACGTTCGAGAAGGCAGTGATGACGGTAACAGAAAGTCCCATCACGATAGCTGGCTTCAATTGCGAAGTGACTGCAAGCGCAGAACAGATACCGAGCACCTGAACGGCAATCGGGTTGTTCAAATTCAGTGGGCCTGTGAATACGGCACCATTCTCTTTAGAAAATAAACTCATATTCTTAGTCCTCCATTTCTTCTACTGTTGGTTCAATTGGCTTGTCAATCGTAGCCACTTTCTCATACTCCTCAACTTCAGGGATATTTGCAGTTTCACCACCGGCAAATGCCTTGATGACATCGGCATACTTCTTCAGTCCTGCCTGAATCATGTCGTTCACACCGTTCGATGTGAGCGTAGCACCAGTTACCGCCTCTACCACATATTCCTGACTGAGGTTACCCTCTTTACCTTTCTTCAGCACGCTGAGAGCCACATTGCCGTCAGCATCGAAGATCTGCTTGTTCTGGAAAGCATCCTGGAAGCTTTGGTCGTCCTTGATGCGAGCACCCAGACCAGCGGTCTCCGACTCGTGGTTGAAGAATGTACCGAAGACGGTCTTGCCGTCCTTATTGATGGAAACCCATCCCCAGATGCCGCCCCAAAGGCCTGCACCCTTTACGCGTACGATGAGTTTCTCCTGACCGTCAACTACTGCGGTGAGTGTGTCGCGGTTCAGGTCACCAGGAGCTACCACTTCGTTATACTTAGCGTCAGCATCCTCGCAGTCACGGATGTTCAGTGCTGCCAGAATCTGCTTCTTCGTGTCAAGTGCTACGTTCTTGTCCTGTGTCTCCTTCAGTGCTGAAGCGACAAAGGCGAGAAGGAACGCAACGATGATGACCATTACGGCAGCATATACTATCGTATAGACATTGCCATTCGTATTTAATTTAGCCATAATTCTGTTCCTCCTTATTTGATTTGAGCACGTTTAGCGCGCTTGTTGATATTTGCTTGAACAAAACAATAGTCAATCAGTGGTGCGAATACGTTCATCAGCAAGATAGCGAGCATCATACCCTCAGGGAAACCAGGATTCAATACACGGATGATGATAGCCATCACACCGATCAGGAATCCGTAGATCCACTTGCCTGCCTCTACACGGCAACCAGTCACAGGGTCGGTAGCCATGAATACAGCACCGAATGCAAATCCGCCGACAGTCAGCTGCTCCCACCATTCGAAGTTCAGAGCTTCTGCATCACCGTAGCGGAGCAAGTAAGCCATCAAGGCACCACCGGCGAAAGTCGAAAGCATAATCTTCCAGCTTGCCACACCTGCCCAGATCAGAATCACAGCACCGATCATGATAGCGATGAACGAAGTCTCACCTATAGAACCAGGAATGGTACCGATGATTGTATCCATCGCGCTGTAGCCTACAGGTTCACCAGCAGCCAACTGACCGAGCGGAGTAGCCTGGCTGTAACCGTCAACCGTACCGTTGATACAGTCCATATATTCAGCATTCACCCACACCTTGTCGCCCGACATCATTGCCGGATAAGCAAAGAAGAGGAACGCACGCGTAACGAGTGCAGGGTTGAAGATGTTCATACCCGTACCGCCGAACACTTCCTTCGCGAAGATCACTGCGAAAGCAGTAGCAACAGCGATAATCCAGAGTGGGCAGTTCACAGGAACAATCAATGGAATCAGCATACCGGTTACGAAGAAACCTTCGTGAACCTCCTCCTTCTTCCACTGAGCGATAGCGATTTCGATGCCCAGACCGACAGCGTATGCTACCACAATCTTTGGCAGCATCACAGCCAATCCGTAGAGGAACTGGCAGAACCAGCCGCAATCCTCCGTACATCCTACTGCGAGGTCGTGCTGATAGCCGATATTCCACATACCGAACAGGATGGCAGGTATCAAGGCAATCACCACAAAGAAAATAGAACGCTTCGAGTCGATGGCGTCGTGAATCTGAGCACCACGGACCTTTGCAGTCTCACTTGGCACGAAGAAGAAAGTCTCTGCTGCGTCGAAAAGTGAGCCGAAAGCGCTGAGCTTACCTCCCTCTGAGAAGGTAGGCTTCATCTTGTCTAACATGTTTTTGATAAATGTCATAGCGATTATGCGTTTTCTTTGCGCAGCATGTCAAGACCTTCTCTGACAATGCGCTGGAGTTCAACTTTACTACTGTCGACAAACTCAGCTACGGCAAAATCCTCAGGAGCCACCTCATAGATGCCGAGTGCTTCCATGCGGTCTATGTCGCCTGCGATGATGGCCTTAGCGAGTTGTTCAGGATAGATGTCCATTGGGAATACAGAGTCGTATTCACCGCTGAAAATCATGTGACGATGACCGCCTTTCACGCGGGCATCCAGTGTATATTCCTTCTTAGGCAAGAGCCATGAGAAATAAGAGCGGCTTACAGAGAACTCGTTCAGACGTGGAGAAATCCATCCGAACAGTTCGTGCGTGTCAGCACCTTCAGGTATCACAGTTACTTCAGTGGTATGTGCACCCACGAAACTGTCAGCACTCGACTTCATACCCGTCAATGGGTTGCCGTCGATCACACGGACAGTCTTTTCAGTGTTCACACCGACAGCATCCGTCAGGTCACCTATCTTGGCACCCACCAGTGCTTTCACATACTTCGGAGCCTTCACCTCGCTACCTGCTACGGCATACAAACGAGTGAGGTCCACCTTACCCGTATTGAACAGACGTCCTACGAAGATTACCTCCTCAGCACCCAAGGTCCATACGGTCTCACCCTTGTTCACAGGACTGATGTGGTTGATTTGCACACCCACATTACCTGCAGGACACTTGCCCTTGAATACAGTCACTTCAGCATTCTTGGTACCTTCGAGAGCGCTGCCCGGCTTCACACCGAGATACACCTTTGCCACCTTCGACAGTGCGTCGATACCCGTCTGGAAGTCAGCCTCCTGCCCTTTCACCACAAACTCGAAGTCTGCAGCAAGCGGCATGTCGCTGAAGGCAGAGACGAAGATACCCTTCGGAGTGTCCTCAGGACAGGCAGTCACAGCATACGGACGCTGCATCAAGTAGCCGAACAGACCACTTGCAAGCAATGTCTCTACGACAGCCTTTCCGTCGGCAGGAACACCCGTACCGAAGTCAGCATACTGCTGAGAGGCGTCGGCTTCCACCTGAATGCTTAAAACTTTGCGACGTTCACCCCTTTCCACCAGCGTAACCTTACCGCTGACAGGTGAGGCGAACTTCACTTCTGGATGCAGTTTGTCAACAAACAATGCATCGCCGGCTTTGACCGTGTCACCTTCTTTCACTACCACTTTCGGTTTCACGCCATAGAACGCATCGGGTACCAGTCCGTACACCTTCGATGGTTTGGCGGCGATGACCTCAGCAGCAGCTTTACCTTTCAGGTTGATGTCCAAGCCTTTGCTTAATTTAATAACATTCGCCATAAAAATTGCTTTAAATAATTTATTATTTAATTAGATGATTCAATCATTCAACCAATTAGGGCACAAAGTTACGATTTTTTTTTCATATACCATTTACCATTTGCTATTTTTTGCAAAAAAAACCTAATTAAGAATAAATACCACTCTATTCTTGTCACTCTAAGGGGGTTCCGTTCCTTTACAACGTGAGTTGCCCACTTTCTCTTGTGTATCTTCCCGTTTGGGTAAGCAGGTAACAAGGGCGAAGCTCGCCTTTTTTGTCTCGTATATTCAACCAGGGAAAAATTTCCCCCGTTGACTTTGAGCCATGCTGGCACCATCCTTATGCAGAACGATGGTTTGTGATGTTTTTATACGCCCTACCCCACATTTTTTCCCATAAATTCATCCTCAGTTCAAAAAAAAATCATACCTTTGCAATGAAAATTGGTAATTTTGCCTATAAACTAGGTTTTATAATCCCCCCTCAGCTGTGAAGCTAAGGGGGGAATTTTTGGTTTCGTGGATTAATTACACTACATTTCCAACATGTCAGCCACATTCAGAAGAACTGCATCAGTGGTGGCACAGATTTCTGCTGCAAGGTCATTAAGGTGGTGAAACGAGCACAACACCCGCACGTGCTTCTGCTAACTGGCGCTCTCGCTCACGTTTGTAATCTTCCGTTTGTTCCGTAAAAAGGCCCTTTCATGGGGGTTTGTTTTAAAAAATCACAATTCACAAAATTCACAAAATCAATAAATAAGCCGCAATCGTTGCTGACTGCGGCTTTCTCATTATCGTTTACAAGTGAATACCTGCTGTCGGTTGGCCTTCTCGTTCTTATAGCTGACGTGAATCCACTTCGAGTTAGTTGGCCTGCCCTGAGCTTGTCGAAGGGGCCGCACCTCCCAGATGAGTTGGTCGAACGAGAGGTTGTCCACCATCCAGAGGTACAGGTCGTATAGCTTGACTCCTTTGGTGTTATCCACCTTGATCTTGAAGTCAGCTGCCTCGCCTTTCATGTGTTGGGAGCTGGTGGCACCCTTCACAGCATCGTTGAGGTCAGGGCATCGGTAGCCCGAGGTGATGAGGATGGGCACTCCGAAGTGGTCGCGCACAGGTTGCAACACCTTCTCGCACAGGGTGCGTAGCCTTGGGACGGCGAACTGAGGTACATGGTTGTCGATTCCCAGCCGTTTGGCTGTATCGCTCCTCTCGAATTCTTCGAGACTGAAATTCTTCGTCAGTTTCATTTACCATTTATTCATTTACTATTTACCATTTACTATTAAGCTATTAAGCTATTAAGCTACTAAGCTAAATTCAATAACCTATAACCTATAACCTTTAACCTTTACCTCCCCCCTCGGGGGGATAAGAGGAGGGGCTATTAAGCTAATTCACTTCCACTTTAGTTAGTTTGAACACTCCGAGATTTACCACTTTCGGGTCGCCCTGTCTCATGATTTCCTCGTCGAGCATCAGGCTCAGGCAAGCGGCTAACGACAGGGTCTTCACGATGGGTGACACGCTCAGTACGCGTGTCTCACCCGTTTCGTACAACTTGGCTGCTGCGACGCAATAGGCGCCGTCGGTGACCAATTCGGCTGCGGAGGGGTAACGTTGCTCCATCTCCTGCTCAGCCATGATTTCTGATAAATGTTTTCTTCCCATATTCTTATGATTTTAGTTGATGTTGATTTGAAATTATTAAATGTACGAAGTACGAAGTGTTACAATGCTTGGAGCACTTTCTTGTAGTGCATATATTTCATTTTTTTGATAGCACCCTCTTTTTGTAAACGGCCAATCGCTCTCGTGGCTGCATTATCTGTGCATTCGAACACCTCCACGAACTGCTTCGAGGTGAACTCGTCTGGCAGTTTTCGGTAGCACTCCTGATAGCGTGTGGTGCGCTTGCGAGGAACGAACATCTTGTTCTGGTCTTCGAAGTAGATGCGTGCCATCTCGCCGAAGAAGAAGTGCTGGCAGCGGTACTGAATCTCCATCGCCAGGCGGCAAAGTCGGCGGTCTTTCTCGTCCATCGTCAGGGTTTTCTTCTCCTGCCACTCGTCCCAGTGACGCATCAAGATGAAAGGTATCGCTACACCTATTCCGTAATACGGCACACGTTTCAGCAAGATTCGGTCGGCTCTGTCGTTGTTGAATTCGGCTATCTCCAGCTTGTTCGACTGCCATTCGTAGGTCTCGTCGTTCAGGGGTTCGATAGGCAGTTCGCCCTCCACTTTATCCAACCGGTAAGCCCATTCCATGAGTGTTTCTCCAGCTTGCGGATTGCTCTCCTGCTTTCGGCTTGCGATACCCTTATCGGGCAGCGGGATCACCGCCAGTCGTGTAGACAATCCGTTTCCGAAATTACGCTGATTCACCTTCCTGCCCAAAGCATAGGGGGTGCCAGTAAAAACGAAGTTCCAATAGACATTGAACATACCCGTCACACTCTCCGTATTGGCGTACATCTGACCGTCCTCTTCGTTATGGAACGCCTTCAATTCAAGGATTTCACGGTCTTTCCAATCACCACCTTTATTCTGTTTTGTCGCGTTATCCAACTCTGCATCGAACGAGAACATGTGCAGGTTCAACGTCTGCCCCTTTACCGTCTCTACTGCCGCCGTCATGTGGCGGATGAATTCGCCTGTGGCTGTTCGGGCTGGGTGTATTCTAATGGGTACTGCAGGGCGTTTCAGGGCGTCACCCTTCTGTGCTTTTGTCGAAGTACTGCGCTCCGTACGGTTGTCCTTATAGTCGTTCACCTGATTGATCAGTTCCTGGTCCCTTTCTTTTATCGGTGCCATCAGGGCTTTGTATATCTTCTCTACGAGATTCTTACCCGCACCTGGGTCACCGATGATGAAGATCGAGTAGTTCAGACGTCGCACGATGGAAGGCTCATACCAAAAGTGGTACCACACCCGTGTCATCAGCGTGCCGAACATCGCAGCCGAGGAGAACAACACGGCAGGCAGTTTCATGGGGTGCACGTTCATGAACAACTCCTTCATGCAAGGGAACGACTTCGCCAGTTCCTGCAGCTCCTCAGCCCAATCGTTGAGTGGCAGCTGAGCATATATTGATGTCTTCTGCTCATTTGATTCCCCTCCTTGGGCAATTCCGGAATCGGAGGAATTGGGGGCTCCGCCGGTGGGAGGGTTGGGGGAGGTCTTCACGATCTCCTTAAACGTCTTTCCTGTCACCTCGGCAATGGCAGTCCGCATTTCGGCCGATGGCTGTTGCCACTCGTACTTCTTCTCCTTCTCAGCCATACGCTCGGCAGCACTGTTGACCGTACGCTCCACGTCCTCATTACGTTCGTCGATGATTTCCTGCACCCACTTCTGAGCCTCCACCATGCGCTGCACCGCTTTCTTGTCGCCATCCAGCATGATGAGCAGGTCGCTCGCCAGTTTCAGGCTCTCCTTATGACGATTGCTGTTGGCTGCACACGGCAGTTTCTCTGCATAGCGGGCATCGATGATCTGCTGAACGTCGTAGCCGTGCCAGAGAAGACCCCCTTCCTGTCCTCCCCCTGCATGGGGAGGAGTAGATACCGTTGATGGTGCTTTCTTATTAGCGGTCTGACCGCTCTTTCCTGCTCTATAGCTTTCGTTGAATTGCTCGGCAAACTCCTTATTCTCGTACGTGAAGAGTTCATCGCTGATGCTGATAATGTCCTGTTCGGTCGTCAGGAAGGCACCACGGCTGGCATCCTTGCACGATTCATCGAGTTTCAGCCCCAACTTGGCAGAGAAGTCCAGTTGGTTATCGATGAGATTGCCCACCTTCACATCAGCCGTGAACACCACCTTCAGCCCTTGTCCCGATGGGGTGACGAAAACAAGCAGAATTCGTGCCTTGTCCTCGTCGGACAATTTTGCATAGACGTCGTTCCAAATCTCACGGACATCACCATCCAGATGGTCGTAGTCAGCTACCACCAGCCCGTTCAGTTTTACGTTCGCCTGATTACGCCAGCGACCCTTCAATGTCCTTTTCTCACCGGTTTTCTTGTTCGCCACCACTTTTTCCGACTCGTCGAATGTTCCGACGAATATAATCAGCGGCAGTTGCTTCTTTTTCTTGTCGTCGCCTTGTCGCCCTTCGCCAGTGCCGCACGAGCTTCAGCAACCAACTTGGCAGTGTGTGGCGCCCTGACGAGCGCCCAGAACTGCTCCAAACTTGCTACCTTCGTAGGTAGATAAAATCTCTGTTGAATACTAAACATAGTTACTTAGATTTTTTCGATTAAACAATTTAGGGGAAAGGCACGAAGTCCAGTTCGCGGTCGATGAGAGCGTTCTTGGCAGCGTTCGTCTCACGCTCCAGCACGCTGATCACTCTTGCTGTGCCCAATGCCTTCTTCACTGAGCTGAAGAACTTCACTCGCTGCACCGATTCCTTCACCCATCCGTGCTCAAGCACCTTGATCAAGGTATCGTGCTTGCGTGGCTGGTTTTGTCTGATGTAGTGTTTAAACACCAACTTACCTGTCTTTTCGTCGCGTCGGATGGCTCCTTCCACCCGTTTGCCTGTTTCGAGGCTTGCGATAGCCTCTGCTGAGAATTCAACAAATTTCTTCATAATTTTCTTTCGTTTTTTTGGTTTTACAATTTTCTTGAATCTCAGATATGCGCGCTGTTCTGATTTTCACATAGCAATGGATTTTTAAATCCGATGCAAAGTTAAGGCTATTATTTCGCTGATAAAATGTTCTATTTATCAAAGCGCGGATTCCAGAAACTATTCCTTAATTTCTTCAATTCGCCAAACATATAATCATCAACTCCTTTGCCCAGATAACCTCGGTACGAACAGTCTTTATGATGCCCCTCCAGGGTGGCACAGATTTCGGAATCAGTCATACATTCATAGACCTGTAACGAGCGCAATACGCCCACGAGACGCATCACACCATTCTTGTTCAGCGATCGCTCTTTACGGGTACGAGCATCAGGAACGATAAGCGGTCGATACAGCTCGTCATCCAGTATTTCATCCCACAGTTCATCAATCGAGTCACGAAATGCAGCCGTTACGAACGGACGCAGTCTATCTACGTACGCACGTACATTATCCTTTATTTTCTCTAAAGGAACGTTCTTGCGATTTAACTTTACGTACAATCTCCCAGTATGCCAAAGAGCCAATACCTCCTCAGCCTTAATGCCCTCAACAGGGACTTTCACAAGCTTTGTAGCCATAACCACGAAGTGTTGTGAGAAGGTCGAGGTGTTCGAACTTTATCTCGCGAGGACTCTCACGCAACTCGGGTTCATATTAGTGGGCATAACATAAAACATTGCCCACAAACTCCATTTTGGAATCTGTGGGCAAAGATACTACGCTATGTTGAAAGATAAAAGTGATAAAATTGATAAGATTGATAAGAATCGTTTTTATCTTATCAGGGAATTTATCATCGGCTTAAACCAGCATCCTTTCTATTCGTTCATGCTGTTCTCTACTTAAATCAGTTGAAGAGTCTCCATAATTCGTGTGGTTCGAGATATAGACTCTGATATTCTTCTTGCATAAGATATTGTTTATTTCTGCGACACTTACATTGAGGTCTAACTCATGCAAGAACAAGCCTATCATGTTACACACCAGTTTTTGGTTCATCTTCCATTCGTTATATCGTGGGTTCACTTTCTTCAATTTGCCAAACAAATCGTTATCCATGCATACTTTCTTGCACAATTGTTGCCATTTCGCCCAATCCTCACCAAACAGCGACTTCAGATTCGCAGTATGCGTCAATATCTTCTTGCACATTTCCTTCATCTCGTTCTCTACAATTCCCTTTTCCTCAGGATTTTTCGGGACGAGTTTCTCCGTCGGAAGCAAATCGGCCTGTAGCAGCTTCCAAGTCTCAACAAAATTGAATAGCGATACCAATTCCTTACTTAGCATGGGGCGAGGGTCGATATGTGAAACACCGAAACGCTCCACGTTGGCAAACAGAAAACGCGACAACCCTTCAATGTCGATTCTCTTCTGCTCCACATCATACACCAGCTCAAATTCATCGTCGTTTTTGAAAAAAGCCTGTTTGAACGAATCCAGTTCTATCTTCAGCCTTTCCTGCAAATGTTTCTTCAGGGTACGTTGGGAATATTGCAATCTCCACTTCTTATATTGCTTTCGGCAATCTTTCTGGTAATGCAACTTATAATTGTCAACCCACTTCTCGTATGATATCGCAAGCAGTTCTTCAGAAGGCGTATTCAAAAACTCTGATATCTGCATCAACACTTCGCTCAGAGCACGCATCGAGCACATCAGAATGGTAGGCACATCCTCACCTTTCACCTCATGAAGAGCCTCCAGCGAACTGTCATAGATATCTACAGCCTGCTGACATTCCTTAAATCGCAGATAGCTATCCATCTCGTATTTGTACTCGCTCACCAATACACTCTGCAACATGTAGGCAGACCTCACTTTGCGCATCATCTCCCATAGCTTTCCTCCCCACATCGCAAAGTTTACGTCATTGGCTTCACCCAATGGCATACATTTTTGCCAGTCGTTCAATACCAGTTCAAAATATTTGGTAGTCCTACACACATCAACAGCCAGACTCAAACTCATTGCATTGAGTGAGAGCAAGCAAGAGCAGAGATTCAACGCCTCTACTTTCGTCTCTATGGTTGTCAGCATATTGTTTCCTGGTGTATTCGCCATAAATCATCGTCTACTTGAGTTGTCGTGTTATTGATTTGCGTTTTCACGCATATAGCCTATACTGGAAGTCCTTGAACACCTGCCTTGCCATAGGAGCACCGCCAAGGGCACTGATACCCTCCGGCACCGAACCGAACTTCAGTTCCAACAGCGTCTTGAGCTTATTCATCTTCAGTTCGTCAACACCCGAACGGATATAGGCACCCACCAAGTATTCCACAAACTGCTGCTGGGCTGCTGTGAGCGACATGTAGTAGCTATTGATGCGCTCAGCACGTTCTCTGCGTTCGATGGGTGTGGTGGCATAGGCAATGTACTCCAGCACATCCAGCAAGTCGCATTTCTCGGCATCTATGATCTTGCGGATATCTTTCAGCACGTCCTCGCCATAGCCCGCCTCTTCCAGTTTCTTCAACAAAGCATCACGGGTATCTGGGTCTGCCCACATCTGATGCAGGTCGTCGCTCGACGAGAAGAAATCAGGTAACCTGCCAAACATTTCATTGATGAAATCATGCGTACTGACAGGCTTTCCGTCAGCTCCCCAGAACATCACGTCGTTGATAAACCTAATTCTTCGGGCACGTCCGTCCGAAAGTCTGATTTCCAACTGTTCCTTCTTGTCGTCATCATCACCCTCATCACCACCATCACTCACACCTTGCATTCCTGTCGGCTCTATGTCGGGGAAATAATCTTTATGGGTCTTACCACACGTACAAGGGTTATTACCACATTTCGGACAGATGGGAGGTCCATCCCAATCTGGTTGGTTGTATTTGTTGAATGCTCCCACGAAGTCCCAGATGGTGAAGTAATACTTTCCGTCGTAGATACGTGTTCCACGACCTACTATCTGCTTGTATTCTATCATCGAGTTCACAGGACGCAGCAGCACGATATGTCTCACGTTCTTCGCATCCACACCCGTCGACAGCTTTTCCGATGTTGTCAGGATGGTGGGTATCGTCTTTTCGTTGTCCTTGAATTCCTCCAGGAATGTTTCGCCCGTTTCTCCATCGTTGGCAGTCACACGTTCACAATAGCCTTTCTTCCGCCTGTAGGCATTGATCATGTCGCGCACTTCTGCCGCATGGGCTTGCGTGCAACAGAACACAATGCCTTTTTCCGTTTCACCCATACCGTTCAGGAACTCCCTCACACGGGCTTCATCCCTCTGACGGATTTTGATGTTGCCGTTATAGAAGTCACCTTCCGTATAGGTCTTTCCCAATTGCACCTCACCGCTCACGACCTCATCATCAGGATTATACTGATATTCGTCGATGTTCGATTTCATCTTGATATGACGGAACGGAGTCAGGAAACCATCCTCGATACCTTGCTTCAAAGAATACTCGTAGGCATGATACGTAAAGTACTGATAGGTGTTGACGTTCTGTTCCACCCTTGGCGTTGCCGTCAGACCCAGTTGCACGGCGGGTTCGAAATACTCCAGTATGCCGCGCCAATTGCTTTCGTCCTTGGCACCTCCACGATGACACTCGTCAATAATCACAAGGTCGAAGAAATCCTTCGGGTATTGTCCGAAATAGGGCGAATCATCAGGGCCGCACATAAACGTCTGGAAGATGGTGAAAAAGATGCTGCCGTTTGTCGGTACCTCTCCATTCTTTGCCACACTACCCGGCTTGATGCGCACCATCGCATCACTCTTGAAACCGCCGAAGTCTATCATGGCCTGATTTGCAAGCACATTCCTGTCGGCAAGGAACAGAATCCTCGGACGTGTACCCGTCTTTTTCAGGTTCCATCGTGTCTGGAACAATTTCCATGCTATCTGAAAGGCAATAAACGTCTTACCGGTTCCTGTGGCAAGTGTCAGCAGGATGCGCCGTTCACCTTTGGCAATACCCTCCAACACCTTCCTTACTGCCGTTTCCTGATAATAGCGGGGCTGCTTTACACCATCGCTATAGAAAGGCTGCTCGTTCAGCTTGTCGCGCCATTCATTGGCAGGTCCATACACGCGCTGCCACAACTCATCTGGCGAAGGATACGAAGGCACGAAATCTTCTATGAACGTCTGGCGATCCATTTCCCAGATGTCGTTGCCGTTGGTAGCGTAGGTGTAGCGGACGCCCAGCATATCGGCATACTCCTTCGCCTGAGCCACACCCTCAGCATAACTCAGCTCGTCGCTCTTGGCTTCTACGACGGCCAGTTTCACACCGCGATAAATCAGCACATAGTCCGCCTTTTTCTGAACGCCTTTCTGCGAACGACTGATCTTCCCTCGCGTAAAGGTGTACTCGGTCGTGATGCGACTGCCTTCCGTCACACCCCACCCAGCAGCCTTCAACTTCGGGTCTATCTTATGTAACCTGGTATCCGATTCGTTCATAGTTTGTTATTTATAGTGAGTTTATCGAACTATTCAAATACTTTTCTTAATAATGCTTGTTTCAGGGCATCGCACTCGGCGATGGTCTTTTGCAACACCTCCTCCAACTCACGGATATGAGCGGAAATGGCATCCAAACGAGAGACAATACGCTTCTGCTCGGAGAGAGGAGGAATAGCTATAGAGAGTTTCTCCCATTTTCCTTTATTAATGATAGGTAATGTCGCTTGTGAACTTGTTCCCTCCTTGATAACCATATCCTTAAAGTCTTTGTTACGCATCGCGTAATATATGAATTTGAAATCGTAACCATTTGGGGGAGTTAACACATTAATCTGCTGATTACAAGAAACATCTCTTGTTAAGAAGCCAACTTTACTAATGGTTGCACCGATACAAACCATTAATATAGAACCAGCTTTAAATAATCTTCCTTTAGACACTCCCTCTTCACTAAGCTTCATCTCGCTATCATAATCGATATTGCCACATCCGTCGAAGTCTATTTCAGATGGCCTAATAAAAGGAATAAAATCGCCATAGTTAGCTTTATCATCTTTTGAAGGAGTTGTTCCTGTTTGTGTTAAGCCAATTTCTTTCAATGTTCTCTCCTCCCATCCTTCTTTTGGCTCCATAGCCTTGGTGAGAGCCTTTTGGAAGAGAGTACGAGCTTCGCTCAACTGCTTTTCTGCATTCGCTTTCAGTTCGTCGATATGGGCAAAGGCGGAATCAAGACGAGAAACAATACGCTGCTGCTCGGCTTTAGTAGGTACAGGAACTTGCATTTCTGCAAGATTCTTTTGTGATACCGTTTGAGCGGCCGCACCTTTAGCTATTGACCATATATATTTCTGAGCCTTCTCAGACTTCATATAATAGGAGAGATAATCATGATTTGTCTCAATATTTTTGAACACGACAAACTGAGGGTTTATTGTAGCTTTGTGAGGGAGGTCTCTTACAAGAGCTGTTTTTCCGACTGATGCTGTTTTTACCAATAAAATATCACCTGGATAAATCATTATTTCTGGTGATTCTTCGTATTTTGCCCAAGTGATATAGGAACATTTGCTATAATCCATCTCACCATTTACAATATTTGATGGTGAAAGTGTTATAGCTCCATCATTGGGGGAGCCAACTAAATCAGCTTTAGTATAGCCACGGAAGCCAATCCTGCCAAATATTTCACAGACCTCCCCTAACTTCTTATATGTCCAGCCTTCTTTCATGCCTCGTCCTCCTTTATAATCTCCCAATGACCACCCTTGGCACCACCTATGCGCTGGATAAAGCCATTGGCTCGTAACTGACGAATTACTTTCTTCACGCCACTTTCTGAAAGTCCTGTCTCATCCTGCAATTCACGAATGGTGACAGAAGGATTGCGACGCATGGCTGCAAGAATTTTCTGGTTACTTTTCTGGTTACTTTTCTGGTTACTTTCTTGCATTTCCTGCAAAGCCTGCTTTAAGCAATTCAGCATAAATGTGATGAAAACGGAGCTGTTAGCTTCCGAGTCGCTCTGGGCTATCGCTGCATAATAATCCTGCTGGTGTTCCTTGACAATAGTCTCTACAGGAATCCATGCAAAGATGGGGTTCCACTGCATCAGCAGAAGTGTTTGCCACATTCGCCCCATACGTCCGTTACCATCGGCAAATGGGTGGATGAACTCAAACTCATAATGGAATACGCACGAACTGACCAGCGGATGCACTTTCGTCTTCTTCACCCAGTCCAACAAATCTGCCATCAGAAGAGGGACGCGTTGGGCAGGTGGTGCCATGTGGACACATTTCTGACCATCAAACACACCAACACTTCCTTGACGATAGCAACCGTTTTCTTTCACCAAATCCGTCATCATCAGCTTATGTGCCTTGAGCAGATCTTTCTCCTTATAGGGATTTAGTTCTAAAAGAAGTTCGTACGCATCTATGGCATTCTTCACCTCCTGAATCTCATTAGGGGAACCAAGTACACGTTTTCCTTCCAAGATTGCCGTCACCTGATCGATGGATAGCGAGTTATTTTCAATCGCAAGTGACGACTGAATCGTCTTGATGCGATTCTCCTTGCGCAAATGGGGAGCAGGCAATTGCTCGGCAGTAGCAGTCAGATGCCCCACTTTCTCTGCTATATCCGCTATCAACGACGTTATCTCGTCCGTTATTGTGAATGGTGGTACGTAACTCATGCTTCGTCCTCCTCTATGATTGTTTCGATTTCAGCAAGCAGGGTGCCTGCCTTGGCGTGCAAAGCAGCTAAAGACTCGTGTATCTCTTCTGGCGTACGCTCATCCACTTCTTCCACCTTGTGCGGGTTCTTCACGCTAAGGTCGTAGTCCTCTCCCAAAGAAGACACATCGATGCTCCATGAATTTTCGCTATCGGCTTTCGTTTTCTGCAAAGCGAGGAAATCAGCAAGGTCATCTTCTGTCAGCGGTTGCGTCTTGGTGAAGTGCTTATCGAGTTGGTAATACCAAATCTTCTGCGTTGGTTCACCCTTAGTAAAGAACAGTACCACGGTCTTCACACCAGCACCTGTGAACACACCACTGGGAAGGTCTAAGATGGTATGCAAGTTGCACTCCTCCAAGAGCTTTTTTCGTAAGAGCTTGGCATCACCATTACTCAGGAAGGTGTTCTTGATAACAATACCTGCACGGCCTCCAGCTTTCAGCATTCGCATAAAATGCTGCATAAACATATAGGCTGTTTCGCTGCTCTTGATGGGGAAATTCTGTTGCACTTCCTCACGCTCCGAACCTCCGAAGGGGGGATTGGCAAGGATGACATTCTTCTGCTCCGAAGGGGTAATATTACTCAGATTCTCCGTCAGCGTATTGGTACGGATGATATTCGGCGACTGCACACCATGCAGAATCATGTTCATCATGGCAATGATATAAGCCAAACCTTTCAGCTCCTTACCATAGAATGTCTTCAGTTGCAGGGTGGCTTCCTCACTACTGCTTATTCCGGGTTTTCCATGCATATAGGTGTAGGCTTCGCAAAGGAATCCCGCACTACCGCAGGCTCCGTCATAGACGGTCTCACCAATCTGGGGATTCACGCTCTTTACGATGGTGCGGATGAGTGGACGCGGGGTGTAATACTCACCGCCATTACGCCCTGCATTACCCATCTGGCGCAGACGGTCTTCGTAGATCTGCGTCATCTCGTGGCGGTTCTCTGCCGTCTGGAAGCGGAGTTCGTCGATATGCTCAATGATGTCACGGAGGTTGTAGCCGCTCGATATCTTGTTTTTGATATTCGTGAAGATGATACCTACCTTATACTCAATGGTGTCAGGCTCGTACTTCTCAGTGAACGACTGGAGATAAGGGAACAACTTCCCGTTGACAAACTCTATCAGGTCGTCACCTACCAAAGCACTTTTGCTGTCGTAGCGACCCGTCGCATCCAACGGCATTGCCCATTTGTTCCATTGGTAATCACCGCTGATGATACGCTCGTAGGGCTTTTCTTCCAGCTCTGCCGCCTGTTCGCGCGTCAGTTCCAAGTCGTCAAAGTACTTCAGGAACAGCACCCAGCTCGACTGCTCCACATAATCCAACGCCGTGCTGCAACCATCATCATGCCGCAGCGTATTATCTATTGCCTTAAAGGTAGATTCAAATGCCATATTTATCAGCTATAGTTTATTGCAACTGCAAAGATAGCAACAACCGAGCGAAGTACAAAATAAATTAGCATTTATTTTTAATTCCGAGGTGCATTTTATCTTCGACGAAGTCAAAAATCAGTTTTTCCCGTCACTTCGTACTTCGTACTTCGTACATTTACATTTTCCGAAAACGGGAAAACAGCTGCTGGTAATAGAATGAATCATACAATAAATAATTTTAATATATAATATATATAATATATTATATATATTATATATTAATTTTTCTTCCTTCTGTTTTTTTCAAAAACCAAGATGTACGAAGTACGAAGTACGAAGTAAACAGTGTTTCCCTAACACAGATACCTTTGCGTTGTAAATCTTCGTACATGCTCCTTTGCTCTCTTCACTTTACAAAAACAGCCAATTCAGAAGACGTAACTTCGCGCTCCGAGAGATTACGGCTCGCCGCGCACGAAATTACGGCACACTGCCCATGAAATTACGTTTCGCCAAATGCCCCGTTTCCCCGTTTTTTTTCCGAAATTTTTTTTTTGAAAATTTGGTCATTTCAGTTTTTTTTCGTAACTTTGTACCCGCAAAGCTGAAGGAACAAAGCGCGCATGTCCGAAGGCAGAGCAACAACAGAATTGTTTAACCCTTAAATCAAATTAACTATGGCAAAAATCATCTATGACATCTATCGCAACGTCAAGTCCGGATCAGTATCCGAAGGACGTTACTTCGGCCGAATTCTTCAGACCGAAACCCTCAACACCGCCAAGCTGGCACGTCACATCGCCGAACACGGCTCACCCTACACGCAGGACGTAGTAGAAGGAGTGCTCCGCAAGGCAGAAAGCTGTATCCTCGAGCTCATCCTCGACTCGAAGAAAATCAAGATCGACGGACTGGGCACCTTCTACATCACGGGCGAGAACCAGAAGCACGGCACCATCAGCATCGCCAAGTTCAACCCCAAGACCTCGTTCAAGGGCCTCCACATCCGCTTCCTCCCCGACCAGGCCACCGAAGCCAACCTCAGCAGCCGCAGCGTCCTCAACCAGGCATCCTTCATCTGGGCAGAAGACCTCAAGCGCGAGAAAGCAGAGGAACGACCAGAGGGTAGCACTAACGAAAACAGCCTCACCCCCGACCCCTCTCCTCAAGGCGAGGGGAGTGAGAATAGTGGCAGCGGAAACAGTGGCAACAGCGGTAGTTCCGTTCCGACCCTGACCATCAGCCGCAGTGGTAGCGGCACGTCAGCAGTCACCGTAGGCGGCAACGCAGTCAACAGCGGCAGCCAGATCGCAGCAGGCACCGAGGTAGCCCTCAGCGTCACCCCAGCCGAAGGTCAGACCCCAACGGCCACCCTCAACGGCAGCTCAGTCACCCTGACTGAAAGCGACGGCACCTACACTGGTACCTTCCAGATGCCCGACGGCAACGCAACCCTCGTCATCAACAGCGGCAGCACCGGAGGCGGTGGAGCTGACCAGAACTAAAGAGACGGCCCAGACCCCCTCTGTCCTCTGGACATCTCCCCCGAGGGGGAGAGTGACGGGGAATGGCCCCTCCTCTTATCCCCCCGAGGGGGGAAGATAGTAAATTGTAAATGATTAAATGGGAAACTTTTGGAGCAGCGAGTGCAAAATTGAATTTATTCAAATTTTGCCGAGTCGTGACAAAAGAAAACAAAGTTAAATGAAAGATGGAAGAAAACAAGAAGAAGGTCATTGCGGAAGTCATCCGCTTCATAATTACCGTTCTCGGAGCTTTGCTCGGAACCTCTGCACTTCAGTCCTGTGGGCTGTGCTAGGAATGTTCGGACTAGAAATAGATCTCTGAAAATTGAGTCGGGCTATACAGCTCGACTCTTTTTGTGATTTGTGATTTTTGTGATTTGTGATTTTTGTGATTTGTGATTTTGTGATTTTGGTGGGAAAAGGCATTCTTTTCGGTGAAAATGTCATCAAAAACCAGGAAAAGACACCGGAAAAGACTGATCTCATTGCAAAAATTGATGTGAAAGTAAGAAAATATGGTGTAAGAATCAGTTTTTTGCGATGGATGATGCGAAAAGTGATACGATTTATGTAATTTTGCACCGATTTTCCGTTGTGGGAGATAAGAGTCAAAACCAAGCGGTCGAGGACCGCGATAACTTCTAAAGTTGAGCTTGCGAAACTTAAATTAAAATATTAGTATATGAAAAGAAAGATGATGTGGATGCTTGCTGCCATCCTGACTATATGCAGCACTAGTGTGATGACGTCGTGCTCTGAAGATGACGACAACGACTCACCAAAGGGTAAAACCGACATCGAACAGCAGCGGTTGGAGGAGTGGGAACCATGCAACAAACTCACCTACATTTCGGGCATCGATAGCGAAGACCCCGATTTGCAGAATGTCATCCGTCAGCGTTTCCCCAATCAGACGCAAGACCTTCAAAAGGCGGAGGTAGCTTTCGTCAGCATTCCTACTGCCCTGTCAAGAATCGACGAACTGGGCGATTTCTACAACCGTGGCGGTCTCATCGTCATGATGCGTCCTTCGGAAGAGGGCTTCGACTCCTTAGGCGATGGCTATTTGGATGATGAGGACGACGGCGAGGAAGGCTACTGGGACGACGAGTATAACGCCAGCGAGGATTTCTTCGCCAGCGAGGAGATGGACGAGGTGTTCTTTGCCTACAATAAGTATGAGCAACACTACACGATGTATGAGGAGCCTGAGTTTGACGGGAAATACACCGATGAAATCAAGGAGATGTCGGCTGATGAATGGGAATCCATTCGTCAGTACAACGAGCAGTTCCCCGCAGATTCGGAGACGAAGAATACGGAGAGCCTGTACGACAACGACTACGATCAGAACTACAACTATTTTCAGGCACGTCTCGACCCCTTCATCGATTTCATTGAAGACATCAGCGAGGAAACATCACGCAGAGCCACACGTGCCGACGATGACGGCAGCGACATGAAGATGGAAGTGGAAGACGGCTACTTCTTCGTGAAAGACATCCCTGTCAGCCTGAATCACTGCATCGAGAAGGATTACTACTGGAACAAAAGCAGTTCGGTGACCCTCAAGTACTGGGTAAGTTCTGTCTATTTGCTGTCGAGCAACGGACAGAGCAAGGCTGGCGATTACTACATGGTAAGAAGCGAAATCACGCCTCACATCAAGCCTCTGTGGGAGGTTGCAGCCCGCACGGGAGGCCTCTTCAGCTGGGGACGATGCCGCATCTATGCCTATTGGTTTGATAACATGACCGTGGAATATGAGTTGCTCGATGCCAACAACAATTCCATCGCTAACAAGATTCAGTATTACAAGACCCCAATCCCCGACAATCAGAATACCGAATACTCCTACTCCAACGGCGTCTCTTGGTCGATCAGCGGCTCCGGTTCTCTCGAAATTGGCAAAGAAGGAAAGAAAGGTTCCTTCAGCATAGGTTTCACTCGCGAAGTGTCGAGCAGTGTGAGCTACGCACTCAAATCCATCGGTTACGAGCGCAACACATCAACGACCTATCCATCGTTCCGCTATACTGCTCAGAATGTGAAACTGGATGACGATGACTATGAGGATGAGGCGGCAACGAATGTCAACTTCCCTGCCATCATCCACACAGAGTTCTCTGCCAACACAGCATGGATGTGGCGTGTGCCACGTAGCAGCAACCTGGGTGCCGACGACAACAGTACGACCCACTTCAACCTGCGCGTGAAGGTGAAGCCCGTATTCGCATCATGGTATCATTGGCGCGGAGCAGTGCAGTACGACAGCAACAAGAAGACCTACAACGGCTATATTGCCAGCCCGTTCGGTTGGTTTAATCATACAGACAAACTGCCTAATCCCGACCGTACCCCATGGGGTGTGATTGCGCTGAAGAATGCTGCATCATCCTACACGATCGGCAACATCAAGATCTACAAGCAGGAAGAATTCGCTGCACAGGGAGTGAAAGCCCCCGTCTATGCCTCGATATCCAGTTCATACAATGTGAACGAAGTAGCGAAAAAGTACCTGCCAGAAGGTACATACACCCTCACCTATCAAGCCCTCGACCCCAACCATAACAATAAGGTATTGGGCAACTGGAAATATGAGAACATCAAGATAGTGCAGGGTCAGAATGCTGCTGAAGCCACTACTGAAATATCTAGCATCAATGCGCAGAAGTTAAAGTAACATTCAGAAAACCTGCCTAAGTGCATTTGTCAAGAGGGTGTGTCAGAAAACAATGGCATACCCTCTTGCTATTCGGAAAGAAGTGAGAGTTAAGAAGAAGCCGCCATTAACCTACTAAGCCATTAACCTACTAAGCTATTAAGCCCCAAAAAAGGCTACCCCTTTACTTCACGCATAAGAGTAGCCACAACACAAACACAAAATAAAACACGACAAAACTACTTCATGATGAAGTTCTCCTTCGCTTAACGAAGTCGAAGCCTTCAATCTTTGAAGTGGATTGCAAATGTACGTTATTTTTTTTATTCTGCAAAACTTTTTCGAGTTTTTTTTTACTTTTGTTGTTTTTTTACCGCATTTCTGCATTTTGACCCTCATTTTGTGAGGTCGACCCCACAAAAACGGCGTAATTCTTCATAAAGTCGCTGAACAGGTAGTCCCATCACATTGAAGTAACTGCCCTCGATGCGTGTCACACCGATGAAACCTATCCATTCCTGAATGCCGTATGCACCTGCTTTGTCGAACGGGCGATAGTGGTCGACATAGTGTATGATGTCGTCGGGATGGAGCGATGCGAAAGTGACGCGCGACACGGAGGCAAAACTCTTCTGCGACTCAACGGTAGCAAGGGTGACACCAGTGATCACCTCGTGGGTACGTCCCGACAGGTCGGTGAGCATACGGATGGCTTCGTCGCGGTCGTGTGGTTTTCCGAGTACCCTACCCTCGAGCATCACGACGGTGTCGGCGGTGATGAGGAGTTCGTCGTTGGCGAGTGTGGGCAGATAGGCGCGTGCCTTCTGTGCTGATATATAGCGCGGTATCTCTTCGCCCTGCAGGATGTCGGGATAGCGTTCGTCGATGCCGCTGAGGACGCGCACTTCGAAGGGGAGTTCGAGTCCGGCAAGGAGTTCCTTGCGTCGTGGGGAGTTGCTGGCAAGTATTAACTTCATGAAAATATGATGCATTAAAATGGTTAATTATTCAGAACACGATGCAAATGTACGCATTTTATATTGAACACCCAAAGGAAAAAGGCATTATTTGCAAAAAAACAGAAATGGTAAATGATTAAATGGTAAATATTTTGTAACTTTGCACTCGATTTATGTGATATTATTATAATATAATAAGGATTATGGGTTATAGATTCTTGAAAACTATTTCTACAGTATTCACATTCGCTTTCATCTGTTTCAATGCGATGGGGCAAACCAGACATGAAATCAAGGCTGGTGAAACGCTTTATAGTATCAGCCACACGTATGGGGTGACCATCAGCGCCATCCAGGCAGCGAATCCTGGGTTGGGCGAAACGATCATAGCCGGACAGACCATCAACATTCCTGCCAAGGCAGCACAGGAACCTGTTCAGCACATCATCATTCAAACACCTCCTGTGCAGCAGGCTCCCGAACAGCATATCATCATTCAGCCTGTGACACAGCAAGCAACTGTAGAAGATGTGCAGCCGACACCTGTCGTTGAAGAAATTCCGCCGTGCAAGGAAACCTATGAGGTAAAGAAAAAGGAGACGCTTTACAGCATTGCCCAGCGTTTCGGCGTATCGGTGGATGAGATAGTGGCTGCCAATCCTACGATTGAACCTGATAAGAAAGACAGAATCAAGAAGGGACAGGTGCTGTGCATTCCGTTCACCCAAGCCGAACTGGAAGCGATGCGTCCTGTGGAAGTCGAGGAAGAGGAAATCGTCATCAAGGAGCCTGTACCTGTGAACTTCGCTGTCATCATGCCGTTCGGCCTTGACCAGCAGAAGAAGACACGTGAAGCTATCACGATGATCGACTTCTATGAGGGTATCATGCTGGCAGTATCGGAGATGAAGCGTGATGGTGTAAGCGGAAAGGTATATGCATTCGATGAGGCACAGATAGACAGCGTACTTGCATTGCCGCAGATGAAGAACGTGCAACTGATTATCGGTGCCAAAGACGCAAGCAACATCAACAAGCTGAAGGCGTTTACCGAGAAGAACAACATCAGTCTGGTAGTTCCGCTCTCGTCGTCCACTACCCTTGTGAACAACTCCCACAATGTGTATCAGGTGAACCAGAAGATGGATAACGACACCTACGATCGTGCCTTCGCTTCGTTCTCTGCTATGCATCCCAATGCCAATTATGTATTTATCAACATAGAAGACCAGACCGATAAGGCCGACTACGTACTGCGTCTGAAGAACTTCCTCAATTCAGAGAAAATCAGTTACTCAAACTGTGACTTCAAGGAGATAGCCAACCTCGTCGGGATGTTATCGACAAACAAGGAGAACTACATCATTATATCGTCGAGTACCAAAACGGCTTTCGACCGCATCGTCAAGCGATTGGGCGAACTGGCACTGGATTCGTATCGTATCAACCTTTTCGGCTATACCGACTGGCAAGCCTTTGCTGACAAGTCAATCGAGGCATTCAAGAAGTACAACTGTATGTTCTTCACCAGTTTCTACAACAATCCGAACGCAACAGAGACCTATGCTTTCAACCAGCGTTTCCGCAGCGCATTCGGACGCGATCAGTACCATTCATACCCACGTTACGGTATGCTGGGCTACGACATCGCTAACTTCTTCGTGCGCAACATGTATATCGAGGGAGAGGATTTTGCTGCCAATATAGAGAACCTTACAAGCGACGCTATTCAGAATCCTATGCATTTCACCCACAAGAACACATGGAGTGGATTTATCAACAACGCCATGATGTTTGTGAAATACAATGCTGACGGAACCATCAGTGTGAAGCAATTGTAGCTGTTGAGTGGCTTATAGGTTAATAGCTTAGTAGGTTAATAGGTTAATAGATTAATAGATTAATAGATTAACGGTTAGTGGTTATAGAATAGAATATGAAAAGAATCATTATTCTTGCTTTCATCTTCCTCATGGTCAATGCGCATTGTTCGTTGGTCAATGCTCAGGTGGGCGATAAGCGTAGCGACTTTGCTATTGGTGGCAATGTCGGTATGCTTATGACGAGGATGGATATAACCCCTACCATCAAGCAAGACTATAAATTCAGCCCGACATTCGGATTCTCTGCCCGTTACATCTGCGAGAAATACTTCACCGCCATCTGTGGCGTATCGATGGAAGTCAACTTTGCAAACCTTGGTTGGAAAGAGGTAATCGAGGACGGAAGCGGTAATACCTATAGCCGCAGTCTGACCTATGTGCAGGTACCTATCATGATGCAGATGGGATGGGGACGCGAACTACGAGGCTGCAAGTTCATATTGGAAGCAGGTCCGATCTTCGGATACAACCTGGGAAGTTCGGAAACATACGGAGGAGGTGTGTGGGATGTATCAAGACGTCCTAACAATGTGGTGAAGCAATACGGAATGGCTGTTGACAACAAGGTGGATTATGGCATCACAGCAGGCATCGGAATGGAACTCTCGACCCCTTTGGGACACTTTCTGCTCAACGGCCGATATAACTATGGACTTGGCGACGTATTCGACAACAGCAAGAAAGGTTTTTTCAGCCGGTCTGCCCATCAGACCATCACTGCCAAACTAACCTATCTCTTCGACATCGTTAAAACGAAATAGAATATAAATCATTAATTAAATAACTTATGAATAAACTTACGACTACACTCCTTACTGGAATCTTATCGCTCCAAGCGATTAGCATGAATGCACAGAACGACAAGGTGGCGTATCTGTTTACGTATTTCACAGGTAATGCTCCTGAGCAAGAGCAGATTTGTTATGCACTCAGCGATGACGGATACAACTGGACACCGCTCAACAACGGACGCCCTGTCATTGCATCCGATACGATTGCATTTACGGGTTGTGTACGCGACCCTCATATCCTTCGCTGTGAGGACGGCAAGACATTCTATATGGTTGCTACCGACATGAAGTCAAACCTGGGTTGGTCATCCAACCGTGGTATGGTACTGATGAAGAGTACCGACTTGATTCATTGGGAACATACAGTCATCCATTTCCCTACCAAGTTTGCCAACACTTGGCGAAACGTACAACGTGTGTGGGCTCCTGAGACAGTGTACGACACCCATAGCGGCAAGTATGTGGTGTTCTATTCGCTGTTGTCGCCTACCAACCGCTACGACAAGATTTACTACAGCTATGCCAACAAAGACTTCACCGACATTACCGAACCGCAACTATTGTTCGATGACGGGAAGGCAGCCATCGATGGAGATATTGTATATAACAAAGCCGACGGATTGTTCCACCTGTTCTATAAGAGTGAAGCAGGAGGCGGTATCTTCCAGGCAACAACCCGCAGCATCCTGCCAGCAGCCGGTCAGAAACCAGGTGAGCAATGGACCAAAATCCCTACGAGAGTGGAAGTAAGCCGTACAGCGGTTGAAGGTGTAGGCGTGTGTCAGGCAATCGATGGCAAGAGCTGGATTGTGATGTACGACTGCTATTCAGCAGGTCACTATCAGTTCTGTACCAGCGAAGACTTGAAGACATTCAAGTTTGTTCAGGATACGAAGACACAAGGAGTATTCACACCTCGTCACGGTACGATGATACCTATCACTCAGGCAGAGAAAAACCGTCTGCTCTCCGCATTCGGTTCAACCAAGCAACCTATCCTCGAAGGCTTCCATGCTGATCCAGAGGTACTCTATTCCAACAAGACCAAGAAGTATTATATCTACTCCACCACAGATGGATTCGACGGATGGGGTGGTTATTACTTCCAGGTATTCTCGTCGACCAACCTTATCGATTGGACCAACGAGGGTACGATGCTCGATGTGAAGTCCGACCAGGTTCCTTGGGCAAGAGGCAACGCATGGGCACCAGCAATCGAAGAGGTGAAACAAAAAGACGGCACATACAAATACTATTTCTATTATAGTGCAGATGCCGGACGTCGTAAAGAAATCGGTGTTGCCATAGCTGACGACCCATGCGGTCCATTTGTCGACTTTGGCAAACCAATCATCAGCGATTCTCCTGTAGGTCGTGGTCAGCAAATCGATGTAGATGTGTTTACCGACCCCAAAACAGGTAAGCACTACATCTACTGGGGTAATGGTTATATGGCAGGAGCCGAACTGAACGATGATATGACAAGTATCAAGCAGAACACCATTACCGTGTTGACACCTGAGGGTGGTACGCTTCGCGATTATGCCTATCGTGAGGGCACCTATGTGTTCTACCGCAATGGTACCTATTACTTCCTGTGGAGCGTTGACGATACCGGCAGTCCTAACTACCACGTAGCATACGGAACCAGCAAGAAGCCACTTGGACCAATCACCGTAGCCGAAGAGCCAATCGTGTTGAAGCAAGACCCATCAAAACAGATTTACGGTCCTGCCCACAACTCAGTGCTGCAAATCAAAGGAAAAGATCAGTGGTATATCGTATATCACCGCATCAATCGTGACTTCCTGAACAACGGACCTGGCATCCATCGTGAGGTATGTATCGATGAGATGAAGTTCGACAAGAAGGGCAAAATCATCCCTGTGCAGCCAACTCTGAACGGACCTGCTCCATTGAAATAATAGCCCCTCTCTTATCCCCCAAGGGGGAAGATGAGCTCTCCCTAACCCTCCCCTCAGGGGAGGGAACTAAGGAATTTTAAATGGTAAATGGCTAAATGGTAATTGGTAAATGGCTAAATGGTAAATAGTAAATGGTAAATAGTAAATGGTAAATAGTATTATCTTCGACCTCGACGGTACCCTACTCAATACGTTGGACGACCTCTACTCCAGTGTCAACCACGCGCTGGCGTATTATCATTTGCCTGTTCGCAGCAAGTGGGAAGTCAGGAGCTTTCTGGGAAATGGAGTACGCCGTCTGGTCGAACATGCCTTACCAGAGGGTTGCGATGCCGAACTGACTGAGAAAGTATTCCGCGAATTTCGCGAGTACTATCTTGAACATAGTCTCGACCGCACAGAACCCTACGACCAGATTATCCCGATGTTGCATCAATGTAAGCAGCGAGGACTGAAGACTGCGATTGTCAGCAACAAACTCAATATGGCGGTTCAGGATCTTCATCAGCGCTTCTTTTCCGACTGCATCGATGTCGCAATTGGTGAGACACCTGACGTACGCCGCAAACCTGCCCCCGATATGGTGCTGCGAGCCATCGAACAGTTGGGATGCCAACATGATGACGCCGTCTATGTGGGCGACAGCGAGGTTGATTTGGCAACAGCTCATAATTCCAAACTACCTTGTATTGCTGTTTCATGGGGCTTTCGCGACAAGGAATTCCTCATAGAGCAAAAGGCAAAGATTATTATCGATTCACCCCTCGATATCATCAGCACCCTATCGTCAATATCACCTGAACTCCCGTAACTCCTGAACGTATGAAACGACTTGCATCTTTAAATATCTTTATTGCATTCTCTCTTTTCACATTGTGCTTGCCACTTTCTGCAACCCCGCACAACGATTTCGACGCTGCACTACAGATGCTGGCCGACTTTACACCTTATTTATATAATCAGTATCAGGAGATAAGCGACAAGAATTCGAAAGGAGAGCCATTGGCAACATTCAAGGGTGAGAATACATTTGGTAATAACGAACAAGGTGTGCGTCACAATGCCGACCTCTCGATGATTTGTGCGTTTCTGTGCAAATATGCGAAAGGTAAGGTCACACTTCCGCAACAGGTCAGTTGGGAGCGTCTCGAGCAGATGGGAAACCGTACGCTCATCTACGCCTACTCCACCCATAAGGCGAACCGTCTCTATCCCTGCAAGAACAACCAGTATTGGGGTTCTGTCAGCAATGCCGACCATAGTTGGGAATCGTCTCTATGGGCTATGTCGGTAGCCTATTCAGCATTCTTCCAATGGGATAGGCTGACTGCAGAGCAGCGTCAGTATGTCTATCATCTACTAAAAGCCGAATGCAACTACGAACTCGAGCGCAGCATCCCTACAGGCTATCAAGGTGACACCAAAGCAGAAGAGAACGGATGGGAATGTAATGTGCTGGCTGCCACACTCGGACTATTTCCCAATGACGAACTGGCGCCTCAGTGGTTCGACCGTCTCAGGGCGTTTGCCATCAATTCATACTCGCATCCATTCGACAAAGACGATCAGACAGTCATCGATCCCGATTACGACCAGAAAACCATCGCAGACTTCTACGTAGGAGCAAATCTTTACGACGACTATACCCTGCAAAACCACAATTACTTCCATACCAGCTACCAGAATGTGGTGGCACAGGAATTAGGTGAAGCAGCCTTGGCACTTAAGTTGTTCCAAAACGCATTGTATCAGAAAGAACGTTGGACAACCAACGCCCTGATGCACAATGTGGGATTTGTAATGGACGAAGTGCTCTACAGCCTGGCATTGAGCGACGGAGAATTGGCGATGCCCAACGGAAACGACTGGAGTCTGTTTCTCTACGACCAGATTACATCCTACTCCACCGTCTCCTGTTTCCTGCGCGACCCCTATGCCCTGCTGCTTGAGCAACAGGCTTTGCAACAAATAGGAAAACGCCAGAAGACCACGACTGACGGCTCATGGCTCCTACGACCCGATGTAGGTGCACGCCGTATGGGTGTTGAGGCACATCGCGTTATGATGACCTGGCTCATGCACCATCTGCTACCTACCGACGACATCACCCCTGCTACCTGGAACCAATTCCTGAGTCAATATGGCGAAACCAGCTATTACCCCGACCAAGATGTCATCACAGCATCATCTGCTGAGCGATTCACTTGTTTCTCTTGGAGCAAGGGACTGAAAAGCTATACGGGCTATTTTGCGCCAAACAATGTCGTTCACAACAATATCGTAGTGCCCTTCCGAGCCAACAATACAGGAAACTTCATAGGTTGGTACGAAGTAGCCGGCAAGAAGACAGACGCAACTGATGTCCGTCACTCTATCGTATGGTCAGACTCCAACAGCTACATCATTAGCGGTACGCTCGAAACCAACGAACACACGCTGCGTGACCATTATCTGCTCTTTGCTTCCCACCACAATCTCGTTCTCTATTTCGACATTGTCAAAGCGATAGCCGACTGTACCATCAACAGCGAACGAGGCGGTCTGCTGGCCATATCGACCGACCCCTTCACCAAGGTAGAACGTACACTTGCCACTACAAACGCTCAACAGACTTTAAACGCTCAACTATCAACTATCAACGCTCAGTATATCAACATCGACAACTGTATAGGTGTATTGGCGCGAACTGACCGTGCAAACAACACGATGGCATTTGGTGACCAGCAGAACAACAACTCCATCCTCACCTCACGCCTCTACCCTATCTATTCCGACAAGCCACAAAGCGTCAGCATCGGCGACAGAGTCAACTCACGTCTCGTGGCATACTATAGCAATGTCAGTACATCCCAACTTGAGGCGCTCAATAGTCAATGCGCAGCAATCAATAATCTGCCTCGTGGATGGAAAGGCTATCAGGTAAAAGACACCGATGGTGCCACCTATCTCATCATCTTCAACACTGTAGAGCCCATCGTCAACAAGTTGAAAATGGATGGTCTCCTGCAGACTTACAACCCCACCCTCTCCATTGTCGTTACCCTTATCGACGGAAAAATCGAAGTGCTACCAATTCAATAAACAATATATAAATCATCAACTAATCAATTTAATCAATTAACAATGAAACGAATTGCATTTTTACTAATTTACATGATGACATTGTGCTTACCACTCTGTGCACAAGGTTACACTCTCCCCAAAGGGAAAGAAATTTACATACCCAAGGAGTTGCGCGACAACGATTTTACCAGTCGCGACTCGAAATGGAGCTACTACCGTATGGCATGTACGCCCAATGTGGTTTGCTTATGGGAAAAAGGATTTGGTGACGACCTCAGTAAGGCACCCGATCTCGATGGTCACAAGATGACGGTCGACCTCGACAACCTTCTCTCGCGTGTTGAATATTTCTACAATGTCTATCGCGACATGATGGGATTCCTTCTGCCTGGCAGTAAAGCCGAGAAATACCGCATGATGGTCATGCTGAACTACTCACTCGAAGGAACCGCTTACGGAGGCTCGTACGACGACGAAATCGGTGCCCTGTGGATTGCGCCCAATCGTGTGCAGGACAAGACCCTCAACTGCATTGCCCATGAAATCGGACACTCTTTCCAGATTCAGATTTCGTGTGACGGACAGTCACAAGGAATGGGTGGCGGCATCTTCGAGACATCTGCTCAGTGGATGCTGTGGAACGTAAATCCCCGTTGGACGACTGATGAGAACTACCACTGGGAAGCGTTCAAGAAACTCATCCACCTGAGTCTCTTCAACAGTGAGAACATGTACCACGCTCCCTTCGTACTCGAATACTGGAGCTATCTTCACGGTCTCACCTACATGGCCGACATGTTCCGCGGAGGCCGTCGTGGAGAGGATTTCACCCAGACCTATATGCGGATGTATAATGTTGATGTCAAGCAGATGGGCGACGAACTGCTCGACTGCTACAGCCGACTCATCACTTTCGACTTCCCAGACAAACGAAAGGAAAGTGTTCGCTATTCCTGCGAAATGAAGAGCGAAATGCAGGATGCTGGCAATGGGTGGCAGAAACCAGTCAATGCCCCACAGACCTATGGATTCAATGTCGACGAAATCACGCTGCCAGCCGTTGGCAAGACAGTCAAGGTTCAGTTCCAGGCTCTTTCTACTGCTGATAATATCGGCTATCGCTACGGACTTGTAGCCGTCGATAACGACAATAATCCTACATACCTCGGTGCCAATTCCGAGGTAAAGAAAACCCTCACCTACAAGAACCCAGGCAACATCAAGCGCCTCTATCTTGTTGTTGTAGGATGTCCATCAAAGGAATACCGTCCTGAGTCATTCGGATTTGGACGCAGACGCGGCCAGCAGCAAGCCGAAACAGCACAGGAAGGTCCTGCCACCTATCCGTATCAGATAAAGGTTATTGGATAGAGGCTAAAGTCAGACAACTGTCAACTAGCGACTAACAACTAAGGTCAAAAGTCTAACAACTAAAGTCTAAAAGAAATGAAACGACTTGCATCATTGATTATACCATTTGCCGTTTGCCTTTCGGCATTTGCCGCCCTTCCCACAAAGGGAGAGACGGAAGGTGTTCTATTCTCTTCGCCCAACAAACAACTGCGTGTCGAACTGTCACAACAAGATGGTTTGCACTTCACACTTACCGATGGTTTCAACCAACTCATTGAGCGTGCCGATATAGGCATGATCATCCAGTCGGGCAGTACATCAGTCGATGTATCGAAAGCCACCATCAAGGGCAAGCCCTCCGTTAAGTTGGTAAAAGAGGACATCACTGCCCCACTCTATCGTCAAACCAAATACTCTACCGCCTACAATCAGGCTGTAGTTCGTCTCAGTTGTGGTGTCAACCTCGAGTTCCGCTTGTTCGATGAAGGTGTGGCGTACAGATTTATCACCACAGGCTTCTCCAACTATAAAGTACTCGACGAGAAAGCCGACATCCGTTTTGCCGAAGACTATGTCAGCTACCTGCCTTTTACCACCAATCCTCGCAAACCCGAGGCGATGGCTTTTCAGGCTACTTACAACGTAGCACCTTTTACTCGTCAGCGCGACCTGCTCGCCTTTCTGCCGGCAACAGTCGATTGTCAGTCGGCCAAGATGACCATCATGGAAAGCGATCTTGAAGCATATTCAGGCATGTTCCTTCAGGTCAGTGGAAAGGGAGTGAAGGCTCACTTTGCCAAGTATCCTAAGACTACCGATTACTATCAGTGGCGCAAGCAGCAGTATGTCACAAGTACAGAGGACTATATCGCTTCATGTACATCCAACCGCACCTTCCCCTGGCGCATCTTCGCCCTTGCACATCGCGATACCGAGATGCTCGACAACAATATGGTTTACACCCTTGCTACTCCCAACCGCATTGGCGACACCAGTTGGATTCGTCCAGGTAAGGTAGCATGGGATTGGTGGAACGACTGGAACATCACAGGAGTTGACTTTGTAGCAGGCATCAACAATGCTACCTACAAACACTACATAGACTTTGCTGCCAAGTACGGACTTCAGTATGTCATCCTCGACGAAGGTTGGTACCTTCCTTCAAGCGGCGACCTACTCACCACTATTCCTGAGATTGACCTCCCAATGTTGGTTGAGTATGCCAAGACCAAGAATGTCAAGCTGATTCTCTGGTGTGTTTTCAACTGTCTCGACGACAATATCGAAGCCATCTGCGAGCGCTATGCAGCGATGGGTATAGCAGGATTCAAGGTGGACTTCCTCGACCGCAACGACCAGACAGCCGTAGAGATGGCATACCGCATTGCCGACCGCTGTGCACAGCACCATCTGTTGCTCGACTATCACGGCATCTATGCTCCTACAGGCATCAACCGCACCTATCCTAATATCGTCAACTTCGAGGCAGTCTTCGGGATGGAAGAAACCAAATGGACCAAGAACGGAGAGCAGGATATGCCTCTCTACGACGTCACTTTCCCATATATCCGCCTGCAATGTGGCTACACCGACTTCACCCCAGGTGGTTTCCGCAATGCTACGTCGAAGGACTTCCAACCTGTCAACAACAACCCTATGACGATGGGAACACGTTGTCATCAGATGGCGCACTATATCGTACATGAGTCGCCCCTCACCATGCTCGCCGATAATCCTACCATCTATGAGCGTGAATCAGAGTGTACACGGTTCATCGCCACCCTACCCTCGCAATATGAGAGCCTCCGTGTCATCGACGGCAAGATGGGTGAATACATCGTCACACTCCGAACCGACCGCCAGGGCAACTACTACGTGGGAGGTGAGACCAACTGGACTGCTCGAACCATCATGATACCACTCCGTTTCCTGCCATCCGATGGCAGCTGGCAGGCAGAGATGGCTGTCGATGGAGTCAATGCCGACCATTCAGCGACCGACTACCGCATCGAGCGACAGACCGTCACATCAGCCACCAACCTGCGCATCCACATGGCATCGGGAGGAGGCTTCGCTATCAAGATTACCAAGCAGTAAGCAAATCCTATTGCTTAGGAATTCCGAAAGACGAGACAGGCAACCTTTCGTTTTTTATACGAGCACTGATACATGTAAAGAGGATGTTTTGACACATCCTCTTTATTTCTATTAAGCTATTAACCTATTAAGCTACTAAGCTATTAACCTACTAAGCTATTTATGGTTCTTCTGAAAACTGATATCTGATATCTGAGTCACATATCCTCGGCTCTTCCAGTTCCTAATCACCTTCACTGCCCGCGAACTGTCCTTCCCTTCTTGCTGGCGCACTCGCTTGGCATCGTCGATTGTGAACACGTCGGGCAGCAGTTGCAGCAGGTTGCGGGGGCCTCGGGTGCCTATGCGAGCGTCGTCGCTGAACTTCGTGGCGATATACAGGCACTCCGTTTTCGTGAGAGAATAGCAAGGTAGGAGGCGCCCCGTAGAGTCTTTGTATCCACTGAGCTGAAATTTCAGCCCAGTTGTCCTCTCCCTTCTGATTCTTAATGCTCTTGCATATACTTGTAGATCTCCAGCACATCCTGAGTATCTACGATGCCGTCACCATTCACATCCTGAGC
>CADAGO010000016.1 GCA_902787555.1 uncultured Bacteroidales bacterium
TTGTAACTCACGCGGGCGTAAAGCTTACCCGCCTGCTCGGATTCCGAATTCTCGGTCACCTTCGATAGATAAAGTTCAATCATACCTGTTGTGTTTTTTTATGGTATTGGAATTATTGTCGCAACCAACTGCTTCCGGGTGGCTGCATCCCGCTGTAACCCCATTGGAATACATTGCAAAGATACGAAATAAATCTGACATGACCAAATAATTTGGAAGAAAAATGTACTATTTACGCAAATTATTTCGCATTATTCATATATTTCATAATACCGCACCCTTATTGCCTAATAACAACGGTTTACTGACCGATAAGAGTGGGTTATTGATAAGTATCAGCGTGAGAAGAGGGGCAGATAATCGGGCGAATATTGCAATATTGCATATTGCATTCGCATTTTCTCAGCGTAGAGAAGAGAAAGAAGGTATAGTAGTATAATAATAGATTATAATTTATTATATATTAATAAGTTATATATTATTTTATAGTATTTAAATACTTTATCTTACCTCAACATCAAAAAGTTGCATGCAATTTGCAATTTTGCAATATTTGTATAAAATCGTTTGCTAATCTCTTTGTTGTTTCCAAGAAAAGTTGTAACTTTGCAAAAGAAAAAATCAATAACCTATATGAACGATATCCAGGTCATACAAAGTAAGATATTATTTTTTAGTATATTAAGAATTAACGAGATAGCATAATATGTTTAGTAAAACAGAACTATTGGAAAAAATCAGTACATTGGATACGGAGACGATTGTAAAAATGAGTACTGAATCCCTGTCTCTGTTAACGTCGAATTACAATTCGTCGTTAGTTAAAGAATTGATAAAAAGAGGTACTTCTAATCAGGATCAGCAGTCAATCATAAATAAAGTAATATCCTCTTACCGACAACAGCAGACAGTTAACAACCCTTTTGTATTACCAATGGGGCCAATTGACTTGCCTGAATATATGGAAAAGTGCATGCTGAACATCGAATGCGGGATGACTTTAACAGAAAAGGGTTGGATTAAGCCATACCAAGGAATACGCGTACAAGTTTTTCGTATGCCATATGAGACAATACCAGATTCTTCAGACGAAGAATCCAATCAAGATAGCCAAAACAATGTAAACCAAGATGCATATGTCTCTAAATTGCAAGACAGAATAAAGGTGCTTGAATCAGAGAATAAAGCGCTTAAAGAAAATACCTATCAGAAGGAGATGGAGTTGGAAGAACAACGGAATCAACCCCTTCTCTTACAAGGTGGATCGACTGTGGATGAAATGGCAATAGAACTGCTTACACCTTTATTCAAAGACAAAAACTCAGATTTGGCAAAGTCTTTTTATGAAGAACTGAATGGGAAAGATGATATAGGAGTTGCAGAAGTTGTGATATCTCATAAAGATGATTTCTCATCCAAACTACGAAAAGTTGATTTGTGGCGCATTCTCCACGCAGCAAGGAAATATTCTGCGACCGACAGGAATTTCGACACAGCTTTAAGGAACGGCTTTTTCGATTGCCAATCTAAATAGACAGCAAACGTCATGTCCACTTTTGTCGCACAAATACCGTAAAAGGTGTTTGTGCGATTTGTATTTTATTTGTATGATTTGTATTTCATTTGTGAGCATTTGTGAGATAATTATACTCTCAAAAAAATGCCTTATCTTTGCAGCGTGATTCAGAAATGAGTCGCGCTGTTTTGATTATTTATCTTTTAATTAAAAATAAGGTATGGACAAAGACTCTACAACTTACGTCACACGGCCGAAAGGGAAGCCGGAGGTGACAACGAAAGGAAAAATGAACGAATGGGCTAACGGCTACAAGGAATTCATTCCTCAAGGCCAGAAGGCAAGTAACAGAACTATGTTGAAGCAACTGGGCAACAGTAGCTTCTACAAATCGGAAGGCACGAAGGAAAGCTCGTATAGTCTTCATCTCAACGTGGACGGAAAGAGCGAAGATCCCGTGGCTGAGATGTACGAGCAGTTTAAGCTACTGACGGCCGATGAGCAAAAGCAAATGCCTCAACTGCCTGGGGGTGAGGGGCGCATGCTCTTCGACAACGGTTCTTCATTGAAGGTATGGCTGAATTCTGAGAGAGGCGAGGTGTGCATCCTCACACGTCTGCAATGCAACCCGCAGATTGAACGCGAACTGCTGCAGGCACAGGCTGCAATGAATGTGGCACTGGGTCGCCATCGTGGAGAAATTATTTCTAACAACAATAATAAATAATAAATGTGTTATGGAAACAAATTATCGTTTTTCGCAGCAAGTGAATCAGTATTTCGGTGAGTGCCTTCCTTGCACCGCCGCAGTGTTTAACCGTTATGTGGATGACCCAAAGGTTGCGTGGAAAATCCGTACACGTCAGGAGGTCGAAGCAGCCATCAGCCGTGCAGCATCATTGGACGTCTATACAGAGACGAACGAATTCAAACAGTTCTGCCGCAGAAAGGCATCGGAGAGGGGCTTTGATTCGCTGACAACAGCCGAAAAGCTGTTGCAGTGGGTCAATTCATTGAAGGCATCATTACCATGCTTTATCTTTGCGGTGTCGGGGTTCAAACCAGTTCCAAAGGTGGACAAGGATGGTAATCCGGTGTTGGATAAGAATGGGCAGCAGGTGATGTTCCGCCGTCGTAAGCTGGCTGGCATTGAATCGCTGAGCCGTCTGTTCATGTTCGATGGCGATCATCTGCCTTTCGACCCTCGCGAAGTGCATGAGCGGGCTATGGCGGCAGGCTTCCCGTGGGAGGTGAGACTCAGCCATAAGACCAGCTCTGGGAATGGCATCCGTCTGGTGTGTGAAGCCCGTACTGAAATCGGCAACATTGCCGATAATCAGATCTGCATGGCACGTGAACTGGGCCTGATGGGTGTTGTAGGAACTACAGGCAAACCTGTATGCGATGACTCGTGCATTGATGCTACGAGGATTTCGTACTGCCCACGACGCGAAGATATTCTCTATATTGACGAAACTCATTTATTTAATATTTAATGATAATGGAAAAGAACTTATTTTTCGTAAACGACTTCGATGAGAAGTTCCGCGCTGAGTACCAGAACGGTAACACTCAGCCAACCAATCCAGCCAACCGTTTCGATGACCGACCATCGGAAGTTGGCAAGTCAGAAACAACAACAGTAGCCAAGCAGTTAGCCAAGAGTGTGACGCTGCCATCGAAGGCTCTTGAGCCGAAGGAGCTTACTCCAGAGGAGTTGGAAGAGCGTCTGCAGGTGTTCGGGCAGAACATTTTGGACTTCATCAACGCCATCTATCCTGATGGTGCACCTGTGGGCAGTCGGCATAAGTCGGCCCTGAAACTCGCCAGCGACTTGATGATACTGCTCGATGGTGATGAGCGATTGGTGAAGATTGTGTTGGAGAAGATTTCATGGGTGCAGGATGTTATCAATGAGCGTGGAGAACGTGAGATTGACGATATCATCGATTCAGCCAAGAAATTACTGAAAAGACGTGAGAGCGAGAGTTTTGCAGATCTCCTCCCATCACGTGAAATGCAAGCTGCCATCAAGGAATTGGTTCACAAGACCTATAAGCAGTTGGTGGAGGAAGCCCGCGCACAACGTGCAGGTGGCAAGATGACTGGTGACAGGGGCATCGTTGAGACCTTGGAGCGAATAGGGCGTGAATTAGAGAAATATTTCAAGTACTATCCCTTCCTCCGCCTGCTCTGTCATGGACTTCCTCGAAAGCACTACATCGCGGCACTTTTCGTGGGCAGTGCTTTCGCCATGAATCTCATGACCAGAATGTGGTACAAGTTCTGGCCTGCTCCAGGCAAGAAATGCCGCATGAACCATCTGCTGGAACTCATCGGACGTCAAGGGTCGGGTAAGCGTTTTGCTGTAACGCTTTACGAAATCCTGATGGAGCCTATCAAAGTGGCTGATGCTCCCCAGATTGCTGCGCTGAACAACTGGAAACAAGAACGTTCGCAGAACAACGGAGCTGCAAAGAACAAGACTCCGGAACCGAAGGGCATCTATCGTTGTCTGCCATCGGAGGCATCGGCTGCAGGTGTGCGAGACGCAGAAGTGAATGCCAAGGAGATGATTGATGGCGAGGAGTGGTATCTACATATCAGTCAGTTCGACAGTGAGCTGCAGAACACACTAAGCCAGATGCAGAAGAGCTATTTCTCAGCCCTCTACACGCTTTGGCTAAAGGGCTTCCACAACGAGCCACATGGGGCTTTGCTGAAGTCGGCTACCAGTATCGTGGGAGAGTGGCCTGTGCACTACAACGTGGTTTACACGGGCACGAAACACGCTCTGGATCAGCAGGTGAACATCCGAAACTATGCTACAGGGCTGCCCGGTCGAATCACAGCTGTGCCGATGGGTGACACGAATTTCGAGATGATGGAAAACCGTGAGTACACCGAGGCTGACCGTCAACGTGATGACAATCTACGGGATTGGGCGTTTAAGCTTGATGCCACCAAAGGTGAGATTCCTTGCAAACCCATCAGTGATGCCCTTCACGACTGGACAGCACGTCGTATGGCTGATGCTCGCGAGAACCAGTCATTGGCTGATGAAGACCTGCTAAAGCGTCCATGCTGGCATGCTATCAACTTCGCACTGCCCTTCATCGTATGCCGCCATTGGGACAAGATGGTAGAGGACGAAGACGGACGTTGGAAGTGCGGTCCTGAATTCAAGACCGATAAGACTGACCGTGATTTGGCATTGCTCATCTGTAACGCACAATACACCTTCCAGCAGTATTTCTTCGGCGCCATTGCCGAACAGCATTACGATGACAGTATGGCGGCAGCAGCATCGAACCATCGCCATCAGCAGAAGACGATGATAGGCTATCGTCGATTGCCGAATCCCTTCAAGCCTCAAGATGTGGATGTATGCTTCGGGTATGAAGGCAATACAAACAGCATCTATAGTAAAATCAAGCGCTTATGCGACGATGGACTGGCGCAGAAGATTATGAAGGGCGAGGACAAGGGTAAGTACAGAAAACTGGAATAGCCACATTATCCAAATTTGTTCATAGGCTGTTAAGTGCTAATGCCCCATTTGGGAATATTGCAAAATTGCAAATTGCATTTGGTTTTCAAGAATAACAAAGAAACGGACAAGGAGATGCTCCCTGTCCGTTTGTCATGATAGCACACTTTTTCCCCAATTTGTTTGGCTGATTGGAATAAATTTAGTAATTTTGCAGAGGATTAGCTTATAGCTAACGGGAGAAGGAAAAGTGTATTAATCATTAACCATAAAATTGTAGAATATGAGACAGTTCCTTGACGACAATTTCTTGCTGATGACGGAAACAGCTCAGATGCTGTATCACAATCATGCGAAATCATTACCTATTATCGATTATCATTGTCACCTCAGCCCGCAGATGGTGGCTGATGACCATCGGTTCAGTTCACTAACGGAGATATGGTTGGGAGGCGACCATTACAAATGGAGGGCTATGCGCACAAACGGCGTGCCAGAGCGTTATTGCACGGGGAAGGACACGACAGACTATGAGAAGTTTGAGAAGTGGGTGGAGACCTTGGAGTATTGTTTCCGCAACCCGCTCTACCATTGGAGTCATCTCGAGCTGAAGACTGCGTTCGGTATTGACAAAGTGCTGAACCGTCAGACTGCGCGTGAGATCTATGACGAATGTACGGAGAAGCTGCGCAACGATGCTGAGTATTCGGCTCGTGGACTGATGCGCCATTACAACGTAGAGATTGTGTGCACGACGGATGATCCTGTGGACGACCTGCATTTCCACCAGCAATATGCGAAGGAGCGCAGGGACGACGACGCGAGGATGATTCCTGCATGGCGCCCTGACAAGGCGATGGCGATTGAGAATGCTGAGACTTACAGGGCTTATGTGGACCGTCTGAGCGAAGTGAGCGGCATCTCGATACAGTCGTTCGACGACTTGGTGGATGCACTGCAGAAACGTCACTACTTCTTTGAGGCAAATGGCTGCAAGCTATCGGATCATGGCATTGAGGAGTTCTACGCTGAGGACTACACGAATGCGGAAATCCGTGCGATTTTCAACAAAGTGTATCGAGAGGGTGCGTCTATCAGTCAGGAAGAGGTGCTCAAATTCAAGAGTTGTATGCTCGTGGTGTTTGCAGAGATGGACTACGCGTCGGGATGGGCTCAACAGTACCACTATGGTGCCATCCGCGACAATAATACGAAGATGTTCCGACTGATTGGTCCGGACACTGGCTTCGATTCTATCGGACAATTCAATACTGCGAAGGCGATGTCGAAGTTTTTCAACCGACTTGCTACTGCTGATAAGCTCACTAAGACGATTATCTACAACCTTAACCCTGCTGACAATGAGATGGTTGCGACCATGTTGGGAAACTTCCAGGACGGTACGGTGCCTGGCAAGATACAGTGGGGTTCGGGATGGTGGTTCTTGGACCAAAAGCGCGGTATGGAGAACCAGATGAACACTTTGTCGGTGCTCGGACTGCTGAGCCGATTCGTCGGAATGCTGACCGACTCGCGCTCGTTCCTGAGCTATCCTCGTCATGAGTACTTCCGCCGTACGCTCTGCAATCTGCTGGGCACTGATGTGGAAAATGGTGAGCTGCCCGCCAGCGAGATGGAGCGTCTGTGCCAGATGGTGGAGGACATCAGCTATTATAATGCGAAGAACTATTTCAATTTTTAGTGCGCTCAGGGCGCAGACCTTCAACGATGAGGGTTAAACTGACACATTATGGATGTGAGTATCATGAATAAATACAATTGGAGCATGGTCTTTGCGCGTAGGTTTAAGGCCGTGCGACAAGGGAGCATGGTCTTTGCGCGTAGGTTTAAGGCCGTGCGACAAGGGAGCATGGTCTTTGCGCGTAGGTTTAAAGCCATGCGACAAGGGAGCACGGTCTTTGCGCGTAGGTTTAAGGCCGTGCGACAAGGGAGCATGGTCTTTGCGCGTAGGTTTAAGGCTATGCGACAAGGGAGCATGGTCTTCGGGCTTGTGTGCAGCACTATGAGTGTGTGCGCACAAGTCAATGTGTCGTTTGTGGATAACATCCGTACGATACAGACGCACATCAACGGCAGGTGGGGCGAACAGCCTGTGATATTGCTGGGCAGCGGTCAGTATGTCGATATTTCGTTCGACGACTTGCAGCGCTCTTACGTGAGATATACTTACCGCATCACCCATTGCAATGCGAATTGGGAGTCGTCGGAGTTATATGACGGTGATTTCATGACCGGCATCAACGGGAGCACGGTGATTGACACCTATGAGCAGTCGGTGAACACTGAGATGCTCTACAATCACTACCATTTCCGTCTGCCCAACGCTACGCACAAGCTTCTGGTGAGTGGGAATTACCAGGTTGACATCTTCGACGACGAGGATGATGAGAATCCTGTGGCGTCGGTGTGCTTCAGCATCCTGGAACCGAAGGTTGGCATTGACATGAAGGTGAGCGCGAACACGGATATCGATTCGTATCAGACGCATCAGCAGGTAGACATGACGATTAACTATCAGACGCTGAGCACTACGAACCCCGAGTTGGAACTTATCCCTGTGGTGACGCAGAACCGCCGGTGGGACAGTCGGGTGATGGAGTTGAAACCGTCGTACTTGCGCCCGAGCCAGTTGGTCTATACGCACAACCGCAGTCTTATTTTCGCTGCGGGGAACGAATATCGGCGATTTGAGATACTGAGTCCGTACGTGCCGACCATGCGGGTAGATAAGATGAAGTACGAATCGCAGCTATACCACGCATATATCTTCGAGGATCAGCCCGCGAAGAACTACAAGTATGACCAGGACCAGAACGGACGCTTCCTCATCCGCAACAGCGACAACAGCAACAACGATGTGGAGAGCGACTATTTCGTGACACACTTCGTCCTGAAGACTCCTCAGATACCCGACGGGGATTTATACCTCTTCGGCGACCTTACTGACAACATGCTGTGGGACGAGAACCGCATGGAGTACAACCTGTTGGAGCATCAGTACGAGATTTCGGTGCTGCTGAAGCAGGGGTCGTACAACTATCAGTACCTTTTTGTACGGAATGGTGAGGCTGTGGGACGCACTGCGCCTACAGAGGGTGACTTCCACCAGACCGAAAACGAATACTGCGTGTATGTTTACCACCGTCCGTTCGGTGGGCGCTACGACAAACTCGTGGGATTCAAGAGTATGAACTTTAAAGAATGATACACGGTATGAAGCGAATCAATTTAGTGATGATGATGCTGACGCTCTGCCTGGGGCTGAGCGCCCAGTCGATGCGGAGCCGTCTGCTCTACTATTTGGACAACTATACGCGCGAAGAACAGAACCTGCGGAAGAGCACGTTGGACAGTCTTGTGGTCGATACTGCGCAGTCGAGCATCCGAGTGTATGCGAATGCGGGGTTCAAGGAGCAGTATTTCACGGACGACGTGGTGTCGTGTATCTACGACAGTGTGCGCTCGTTCGTGCCCGACTCGCTCCGCACGTACCGTCTGACGGTCTTCACCGACGGACATCCTATCGAGCAACTGGTGCCGAACACGCTACGCTCGGGGCCGAAGGATGAGGGCCGCATGTGGCAGGCGACCTACAGCGGGCAGCCGTGGGTGCGGAATGTGAGTGCACCGCTCACGGCGTCGAAGGGCTTGCAGGGCAACCATCTTGCCATCATGCAGAGTCATGGCACGTACTGGAAGCAGGACCTGAAGGAGTGGACGTGGCAGCGTCCGCACTTGTTCTGCACGACGGAAGACCTCTTCTCGCAGACGTTCGTCATACCTTATATTATACCGATGCTCGAGAATGCGGGTGCCGTGGTGTATTCGCCTCGCGACCGCGATTGGCAGAATGCGGAGGTGATTGTCGATAACGATGCGCCCACGAAGCACGGAGCGTACCGCGAGGAGGGACACTGGAACGTGTGCGACTCGGCGGGCTTTGCGCACCTGAAGGAGGCTTACTACATGGGCGACAATCCGTTCCGCGACGGTACCGCCCGATGGGCTCACACCACGCGCAGGAACAACCACCATGCCCAAATCACGTGGACGCCCGACATTCCTGACGACGGTCAGTATGCCGTGTATGTGTCGTATCAGACGGTAGCGAACAGCATCACAGATGCTGCCTACACGGTCGTGCACCGTGGGGTGAGGACTGAGTTCCGTGTGAACCAGCAGATGGGCGGAGAGACGTGGGTATATCTCGGCACGTTCGACTTTGCCAAGGGGCAGAGTGCCGACAATTGCATAGAGTTGAGCAATCTCAGCGCTGAGGACGGCGTGGTAACCGCCGATGGCATTCGTCTCGGCAGCGGGCGTGGCAATATAGCCCGTGGTGCTGCAAGCGCTGACGGCTCATACGCCGGATTCACTACGAGCGGAAAGCCGCGCTGGGCGGAGGCGTCGATGTACTATGCCCAGTGGGCAGGCATGCCCGACTCGGTGTACAACCACTTCGGGAACGATAACGACTACAACAACGATATGTGGGCGCGATGTGAGACGGTGAGCACCCTTGCCGGCGGTTCGCCGTACGTCCCCAACCGCAAGGGCCACGGTGTACCGTTCGAGTTGTCCGTTTCGTGCCACACGGATGCAGGCTATTCGCGCACAGGCGACCTAACCGGCACGCTTGCCATCTGCACAGCGCTGCCCGACTATTACGACGCACGTACCGATGCGGGCATCAGCCGGCTTAGCAGCTACGACCTGGCGAGCAGCATACAGCACAACCTGACGAGCGACATGAAACATTGGAACTGGCGCATCCGCCAGGTGTGGAACCGCAACTACTGCGAGACCCGCGAGCCGCAAATCCCGTCGATTATCCTCGAAATGCTCTCACATCAGAGTTTCGACGACCTCTGCTTCGGCTACAATCCGTTGTTTAAGTTCGACTTCAGCCGTTCGGTGTATAAAACCATCGTGAAGTACATCGCCATGATGCACAAGCGCAGTTATGTGATACAACCGCTTCCGGTGCATAACTTCGCCATCACGCTCAACGACCAGGATAAGTGGGCGAACCTCACGTGGGACCCCACGCCCGACGAACTGGAGCCGACCGCTACGCCCACAGCGTATATCGTATATACCCGCATCGACGACGGCGACTTCGACAACGGAACGGTGGTGAAGGGTACGTCGTATCTGGCACCGCTCGAGAAGGGACGTCTGTACTCCTTCCGCGTGGTGGCTGTGAACGACGGGGGCAAGAGTTTCCCTTCGGAAGTGCTCTCTGCCTACGCAGCGCATCAGAACAAGGGTACGGTATTGCTCGTCAACGCGTTCACACGACTCGAAGGACCTGCCATCATCTCCACGGACGAGACACAGGGCTTCGACCTCGATGCCGACCCTGGAGTGCCTTACGGCAAATTTGCCGGATATTGCGGTCGTCAGATTACGTTCGACAAGAAAAACATGGGCAGCGAACTGCCCACAGGCACGGGCTACAGCGGGAGCGAACTCGAAGGCACCATCATGATGGGCAACACCTTCGACTATGTGGCGCTCCACGGACGTGGTATTCAGCAGTTGGACAACCATTCGTTCTGCAGTTGCAGTGAGGAAGCGCTCCACTCACGCGTCATCGTGCCGAAGGAGTATGCCATGATCGATGTGCTCTACGGTGTGCAGAAACAGATGAACAGTGAGACAGTGGACATGCTGCGCGCATACATCGCACAAGGTGGGCGACTATTGGTGAGCGGCGCGAATTTGAAGCCCTACCAGCTGTCGATGCTGAAAGGCATGAGCGTGAACGAACCCATCATGATGGCAGTGACCGACGGCCCGTCGGTGAGCGCAGACGGACCCGACAAAAGTATCACGGGCGTGAACGGCAGCAACCTCGACTTCACCATCTATCGCGAGATGAACGAGCATAGTTATGCCGTGCCGCACGTATTGTCGATACACCCGCAGCAGGGAGCGTTCGCCATGTTGCAATACAGCAACAGCATGCCGGCGGCGGTGGCTTACGATGGGCAGGACTTCAAGAGCGTGGTCGTGGGATTCCCTATCGAGAGCATCCGTGAGGCAGACAAACGCAACGGGTTGATGCGTGCCATCACCAATTTCCTCTGTCAGTAAACGGAGGGGAACGCATAAGCCCAAGTGTTCATTGAAATATTGAACAAGACAGAACGACAAGCAGATAAAGATGATGCCCCTCACGCCAGAGGGGCATCAACATGTTCATAAGATTGGTGCGCTCACGCGAGAGGGGCATGAAAAGTTGATGAGGATGAAGCATCTCACACGAGAGGGGTATCATCATGACCGCATGTTTGGTGCGCTCACGCCGGAGGGGCATGAAAAGTATCTCATATTAATGCATCTCACGCCGTAGCGGACGCATCAGTGCCTCAAAGTAGAGGACTTTTTGCCGTAGCGCATGCGTCGGTGCCTCAAAGTAGAGGAAATTTCGTCGTAGCGGACTTATAAGTGTCATAAAAAGGACGCCCTCACGGATGAGAGCGTCCAAAAAAAAATAATGAAAACCTATGACATTCGCTTCACAGCGAAAAATCATATTATTATGTTGTGTGTCCTTGCGCCGTAGCGGACGAATCTGATGTGCAAAATGTAAAGGCATACGCCGTAGCAGATGAATCGGATAGTATGTTAAGGAACATAAACTTGGCAGTTTTGTCGAAATTTGATGCAAATTTAAGACATTTCTGCGAATCTGCCAAATTTTTTCGTAAAAACGTATTGTTGATTGAATGAAATCTTGTATATTTGCAAAGAAATGCAGACGCTGAACCAAAAGAGTATCAATGAGTTTCTGCCGACGACGAAGAAGGAGGTGGAGCAGCGAGGATGGGATGAACTGGATGTCATCCTGTTCTCGGGGGATGCGTATGTGGACCATCCGTCGTTTGCCGCTGCGGTCATAGGGCGTGTGATCGAGGCTGAGGGTCTGAGGATTGCCATCGTTCCGCAGCCCGACTGGCATGGAGACTTCCGCGACTTCACGAAATTGGGACGTCCACGGCTGTGCTTTGCCATATCGCCCGGCTGCATGGACTCGATGGTCAATAAATATACGGCTGCCCGTCGTCTGCGAGCGGAGGACGCATATAGTCCCGACGGCAGGCACGACAAGCGTCCTGAATACCCAACGATTGTCTATACGCAGATACTGCGGCGGCTGTTTCCCGACACACCGGTGCTGATTGGCGGCATCGAGGCGTCGCTGCGCCGATTGACGCATTATGACTACTGGCAGGACTCGCTGCGCAAGTGTATCTTGGTGGATAGCGGAGCCGATTTGCTGATTTACGGCATGGGCGAACGGCCCATACAGAGCATCTTGCGGCTTTTGGCAGACGAACTGCTGCAAAGCGGCATGGAATGCATGGACCGCGAGACGTTCCGCAACCTGATGATGCGTCATACACAGCCGCAGACGGTGATGCTGATGCAGAAGTCGGAGGTGCGCATCACGGAGCGCGACATCGTATTGCACAGCCATGAGGAGTGCGTGCGCGAGAAGCGGAAGCAAGCGGAGAATTTCCGTCATATCGAGGAAGAGTCGAACAAGGTGCATGCCCAGCGGCTGCTGCAGGAGGTGGATGGCATGTATGCGGTGGTCAATCCGCCCTACCCTCCCATGACCACGGACGAAATCGATGCATCGTTCGACCTGCCCTACACACGTTTGCCACACCCCAAGTATCGTGGGAAGCGCATCCCCGCCTACGAGATGATTAAGTTCTCGGTCACGATGCACCGCGGATGCTTCGGAGGCTGCGCATTCTGCACAATATCGGCACACCAAGGTAAGTTTATCGCATCGCGCAGCAAGGAAAGTATCATGCGCGAAGTGCAGCGCATCATCGATATGCCCGACTTCAAGGGCTACATCAGCGACCTCGGAGGGCCCAGTGCCAACATGTATGGCATGCACGGCAAGGATTTGAGCATCTGTGAACGTTGTAAGAAACCGTCTTGCATCCATCCGCGTGTATGTCCTAACCTAAATACCGACCACAGCGCGCTGCTCGACATCTACCATGCCGTCGATAGCATGCGCGGCGTGAAAAAGAGTTTCATCGGTAGCGGCATACGCTACGACCTCATCTTGCATGACACGGGTGATGACCGTATCAATAAGGTGAATCGCCGCTATGCGCGTGAACTCATCGAGCATCATGTGAGCGGCCGCCTGAAAGTGGCACCCGAACATACAAGCGATGCGGTGCTCCGCCTGATGAGGAAGCCAAGTTTCCAGTTGTTTTACGACTTCAAGGCACTTTTCGACCAGGTAAATCGTGAGGCACACCTCAACCAGCAACTCATACCATACTTCATCAGCAGCCATCCGGGGTGTACCAACAAAGATATGGCGCAACTGGCCGACCTGACGCGCCGTATGGGCTACAAGCTGGAGCAGGTGCAGGACTTTACGCCAACGCCCATGACCGTGAGCACCGAAACATGGTACACGGGCTTTCATCCCTACACGCTGGAGACCGTATATTCGGCTAAGACGCCACAGCAGAAGAAGGAGCAGAACCAATACTTCTTCTGGTATAAGAAGAAAAAGCCCTGAGCGGCTACAACTATATGAACCATGAAAGCGACTCTAAACGCTGACAGTCGCATATCATGAAAAGAATCAGTCAGCGAACTAACTCAATTAATATCAATCATAAAACTATGGCTACAAAATCATTAACGACGAGCTATCTGGCTCAACTGACCATCGCCAATCACGATGGAGTATCTCAGCAAATCTGTGAGCGTCTGGTGAATTTCACCACAGCGAACACCATGTTACAACAGGCTATCGCACTCGTGCAGACGAGACGACAGCAAGAGGACTATGCCTTCCGCCACTACAGCGGCAAGGACTTCGCAGCCGACGACCTGAAGCGTGAGGACGCGCTCGAGGACAAGTACATGTCGGCCATTCGCGGCACACTCAAGGCTATGCTCTACCTACCTGATGATGAACCGAAGCGTCGGAAGGCTGAGCAGGCATTACAATTGTTTAAGGACTTCAACTACCGCGTGAGCGACGGCTTCGAGTCGAGTGCACGCAAGACGCTCAACATGGCGCAGGAGTGGCAATCGGCTCAGCAGTACACGCCCGCCGAATTGGGCATCAGCGAATGGATTGAGAAAGCCGTGGAACAGGCGCAGAAGGTGCTGGTACTCGTTGCGGTGAGAGTCGATAACGAGAGCGCGAAGGTAAAAGGTGAGTTGGCAAGGGCACGCAAAGCCACCGACGAAGCCATCCGTCAGGCATATACCATCATCAACGCCATGAGCGTGCTCGAACCGTCGGCAGAGTTGAGTGCCTTGATATCGGTACTCATCGGTATTGAGGAAAGAGCGAAACTCTACTACATCGGCAGTGGCAAGAGTGGCGGCACGAAGCCAACGAACAGCACCGAGCCGACCGATAATGGCGGTACAACTCCGAACACTCCCGACACACCGACCACACCCGATACACCCGACACACCGTCGGGCGGCGGAGACACCCCTACCCCACCATCAGGAGGCGGCGACAACGGCGGCGATGACAACGGAGTGGATCCTATTACCGACCAAAACTAAGCGAGCGCAACAAGTTATTGAACAACATAAACAATCTTTCAATGAAACGCTTACTACAAATGACCATGGCACTGCTGCTCACCGGAGCGGCAGTGGCTTTACATGCCCAGACGAAGGCAACCCTGCGCTTCGACACTGGCAAGACACATCAGCACATCACCGGCTTCGGCGGTTTTGTGTGTTCACCGCAGTTTACCTACAACCACATGTCGGAGAGCGAAATCAAAAAGGTGTGGGGCAAGGGAAGCACCGTGGGCTGCAACATCATGCGGCTCTATATCCCCATCGGCAAGAACTCGTGGGGACAGTCACTGAGCACCGCGAAACTCGCCAAACAGATGGGGCTGATTGTATTTGCATCGCCGTGGGGTCAGCCCGCAGAGTGGAAGACCAACAATTCGAGCAGTGCGAAGAATCAGGACGGACAGGAAGGCCGTCTGAAACGTGAGAACTGGGCAGACTACGCAAAGTATCTCGATGACTATGTCACATATATGCGCCAAAACGGCGTAGAGCTCGACGCCATCTCCATACAGAACGAGCCCGACTGGCCAGCGGAGTATGCAGGATGCCTGTGGTCGGCAAGCGAAATGGCGGAGTTTGTCAAAACATACGGCCGACAGATCAACTGCAAGATAATGGCACCCGAAACCATCGGCAGTAGCGATGCATACGCCAATGCGCTCAACAATGCCAGTGTGCTCGATTGCTTCGATATCTACGGAGGGCATCAGTATGCAGGTATAGGTTCGGCATACAAGAACCTGGGCAAGAAGGGCAAGGAGATATGGATGACCGAATATCTCATCAACTGGAACGAAGTGGAGAACAACGAGCGCAACTTCGACTTCAGCAAGGACTTCTTCAACTTCTATCGCGCCATCAACACGTGTATGCTGGGCGACTTCAACGCATGGATTCACTACGCAGCCAAGCGCTACTACGCCATGATGGGCGATGGACAGCGCGGAGCCGGCAGCAGTGGCACCATCACGAAGCGTGGCTATGTCATGGCGCATTTCGCACGATTCATAACAGGCATGACGCGCATCGAGGCATCGTTTACAGGCAGTGGCATGGAAGGGTCGTACTACAAATCGGCGACAGGCGACACCATCGTGGCAGTACTCGCCAACAGCTCCGACCAGAGCGTATCGGTCACCGTCGACCTTCCGTTCTACACCGCCGGGGGCAAGGTATATACAACCAACCAGACGAAGAACCTCGCAGTGACGAACATCAATCCGGGCGCAGAGACCTGCCGACCTGTAGCAGAGGTGGCAGCACAGAGCGTTGTGACCCTGTGGTTTACGCGCAGCCGCGACCGCATGGCATCGAATATGAAAGGCGCTACGAAGCGGTTCGACCGCATCGAAGACATGACCCCGACGCGCTCTACGTTCGGCGTGAACTACAAACTCAGCGGGAAGACCAAAACGTTCGACCACGAGAACCCACTCATATCCCCACGCACCAACGCAGTGCTGGGCTACCTCGAACTATCGCAAAGGTTCGAACGCCTCGTGCTGAGCGTGAAGAAAGTGACCTCGGCATCCAACTATACATCGTCGCAGACCACGCTCCTGTATATTAACCGCGAAGGAAAAGTGGCGAAGCACGACTATGGCGAAATCAGTCTCGAACAGCGCGAGAACTTTGAACTCACATTCGACATCTCGCCACGGACCCTCACCGACGGGTGCATCGGCATACTCTCGCTCACCAACAACAACTACAACTCGAAACTCAGCATCACCTTCGGTGACGTGTATCTCGCCAACGAGGGCGAATATTCAGCCACACTGAGCGGAGAATATGTAGCCGACGACAGTTACGTACTCGACTACACCAACGACCCCTCGTGCACAAGCATCGACATGACAGCCGTCACAAGCATCCCATCAGAACTTCAGTGGCTCAACATTTCGAACAAAGTGGTATACGTCAGCGATGGACAGGCAAGCGGTACGAACATCGTAGCAGGCGGATTATGTAAACGTCTGAATCTTTGGAACACAGGTGGCAACTTCCGACCGCTGACACCCTTCACAGCCGATGAAGCCACATACACCCCCGGCGATGCAAGCCACGACTACGCATTCGTCATCCCATTCTCAGCACAGATACCGGCAGGATATGACGCATACATCATCAACGACGACCTCAGCATCGTAGAAATGCGCTCTATCCCATCCAACCGACCCGTGCTGCTGCTCCGCGAACAGGAAGATGGAATATTCATACGAGCCGAGGAAGTCAACAATGACAATGAAAGCGAAGAGATTCCCGACGTGATGATCATCACACTGAGCGGAAGCGGCGACATCGCAGCCGAGCAATGCCCCATAACGGCAAAAGTGCGCTACACCTACGCGTCGATGACCCTCTACCCAGGCGACTATCTGCTGAATCCCGAGCGAATGGCATTCGAACGAGTAGAAAGCGAGACCAAAATCCCGCCATTCACCGTATATGCATTCCTCGACACCGACGCTGACACCGTAGCGCTCACACTCGATGATACCGCCATCAGCGAAATCACCGCCGACAGCGCCACCCGCCGCATCTACAACATCGTCGGACAACGCCGCGACTCCCTCCAGCCCGGCATCAACATCGTCAACGGCGCCAAACTTCTCGTCAAATAAACATAATGCGAGCACTCACAAAGAAGTCGTTCCAACCGGAACGACTTTTTTTACCTACACCCCCGAGTGCTCATATATATATAATAAGGTGTAAGTACAAACAAAATAGCCGCTCCAGTTGGAACGGCTTTTTTTATGTCTATCACCCAAGCGCTCACGATATTTCACCAAAGTGAATCCGCTCACGCACGAGCGACTCAATCTTATCCAAGCATGCTGAGCAAAATACCCGCAGCGACAGCAGAACCAATCACACCTGCCACGTTTGGACCCATAGCGTGCATCAACAGGAAGTTGTGCGGATTCGCTTTCTGGCCCTCGGTCTGGCTCACACGTGCTGCCATCGGCACTGCCGACACACCGGCTGAACCAATCAGTGGATTGATCTTCTCCTTCAGGAAGAGATTCATAATCTTAGCGAACAGGATACCTCCAGCCGATGCTACGCCGAACGCTACAATACCCATGCAAAGGATGCTCAGCGTCTTGACATCAAGGAAGGTACTTGCGGTTGCAGTCGCTCCCACCGTAGTGCCCAGGAAGATAACTACAATATTCATCAACTCGTTCTGTACCGTCTTTGCCAAACGGTCAACAACACCCGACTCCTTCATGAGGTTACCCAACATCAAGCATCCGATGAGCGGTGCAGCGTCGGGGAGGATGAACGCAACGACGATGGTGATAGCAATCGGGAAGATGATTTTCTCTGTCTTGCTCACTGAGCGAAGCTGTTTCATCTCAATCATACGCTCCTTCTTGGTAGTAAGCAGTCGCATGATAGGAGGCTGAATCACCGGTACGAGTGCCATGTAGCTATACGCAGAAATGGCGATCGGACCCAAGAGATGTGGAGCCAGTTTCGTGGTGAGGAAGATCGATGTAGGACCGTCGGCTCCACCGATGATACCGATAGACGCTGCCTCATTACTCTCAAAACCGAGTGCATGAGCAGTGAGGAACGTAATAAAGATACCCAACTGGGCAGCCGCGCCGAGGAGGAAGCTCTTCGGGTTGGCAATCAACGGACCAAAATCGGTCATCGCACCTACTCCAATGAATATGAGGCAAGGATACACGCCTGCCTTTACGCCTATGTACAATACATCGAGCAGTCCGCCCTCGGCGAGGACGTGACGGTAGCTATGGTAGTATTCGCTCGCAGGATTGAGGAACTCATTGTTCCACATTTCTGTATGGAACATGTTCGCTCCGGGCAAGTTAGTAAGCAACATACCGAACGCTATCGGCAGCAGGAGCAGAGGCTCATACTGCTTCTTGATGGCCAGCCAAAGCAGGAAACAGGCAATGGCAACCATGACCAAGTATTTCCAGCCTTCGCCTTGGAATACCTGAACGATGCCCATGCTGTCTAAGAACTTAGTGGACGCTTCACCGAAGTCAAAGCTATCCGCAAAGCAGCCCAACGACACAAGCATCAGCATGATTAATAAACAAACTGTCTTTTTCATTGCATCAATACTTTACTCTTGTTATGCAATCTCAACGAGCGCATCGCCTACGTTGACCGATGCACCTTGCTGTACGAAAATATTCTTCACTGTGCCGTCACATTCAGCCGTAATATCGTTGGCCATCTTCATAGCCTCCATCACAACGAGCACTTCACCCTTCTTGACTGCCTGTCCGGTAGATACCTTTACAGCAGTAATGGTGCCAGGAAGCGGAGCATTGACAGTTTTTGCACCGGCTGCAGGCTTAGCGGCTGGAGCTGCAGCAGCTGCAGGAGCAGCTTTCGGCGCAGCGGGAGCAGCCTTAGGAGCAGGAGCAGCAGCTGCAGGCGCAGCCACACCCTCAAGCTCGACAAGCACGTCGCCTTGGTTCACAGACTGACCCACCTGAGCAACAATTGCCTTCACGGTGCCGTCAGCCTCAGCAGTAATGTTATTCTCCATCTTCATAGCCTCCATCGTCATCACAACATCACCCTTCTTTACCTTATCTCCTACCTTCACGAGAATCTTAGTGATGTTACCTGGGAGCGGAGCAGAGATTTTTGCACTTGCAGCAGTCATTGGAGCTGCAGCGGCAGGAGCAGCGATAGCAGCAGGACGTGCCATCGCAGAAGCTTTCGGCGCTTCGTGCTCAACTTCAACACTATATGTATTGCCATTTACGGTAACCTGAACCATATTGCCATCCTGCTCTTCCACAGTGGCTGAATATTCAGTACCATTTATCTTGAATTTAAAATCTTTCATCGAATATTATCTGTTTAACGATTATTACTTAATGAGTTAACACATGGGGATTCAACTCATGATGCCATGCTGAATTGGGCGTGTGATGAATAGTAACCACATTGCTCTCCTCGTCGTGTACGTTCTGGAAATAGAGGTACAAAGCGGTAGCAACGGCTGCCTTGTCTGCATCGCTAGCGGATGCAACCGGCAGAGCAGCTGCCTTCGCAGGCTGCTCAGCGACCTTAGCCACCTTCGGAGCCTTATTCCCTGTGAGACGAGACACAACGCCAAAAGCAATAAGTACGAACACCAGGACGAGCAACACTGTGAATACCACACCGAAACCCATACCCGTACGTGCCCATGCATCAGCCCATACTACGTCTGCTAATATATACAACATAATACTTACCATTTAGCGATTACAATTAACTGTGTACAATGATAGACTACAATGGAATATTACCATGTTTCTTAGCAGGGTTCGTCAACTTCTTGTCAGCAAGCTGAGCAAGCGCACGAATTATGCGGAAACGAGTGTTGCGAGGCTCAATGACATCATCGATATAACCGTATTTAGCAGCATTGTATGGATTGGCAAAGAGCTTGGTGTACTCATCTTCCTTCTCCTGAATGAATGCCTTAGCCTCTTCAGCCTTACCTTCCTCCTTCAGAGCCTTAGCTTCCTTCGCGTAGAGAACAGCGGCAGCACCAGCAGCACCCATCACAGCGATTTCAGCTGAAGGCCATGCATAGTTCATATCACCACGAAGCTGCTTACAGCTCATCACGATATGAGAACCGCCATAAGACTTACGCAACGTAACGGTTACCTTAGGAACTGTACATTCACCGTAAGCATACAGCAATTTCGCACCATGCAGGATGACAGCATTGTACTCCTGACCCGTGCCGGGGAGGAATCCTGGAACATCTACGAGAGTAACGATCGGAATATTGAACGCATCACAGAAGCGAACGAAACGCGCTCCCTTGCGAGATGCATTACAGTCAAGCACACCAGCGAGTGCCTTCGGCTGATTTGCAACGATACCTACAGACTCACCGTTAAAGCGCGCGAAACCGACGATGATATTGCGAGCATAGTCCTTCTGCACTTCGAAGAATTCACCATTATCCACAATAGCACCTATCACCTCATACATGTCATACGGCATGTTAGGATTGTCAGGTATGATCTCATTGAGATAATCGTCCTTACGATCAATAGGATCTGTGCACTCTACGCGCGGAGTCTTCTCAAGATTATTCTGAGGAATGTAGCTCAGCAGCTGTTTGATCATCGCCATAGCCTCCTCTTCCGTCTTCGCCGTAAAGTGGGTAACACCCGACTTAGTTGAGTGAACAGACGCTCCGCCAAGTTCTTCCTGAGTAACTACCTCACCAAGAACAGTCTTTACAACGGCAGGACCAGTAAGGAACATATATGATGTGTTTTCCATCATCAAGGTGAAGTCTGTCAATGCTGGGGAATAAACCGCTCCGCCTGCACACGGACCTAAAATACCAGATATCTGTGGAATAACACCGCTAGCGAGGATGTTACGCTCAAATATCTCTGAATATCCGGCGAGAGCGTTAATTCCTTCCTGAATACGAGCACCACCCGAGTCGTTCAGACCGATAACAGGTGCACCCATCTTCATCGCCATATCCATCACCTTACAGATCTTGAGTGACATAGTCTCTGAAAGTGAACCGGCATTTACGGTAAAGTCCTGTGCAAATACATATACAAGACGACCGTTGACCGTACCGCAACCTGTTACGACACCATCTCCGTCATATTGCTTCTTCTCCATTCCGAAGTTATGACAACGGTGAGTGACAAACATGTCCATTTCCTCAAAGCTACCTTCATCAAGCAGTAATGCTATACGCTCGCGAGCTGTATATTTACCTTTCTCATGTTGCTTCTGGATAGCCTTTTCACCACCACCCAAACGTGCTTTCTCACGTTTTTCAACAAGTTCCTTGATTTTTTCTGATTGAATACTCATTTTATTTTCTATTTGACGATTTACGATTCTACTATTACTTCTTTGGCTCACAGAGTTCAGTAAGAATACCTGCGGTTGACTTTGGATGCAAGAATCCGATCATCATGTTCTCAGCACCTGGACGAGGAGCCTTGTCAATAAGACGGATTTCCTTACCTTCACATTCTACGAGTGCTTCAGCTACTCCGTCTTCTACAGCGAATGCTACATGATGAACACCCTTACCACCTTTCTCAAGCCATTTCGCAACAGCCGATTCAGGAGATGTTGGTTCAAGAAGTTCTAATTTTACTTCGCCTACCTTCAAGAAAGCAGTCTTTACTTTCTGGTCAGCTACTTCTTCTACTGCATAACACTTGAGACCTAATACGTTCTCAAAATAAGGGAGCACTGCATCGATGCTCTCAACACCTATTCCAAGGTGATCAATACGTGAAATTTTCATTTTGTTGATAAATTAAATGATTTATGTTCGTTTGAATGCTTTAACAATCAAAAAAAATGCCTGACTCTCGCGGCATATTCTTGGGGATGCACGCAAAAAGTCAAGCAAAGTTACGCTTTTTTTCTCATATGAGAAAATGTTAAGCGACAAAAACGTATTTATTTACAAAATTCCTTTACTTGAAGGAAGTTCATAATTGAAAATGTCACGTCGGATTGCCATTTTAATGGAACGCGCCACCGCTTTGAAGATTCCTTCAATCTTGTGATGCTCGTTCTCTCCTTCGGCTTTGATGTTCAGGTTCATCTTCGCAGCATCGCTGAACGATTTGAAGAAATGCAGGAACATTTCTGTTGGGAAATCTCCTATCATTTCGCGATGAAATTCCACATCCCACACCAACCAGGAACGACCTCCGAAATCGAGGGCTACCTGGCACAAGCAATCATCCATAGGAAGTGTGTATCCATAACGCTCTATTCCACGTTTGTCGCCCAATGCTTGCCTGATGCACTCACCCAATACGATACCTGTATCCTCAATGGTGTGATGTTCATCGACATTCAGGTCGCCTTTCACCTTCACATCGAGGTCAATTCCTCCGTGCTTCGATATCTGCTCCAACATGTGGTCGAAGAATCCAATACCTGTATCGATGCAGCCTTTTCCACTACCGTCGAGGTTCACCTTCACATAGACATCTGTCTCCTTTGTCTGACGGTGCATCTCAGCCACACGTTCACCTGCATAGACTATTTCCGTCGCCTGCTGCCAGTTGTCCACAAGAGTCACATGAGGTTCGTCAAGACCTTCAGTAAACCTGCTCTTTAGGATGATGGCCTTGCAGCCTAAGTTTTTGGCAAGCTGGGCATCAGTCGCTCTATCCCCTATCACATAACTGCCCGACAAGTCGTAGTCACCACCCAAATAGTCGGTCAGCATGCCGATACCAGGCTTGCGGGTCGGCAGGTTGTCTTCTGGATAGGAGGCATCGATGCGGATATCGTCAAACTCCACTCCCTCCATCTTCAAGGTATGCAGCATCAGGGTCTGAAACTGGTCGAACACTTCCTGCGGATTGGCTGGTGTTCCCAAACCGTCCTGATTGGTCACCATCACAAACTCATAGTCGGTTTTCTTGCGAAGAAAACTCAGGCTACTGATGACATACGGAAGGTACCTGAACTTCTCGACGGTATCGATTTGTTCATCAGCCGGTTCTTCCAAGATTGTTCCGTCACGATCGATGAATAACACTTTCTTCATGATACTATGGGGATTAGAGATGATACTTTTATTGATAGACTCTCAGCGCACCAAGCAGCTGCGTGTTTTCCTCCTTCGTGCCTATCGTCACACGCAGGCAGTTACCACAGAGATGCACAGCGTTACGGTTGCGCACAATGATGCCCTTGTCCACCAAATAGCTATAGATGCGGTTGGCATCAGTCACTTTGGCAAGGAAGAAGTTTGCATTCGACGGATAAACCTGCTCACACAGCGGGAGCTGGGCAAAAGCCTGCATCACCGTCGTTCGCTCGTCAAGGATGAGGTTCACTCGCTGACACACTTTCGACATGCCGTCAGTCAGCAACTCCATCGCTTTCTGCTGCGTCAGTTCGTTCACATTATAGGGATACTTCACCTTGTTGAACAGCGCAATGATTTCTTTCGACGCAAACGCCATACCCAGACGAATGGCTGCGTGTCCGTATGCCTTCGAGAATGTGTTATAGACAATCAGGTTCTCGTATTTCCCGATGTCAAATCGGAAAGGACGTTGTTGGGAGAAATCCGAATAGGCTTCGTCAACAATCACAATTCCCTTGAACCGCTCGATCACCTTCACGATTTCCTCACGGCAGATGTCATTTCCCGTCGGATTGTTGGGCGAACAGAGGAAGATGAGCTTCGTGTGCTGGTCGCATGCTTTCAGCAGCTGATCGGCATTGGTTTGGAAATGCTCATCGAGCGCCACCTTGCGATACTCCACATCGTTGATGTTGGCACACACCTCGTACATGCCGTAGGTAGGGTCGATTGCTACCACGTTGTCCACACGTGGTTCACAGAACACACGGAACACCAGGTCGATAGCTTCGTCCGACCCGTTACCGAGGAATATGTTCTCAGCCCGCACCTGCTTCACCACAGCTATCTGCTGCTTCAGTTTCTCCTGCAGCGGATCGGGATAGCGATTCAGCGGAGAGCCATACGGGTTCTCATTCGCATCGAGAAACACCGATGCCGTCTTTCCCTTGTACTCGTCGCGTGCCGAGCTGTAGGGCTTCAGTTGTTGTATGTTTTTTCTGACTAATGATTCAATCATAAAACCTCTCTCTTATTCAATAGTCTTTACACCCCCTTCAGTTCCCCCGTTATCGGGGGACAGAACCCCCAAAGGGGAGAGGATAATAATCAATACATTCTATCCCCTACTCCCCTTTTTGGGAGGGGGCGGGGGATGTTTTTAGCCTCAATGTCATAGCGTTTTTGTGCGCATCGAGTTGTTCGTTGGCAGCCATCAGTTCTACGGTTGGACCGATGTTACGGATGCCTTCTGCGGTCAGTTCCTGGAAGGTAATCTTACGGATGAAGCTGTCGAGCGACACCCCGCTGTACGCCTTTGCATAGCCGCTTGTCGGTAGCGTGTGATTCGTTCCCGATGCATAGTCGCCTGCACTTTCACACGAGTAGTTGCCGAGGAACACAGAGCCAGCATTCACCACTTTCTCTGCTACTTCCATATAGTCTTTCGTAGCAATGATGAGATGCTCTGGGGCATAGTCGTTGATGAGTTCTATTGCTTCATCCATCGTGTCCACACGAATCATCTTGCTATACGTGAGCGACACACTTGCAATCTCCTTGCGGGGCAGCAAGTCCAACTGCCGCTTCACTTCTTTGTCCACAGCATCCAGCAACGTCTGGCTGGTTGTCACCAGTACGGCTTGCGAATCCACTCCATGCTCTGCTTGCGACAGGAAGTCGGCAGCCACGAAGGCAGGATTGGCTGTCTCGTCGGCAATAATCGCCACCTCGCTGGGTCCTGCAGGCATATCGATGGCTACATCGTGCAGGCTCACCATCTGCTTGGCAGCCATCACGTACTGGTTGCCCGGACCGAATATCTTATACACCTTGGGCACCGATTCCGTTCCGTAGGCCATTGCTCCGATAGCCTGCACCCCTCCTATTTTATATATGGTGTCCACGCCCGCAATCTTTGCAGCCACAAGGATGGCAGGATGTAGCTTGCCTTCACGGTTTGGAGGAGAGCACAGTACGATTTGCTTACAGCCTGCTATCTTAGCAGGAGTAGCCAGCATCAGTACGGTTGAGAACAGCGGAGCCGTTCCGCCCGGGATATACAGTCCCACCTTCTCTATCGCAACCGCTTTCTGCCAACAGGTCACCCCAGGCTGAGTCACTACCTTCTTCCCTACAAAACGCTGAGCCTCATGGAAGGTCTTGATGTTCTGATGCGCCATCTGGAGCGCAGCCTTCAGGTCATCTCCCACCTGCGCCTCAGCCTCACGGATCTCCTCATCGGTCACCTTCAGCGAATCCAGAGCCACCTTGTCGAACTTCTGCTCATATTCCTTCACAGCAGCATCGCCTCGCCGACGGATGTCATCAAGTACGCCGCCGACAACGCTGTTCAGTTCTGCCGCTTCTTTATGTGGTCGGGTAATCATTTCCTTTCAAATGTATCTCCGTTCCAAATGAACGTTATTTCACTCGTTTTTGCCGAATCATTCTCTTCGTCATAGACGTAATTATACACAATGATGTCCTTACCTTCTTGAGGCAGTCTCAAAGCATAGTCATCAGGATTCTTCATGTACTCTTCAAAAATGGCATTCACGTCAGCATCAGGAGTCATCACATCCGTAGCCGGATCATAGTCGTAGAACACCAGCAGAATCTCTGCATACGCACCACTTTCATGAGCTTCCTCCATGTAGGCAGCAAACAGCTTATGGCCGTTCTTGCGGTTCCAGTAACATGCGTCCATAAACGGAGATGTTTCCACAAGCATCATGCACCTGGCAAAGCCGTTACGCTGGTCAACCTCGACATCATACATCAGACCATCAACACTTATGGGCTCGCCATCGTTGTTTGGAGTTTTCAGATACTCTCCCATCGCATTGACGGTCTCACATTGCGGATATGTCTGACAGAAAGCCTTGGCAAGCTGTTCGATACCCACCTTACCCTCACCTGTGCCCACGTTGATGGACTTGTCAGCCCACGTTTTCCGGATGGAGATGATGCCTGTAGGGTCGTCCGACGAGGATTGTGTATCCTCCTCTTCCTGTGTCACTTCCGACTGCTTTTCAGTCTCTACAGCCTGGCTGTCTGTCGTCTGATTGCCGCCACAAGCCGACACCATCAGCCCTACAGCCAAAAACGTTAATATCTTACTTTTCATATCTTTTTACCTTAATTAATACCATGAAGTTAACACTACGTCAACGAGCTGCTTCCTACAATATCATCTTCTCAATCGGCAGCACCAGGATACCCTCGGCACCCAGTCGTTTCAGCTGTCCGATGATTTCCCAGAAACGCTTCTCGTCGAGTACCGTATGGATACTGCTCCATCCTTCCGTCGCAAGCGGCATCACGGTCGGACTCTTGATACCCGGCAGCACTTCGATAATCTCCTTCACCTTCTCCGTAGGAGCATTCATCAGCACATATTTCTTATCTTCCGCAGCACGTACAGCCTCGAAGCGGAACAACAGTTCCTTCAGTATCTCCTGCTTCTCAGCATCCATGTGCTTGTTGCCGATAAGCAGGGCCTCGCTCTTCATCACCACCTCCACTTCGCGCAGGTTGTTGCTCACGAGCGTAGAACCGCTGCTCACGATATCGAAGATACCGTCGGCCAGACCAATGCCTGGAGCAATCTCCACAGAGCCCTGAATCACATGCACGTCGAGCTTAATGCCCTGCGCCTTCATGTAGTCCTTCAGAATCTTCGGGTAACTCGTCGCAATCTTCTTGCCGTCAAACCATTGCAGACCCGTGTAGTTCTCATGCTTGGGGATAGCAAGCGACAGGCGGCATTTGCTGAAGCCCAGACGCTTGATGATGTCTGCATCCACATCACGCTCCACAAACTCGTTCTCACCCACGATACCTATATCTGCCACACCGTCGGCAACGGTCTGAGGGATGTCGTCATCTCTCAGGTATAATACCTCTAAGGGGAAGTTAGATGCTTCGACAAGCAACGTGCGTTTCACGCTCGATATCTTGATTCCTGCTTCCTGCAGGATATTCATTGTCTCTTCGTAGAGACGACCTTTCGACTGTATCGCTATTCTAATCATTTTCTTCTATCGTTTTCTTTCACGCTGCAAAGGTACGAAATAATTACCATTTATACACCTGCTATTGACTATTTTTTGCAAATGGACATGAAAAAAGGAGCACCGCATACTCATTTTATAAAGAATGCCCCATCACGTCATCACGACGTAGCGTGACTTGATGCCGATAGGTCTTGAGTGAAAAATATTTACTTCTCCTTAATTCAACGCTCTCAAGATTCTTTTCATCTTTATTGCAAGTTTCGTTTTGGCACGTGTTGTTTTCGTGATGAACGACATCCCTATATCATGTGTCATTTTTTATTGCTACCTTTGTGGAGTGAAGTTAAAAGGGACTTCCGTTTATGATATAGCAATTCACAATAATCAATTATGTTTCCATTTGTAAAATCTTCAACAATCAACAGAAAAATAACTAAAAGAACAATGAAAACAATCCAGAAACTTCTATTGGTGTGTTTTGCCCTTCTGATGGGTGCAAACGCGATGAATGCACAAAAACATGGTATTAAGGTGCTGGTGCTTTGTACTGGCAACACCTGCCGGAGTCAGATGGCTCATGGCTTGCTTGAATCTTACGGAAAGGACTTGGCAGTCTATTCTGGCGGAGTCAAAGCCGAACCTCGTGTCAACCCCAAAGCGGTGCTGGTCATGCGCGAGATGGGCATCGACATCAGCGACCACAAGCCTTGTAAAGTGGATGAGTATATGGATGAAGATTGGGATTATGTCATCACCGTGTGCGACAATGCCGACAAGACCTGCCCCGTATTCCGTGGCAACGTGAAGCACCGCATCCACATGCCTTTCGAAGACCCCAGCAAGGTAACAGAAGGTACATATGAGTTCAAAATGAACGAATACCGTCGCATTCGCGATGAAATCAACGACAAGTTCTTCAAGCTCTACTGCGAGATGGAAGAGAGAAAGCCGAAGAAATGAGCGGTTGTGTTGTTGCCTCTTATTCCTCCCTTTCGGGAGAGTCAGAGGGGGCATTAAACCCTAAACTCTAGTCTGTTTGTAACTCACGCGGGCGTAAAGCTTACCCGCCTGCTCGGATTCCGAATTCTCGGTCACCTTCGATAGATAAAGTTCAATCATACCTGTTGTGTCCGGGTGGCTGCATCCCGCCTGTAACCCACTCTTGAATTACGGTACAAAGTTACGAAAATATTTCAATTATGCAAATATTTCAGCAACTTTTTTGCAACTTTTTTGCAATTATTTTCCGTACACAATACCTTGGCATTATTGCCCGATAGCAGTGAGTTGTCGGCGGTTAAGGACCCTTGGTCTGTCGTTGCTTCGACCATTCCAGCAATTTGTCAGTCTCAGCATCATCGTGCTGACGGAAATCACGATTAATTGCCTCCACAAGTAGTGGAAATTGACCCTTGTTACAGCCAGAATCGCCCACCAAATTGGCCATCATGCCACATAATTCTTTCCAAGTGAGGTCTGGGTATTGAAATTCAGAAGCGCTGACATGTGCGCCAAGTACAGGGAAAACATCGGAACCAAGGGTTCGTGCATATCTTTTGAAGTCTGGCTCAACATGAGCTTGATGGCCTCTAAGCCATTACCATTGAGGCTTGGCATTTCGGGCGCTGTTGGTTTTGTAATATCGTACTTCATATTTCTTTGTTTTTTGCTTTTTAGATGAAACTTAAAATGGGGCCAGGCGTTCAGCGTTTCAGAGTTCAGTTGTTTCAGTTGATTCCGAGGGGTTTCAATTCTCCATATATATATATAATATATTGATTATTAGATAGTTACACACTATATATAACTGATATACATATACTACCGAACTACTGAACTAACTGAACGCTGAAACACGCTGGTCTTGTTGATACTCACTCTTCTACGAGGCCTTTAAGCGCCTTGCGCAATTCGTTACACACTCCGATGGCATAGCCGTCGACCGTGAACCCAGTCACTTTCCTTAAAGGCTTGAAGTTAGGCCACAGGCTGCCGTCAGCTGACTCAGGTGTTAATCACCTAAAAATGTAGGCTAGTGACAGGTAAGTTACACTTTTGTCGATTGGTCTTTGAGGCGTTAATCACCCAGAAATGTAGGCTAGTGACAGGACTTGGGCTGTTTATTTGTTTTTGGGTTGATAGTATTAGTTGCTTCTGTTTGTTGATTCTTAGAGTCCCAGCTTCTGCACCATAGCCTCTGCTTGGGTGAGGCTGTCAAGCTTGCCCACATCAAGCAGCTGGAGGTCGTGACGGATATCGGCTCGGATGACGGCTTTGTCGCATACAGAAAGGTAGAAATCCATGATGGGGAATCGGGCGGGCCATGTGTCCATCAAGGGAAGGAGCGACTGTGAGACGATATGGATGCCGGAAAAGGCGAATTTGCGACATCGCTCCACTTCTAAGTCTTTGTATGGGCTGCGCACTTCGCCTGTCGCGATATTGGTCCACCCTACCAGTCGGTTGTCGTCGTCGAAGAGCAGGTAGCGGTTGGTAGTGCGCTGGCTGACGATGAGGGTGGCTGCTACATCGGGGTCGTCGGCATGTTGCTGATAGAACGCTCCGAGGTGGACATTGCTGAGGATATCGACGTTGTGAATCAGTATCGGGGCACTATTATTAAATAAAGGTGCTGCTTGCCTAAGTCCCCCACCCGTTTCTAAGAGCTGACTGCGTTCGTCGCTGAAACTGATAGGGATGTCGAAACCATGCTGAGCCTCAACGAAACCGATGATTTGCTCTGCGAAATGATGGATGTTGATGACGATCTCGGGGTCGTTGCATTCACGCTTTATCTTCTCGATAAGGATTTGCAAAAGCGGACGCCCTCCAACGGGCACCAACGCCTTGGGCATGGTGTCGGTAAGAGGTTTGAGGCGGGTGCCTAGACCGGCTGCAAGGATGAAGATATTCATTATTCTATGACCTGTGTGATATTTTGTTCCCGATGGCAGAGGATGACTTTCACTCCGAACTTATCGTGCAGATGCTGCGCCATGTGCTGGGCACAATACACGCTGCGATGCTGTCCACCTGTACAACCGAAAGACACCATGAGGCTGGTGAAATCGCGCTCGATGAATCGCTTGGCGTGGAAATCGACCAACGGATAGATATGTTCGAGGAAACTCAGTATCTCACCGTCTTTCTCCAGGAAGTCTATCACGGGTTTGTCGAGTCCAGTCATGTTTTTGTACTCGATATAGCGTCCCGGATTATTGGTACCGCGACAGTCGAACACATACCCTCCTCCATTACCGCTCTCGTCCTGAGGCACTCCGTTCTTGTAGGAGAAGCTGAACACCTTGACCACCAACGCCGGCCTGGCTGTCGTTTCTGGGTTGAAATGGCGTGACTGATGGTCTTTCACCAACATTTCTGCCACTTCTTTCAAGTAGGGATAGCTGTTGATGACGCCTTTCTTCACGAGCCAGTCGAGGTTTTTGATGGCTTGGGGAATGCTGTTGATGAAATACTGCTTCTTCTCCCACAATCCCCGATAGCCATAGGCTCCGAGAACCTGCATGGTGCGGAAAAGGACAAACTTACGCAGATGGCGCACAAACTCTTCGCGTGAGATGGTGCGGTATTTTGCCATCGCTTGCAGATAGGTGTCGATGAGTTCCTCACGCAGTTCATCTGAGTAATTGGCTGATGCCTGCCACAAGAACGAAGCCACATCATAATAGATGGGTCCGCGACGACCGCCCTGATAGTCGATATAACGTGGTATGCCGTCCTTGATGATGACGTTCCTTGATTGGAAATCGCGATAGAGGAAGTTGTTCACACAATCGGACATGATATCGACTGTGAGCGTCTGAAAGTCTTCCTGCAACTTCACTTCATTGAACTCGATACCTGTGAGCTTCACGAAGCAGTACTTGAAGTAATTGAGGTCGAACATGATGCTCATCTCGTCCATCGACGCTACAGGATAGCATTGCTGGAACAGATAGCCGCTCGCTCCCTTGAACTGGAAGTCGGGCAGGTCGGTCATTACCTTGCGCAGCATCGCCCTGGCTGCCTCGTTATACTCGCCGTTCTCATCCCTGTTGCTCTTGATATACTCATGCAGAGTCAGCGTTCCGAGGTCTTCCTGCAGGTAGCACAGGTGATCATCGCTGATGCCATAGACGGCAGGAACAGGGAGATGTTTCTCTGCAAAGAGTTTCGAGAGGTTATAGAATGCGAAATTCTCACCTGCCGAATGGCTGGTCACTCCATACATGGTGCTACCGTCATCGGCTGTGATGACAAAATACTTTCGGCTGCTTCCGCCTCCACCCATCAGATGTTCGATACTGACAGGCGTTTTACCCGTTGCCTGACGGTATAGCTGTTCTAATCTTTCCTCTTCCATATAGACATCACCTTAGATTTTATTGCAATTACATTTAATATCGACACAACGACCAGCAAGCATACACCAGCCAGCAATGTGGTCATGATGCCCGGAGTCTCGAAATCTGGGAAGAACGACTCGAACATCTCGAGATAGACATTGCGCACGGCCAGCATCGCTACGATAGCGATTGCCAGCACGAGGACGTTCAGCCCGATGGTGAGCAACTGATAGGGCATCGAAACACGCGCAGGACTGTAGCCTATCAGCAGCAGGTTTTCGAGTTTTGTGCTGTTCTTCTCAACCAACAGATACACGCTCAGCATCAGGATGTAGAACGACAGGATGCTGATGACCAGTCCGACACCCATCACGATACCCACGATGATACGCAGGAGGAAGGTCTGCTTGCTGGCATCGAGCTTGTCCTGATCGGTCTCGTAGTCGTTGTCCTGCAAATAGCTGGTGATACGGTCGTCGGTCGGGTTGTTCACTTCGACAATCAACCGTGTAGGCGACTTCGTCTTCGTGCCTGCATAATACTCATTTGCCCAATCCATAAAGTCCTGAGGTACCAAGATGGTGTTCAAACGGCTACTGAAGCCCACGATACGGCCTTCGTATTCATCGCGCACTCCCCCACCCGACAGTTCAATCTTCAGGCGTATCGCACCAAGAATACCTTCTGACAACTTGGGCATGTTGCGACTCTGTGCATAGCCGAAGTTATACAGGTCGAGATAGTTACGCGGCAGAATGATGGGCACCTCACGGCTCCCCTGTTGATAACCCCAATCGTCGCTCTTTACATCGACAAACTCATCGGGAACAGACTCAAAGAACATCTCCGTAGAGAAACTGGTCTTCTCGTCGAGACGGAAGGATGCCTTCACATCATACGCCGAAGAGGTAAACAAACCCACACGCTCCACAAACTCCTGTTGGTCCAAGTCCTGTACTTCCGGCAAAGTAAATGCGCTCGACTTGCCTGTGATGGTCGTCATCGAACTGATGCGCTTGTTCACGATGAGGTAGTCGGCCTTCATAAAGCTGTCTTCCGACTGATAGATGGCTTGTGTGTCAGTATAGAACTGCAAACCCAGCAGGATGATGGTCATTCCGACCAGATTAGCAAAGAAGAATCCTGCAAACTGCGGTATGCTGATATGCTGTCTTAATAGTTTCCAAACCAGATTCATAACTTCAACACCTTATCATAATTCAACTCAATATGCTTTCCGATACTCGTAACGATGACGCCAGCCCCTTGTCGTTTGGCCTCGGTAGTGAGCAACTCGCCCACAATCTGACTGTTGGTATCATCGAGGTGACTGATGGGTTCATCGACAAAAATAAAGTCGAACGGCTGACACAGGGCACGAATCAGCGCTACACGCTGCTGCTGACCGAATGACATCCGACCGATTTTCGCATGCATACGGTCGGCGATACCCAACTGTTCAAACCAAGACTCTATCTGCTGCTTCGACTGCTGTCCCGTCAGTTTATTCTTTATGTCCACATTCTCCATCGCTGTCAGCTCGGGAAACAAGCGTAGTTCTTGCCACAGAAGCGAGAGTGATTTCTTACGGATATTCACCCAATGGCGGGTCTTGAATTGCGCGATATCCGCTCCGTCAAACAAAATCCGTCCCTCATAGTCCTTGCGATAACCAAAGATATAGCTGCAGAGCGACGATTTACCTGTACCCGAGTTGGCCTCCACCAAGTATAGCCGTTCCTTCTCGAACGTCACATGGTGGTTCCACACCTCACTCTGTAAGTCTTTTACCTGCACAAATACTTTTGGCAGCGTATTCTCCAAAACAATTTCTTTCATCGTCAACACTATTCTTCATCGACATTAATGCCGCCCGACAGTAATTTCAGTATGTTTCCAGGGAAGGAGGGCATGTTTATCGCAATCGACAGTTCACCTGTATTTGCACACTTCACAACAACGCTGTTGGCCATCTGATTTGTCATCGAAAGGTCAATAAAGGCAAACAGTAACGCACCTTTTGCCTCTCCCTCAAAGCGGTTCTGACCCTGAGAAGTAAACGGCTGATAGGCATCGTTGCCAAAGTACAACTGCTTGCCATCTACTGCCCAATTCAAATCAAAGCCGTCACCCTGAATCTGATACTGTCCTTCGCCTTTAATTGTCAGGTTAAAGCCATATTCTTTGGCAGACTTCATCCAAGAATCCACATCCTTCATGAAATCGGTGCTACCAAGTTGGGCAATCATTCCGTAGTTCTGTTCAAGATCGGCAGAATACAACATCACGTCGCCATCGATAGAGCGCAACATCTGCTCGGCATCAATACCAAGTTCTGCCGCACGTAGCGCATCTTGCACCTTTGGAATGCGTTTCAGCATGTCGAGTAACTGAGTACCTTTCACGCCAGCCATTACCCACATCTTACTGAATTTGGGTACCTTATCAATATACTCACCCTTGATGGGTTGCAGCATACCCCAGTCGGCATCAATCTGCGCCTGGACCTTTTCATTAGAACTGAAATATTTCAGTTCGACATCAAGACCTCCGTTGTGTATATCCAGACTCGCTACTGCCTCACAATCGGATGGCTTCACACCTTTGGGTAATAATCCGTCGAGTGCATCGCCAAACAGTTTCCGATGTGTTCCCAAGTTGGCATACACCTGCACATCCTCAGCCTTCAGTTCCTGCATCTTTGCAAATTGAAGGGTCGATGCAAAAGAGTCGTCTGCCTTATGGTTCATGAGCGCCAGCATCATCTTGTCGTCCACCTTTATGCTGTTGCCCAGACTCAGCATCAGTAGCAACACCTTATCATTATAAACCATACGGATGTCGTTGTCCAAAAGCGAGCTCCATTGACAGCCGTTCGACTCTTTCACCTTGCCACAGAGTCCCTGCTTGTTCAGGTACTTTACGAACTCCGAAAGCAACGATTCGTCGTCCACCTTCATCGACACACCATACAGTTCATCGCTCACCACGAACGCATAGACCGGCTCTGCAAAGTCGATACCCATCAGCGACGGGTCGTCAACCAATTGCTTCAGCTTGTTGTCGGCATCGCTGCCCATCGAATTAGCAGCCTTGCTAAGTACTAACTTCAACAGCGGAGAACGAGAGATTTCGCTATCTACCAACACCTTGTCGAGTCGGGTTCTCAACACAGCACTTGCCTGTTTAGGCACTACAATCTCATAGTCCTCTACCCCATCGTTTTTACACGATGCCAACACGGCAAGAACAACGGCACAAATGCCAATCCAATTGAAACTAAAAGTCTTCATATTCCTATTGTCCTTTTTCTAACTTATTTCGAAATGCAAAGTTAGCTAATAATTTCGACACCACTCGCACTTCTTTGCTTTTTTTAAGAAAAAATGGAGATTGAAAAGTGAAAAAATGTAAATAGTCAAGGGCTGAATGATATTTTTTTCGTACCTTTGCAGTCGTTTTGCGCATTACACGCGCACACACATAAGAAATATGATAGATTTTGACGACATAAACTTTTTGGAAGATGCGCCTCGTAACGCATCGATTTCGATTATTTCGGACATCGATGCTTCGAAGGCAAACATATACGAGAACGAAATCAGCGAAGACAAGGAAGTGCCTATTCTGCCGCTGCGAAACACGATGCTGTTCCCAGGCACCCTGCTCCCTATCACCATCGGACGACGTTCATCGCTCCGTATGATTAACGAGGTGAACAAAAGCGGTGCCATCGTGGGTGTATTCAGTCAGAAGGACGATGCAGTAGAAAACCCCATAACAGATGACCTGTATCAATATGGCGTTGTGGCGAAGGTAGTGAAAGTCCTGGAACTGCCCGATGGCAATCGTACTGCGCTGATGCAAGGATTCAACCGTATAGGACTGACGGAAGCCCACGATAACGGAGAGTATCTTGTAGGGCATATCTACAATGCTCCAGAAACCGTACCAACGAATCGCGACCGTGAGTTCAATGCAGTAGTAGAAGCATGTAAGGATGTTGCTGAAAAGCTGTTCAGAAGCAGCGAATTCAGAAATTTCGACATGTCATTCAACCTCAGAAACCTGTCGAACAAGACATTCCTCATCAACTTCATCTGTGCAAACCTGCCCGTAAACTGCCAAGAGAAGTTCGGATTGCTGAGTGAAGACAACATGACCCAGCGGGCATTTATGTTGCTGAGCCTGCTGAACCGCGAGTATCAGTTCGTGTCGCTCAAGGCAAGCATCCAAATGCGTACACAGGAAGACCTGAACCGACAACAACGCGAATACTTCCTGCATCAGGAAATGAAAAACATACAGGAGGAATTGGGCGAAGATGCCGACTCGGACATCGATGGTCTGCAACAGCGAGCCAAACGGAAGAAATGGAACGATAAGACACGTGAGTTTTTTGACCGCGAAATCGGTCGTTTGCGCCGTATGAATCCGCAGTCGCCCGAATACCAAACCCAATACGACTACCTCGATACATTCGTTACCCTTCCTTGGAATGAAGGAACAAAGGACAACCTCAACCTAAAGAATGCCGAACGTGTGCTGAATCAAGACCATTTCGGTATGGAGAAGGTGAAGGAACGTATCCTGGAACATCTGGCAGTACTGAAAACCCGTGGCGACTTCAAAAGTCCGATTATCTGTCTGTACGGACCTCCGGGTGTGGGCAAGACCTCATTGGGTAAGAGTATTGCAAGAGCGATGCGCAGAGAGTATATTCGTATGTCACTGGGAGGATTGCACGAGGAGGCAGAAATCCGCGGCCACCGTCGTACATATGTAGGTGCAATGCCTGGACGCATTATGAAGGGGATTCAGCAGGCGAAGAGTTGTAACCCCGTGTTCATTCTCGACGAAATCGACAAATTGGGGCAGGACACCTTCCACGGCGACCCATCATCGGCCCTGCTCGAAGTGCTCGACCCAGAGCAGAACAGCGCTTTCCACGACAACTATTTGGATTGTGATTTCGACCTCTCTAAAGTGATGTTCATCGCTACAGCCAATAACATAAGCAGCATCCCGGCTCCATTGCTCGACCGTATGGAACTGATTGAAGTGAGCGGATATCTCACGGAGGAAAAAATAGAAATAGCCAAACGTCATTTGGTGCCTCAACAGTTAGAGAAACTCGGAATGGAGAAGTCGGGCATCAAGGTATCAACAGATGCCATCGAACGTATCATTGAGAGCTATACAAGGGAATCGGGTGTACGCGAGCTAGACAAGAAACTGAACAAGCTGCTACGTAAACTCACACTACAATATGCTCGCGAAGGAGAATTGCAGAAGAAGACTATCGGCGAGAAAGATATCGAGGCTCTGCTGGGACCTGTGGAATTCACACGCGACAAATATCAGGGTAACGACTATGCAGGCGTAGTAACAGGCCTTGCATGGACTTCTGTTGGCGGTGAAATACTGTTTATAGAAACAAGCCTAAGTAAGGGCAAAGGGCAGAAACTGACGCTGACAGGCAATCTGGGCGACGTGATGAAAGAATCTGCCGTACTCGCCCTCGAATATATCAAAGCACATGCCGACCGCCTCAGCATAGATCCACGTGTGTTCGACTCTTGGAATATCCATATCCATGTACCAGAAGGTGCAGTACCTAAGGACGGACCTTCGGCTGGCATCACGATTGCCACATCAATTGCATCTGCACTCACTCAGCGTAAAGTACGCAAGAACGTAGCGATGACAGGTGAAATCACACTTAGAGGCAAAGTGTTGCCGGTAGGAGGAATCAAAGAAAAGATATTGGCTGCCAAACGTGCCGGCATCACAGACATCATGCTTTGCCACGAAAATGAGAAGGACATCAAACAGATTCCTGAAAAGTACGTAAAAGGCGTGACATTCCATTATGTAGAGAATGTGGAGGATGTATGGCAATTTGCGTTACTTGACGAGAGAGTGAAGAATCCAGTAGATTTTACGATTGACGAAGAGAAAAAAGAATAGGATGCCACTAACTTTCAGACTTGAACATACTGACGCAAAGAGCAACGCACGAGCAGGACTGATTACGACTGACCACGGTCAGATCATGACTCCTATCTTCATGCCTGTGGGTACTGTAGGAAGTGTGAAGGCAGTACACCTGCGCGAACTCAAAGACGACATCAAGGCACAAATCATATTGGGGAATACCTATCATCTGTATCTGCGTCCAGGATTGGGAGTGATAGAAGCCGCAGGTGGACTGCATAAGTTCAACGGCTTCGACCGCCCTATGCTGACTGACAGCGGTGGTTTTCAGGTGTTCTCTTTGGCTGGCATCCGCAAGTTGACGGAGGAAGGTGTAGAGTTTCGCAGCCATATTGACGGGTCGAAACATTTCTTCTCACCTGAACGTGTGATGGATATCGAACGTAGCATAGGCGCCGACATCATGATGGCGTTGGATGAATGTCCTGATGGTAAATCAGACTACGCTTATGCGAAGAAATCGTTACAACTGACAGAAAACTGGTTAGACCGCTGCATTCAGCGCTTCAACGAAACCGAACCCCGCTATGGTTACCATCAGGCTCTCTTCCCTATCGTTCAAGGCTGCACCTATACTGATTTGCGCCAACGTGCTGCAGAAAATGTAGCCAATAAGAACGCTGAAGGAAACGCTATCGGCGGACTAGCTGTAGGAGAACCCACGGAGGTGATGTACGAAATGATTGAAGTGGTAAATGCCATCCTGCCAAAAGACAGACCACGTTACCTAATGGGTGTTGGAACGCCACAGAACCTGCTCGAAGCGATAGAACGCGGAGTGGATATGTTCGACTGCGTGATGCCCACCCGTAACGGACGTAATGCTATGCTCTTTACCCAGCATGGCACTATGAACATGAGGAACAAGAAGTGGGAAATGGACTTTACGCCAATCGATCCTGAAGGAACATCCTACGTTGACCAAACATACACGAAAGCCTATCTGCATCATTTGTTCAAGGCTCAAGAACTGTTAGCCATGCAGATTGCCTCAATACACAACCTGGCCTTCTACCTGCGACTTGTAGGCGAAGCACGCCAGCATATCATTGCAGGCGATTTCTGCATTTGGAAAAGCAAAATGGTAGAAGAACTGGGACGACGCATATAAGCACAAAAAGGCAATGAGAAAACCAAAAATACACATCAGGCGCCCCAAAGAATTCAAAAGGCCAAAGAAAGTCAATCAATTGATAGATTGGCTGAACGACCACTCTCCCCTATCGAGACTCGACCGATATATTATCGCTAAGTTTCTCGGCACCTATTTCTTCTCAATCGCCCTCATCATCAGTATCGCTGTAGTGTTCGACATTAATGAACACATCGACAAGTACCTGTCGAAAAATGCACCTGCCAAGGAGATTATCATGTTCTATGTGAACTTTATCCCCTATTATGCCAACCTGTTCAGTCAGTTATTTGTCTTCATCAGCGTCATTTTCTTCACCACCAAACTGGCAGAGAACTCAGAAATCATCGCCATGATGTCGACGGGTGTTAGTTTCAAACGACTGATGCGTCCCTACATGATTTCAGCTGCGGTCATTTGTGTACTGACTTTCGTTATGGGTGCTTATATTATTCCGCGAGGAAATGTGGAACGTGTGAAATTCGAGAACACCTACAGACGGCGTTATGCTGTGACTTTTACTAGCAACGTACAACTTGAAGTCGACACAGGCGTCATAGCCTACCTCTCACGCTATGAAGACAATGTGAAGACCGGCTATGACTTCAGGCTCGACAAATTCGTCAACAAGAAAATGATCAGCAGCCTGCAAGCTGCGATGATACAATACGATACCCTTTCAGAGGAACCTAACCACTGGATTATCAAGAACTATACAGAGCGCGACCTGAAAGGTATGCGAGAAGTCATCACTAGCGGTGGACGTATCGATTCAATCATCAACATGCAGCCTCAAGACCTCTTAATACAAAAGGGACAGCAGCAGACGCTTACGAATCCCCAGTTGGCACAATATATCGAACGTCAGAAGCAGCGAGGATTTGCCAACATACAGGCATTCGAGGTTGAATACTATCAACGGGGTGCCTCGTCTTTCGCCGCTTTCATCCTTACTGCCATCGGACTGTCGCTCTCTGCTAAGAAACGCAAAAACGGAATGGGTATCTCACTCGGTATCGGATTGCTTCTAAGCTTTGCATACATTATGTTCCAGACCATCTCGGCCACATTTGCTATTCAAGCAAACTTCCCGCCAATGTTGGCTGTATGGATTCCAAATATTGTGTTTATGTTTATTGCTGTCTATTGTTACAAATTCGCACCAAAATGACGACACTTACAATCGACATAGGAAACACCAGCATTAAGTATGCGGTATTCGAAGGACAGACGATGGTTCATTACAGACGAATCATCGGACATGATATTGCACCTATTGCTGAAAACATCGCGGTCTACCAGCCAGCTCATGCTATCGTATGTGCTACAGGTGCGTTAGACGACACACAGCGCAAATCATTAGAAAGGCTGACCCCCGACACATGGTTTTTATCACATACAACCCCTACCCCAATCAGCAATCAATACAAGTCTCCACAGACACTGGGAATGGATCGTCTTGCAGCCGCAGTCGGTGCTTATATGGATACAAAAGGTGAAGTGCTGATTATAGATATGGGAACTGCCATTACCTATGATTTTGTTGACTCTGACGGCAACTATGTAGGAGGAAATATCGCACCAGGAGTACAGCTGCGACTTCGCGCTTTGCACGACTACACAGCCCGCCTCCCTTTAGTCGAGGCAGAAGGCAATCATCCCCCTTTGGGAGAAGATACAGAGACTGCCATACGTTGTGGTGTGATTGATGGAATAAAATACGAAATCGAGGGGTATTTGCATCATTTTTTCTTAAAATATCCTAATCTTTCTGTTTTTTTTACAGGTGGAGACGAATTATATTTTGCTAATGAAAGAAAAAAGCGTATTTTTGCAGACAAAATGCTAGTACTCAAGGGACTAAATAAAATATTAAGCTATAATTTGAGATGAATCGACATAAAATAATATACTTGATGATTACGCTGTTCGCATCGTTGACAGCAACAGCACAGAATGGTGTAAACTCCCCTTATAGCCGTTACGGATTTGGTATGCTATCAGATAGAGCTATGGGATTCAATAAAGGCATGAGCGGAGTGGCACAAGGATTTAGAGATGGGCAGATAGTCAATGTGGCCAACCCTGCATCCTACTCTGCTGTTGACAGCCTGACGGCTTTAATCGACTTGGGACTTACCCTACAAAATGGCAACTTCAAGATTGGCAATGTGCAACATAACGCACGCAACACCAGTCTGGATTACGCTGCCTTCCATTTCCGCGCAACAAAGAATGTGGGTGTGGCGCTTGGTATCCTTCCTTACACCAACATCAACTATAATATGAACTCAGCTAGCGAGCAAGTGGCAGGTAATGAGAATATTACATCCTCGTACTCGTTCAAGGGTGAAGGAGGTCTGCATCAAGCATTTATCGGAGCTGGATGGAGAATCACCCCTCCCCTCTCTGTGGGCATCAATGGCAGTTTCCTTTTTGGAGACTATTTGCATATTAACACAATGTCATTCAATGACCAGAGTGCCTACTCGCTGATTCGCGGTTACTCTGCCAATATCTCGACGTGGATGCTCGATGCTGGATTTCAGTATACTCAACCACTTAAGACGGGTGACCGTCTCGTGCTAGGTTTCACCTATGGTTTGGGGCACAACATCAACAATCGTGCCATCCGCTACACTGAGACCTACAATACATCTACAGCAGTCTCTGAAGGCTATTCAGCAGACACCTTGAAGAACGCCTTTCAACTGCCGCATACGTTTAGTGTCGGTGTAACTTACTACAAAGGTACTCAATGGCAGGTTGGTGCAGACTTCGAACTACAGAAATGGAGCGATTGCAAATTCCCTGCCCAGGACGGCGTTGGGCAATATACGGCTACGAAAGGACAGCTGAACGACAAAATGCGCATCGCAGTAGGCTGTTCATATGTTCCTAATTCGAAAGGTTCGAGGCTCACAAACAGAATTGCTTATAAGTTTGGTGGATTCTACAGCAAATCGTACGTTAATGCAGACCAGTCGTTGCTGAAAACCGATAAGCCTTATGAGTATGGTCTATCTGCAGGAGTCAGCATTCCTATCAGCAACCGTAACGTGTGGTACAACATTCCAAAGCTAAACTTCAGTGTTCAGTGGGTACATAGCAACATCCCTTACGTATCAGCGATGAGTGCAACCCCAACTATTAGCAAACTCACAGAAAACTACCTACGATTCAGCATCGGCATGACCTTTAGCGAACGTTGGTTCTTCAAACACAGAATGGAATAAGGGAAAACCCTATTAAACATATTGCAAATTAACAAATCAAACAAATAAACTAAGTTATTAGGTTATGAAGAAAAAAGTATTATCTGCCTTAGTAATGGCAACAGTAGCTATCGGTGCTTATGCACAAGGCTACGCAGGAACAACATTCAACGATCGTATCGGACATGGTCAGGACAGTCTTGATGTTATCAACAACTTCAGTCTGTATCGTGAAGAATTCAAGAACCAGAACTACAAGGATGCATACGACGCATGGAAAGTAGTAATGGAAAAAGCTCCATTGGCACAAATCCGTATCTATCAGGATGGTGATATCATCTGCCAGCAGTTGCTGCAGAAAGAAACCGATGCAGCAAAGAAACAGGAAATCTTCAACACCTTGATGAATATGCACGACACACGTATCAAGTTGCTCGACGACCTCAACTCTTTCGCTACCAAGGTCACCACAACGACAAAGGGTAACATCCTTTGCCGTAAAGCATACGACTATTACTATTTCAATCCAAAGTTCAACAACGAAGAAGCTTACAAGCTCTTTAAGGCTGGTATCGACGACCTTGGTGACAACGTAGAGGCTTATATCCTCTATGGTTTCATCCAGTGCTCTTACAACCGCTTCCAGCATGCAAAGGATGACCAAACTCGTGAAGACTTCATCAACGACTACATGAACTGTAACGATATTTGCGAACGTCTGCTCGACGAAGCAAAGCAATATCCTGCTGAGGTTATCCCAGCCAACCCTGAATCAGAAGATTCTACAGAGTGGGAAGAACGAGTTGTATTAGCTCCAGAAGCAGAGGCGATTATCAAAAACTACCAACCCACCCAGGATCTTTGCAACGAATTGTTCGTGAAGTCTGGCGCTGCTGATTGTGATGCTCTGACCAAGATTTATGAAGGTAAAGTCGAAGGAGCAAAGCAAGATCTTGCCCAACTCAACACCATCCTGAAGATTCTCCAGAACTTCGAATGTGACAAGTCTGATCTCTATTACAAGGCTGCTGATTATGCATATGAATTAAACAAGACTCCAAATGCAGCACTCGGTAAGGCTGCAAAACTGTTAAAAGCAGGTGATACCGACGGTGCTATGAAGTATCTGCAAGAAGCAATTGAACTCGAAACCGATAACTCAAAAAAGGGCAAGACAGCTTTCTCAATTGCACAGATTCTCTATAGCAAGGGTAACATCAGCGGATGCCGTCAATATTGTAACACAGCCCTCCGTTACACCCCATCAATGGGTCGTGCTTACCTGCTGATTGCCAACTGTATCGTTCGAAGTGCACCAGGTGCAAGCCAAAATACCGATGCAATGTTGACTCGTAGTTATTACTACTGCCTCGCTACAGATAAGTGTCTGAAGGCCATGTCGGTTGACCCATCATGTGCCAGCCGCGCAAACAGCCAGATTGCTAGCTACCGCAACGGTTATTACCCAAAGAGCGAAGCTTTCTTCAAGGGTCTCAAGGCAGGACAGTCTGTATCTATTATGGGCGAAACAACCACATTACGCCTACGCTAATCGCCAATACTTGAGAAGCGTGAAGCTATCGGCTAAAATATTCATAATCAGTCTCATGGGATGCCTGCATCTCATGGGACTGTTTAGTTGTCAGGACAATGACGAAGAAGGTACTGTCAAAATCTACAATCGAGAAACACAACCCATTCTAAAGAGTGTGGGGGTCAGCACCCTCATTTCCGATAGTGGTGTCATCCGATATAAGATTATCAGCGAGGACTGGTTTATCTATGACCGCACCCAACCACAGTATTATTCGTTTGAGAAAGGGCTATTTCTTGAGAAGTTCGACGAACAGTATCATGTCGATGCCTTTATTAACTGCGATACCGCCTATTATTATAACGAAACCCGTGTTTGGGAACTCAGGGGACGTGTATGCGTTAAGAACCTGAAAGGTGAAACATTTAAGACATCTCTGCTGTTCTGGGACATGAACCAACATCAAATATACTCGCCCGCATATATGGTGGTTGATGGTATTGAGCAAGACTTGGAAGGCTATGATTTCCGCTCAAACGAATCAATGACCGACTATCTCATCCACTCTTCTTCGGGCGCATTCCCAATGGGCGAAGACCGCGAAGTTCCTCGGCCAAATGACCAAGAACTCATCATGTTCAGTTCTGACACTACACAGACCAACACCGCCACGTAAACACCCCAAAACGACACACTCAATACCTTTTTTACACCTTATTATTAAAAAATAAGGGTAATAAGTGTCGTGTTTGAAGAAAAATTCTTACCTTTGTACGCTTTTTGCGAAATAAAAAGAAAATGAATAAATAACAACTATAATTATGGCAACTTTAGGAAAGATTAGAAAACACGGAGTATTGCTTGTATCCGCTATTGCGATTGCATTATTCCTCTTCGTAGCAGGAGACCTCGTCAAAGGAGGTGAAAGCCTGTTCCAGAAAAATCAAATGAAGGTAGCAACAATTGACGGCGAAGACGTTTCAATTCAAGACTATCAGAAATTATTTGATGAACTCCAAGGCTATTATGAAATTGTAAACGGTTCGTCTGTATCTGGAGAAGACGACCTCAACAGAGTGAAAGATGAAGCATGGCAGACTTATGTTCAAAACACACTTATTCAGAAAGAGTGCAACGAACTGGGTTTGACTGTCACCGACAACGAAGTATCAGAAATCATTAAGAACGGACAAAGTCAGTTGCTGCAGGTTCCTATCTTCATGAACCAGCAGACTGGTCGTTATGACTACAGTCTTGTTCAACAGTTCCTCACTGAATATAAGCAGTTGAAGGAATCTGGCGCACAGGTACCAGACGCATATGAGAAGGCATATAAGTACTATATGTTTGCTCAGAAGCAGATTCGTAACCAATCCCTCATTCAGAAATATCAGGTGCTCCTTTCAAAGGCGATGATTTCCAACCCTATCGAGGCTAAACAGAATTTCAATGCTCGTACAAACGAGACAGATGTCATTCTCGCTTCTATGCCACTGTCAATGGTTAGTGACGACAAGGTTACCGTAACTGACGAAGAAATCAAGGCTAAGTATAACGAGGAGAAAGAACAGAATCTTCAGATTCTTGAGACTCGCGACATCAAGTATATCGATGTAGCAATTTCTGCAAGCGATGCAGACAAGAAAGCCGCTGAAGAAGAGATGGATGATGCTTACGCTCAGTTACAGGCTGCTGAAAGCAACACTGCAGCAGGCAACATTTGCCGTCAACTCACAAGCGCAGTACTTTATACCGACATTCTCAAGAAGAAAGAGGCATTTCCTCAAATGATTTCAAACCTGCTTGACAGCACAGCTGTAGGCACTGTTACAGCACCTAAATATGATGCAATGACCAACACTTATTACACTTGTAAGGTGCTCGACAAGCAGACGCAGGCCGATAGCGTACTCTACCGTCAGTTAGTTGTTGCTGGTGCGGACGAAGCTGCAACAAAGACCTCTTCCGACAGCATCGTCAATGCAATCAAGGGTGGTGCTAAGTTTGCTGACCTCGCTAAGAAGTACAACCAGTCATCCGACAGCACATGGGTTTCAACTGCTCAGTATCAGAACAGCAACCTCGATGCCGACAACGCATTGTTCGTTAAGACCCTCTACACCATGCAGCCAAACGAGACACAGGCTGTCAAGCTCTCAAATGGTTACAACATCGTGCTTCAGGTTCTTGAGAAACGTAATCCTATTCAGAAATACAACGTTGCAGCAGTCGTAAAGACACTCAACTTCTCTGACGCTACCTACAACGCAGCATTCAACAAGTTCAGTTCGTTCCTCGCTGCCAACAACACAGCTGAGAAGATCGAGGCTAACGCAGAGAAAGAAGGATACAGCCTTCTGCCTTATCCCGACCTTACCAGCAACAGCCACAATATCGCAGGCATTCACGGCACTCGTGATGCTCTCAAGTGGGTCTTCGATGAGGCAAGTGAGAAGCAGGTAAGCCAACTCTACGAATGTGGTGAAAACAATCACCTCTGCGTTGTTATCCTCGACAAGATTAACAAGAAGGGCTATCGTCCACTCGATAAGGTGACAACGAACATTAAGGGTGACCTCATGAATGAAAAGAAAGTGGCACAATTGGCAGAAAAGCTCAATGGTGTGAAATCAATTGCTGATGCTCAAGCTAAGGGTGCTACAATTGATACCATTAACCACATCTCATTTGCTTCACCTGCATTCATCAGTGCTACAGCTTCATCAGAACCACTTGTTAGTGCAGCTGCAGCTAAGGCACAGAAAGATGCATTTGTAGGTCCTATTAAGGGTAAAGGTGGTGCATACGTTATGAAAGTGACTGGCAAAACAAAGACTGAGGAGAAGTTCGATGCCAAACAAGAAGAAGCACAGGTATCCCAGATGAATCTCCGCATGGCTATGCAGTCACTCATCAATTCGCTCTACTTGAAGGCTAATGTAACAGATAACCGTTACAAATTCTTCTAATCGCGCGCATTATATATAATAAGGTGTGTCCAACTACAGGATGCACCTTATTTCATTTTCAACAGTCGACTATTATCTATCAACTAAAACTAACAACGAACAACAAACAGCTCTACAATGGCAATCAACATCAGCAAATTGAATATGACTCACAAGGTCAAAAGGTCTTCTACTTTTAGAGATCTTATCATGACCTTCATAGCAACTACTATATCCATTGTCTTCACGTTTGGAACGGCTCAGTATTTAGATTACCGCGAGAAGCGCGCATCGGGTCGGCAGACTGCCATCAACGTAATACTCGATATAGAAAACAATATCCAAGAGTTAGACAATATGGCTGAAATTGAAGAGCAAAATTTTAACCTCGCCCAATATGTGTTGGGACATATGGATGATTTAGAATCCATCCCATCCGACACGCTAATCGATGTATATCAGTATTTGGAATACTTTAGCGAACTAAAATTCGATGACTCACGAGAAAAGTTATTCCATAGTAGTCAAGAATCCTGGAAACATATCAACAATCCCATGTTTATCGAACTCGTACAGACATTCTACTACCAACGACATCAATTTCAGGATTTCTACAATACTGACTACGCCTTCCATAAACCAATATCTATTGAGGAACAATACCAGATTTCACTTCAAAACAACTACAGGATCGCAGACAAACTACCCGAATTGCTCTCTCAACTACTGAAAGAACCACGCATCGAGTATTATATCACTTTTTCTGCCACTCGTCAAAATTATTACCGTGAAACAGCCAACGAGTGGCGTGTCATCAGCGACCAATGTAAATTCTATATGGGCATCACCGACGAAGAACTGAAGGAGTATGTAGATCAGAGCGAACACTTTGGACGCCTCGTCAAAAAGAAAGACCTCATCGGAACGTGGACAGCAGATATGAACGATGAAGTTGAGGAATTAACATTCTTCGACGACGGGAAATTCATACACACCTACACCAGCAAGACACGCACTTATGCTTTTAGCGGTGCTGGCATCATAAATGGTCATATGGAAGGTACATGGACCATTAAAGGCGACACTCTCGTACGCGTCTATCTGCGTAACAAATACTATTATAGCATAGATTTCAGTAACATATCCTACAACAACGATCAGAAAGAGGAAGTTGAGGAATATATCAAACTGAATGAAGAGAATATACAAAAGAGAAATGAATTGGCGAAAGCTGATACAACCACGATGACCCGCAAGAATGCAGCCTACATCAATGCTTCAGGACAGATGGTAGAACTCATTCGCAACGAAATTGATGAAGAGGGGAACGAGCAAAAGCGTAAATCCTACATGCTCAGAATAAATGAAAAGAAATAAAAAAACATTCCAACAGATTATATATTCAAATCCATTAACATAATCAAACGATATCACGAAATGAAACTAAGAAAACTATCAATTGCTATGCTGTTTATAGCAACATGTCACATGAACGCACAAGTTGTCATCAACATAGATGCAACTCAAAAAGGTCCAAAAGTCAGCCCTACTCATTATGGTATCTTCTATGAAGATATAAACCATGCGGCTGATGGAGGATTGTATGCAGAACTCATTCGTAACCGTTCTTTCGAAGACGATAACATGACAGGAGGTCGCAATATGCGCCGGCGTGGAGGTACTACAGAAACGACACGTGTCAGTAATTGGTTTGCTGTAGGTGATGCTTCTATCAAACTTATTCAGGACAACCTTCTAAATGACGTGCAACACAATGCATTAAGCGTAATGCTCAGCAAAGCAGGCGATGGTGTACGCAATGAAGGTTTCTGGGGAATGAATGCCGTAAGAAACACGAAGTATCAGTTATCATTCTGGGCCAGGAGTCAAAACGGATACAACGGAACCATTACTGCACAGTTGCAATCAACTAACGGGCAATCACTCGGAAACATCAAAATAAAGGCAGACTTCGGCAAAGAATGGAAAAAATACACAGCTACTATCACGGCTACGGGAAATGATCCACGTGCAGAATTCACACTCACAGCAGACAAAGCAGGAGAGTTCCAACTTGACGTAGTAAGCTTATTCCCTCCTACTTTCAAGAACCGTCCTAACGGAATGCGTCCCGATTTGGCTCAGATGCTTGCCGATATGCACCCTCGTTTCATGCGCTTCCCTGGCGGGTGTTTTGTTGAAGGACAGCAAAGTCCTGACAATGCGTTCCGTTGGAAACGTACTATAGGCCCTATTGAACAACGCGAAGGCCATGCTAATGTTAACTGGGGATATCGCACAAGTGACGGTATCGGATTCCATGAATTCTTGCAGCTGTCAGAAGATCTTGGAGCCAAACCGTTGTTTGTTGTAAACGTAGGTATCTGGCATGGAGGTTGTACTCCGTACGACCAGATTGGCGAGTGGATAGAAGAATGCATGGACGCTCTTGAATACGCAAATGGTGACATAACAACCAAATATGGAAAGATGCGTGCAGAGAATGGGCATCCAGCACCTTTTAACCTCGAATATATTGAGATTGGTAATGAGAACTACAATTTCAACATGAACAACAACAGCGACCAAAGCGATCATTACCCCGAACGATATATCCAGTTCTACAATGCCATCAAGGCAAAATACCCAAACGTACATTGTATCGGAAATGTAGAGTCATGGAGTACCGACAATCCTTCATGGCGAAACGATTATCCTGTGGAGATGGTCGATGAGCATTATTATCGCAATCCAAAATGGTTTGCCGACCGCTTCAACAAATATGACAGTTATGACCGCTCAAAATATAAAATCTATGTAGGAGAATATGCTGTCACCAGCCAGTTTGGCGATATAGGCAACCTTAATGCAGCACTTGGAGAAGCAGTGTATATGATGGGTATGGAAAACAACTCCGATGTAGTTGTCATGAACTCATACGCTCCAATATTCGTAAACGAGAACGATGCCCGCTGGCGTCCTGACATGATCCGTTTCAACTCACATAAAGTGATGGGAACACCTTCATACTATGTACAGCAACTATTCCCCAACAACATCGGCACACAAGTCCTGAAAACCGACTGGACATACAAACTCACATTGCCACAGGCAAATAAAGAAGAGGAAAACAAACCTGTTCAGGTGGGACTTGCTACATGGAATACTAACGTACAGTATCGTAACGCCCAACTCATTGTCGATGGTTCAACTGTCAACATCAGCGACTTTTCAAAATGGGCACGTCAAAGCGGTACATGGAATGCAAGCAACAGCGAACTCTCACAAACTTCAAACGAAACACCAGCAATGATTCTTTGTCCCAATAGGATAGATGCAAAGAAATATACCTATAAAGTACAAGCAAAAAAGCAAAGCGGTGCTGAGGGTTTCATGGTTCTGTTCGGTTATAAGGATGCACAAAACTTCCAATGGTATAATGTCGGAGGATGGTCAAATGTACAGAGCAATGTCGAACAAACCATCGGAGGTGGAAAGATTCAAATAGCACGCGACAAACGTTTTTCTGTAGAAAACGACAAATGGTATGACCTGCAGGTCGATGTAGATGGAGAGAACATAAAATGCTATATTGATGGAAAACTCGATTTCACTTGCAAACTCCAAAAGAGTGGCGCTATGGAAGGAGTGTACGCATCTACAACAATTGACACCGATACGAAAACCATGTATGTTAAAGTTGTCAATGTAGGTGAAGGGTTTGCCGACGGAACATTGAATCTCAAAAACTGCTCCATTGACACCAAAAAAGCAGATGCTGTAACCATCATTCGTCTTGCTTCTGCAAATGGAAACGATGAAAACACACTCGACAATCCTAAGAACATTTATCCAGAGACAACTACTGTTAAGGCTACTGGGACAAATAAAGTAAACTTCAAGGTACCTGCATATTCAGTAAACATTCTTAAAATAAAGATTTCATGAGACATCTCGCTCTTTTTAGTTTTATAATTATCACATTGTGCATGCCACTCAAAGCACAAGTAGGATTTGGAACACCCACTTTGTTTAACGACAATTGGGAGTTCACCCTGAACGAATCCAATTCACTTCCTTCCAATTCCGCAGAATGGAAGAAGGTTGCCCTACCCCACGACTGGTCCATCGAAGGCACACCCTCGCGCGACCTTGCCAGCTGTACCGGTTATCTCCCTGGAGGTATTGGCTGGTATCGCAAGACCTTCACCGTGAGCGATTCAAAACCCAAACACTACATCTATTTCGAGGGTGTGTACAACCGCAGCGAGGTCTATCTCAATGGTCATCTCCTTGGCAAGCGCCCTAATGGCTATGTGTCGTTTATGTACGACCTGACTCCCTATTTGAAGTCCGGCACAAACGAACTTACCGTACGTGTTGACCACAGTAAATATGCCGACTCTCGCTGGTATACAGGTTCAGGCATCTATCGCAATGTGTGGCTCATCAGCGCTGAAACCACCCATCTTGCACAATGGGGAGTCACCTACCGAGCTACAGACATCACAGCCAATCGTACCAATATCCATGTGTCAGCCGAAGTAGAGAAAGGCAATAGCAACCTGAAGGACCTCACCGTGAAAGCTACCTTGATGGATGCTCAAGGAAAAACGATAGCTCAAAAAAGTGCAATCGCACAAGAGACAACTCCTCTCCCCTTGGGGGAGATTAGAGAGGGGTTGCATCTCTGGACCCTCACCTCTCCATACCTCTACACCCTCAAAGTAGAGCTGCTGAAGAACGGTCAGGTGATTGACGAAACCACTGAACGCATCGGCATTCGTTCCCTTCAGTTCGACCCCAATAAAGGCTTCGCACTCAATGGCGAATGGATGAAAGTGAAAGGAGTTTGCATCCATCACGATGCAGGCGTACTGGGAGCAGCAGTTCCTCGCGAGGTATGGCAGCGCAGGTTCCTCTCATTGAAAGAAATGGGTGTGAATGCCATCCGTATGAGTCACAACATGCAAGCCCCCGATGTTTACGACCTTGCAGACGAAATGGGATTCCTCATCATGGACGAGGGAAGCGATGAATGGGAATACCCCAAGCGTAAGTGGCTAAAAGGATGGAACCAAGGAACACCGGGCTATGACGGCACCTACGATTTCTTTGAAGAATGGATTGACCGTGATATTACCGATATGGTACGTCGCGACCGCAACCACCCAAGCATATTCCTATGGAGTGTAGGCAACGAAGTAGACTATCCTAATGACCCCTACTCCCACCCTATTCTCGATGGTGAGAATGCAGGTATCAGTCAGCCCATGTATGGCGGCTACAAGAAAGACGCACCACGTGCTGAGCGAATCGGAACGATTGCCAAACGTCTGGCTGCCATCATCCGCAGCATTGACCCGTCTCGTGCCGTAACTGGTGCTATGGCAGGCGTGGTGATGAGCAATCAGACTGAATACCCAGAGGCTATTGATGTATGCGGATACAATTATACGGAGAATCGCTATATCGAAGACCATAAGACATACCCAAAACGCATCATATATGGTAGCGAGACCAGCACCAATCTCTCATCATGGAAAGCCGTACGTGACAACCCGCATATCTTCGGTCATTTCGTTTGGACAGGCTATGAATACCTTGGAGAATCAGGAGCATGGCCATCACGTGGATTAGGAACTGGCCTGATTGACTTTGCAGGTTTCCTCAAGCCACGCGGACATTTCTTCGCATCCCTGTGGCGTACCGACCCCGTCGCCTACATCGGCACACAAGCCATTCGAGGAGGCAATAATCAATTTGGTGGCAACAACCGCGGTAACCGCAACGGACGAGTAAACCTCTCAACCGATGCATGGGATAATTGGAACTATCAGGAAGGCCAAACCGTTCGTGTTCTATGCTACACCAACCAGCCTTATGCCCATCTGCTGCTTAATAATAGGGAAGTAGGAGAAAAGAAGGAGCGTGACGACAGCTCTGGCATCATCTATTGGGATGTTCCTTACGAGCCAGGAACTCTCCGCGTAGAAGGACTGGATAAGGATGGTAAAGCTACCACACATTATGATATCCAGACTCATAGTCAGGCAGCTAAAATAAAGGTTACTCCACTGAGGGAAGACAAGAAAAGTGCTCTTACTCATCTCCTTATCGACATCGTCGATTCTCAAGGCATCCGTGTACTCACCTATCGCAACGATGTGAAGTGTGAAGTGCTCAGCGGAGGAAAACTGCTTGGACTCGAAAATGCCAACAATGGCGATATGTCAGCTCCAAAGCAACCACACAAGAATGCCAACCGTGGGCGCCTCCTTGCATATATCCAGCACGACAATCCTTCACAACCTGTTCGTGTACGCATCACGGCAGAAGGACTCGACCCGATAGAATTTTCAGAATGAAAAAAGAACCGATGCGGAGGCTCCGTATCGGTTTCGTTATCTTAATAGTTCTGTAATGAGAGGTCAACATTCAGCGATAACCTCTATTTCTACTAATGCACCCTTAGGAAGGGTCTTGACAGCCACAGCCGAGCGAGCGGGATATGGTTCTGAAAAGAATTGGGAATAGACTGCATTCATGTCAGCAAAATCATTCATATCAGCCATGAAGACCGTAGTCTTAATAACATTACTCATCGTGAGTCCTACCTCTGCCAGAATAGCTTGTATGTTAAGTAGTGACTGACGAGTCTGCTCTTTGATACCTCCTTCCACGAAAGTACCTGTAGCAGGGTCGATAGGAATCTGACCTGAGGTATAGACAAGATTCCCTACTTGAATGGCCTGACTATATGGACCGATGGCTGCGGGTGCCTTTGTTGTACTGATGACTGTTTTCATAATGTCCAATGTTCAAATGTTTTACATACGTTTTTGATATAATCGTAGCGTTTGGTTATACGCTCGTCGAAAAGTTCCTTACATTCCATGATAACTTCCTCCGGGAAGGAATCTGACAGCGATAGCCAGCTAAAGTTCCTAACACATGACACGACTTCTATCTGTGCTTTTCGCTCTGCCACCACATCTGCTGGCTGACCTTCCATATAATAGTCGATTGCCTTGTTCCACATACACTGCCCCAACTCACGTGGCATACCGATAATCTTTTCATAGTCGCCTACCAGGCTGACCATCGGAGAGTATGCAAAACCTAAATCGAGCATTGGGTGGCCATAGCCCAATTCCCCCATATCAATCAGCATCAATTCATTGTCTTGCATCATTGCGTTCTTGGTTTGCAAGTCCATATGGAGCAATCTATTGCCTGCAGGGACACTATCAACGATGCTAAGCAGCATGTCGATGTTCTCTCGTGGGAAATAACGACTGATATACTCAACTTGCTTGCGCGCAGTTTCAACAGCAGATGGAATGTTTCCACTTGTAGGCACTTCTATTGCATGAAGTTGACGAAACAGTTCGGCATACTTGCGAGCGAAAGTATCAATCTGCTCGGGATGCTGTCTCAGCATGGTACTAAGCGTTTCTGCTTTCAACAGTTCATACACGAGGCCTAAACACTCTGCCTCCCCCTCGACCGAAGGTGTCACCGTCACCACGTCGAAAGAGATGGCAGTTGGCATACCCAGTACAAAAGCTTCTTTAGACAAGGTAATCTCACGACGTACTTCGTCCATCGTGGTACCCTTGCGAAACACTTTGATGATAGTATCGCCATCGAGTCGATAAACCTTGCCCACACCTCCGGCACCAATAAGCGGACAACCGTTAATACTCAACTTACGCATGGCTCGTTCCACTGTCATAATCTGCGTGAACCCCGTTGTGTCGAGTACATCATATACCTGCGGCTGAACACCCTTCACAGAAAATTCCTTATATCGCTTCGCCAATGATAGTAAGACGCGCAAACCGGAACTCGATATATATTCTAAATGCGAGGCATCAATGGTAAGGTGACTAATGATAGGCGGAAGGTTAGCCTCAATCTCTGCACTGACGTCAGATGATGTTACCGTATCCAATCGACCTTCTAAGCCGATTGTTACCTGATTGCCATTAGTATGAATCGTTGTCTTCATGATGAATAATCCATTTCAATTCTAGTTTCTTTGTGTGCAAAGATAAGAAAAATATAAAAAATGAAAGATTGAAAGTAAAAAAAAATGAAAAAACTAAAGTCTAAAACCTATAAACTATAAACTTTTTAGTATCTTTGCACACAATAATACAATATTTACTTTTACTAAAAATTTCAGCATTTCATGAGGAGAGCATTTATTATATCGTTATTCGGCCTTTTGCCAACAATAGGTATGATGGCACAAGGTGGCAGACTCAGATGGAACGAAGACTTCGACTGGACTTTCACCCAAAATGGAAAAACTGTTCGTGTTGACCTGCCCCATGACTGGGACATCTATGCAGGACCTAACTCTGGCAAAGGAGCGACTGGCACAGGCGGCGGATGGTACGAAGGAGGCATCGGAGAGTATAGAAAAAAGTTGCAAGTGGAGAGTTTAAATCTAAAAGATGAACTGTTGAAGCTCCACTTCGAAGGTGTGTACCAAAAAGCAGAAGTTTTCATAAATGGTCAAAAGGCCGGACAACATGGTTATGGTTATACTCCTTTCACAATCGATATCACTCCATATATTAATAAAGACAAGGGACCTAACGAATTGGTAGTTCGCGTGAACAACTCGCAACAGCCCAATTGCCGCTGGTACTCTGGGTCGGGTATCTATCGCCATGTGTGGCTTAATGTGATGCCAAAAGTACATATCGCTGAGAACGGCATCTTCGTCACCACCGATCTTGCAACAGATGGTGTTCAGAAAGCAAAAATAGACGTAAAAGTGACTGTGGAGAATGAGGATAAGGTACCACACACAGCAACAGTCAAAGTGGAGAAACAGGAACAAACAGTCAGCCTGAATGCCGGCGAACGAAAGGACATTGACTTTTCTTACATCATTGATCATCCACATCTTTGGTCACCCGACGACCCTTATCTCTATTCTGCACTCGTCTCTCTGAACCGGGAGCAGCAAGAGGCTGTGAGCTTTGGCATACGCCGCATCCGATTCGATGCCCATCGCGGTTTCACGCTCAATGGTAAACCTGTCCTAATCAACGGAGCCTGTCTTCATCACGACGATGGTGTATTGGGGGCTATGGCCTTCGATGCTGCCGAGATTCGCAAGGTACGACTGATGAAAGAAGCCGGATTCAACCTTATTCGCACCTCACATAATCCTCCTTCCCGTGCTTTCCTCGATGCCTGCGATTCTATAGGTATGCTTGTTATCGACGAGGCTTTCGATGGATGGCGTCAAGCTAAGAACCCTTACGACTACTCCACCCTCATCGACTCCTGCTATCGTGAGGATATCCATGCGATGGTAATGCGCGACCGTAACCACCCTTGCATCATCTCTTGGAGTATTGGCAATGAGGTGATAGAACGCAAGGACCTACGTGTCGTCACTACAGCCCGCCAACTCAAGGCCGCTGTCCTCGAGTGCGACCCTACCCGCCCCGTCACTGAGGCCCTTTGTGCTTGGGACAACGACTGGGAAATCTACGACCCACACTTCGAGGTACTCGACATCGGCGGATACAACTATATGATTCATAAGCATGCTACCGACCATCAGCGCGACCCACAGCGTGTGATGTGGCAGACAGAAAGCTATCCAAGAGATGCCTTCCGCAATTGGGCTACAGTAGCCGATAATTCATACGTCATAGGTGATATTGTCTGGACAGGTCTCGACTATCTTGGTGAAAGTGGCATCGGACGCTATTACTACGAAGGCGATCGTCCAGGTGAACATTATGCCAATGGCGGACAGCCCGAATGGCATGGGGCCTATTGTGGAGACGTGGATATCACTGGCTGGCGAAAACCCATCAGTCACTATAGAGAAATACTTTGGAACTCACCTCTTACCTCACTATATATGGCTGTTCGCGAACCTGATGGCTATCACGGCAAGATTCGAACCACAGCTTGGAGCGTATGGCCTACATGGGAGTCATGGACATGGCCTGGATGGGAAGGTAAGTCTATCAATGTCGAGGTCTATACAAAGGAACCCGAAGTGACAATCTACCTCAACAACAAGGAGATAGGCAGAAAAGCCGTGAACCGCACCACGGAATACAAAGCAGTTTTCACTATACCTTACCAGCCAGGCACACTACGTGCAGAGGCAGGAGGGAAGAAAGTTGTCCTTGAAACCGCAGGCACCCCAGCAAAACTGAAACTCACCGCCGATCGCCGCTCTATTACAGCTGACGGTCAGGATCTCGCCTTCATCACCATCGAAGTCATCGACCGTCAAGGTCATGTATGTCCAGAAGCTGCTATCCCTTGCCAAGTCAGTGTCAGCGGAAGTGGCAGCCTGTTAGCAGCAGCCAGTGCAGATCTCATGGACACTGAGCCATACACTTCCTCTCGTGTTACCACATGGAAAGGCCGTGCCATCATTGTCGTGCGCAGTGCCTTCAAGACTGGGCAGACTAAGGTGAGCGTGAAGAGTACTCTGCCCACCGCCACGATCAGCATTGCACAAACTCGCTTCTAACTCCGCTCATACCAACAGCCGGAAATCGGGAAATACTAAACCCTAAACTTTTAAATATAGGTGTTCAAAACTTGAATCGATTCATTCGATCGATTGAATCGATTCAATGGATGAGTTGAATCGATTCAAATTTCTCACAGTATTAATTGGCTGACTTTTCCCTCCACTCGCTTGGTGTCATTTTATAGTATTCACGGAAGAGGCGGTTGAAATACGAACGGTTATTGAAGCCGACAGAATCAGAAATCTGAATGACAGACCAGTCTGTGTGTCTCAACAAATGTGAAGCATACTCCAAACGTTTCATGTTGATAAACTCGTTGATAGACATGCCCGAAGTACATTCGCGGATAGCATCACCTACATATTTGTAGTTTGTGCCCAACATAGCAGCCAAGTCTTCACGCTTCAATTCAGGGTTTGTAAACGTCTTCTCTTGTTCCAGTATATCGCATAGACGGAAATAGAGGTTCTGCAAGAATTCAGTCCTCTTCTGCATCTTTGCCTGCTTGTCAGAATCCTGTACTTCTTCAACGGCAGGTAGCAAGGTTTCTTGCGTTTTCTCCTGCACAACTTCATTCGTCACTTTCATCCTCTGTTTTCGCAGGCTGTCGGCCATTCTATAGGTTTTCACCCTTATTTTTCTGCGTTGTTTATGGAAGAACCAAAATCCTATACAAAACAACAGAGACAAGAGAACAGAAAACAAAGCTATAACACGCCATACTTCTTTCATATAAATTTCTTTCTTCTCTGCCAGTTCTCTTTCGTGTAACCCAAAGAGGACAGATAGTTCCTGCGAATTATCACGATAACTATTATTTAATGCTGTAGCGATAGCCTGACAGATTTCTTCGGCCATTTTTAAGGCTTCCTTGTCATTTCCCGACTTCAGTTTAGCTTCAAAACGAGGCACCATATCATCCATAATCTGGCTGAAATTCATTTGATAACCCTCCTTGTCGTATAGTGAATCCAACCATGCATACCGATCTGCTGCATCGGCATAGCGGCCAGAGAGCATCAGGTACTTGCTTGCTTCTGAAACACTTCTAGGCACCTGTATCTGGTTTTCAGGGATGGCATCGAAGATTTCATTTGCTTTTACATTGTTGCCCTGAACATATTCAATCATAGCTTTGGCTATAGCTATATGGCCTTTATATTCCTCAATAATATCAGTATCCCCCTGCTCGTTGATATAATCACTTAAAGCATCCTCAGAATGTTGCAGCCAAACCGATGCCTCCACCGCATTACCCATATCTAAATAAGCATCACATACACCGATACTCATGATGAGTAGATTACCCTTGTTACTTTCACCCCCCTCTTCTTCTGTCAACTGCCTTATAATATCATAACCCTTCAGATAGTTTTGTTGGGCATCATCATACTGAAGAAGCCTCAGTTGACAGTCTGCAACATTTGTATGAAGGAAAGCATTCACCAACTTGGGAAAACGAGGTTCATCCTCTGCCTCTAATAGCAACTGAGTGGCCACGCCTAATGCTCCTTCATAGTCATTCTGTTCTCTTCGCATTACTGAAAGGCGATAGCCCGCATCTGCATAACCATCCCAATCTTCAATGGGTTTGGAGTAAGAAAGGAATACCTTAGAATAGTAATATCTTGCCAGTCCTACCTTCCAGCACATGTCGCATCCTCTAGCACGTAAATAATCTGCATGACGCCCATCTACACAACCTGTCTGCTCCAAGCTATCCACTACAGCAAATAACCCATCAAGGTTCCGGTTCTTCATTAAAACAGATAAAATGCTATCGGTCTTGTCAACATTATTCCATATATTTGACTCCTCACTGTTTGTGCATGCAGTCAGCACAATAATTGCCGAAAGAAGACAATAAAAATTCTTTTTCATTCCTTTTTAAAATTTCTTTGCAAAGTTAATGCTTTTTGTAGTAAAAATACTTATTTGTTGTCACAAAACAAATAAAAATTCCATATAGTACATATTTTTCCGTATTGTACACGTTTTTCTGCTTAATGCACATTTTTTTTCTAAAAAAAATCCGTATAGTACCATATATTTTCCGCATAAATGACTTGTGTATTATAAAAAAGACCGAAATTTGCAGCCGTAAACTAAAAATGTGTTAATACACTGATGAGTAACAAAACCTACATACGTCTAATCGCATTCTTTTTTGTGCTGATTATCACCAATCATGCGCATGCGTATATCGCTGTAGGACCTGGCGACACATTGCAAATGCAATTCCGCGTCGGACAAAGCGATATTGATTTGAACTACGCTGACAATGAGCGCCAGATTACACAATTCTGTCAGCGTGTATGGCAAAATCTGGCTGAGAAAGAAGAACTTCAGTTAAACATCTACACCGGTGCCTCACCCGAAGGTCCTGCCGAGTTGAACCGTCGTTTGGGCGAACAACGTGGTATTGCCTTGAAAGAACTCCTTACCGAGCGTCTGAAAGGGCTTGTCATTCATTGTGCCATCATAAACGAGGGTGCCCGTTGGGGCCAATTATATAATAAGGTGGAGCAGTCCGACGAGCCATGGCGCGAAGAGGTGCTCACCATTTTGGGTAAACGTCCTGGTGCTGACGAGTGGCAAACCGATGATCGTGAGCAGCGCTTGCGTAAGTTGAAGAACGGTCTTGTGTGGCGTGAACTGAATGCCCGCTACCTTCCACCTCTCCGCACGTCTGGCTCTGCTGTCATCTTCCCAGTACGCGAGATTCCGGTAACATCACGGCGCGACACCATCGTGATTCGCGATACTATCATCTATCTCCCGGAACCGTGTCCACAGTACGAACCACCTATCGACCTCAGTCCTGTATGGGCGGTTAAGACGAACTTACTGCTTTGGGGGGTTATTGCTCCGAACGTGCAGGTGGAACGCTCTTTGGGCGTCACCAACCGTTGGAGTATTGAGGGTGAGTTCTTTATGCCTTGGTGGACATGGAGTCACAACGCACATGCCGAGCAGTTCTTCAACGTAGGTTTGGAATTACGATATTGGTTGGGCAACCGACAGAAGCACCACACCCTTGATGGCTGGCACATCGGCATGGGACTCGCAGGCGGCTACTACGACTTCGAATGGAAGCGCAGCGAAGGATGGCAAGGTGAATACCTCAATGTCTACTGCAACTTAGGTTACCAGCACCGCTTCGGACGTCGTAACCAATGGGCAGTCGATGGAGGCTTGGCATTAGGTTGGATTCCTACCAAGTTCCGCCACTATGTCGGTAGCTCCCAGGCTCAAGACTATGCTGACCAGCATCCAGGCAAGAACTATCATTTAGGTCCTAACGAGGAATACGACGACCACCTCATGTGGTTGAACAACGGCTGGAAGCACATCCTCGGTGCCACACACGTGAATGTCTCTATCGCGTATATAATAGGTGCAAAGAAAAAGTCCTCTTCTCCATCACAACCTTACCTGATTTCTGATATTAAGAATGAAAAGCAGGCTGAGAAGGAGGCGAAGGCATTTGCAAAGCAGAACGAAAAGCAGATCAAGGCAAACGAAAAGCGTGCTGAAAAGAACGCTGCTGAACTAGCTAAGCAGGCAGAGAAAGAAAAGAAGGCTGCTGAAAAGGCAAAGCAACAGGCTGAAAAGGAAGCCGCTGCAAGAGCTAAGGAAGCCGAGAAGCAGGCAAAAGCTGCGGAGAAGGCTGCAAAGAAAAACGCTAATAATAATTAATAAGGAGGAGGAATGGCAATGAGCAAGACATATACCAATCGCATGACAAGTATGCTATCCGTCGCAGTACTGCTGCTGACCCTGCTCGTACTCACCAACTGTGAGCGCCGCGAGCTGTGGGTCTATGGTGACCAATTCCACTCCCTACGCGTTGACGTGGACTGGAGGAAATATCAAGAGTATGACCCAATGGGTATGACCGCCTACTTCTTCCCAGGTGATTCCACTTTGGAATCAAAATACTTTATTACCCCTAACGTACACCAATGGAGCGGCTACCTTTCAGCAGGTCCTTACACAGGTGTTATATTCGACTACTCACCCAGTGAGTACTCTCATCAGGAGTTCATCGAGATGGACAAAGGTTCGACTGCCAGAGTACAGCAGAAACCGGCTGCCTACCAGCCCGACTCCCTGGTTGAGCTTTACGGTCCTGGAGCGTTCTACCGTGCCCTTCCGTCGGTTGAGCCTACAGGTCTCTACACTGTGATGTACGAACCTCAGGATATGGCACTCGACACCCTCCACATGCAAATCTACAACGGTAAGTACAACGACTACATCCCCTACGAGGAGCGCGAAACCTATCAGTCCACCCTCGTGGAACAGTTGTACAAAGCAGAACCGACATCACTTGTATGGAAGATGCGCATCCGCCTGTTCATCACGGGTATTTACTACCTCTATGAAGTAAAAGGTAGTATTGCCGGATTGGCAAACGGTCATTTCCTGGCTCGCCACGAAAACGATAACGTGCCCAGTCTCTTGGCGCTCGACAACTGGGAGACAAAGGTTACGGGCGACAATGAAGGTTATATCGCTACAACCTTCAACACGTTCGGACTGCGTTCCGACGCAAAGACACGTGCCGCAATGACCACCGACTACCCGGCACAAGGTCTGAGGTTGAACCTGCGCATCCTGCTGCGCGACCAAAAGACCGTTCTCAACTACCACTTCGACATTGGTGATCATATCACGATTGCCGACGACCAGCTCATATTGCGTGTCGACCTCGACAACAACTTCAATGGCCATCCCGTGCTGCCTTACGTTGAGGCACACGAAGGAGCGGGCTTCGGCGGCGTTGTCGTTCCATGGGAAGACGGTCCAAAAGTCGATGTGGTATTCTAACCCCTTTATTCGTAAACCCAATATATATCATTAAACATTAGAAAACATTTGAGAATTATTAGTTTTTATTCACTCATTTATTAATTTTTTAAAGCATGAAAAAAGTATTTCTTTTTGCAGTAGCTGCCGCAGCGCTGGTAGCCTGCTCGAACGAAGAGCTGAGTACGCCAGAGAACAGTCTGGTTAACTCTAAAGAAGCTCCTGTAAACTTCTCTGTTTACACTCAGCGTGGCATGACACGTGCCGGTGCTCCTGGTGACCTTGACAATGAGAACATTGGTGGTGCTGGTTTCGGTGTGTTCGCATACTACACCGCTGGTGAGGGATATGATCAAAAGGCTACGCCTAACTTTATGTACAACCAGAAGGTAACTTGCGATGGTACAGCGACTGCTGGAACTCTGTGGAAGTATGAACCAGTGAAGTACTGGCCAAACGAGTATGGATCAACTGCCGTTTCTGAGGAGGTTGACCAACTCACATTCTTCGCTTACGCTCCTTGGACTGACATTGAGCCAACCACAGGTAACATTGTTCCTAAAAGTGCTGATCCAAAATTCGATCAGACCCACAACATCATCTCTGTCAACAAGAACACAGCTACTGGAGATCCTATCGTGAAGTATATTGTGGACACCGATCCTGCTACTTCTGTTGACCTCCTTTGGGGTGTAGCTTCAGCTGATGCTGCTAATCAGTACTCTGCTATTACGACAGAGGGTGCGGCTCCTCAACTTACTCCAGGTCTTCCATTCATCAACCTGGTAAAGCCTGACAAGCCAGCAACAGACCGCTTGCAATTCAACTTGAGACACTCTTTGGCTAAGGTAAGAGTAACCATCGACTACATCGACGATGCAGCAACTCCTGGTGGACCAGCAGTCAAAAAGATCAACTCTGAACAGACTCGTATCTTTGTACGTAGTTTCAAGATGTCAGGTTTTGCTATGAAGGGTGCGTTGAACCTGAACAACACTGAAGCAGATAAGCCTCTGTGGAAAGACTTCGACGGTGTAAAGGATCTTGCATTTGATGAAGTAGTATTCCAGGATGGCCGTAAGGATGGCAAGGAAGGTGAGACCAACGGTGCTCAGAGCAATGAGACTCCACAGGGTCTGAACGAGAATATTATTGAAAACAATTCTCCAGCTGCTAATGGAACTTTCGGTACTGATAAGAACTTAGGTGTAGGAGCCATGACTGCTGATGTAGTTGCCAAAGCTACAGTGAATAATGATAAAGCAGTAGAGGGTACTGTACTTCTTTTCGGTGGCGATCCATCAGAGAACGGTGGTTACTTCTATGTAATCCCACGCAACGAGGGTACAGGAGTTGATGTTACTATTGCATACGACGTTGAGACAATCGACCCAGCACTTGCTGGCAAGCTTTCTGACGGCGAGACTCACGGTATCTCTATCGAAAACATCATCACCAAGGAGGATATCTTCAGTGGTGAAGACTTCAAGCCAGGTTACGTATATGAAGTCAAGATTCACCTTGGTATGACCAGCGTGAAGATTGAAGCTACAGTTCAGCCTTGGGAAGCTACTAACAGTCAGGATGTTGACCTCCCAGACAACCAAAGCGCTAACCAGAGCGGCAACCAAGGTGGTAACACGCCATTTACTCCGAGTGCAGGTTCTTTTGCTGAGACAATATTAAATGCTATAGCTGGAGCTACTGCCACTTCGGATACTGAGGTAACCATTACTGCTCCTAATGATTTGGCAGCACTGTTGACTGCTCTTCATAATGCGGGTGTTACTTCTATAACTTATGACGGCACCGCGTATCCATGGACAGAGGAAGGTCCTAATCAAAATAATTGGGGCTTTAGAACTGGCAATGGTCCTCAAGCTACTCTTCTCCAAAATGCGATAAATACGAATAATGGCGATGTCACTCTCACAACTGCTGGTATCGCAGGTACTATCACACTGGATTATTAATTAGAACTGATTAATTCTTAAATACTTAAATATAGGTGGAGCCGTCGAAGCTCCGGCGACTCCACCTTTACAAAAAAACAGCCCCCACCCTGCCTCCCCGAGGGGAGGAGTGATGAAGGAACAAAAGTTCTCCCCCTCGGGGGAGTTAGAGAGGGGCCAAAACCCTCTCCCCGCTCTCTCTTAAAGGGCGAGAGCTAAAAGGGCAAATGAAAACAAAAAAGAACAAGACTCCTAATAAGAAGTCTCCCCTAGAGGGGAAGATTTAGAAGGGGCCAATTATATTCAAAGAAGATGAAACGATATCTCATATTGATGACAGCCGCCACATTGATGGCAGCGTGTAGCAACGATGCCGAGGAGGCAGAAAACGGCTATGTGCCATCGAACAACGCCATTGCTTTCGATGCAAACACCGATGACGGACTGACCACACGTGCGTCAGGCGAAATCAACGACGATGCTGCTCTGCAAGCAGCAACCTTTGGTGTGTTCGGCAGCTATACCGGCCGTCTAACCTACGAAAACACCACCGTTTCGTCCGATTTCATGTACAACCAGCAGGTGACGTACTCCAACGGCAATTGGAGTTACAACCCTGTGAAATACTGGCCAAACAATGGCACCGACTATGTCAGTTTCTTTGCATACGCCCCTTACGAGGCAACACCTCAGAACGACGGACGATGCATTATCGACATGTCGAAGCGCTACGACCTTGGCGATCCTTGGATTAACTATCGCCTCGCAGAAAACCCATGGGATGCGAATGCAACATACCCACAGGTTGACCTGCTCTATGGACAACACGAAGATAACACCAACTATACACCCTGGCTCGACCAGCAGAAACCTACTGACCCTATTAACTACAAACTGACATTCACATTCCGACATGCATTGGCATGCATCGGAGATGAAATCACAATCAAATGCACAGATGAACTGGCAAACCTCATCACAGATTATGCCTCCATCACCATCACAAACGTAACTATCAAATATCAGAACCTGACCACCAAAGGAAGACTCGTGCTCAACAGCATAGGTTCAGCCAACTGGAAAGAAATAATCTCGGGTGAGCTCACAACCACCCGCACATATACAAAGGATTTTACTGATAATCCTATCATTTTCGACCCGAACAATTTCACCACCGAGCAGACTATTTCCACAGGTGACGGTCTGTTTTATATCCCATTACGCATAGCAGGTACCGATGCTGCTAAAGCAGAGGTTACCATCACATACACTGTCAAGAACAACTCTGGCAGTGAATATTCAGGAACCGGCACCACCTCATTCGATCTGAGCTTGAGCACGGAAGGCCTGAAGCAGGGCATCGCCCTCCAACTCACAGAAACACTCGACCTGCAACACCTCGTCTATATAATAGGTACAGGTGCTACAGAACCATCATATAGTCCTAAACGCTAAAAAGGAGAAAAGTTATGTATATGAAAAAATATATCCTCTCATCGATTATACTACTACTCGCAGGAGTCAATACTGCGTGGGGACAAACTAATGTAGCTGAAACTGGCGGTATTCAGTATGAGTCACTGCAAAGTGCCATTACGAATGCTGCTGAGGGTGGGACCATTACATTGCTGACAAACATCGACTTAGCTTCGTCTTATCAAATCATAGACAAAGCAGTCACCATTGATGGAGGCACTAACCAATACGAAATTAAGGGTACAGGGAGCCACCATGGAACAGATACCGAAGCTACCATCGTGCTCCAAGGTGCAGGCAATGTCACCCTGAAGAATCTCAAGGTAACCAACCCAAGCGATGACAATAATGGCGTTGGAATTAAGGGTACTGCCTACTCAGGTAAGCTCACCATCGACAACTGCGAAATTACCGTACCTATGCGTGGTGTCAATGTTGAGACCATTGCTGAAGGATTCTCTATGGACATCACTGGTTCTACCATCCAGAGCAATGTTGCTGATCCAAAGACAACCTACGTTGACAATGTTGATTCTCGAGGCATCAGTTTCTCTGATGATGATGAGTTGGCAACTGAGGTAACCATCACGAATACCACCATTCAGGGATTCAAAAATGACATCTATGTCGGTGAAAACAAAAAGAACCTGAAGCTTACCATGAATGGTGTCAAGGCTTACGGACTATATATGCTTAATTTAAGCGGAAAAAACTCAACTGTAAACCTTAATGGTGGCACAACCTTCTCTGCTTGCACAGGTGGCGGTTTGGTTACTGATGAAACAGCTTATACAACATCAACGAACATCATCTATCTCGATGAAGCAACCAAAACCGCTTCAGCAAATAATGTTCTTAATGCGACAACACTCGAGGCTGTCAGCATTGGTTCTGGTATATATAAATTGGGAGCAGCATCTGCAGCAACAGGTGTCGCTCAAATAGGCAATGCGAAGTACGCAACCCTTCAAGCAGCTGTTGACGCAGCCCAGCAGATGGGTGGTGAAGTTACTGTGAATATCATTGACGACATCAGTGGCGAAACCGTCACTATTAATGAAAACGCAAACTTCAAACTTACAATCGACGGAAAAAAGGACGATAGTTCTAACTATACTGTTGATGCAGTCATTGTCGTTGACGGTTTGCGTGGCAATGGTGGCAGCACCACCAATGGCGCTTCCGTTACTCTCCAGAACATCGCTTTTGTAAAGACGACTGCTACAGACGGTATTCAAGCCAGTCACTATCCACATCACCTGACGATACAGAATTGTACATACTCTGGATTTGACAATGACAAATGGTTCCTGAATGCCTCCGTTGACGGTCCTTTGTATGGAGTAACTGTCAAGAATGTGACAGTTGAGAAAGCTCGACTGATTTATGCAAATATGGCCGATGATGCAGTGTTCCAGAACATCACTGCTACCAACGACTGTAAAGTTGGTTTCAATGTCAAGACTTCGGGCACTGCGCTCATCGAAAACTGTCAGGTCACAACAGGCAAATATGCTTTCCGTGATTATAACGATGGTTACGCCGGCACTTTCACACTTAAAGACAACACCTTTATCAGCACCTCTGCAGCAGCTGACGAAGGCGCTATCGTCAACAGAGGTGGTGCAGAGGGTTCTGCCCATATCAATGTTGAAAGTGGAACATACATTGGAGCTTTGAAAGTCCTGAATAACAAAAAGAATGTTCTTGTCATCAGTGGAGGTCAATTCAGTGCTCCTGTTGGTGATGCAGAATACGCAGGCTATTTCGCTGAAGGTCTATGTGGCGTGAATGGCTTGTATGAAGGAGATGCCCCTAATGGAGTTGGTACGGCAGTCGCTTCCATAACAGCTGGTGAAACGACTATCAAGTTCGCTACGTTCGAAGCTGCTGTTGATGCTGCTACATCAGGAGAGACGATTGAATTGCTCGCAAACATCACCGATGCCTACACCATGAGCGAAGGTCAGACCTTGAAGGTGAAGAAGAATGGCAAGAGTATCACAGTTAAAGCACCTGATTACTTTGTACTTAAGAGTTCCACTTCCAATGATGTCACAACTTATACTCTAGCAGAGGCTGACATTGAACTCACCAAAACCAATGGCGCTGTTTCCTACATAGCATTCAACAGAACTCTTTCATCTAGTGGTACTTACAAACTGCTGAAAGATATCACTGCAACAGGATACATCAATCCAGGTGCGATGGCTACTGACGCTACAATTGACCTCAACGGCCACACACTAACATCCACAGATACAGACGAAGCTATCCTCCTGAATAGAACTGGTTCTGAAACCTCAACAGCATCATATCATAAAACTTTCAATCTGATTGATTCATCTGAAAATGGCGGTGGAAAACTCGTAGTTAATCCCAATGCTAAACATGCAATTTTATTAAATAACGGTTCTCCAAAAGCAACATACAATGATGTTATTATCGGTAAAGGCGTAACCATTGAAGGAGGCTGCGTCTCAATGCTCAGTGATCACAGCACTTTGATTGTTGAAGGAGCCATCAATGGTGGCAACAACTTTGCGATTGCTACCAATGGAAACACCGTGAATACCAACATTACTATCAAGGACGGCGCAGTTCTCACCTCCACGGGAACAGCTATGTACCTGCCTGGAACAGGCACTACGACCATCAAGGAAGGTGCTAAAATCACAGGTTCAACAGGTATTTATATTAAGTCTGCAACTCTGAATATCGAGGGTGGTGAAATCACGGGTAATGGTGAGAAGAAAGACTATGAATATTGGGACAACGGGTGCCATAGCACAGGCGATGCCCTCGTAGTTGACAACTGTGGTTATCCTGGTGGTCGTCCTACCGTGAACGTCACAGGTGGTACATTCACCAGCACCAACGCTGACGCTATTGCAAGCTATAGCTATGGTGATGGCAACGCACCTATTGACCACTTCGTACATGGTGGCTACTTCTCCAACGAGATTTCTGAAGACCTTGTTGAAGAAGGCAAAGTATGTGTCCCTGCAACAAACAAACCAGGTTATTATACCATTGGAGGACAAATACAGATTATCCATGCCGACAACACGATTGACAGTTATGATACCTTGGCAGAAGCTATCAGCCATGTTGTAGCAGATGATACTATTAGGCTGATGGCAAATATCTCCCTTAATGCTGATATCAACCCACCGTCAACCAATGGCACATTCACGCTGGACTTCAACGGTCATAGCATCAACAACGGCAACTACCATGTCAAATTGGCCAGTGGTCAGGCAATGCTTACCGACGAAGAAACGGACATCTTTGCACCCGCTGACCCCGTAAACTGTAGTGTGGTGAAACAGGCATCAGGAAACAATACATATCCTCATAAATATAATGTAGTGAAATCACTCAACAGTCCTGACATCACCATCACAGTTGCGAACGTAATATATGACGGTCTTTATCATGGTGTTGAAGGTCAAAACCCAGTAAGTGTAACAGTATATGATGCAAATGTACCAGGTGAACTGCTTGCAGGCGATAATGGTGCTTATACCATCAGCATGGTACCAACCTCAAGCTATAGCCTTGTTGACTTCGGAAACAGTGCGGATAATGTCTATAAATATGCACGTACCTACACTGGCGCCATCATCATCGAGGGTAAGCCAGAAGCCGGCTATACTGGAAGTATCACTGTGGACTTCACCATTGCCCCACGTGACATCAACGATGTAACCGTCGAGGGACATAATCAACCATACACAGAAACGGGATATACCCCTGACGACAATGAAACTACAGGTATCAAGAAACTCGTCACCTTGAAGTATAACGATATTCCTTTGGCCGTTTCTACTGATTACACCATCGACGTAGATGCTACAAAGACATATAAGGAAGCAGGAACATATCCAGAGGTGATTACCTTGACGGCCGTCGAAGGCGGAAATTTCACAGGTAGCCGTAAGGTGAACTTCTACATCGGCAATGTAACGGGTACTGACATAGCTTCTTGTAATGTTGAGGCAACGACCGTCTATAACGGTAGTACTCAAACACCTACCGGAGAAGGTACTACCCCAACCCTCATCGTCAGGGATGCAAGTACTAATGTGGTTTTGGTTCAGGGTACCGACTATACCATTACGATAAAGAATGAAACAGGTTACGAGTACATAGATGCCAAGACCTACACCGATGCCATCACCATTACTGGTATAGGCGACTACTACAACACCAAGGTTATCGATTACATCATCACACCAAAGGACATTGCAGAATGCGACATCACTGCCAGCACACCGTTCACAGGTTCAGTAATCAACCCTGCCGACATAGTTGAAGTTTTAGATGGTACAACGCAATTGGCTATCAATTCAGATTATACGCTGACCGTCTCAAATGGTTATACTTACCTGAACCCACAGACTTATGCTAATGCTATTACCGTCACCGGTATGGGTAATTACATAGGTTCTATAACTACAGACTTCGTCATTACCACTTCAAATGCTATTAATTTGGCAAGTGCGGCAGTCGTACTCTCTAAGCAGGCATACACAGGTGCAGACCTGAAGCCTACCGCTGCAACAACGACAGTGACGGTGAACGGCACGGCATTAAGTTCTGACTATTATGATTTTAGCTTCGTTCCAGAGGGTGATAACTTCTACAAGGATGCCAAGGTATATAGCAACGCTATCATCATCACGGCTAAGTCAACCCAAACCACATACTACGGAACAGCTGTAGGTAACTACATTATCGAGCCTCGTGACCTGAGTGATACTGGTATCATTGTTACTACTACCGACCTGAGTTATCTCAACACAGAGCAGGATGTCACTGTTGAGGTGAAGTATGGTAACAACGTGATTCCAGCTACGAACTACACCTACACTCCAGAAAAGGTGACTGAAGCAGGCAAGCATATCATCACAATAAATGCTGTGGAGAACAGTAACCTTGTTGGTTCAACTACTGCTGTACAGTGGGTATACAAGAGTCTTGATGGCGACTATGCAGCAGACTTCAGTGTTGAGCCTGATCCGATACCTACCCAGAATTGGACAGGTGAAGCTATCAAACCAACCATCGTTGTGAAGGACAAAGATCGTGTAATGCAGCTCGCAGATGCTAATGAAGGTGACTATAGCATTGCGTACTCTAACAATATTGATGAAGGAGAGGCTACTATCACTATCACTGGTACATGGGCTTATAGCGGTACCATTACCAAGCATTTCACGATTGTCAAGGAATACTTCACAGTGGGTGATTTTACTTACCACCACGCTAAGGAAGGTGAGGAAGTAAACCTCGGTAATACGGATGGAACAAACAACATCTTAGCGACTACGGCAACTGGTAAGGTAGAAGTTCCTGAAACTGTAGATTATCAAGGAAAGACATTCACAGTAACGGGCATTGAGGAGAAAGCTCTTGGTGGAGAAGACATCACCGCTGTGGTATTGCCACAGAGTATCGCAGAAATCGAGGATAATGCTTTCCTAGGTGCAGTCAATACACGCTATGTAGATGCATCCGCTATGAAGGGATATATACCAGAGACACTTACACGTGATTTCGATGGTCCGTTCGGCGGTCTGCCAAAGCAAGCACTGGTTTATCTGACGGGTACGAACATCAAGGGTGAGAACTACGTCTATAAGCCAGGCGATAGTGATGACTACTATTGCGAACTGTTCAAGATCTACGATGACTTCAATGGTTCACAGACCGGCTTCTCAGGCAATGACTACAAGTGGGCATTTGAGAATCCACATACGTTCACAGCCTACACCTTAGAGAACACACGTATGCTGACTGCAGGTAAGCACTACACCACCTGCCTCCCCTACTCTATCAATATTCCTAAGAACATGAAGGCATATACATTGGATGCTACCTCAGACCAAATCTTCGGATTTAAAGAGGTGATAGGCACAATTGATGCTTACACGCCATACGTTCTCATACCTACAGCAAGTGGCCAGTTGCTGAGCACAACGAATGTAGAAATACCTGTTTTCCCAGCAGATGCAAATGTAACCGAGACCAAACTAAACGGTACGGTGAAAGGCAACTTCACATTCTATGGTTCGATGCGCTATATGGAAGGTAATGATGCCGCTGGCAAGTATATCATGCAATACAACAACGGCAATCCAACATGGAAAAAGATCATTGATACCAATGCAGGTTTCACTGAGGAGTCAAACAAGGCTTGCGTCCTTCCAATGCGTGCATACATCATTAATGAAGTTGGTGGTAGTCGCGAATTCTTTGAGGTTATATTTACCAACATCGATGGTACAACAATCGCCTTGGATAAACTGGAGTTCGATGATCAGATTATCTATGATCTATCGGGCCGCAAGGTACAGAATTTAGAACACGGTCATACGTACATCATCAATGGTAAGAAAATCATGATTAAGTGAGAGGATAACCAAACTTGCTTGGGCTATCCCGAACGGAAATGATTTGGGTGAAGCTAATGTAACTGTGGAGTAGTCCAAGTAATTACCATATAAAAATCAGGCTGACGAATCATCGCCAGCCTGATTTTATCATCACAGATATCATAGATAACCTCTTTAGATATATCGTAAACGATATATTGTTAAACATTCTTAAAGTTTCAATTAAATCGCTTGCGATATAAATTATTCTTCTTACCTTTGCAACGATAAAAAAACTCATCTAAGTTGAACAAATACGAAACTATAAATAATATTATAAGGTATGCAAACAATTTATGATTTCAAGGCTCTCACGAGCAAAGGTAAGGAGATTGACTTCTCAGAGTTTAAGGGTAAGGTATTGCTGATTGTCAATACAGCCAGCAAATGTGGTTTTACACCCCAGTTCGCAGGACTAGAAGAACTGAACCAGAAGTATAAGGAACAAGGCTTAGTAGTCATCGGATTCCCCTGCAACCAATTTAAGGAACAGGATCCAGGGACCGACAGTGAGATTGAAGAGTTCTGCCAACTGAACTATGGTGTATCATTCCAAATCATGAAGAAATCAGATGTGAACGGTCCTGCAGCTGAACCTATCTTCGAATATCTGAAGTCTCAGGCTCCTACCGAAGAGTATAAAGGACTGAAGGCAAAAGCCACTCACACTTTGCTCAAAACTCTTAGCAAGAGTGTCGAGAAAGACAGTGACATACTTTGGAATTTCACAAAGTTCCTCATATCAAAGGACGGAGCATCTATCAAGCGCTACGCTCCCACTGTTGAGCCAAAAGACTTTGAGAAGGACATTGAAGCCATGCTTGAGAAGTAAAAAGTGAAGAGTGAATAATTTGCTTCCGCTATAGATTATGCACACAGAGTTACAACTTGACAATCAAATCTGCTTCCGTCTCTACACAGCAGCAAGATTGATTACTCAGGCATACACACCGATGCTCAACACACTGGGTATCACCTATCCACAATACCTGGTGCTGATGGTACTGTGGGAGAAGGACTGCCAACTCGTGAACGACATCGCCCACAGACTACTTTTAGAGACAAACACTGTCACTCCTCTACTCCAGCGCATGGAAAAAGAGGGACTGGTAAAGCGCACTAAGGGTAAGGAAGACGGGCGACAGACACTTGTTACACTAACGAAAAAAGGATGCGAATTGGAGGAACAGGCTTACAATTCCATTCCTGCAGGAATGGCTAAGGAACTGCGTGCATGTCCACTAAAGTTTAAAGACTATGAGCATCTGGCAGAAGAATTAGATTCTATCATTAATACACTCAACAACAAATAATTTGGGAATATGAACATTTTGATTTTACAAGCCTCGCCACGCGCGAACGGCAACACCGCTTGGATGGCGGAAGAGTACAAGAAGGCTGCTGAAGCAGCAGGTCATGAAGTGACATTAGTAAATGTGTCAAAGAAAAAGATTGCTGGCTGCCTGGCTTGCGAGTACTGTCATAACAAGGGGAATGGTGCCTGCATCCAGAAGGATGATATGCAGGAACTCTATCCACTGATGGCTGAGGCAGAGGCATTGGTGCTGGCCGCTCCCATCTATTATTTCACACTGAATGCTCAGATTCAGGCTCCTATCCAACGCATGTACTGCGTCAACAAACCCGCAAAGGTGAAGAAAATGGCATTACTCATGTCTTCATATTCACCGGGCGTCTATGACGGTGCCACAGCTGAATTCCGCGATATCTGTAACTATTGGAGTGCAGAAAACATGGGTGTAGTGACAGCCAAGATTGATGAGCAGAAGACTGAAGAAACCAAGCAGAAGGTAATCGATCTGGCTGGCAAACTATAGTTTTAGTGAGTATAAAGATGTTTATGGAGCAACAGGAACAACTGGACTTGGCAGCCTATATGAACGGTAGCATCCGCAACATCATGGCCAAAGCATACAAAAACGTGCTCAGCAATCCACGTGAAGCGAAGTTTGCCTACAGGATGCAGCGGTTATTTGAGAAAACCGAAAAACGCCGCCGCAAGATGCTCGATGAGGAAGGGCTGGAAGTTCCACCTTTCCTAATTAGCAGCATCTCCACCACGTGTAACCTGCATTGCAAGGGGTGTTACGCACGTAGCAATGGTATTGCTGAAGATGCAGAAACGGATCGTAAACCGACACTTACACCTGTGCAATGGCGCAACATCTTCATAGAAGCTGCTTCAATAGGCATTAACTTCTCACTATTGGCTGGAGGTGAGCCAATGATGCGAAAGGATATTCTAGAAGCCATCAGTGAGGTAGACGACATGGTATTCCCAATCTTCACCAATGGAACACTCATCGGACCATCCTATATTGAATTCTTGCGCAAGAGGCTCAACATGGTGCCCATCATCAGTATCGAGGGAACAGCCATTAGCACTGACGAGCGTCGCGGTCGGGGTGTGTTCCACCGTGCAATGCAATCAATGGAACTACTGAAACAGGAAGGATTGCTCTTCGGTACCAGCATCACCGTAACCACAGAGAATCTGCCATTAGTTACATCACACAACTTCATCGACCAGTTGCGGACCTACGGCTGCAAGATTGTGTTCTTCATTGAATATGTCCCAACAGAACCAGGTACTGAACACTTAGCCTTTACCGATGAGCATGTGGCACAGATGGAGGAGGTATTGAAAGAACTACGTGCTTCATATAGTGACATTATCTTCCTCTCATTCCCTGGCGACGAAAAAGCCCTTGGTGGCTGTTTAGCATCTGGTCGTGGCTTCTTCCATATCGGACCCGATGGTTCAGCAGAACCATGTCCCTTCTCTCCATTCAGCGACAGCAATGTGGTTGAACTTGGTTTACGTAAGGCGCTGCAATCGCCGTTATTCCGTAAGATACGTGCAGCCCATGCACTTGGTTGGGAACATACGGGTGGTTGCACTCTCTTTGAGCATCGTGAAGAAATAGAAAAAATGATCGTTTAAAAACAAACAATACAATGACAATCGCAATCCGTTATTTCAGTAAGTTTGGCCATTCTGCAAAGATGGCTGAAGTCATAAGCCAGGTCACTGGTGCTAAACCTGAAACAGTGGCACAACCAATCAATGAACCTGTTGATACGCTGTATTTGGGGTCTGGTGTCTTTTTAGGAAAAATCAGTGCTGACATGGTCAGTTTTATCAAAACACTCACACCCGAAAAAGTGAAACGTGTCGTTTGTTTTGGTTCGTGCGCCATCATAAAGTCGCCTGTACTTCAAATGCGCTCCCTGCTACAAGCTCAGGGTATCAACGTAGATGAACGGTCCTTCACCTGCAAAGGTTCAATGGGTCCACTCCATGCAGGGCATCCCAATGCCCAAGACCTAGAAAACCTAAAACAATTCATTCAAAAAATCAACTAATGCCTATCGTCAAACAACTAAAGACTACAAACTGATAACTAAGACTTATGCCCAATGTCTAAAGTCTTCATAAAATTGATGCTGGTCATATTGATGGCAACCGGAGTATTGGTCAGTCGTGCTCAGACGTGGCAACCTGTGACTTTGAAGAGAGACATCACACAACCACAACCAATGACGGGACTGGTGCTATGGCCAGATGAGGCACGTAGGCTCCATGCCACATACGGACAGGCTTTTCAGTTAGAGTTTTCCTATTGCTTGCCTTGTAAGGTAGTAAAAGGCTGTGAGGCTGACGGCACTATCATTTATGACTGGAGTTGGTTCGACCGCATATTAGACGATGTTGCCAGTCGGGGTCACCAGTTGATTGCCCGTTTTCGCTACGAGTACCCATCGAACAGAGATGTAGATGGAAATCGGGGAACGACGGCCGTGCCTGATTATATCAAGCAACGACAAGACTACAAGGAAACCTTTGTTGATAATCCCAATGATGGTCCAACATGGTATGCCGACTGGAGTTACGCGGAATTGCAGCGATTCACCTTGCAGTTTTACACAGACTTTGCACATCGCTATGCTCACGATGCCCGTCTTGCGTTTTTAGAAGTCGGCTTCGGACATTGGTCGGAATACCATATCTACGGCACAAAGTTGGAATTGGGTAAAAACTTTCCATCAAAAGCTTTTCAAAAACGATTCTTCGAACACATGAGTGTCGTCATGACAGACATTCCATGGGCGGTTTCCGTTGATGCTGGAGATAATCGCTATTCCCCTGTAATTGACGACAACACCCTGATGGCTTTGACTTTTGGTTTGTTTGACGATTCGTTCATGCATAAGACTCATGAACTGAGTAGTGGAGGCGGTTTCAATGAAAGGTGTTGGAACGCCATTGGTCGTGATACTCGCTGGAAGAAAGGTGTCTGCGGAGGCGAAATCAGTTATTATACGCCAAATGATCAGAAGGGATTTCTCAGTCCAGATGGCCTTTACGGGCACACATGGGCAGAACAAGCAGCCAAGTACCATATTACCTTCATGATTGCCAATGATGCACCGCGTGGTGGCGTAGCTACCCATGAACGCTTCCGCGATGGCTCAATGGCAACAGGTTACCGCATTGAAGTCAAACGGTGTGAAACGAATGGTGCATCTACTCGTTTGCTGGTAACAAACAAAGGTGTTGCACCTCTCTATCGGGATGCATGGTTTGCAATCGACAGCACTCGTTCTGCCATCTCACTGCGCGGCTTGCTCCCTGATGATGAGAGATGGATAGAGATACCTACTATCCCCCATGTTGACGGCAGTAACATCCAAATAGTGAGTGATGCCATCCTGCCACAGCAAACCATCGAGTTTATAGCTGACTGTTAGGTTTAATCATCCCAACATTCTATCTCATCAGCAATCTCAGGCAGCTGGCTGCGATGGAACTTAGGTTCCTTGATACCAGCCCGCTTCTGCTTACGGTAGTCATCAAGAAGGCGGAAGGCATAGCGACCAAGAAGAACGATGGCAACGAGGTTGCATGCGGTGAGAAACGCCATGAAGAAATCAACAATATTCCATACAAGTTCGAAACTTGCCAATGCGCCAAACATCACCATCACACCTCCTGAGAACAAACGATAAACTGTCATCACGGTAGAATTATTGGTGATGAAACGAATATTGGCTTCGCCATAGTAGTAATTACCAATTATACTGGAGAAAGCAAAGAGGAAGATGGCAATAGCAATAAAGACAGGACCAGCGGAACCCACTTCTGACTGGAGGGCAGATTGTGTGAGGGCAATGCCATTCAATTCCGGTACATCATATAAACCGCTGATAAGGATGATGAAAGCGGTGCATGAACAGACAAGCAATGTATCTGTGAAGACGCCTAGCGCCTGAATCAATCCTTGCTTCACGGGATGGGTAGTTGAAGCCGTAGCTGCAACATTTGGTGCACTACCCTCCCCCGCCTCGTTGGAGAAAAGCCCACGCTTCATACCGTTCATGATAGCTGCGCCAAAACCACCTCCGGCAATCTGCTCGATTCCAAATGCATTGGTGATGATGACCTTAAAAACATGTGGAATCTGATCAATGTTCATCACAACAATCACGATGGCTAAAGCCACATAGCCGACAGCCATAAGAGGCACTAGGACTGCACTTACATGAGCAATACGTTGGATACCGCCGAAGACAATGAACAAGGCTGTAAGAGCTATGAAAATGCCGACCCAGAGCGGTGACCATCCAAAAGCTTCCTGCATCGCGCCACAAATGGTATTCGCCTGGATGGAGTTGTTCGACAAACCGAACTGACAGGTGATGAGAATGGCAAACAAAACTGCCATCCAACGAAGATGTAACCCTCGCTGAATGTAATAGGCAGGTCCACCGATGAACGAATCCTTATGTTTCTGCTTGAACAACTGGGCAAGAGTGGATTCCACAAATGCTGTAGCCGAGCCAAAGAGGGCGATAATCCACATCCAGAACACAGAACCAGGACCGCCAATGGCAATGGCTGTAGCGACACCTGCAAGATTTCCTGTACCTACACGGGTGGCAACAGAGACAGCAAAAGCCTGAAACGATGAGATATGCTTACTCTTCAATCCAGTCTTTTGCTCCTTGCTCTGTTCTTCTACGGTAGTCACTGCCGACTCTGTAAGTAGCCGAAACATCTCACCCACCATACGAAACTGCACAAACCGTGTGCGCCATGTAAACCACAAGCCGCAACCTACCAACACCGCTATCAACACATAAGTCCAGATAGCGTCATTCACACAAGTAATCCATTCATTTAGCTCATTCATGGAGTATGTATTATTATTTTAACTGCAAAAATACAAAAAAAAGAATGATGAGCACCGAACATTGTACATTTTTTTGTACTTTTGCAATCAAATATAATTGAAAACGATGAAAGTATTGTTTATAAACGGAAGTCCGCGAGAAAATGGCAACACATTTCTCGCACTGAGCGAGGTGGCAAAGACACTGAACGCAGAGGGCGTAGAAACAGAAATTGTAAGCATCGGCAAGAAGGCTGTGCAGGGGTGTATTGCATGTGGAATGTGTAGCCGCATAGGTAAGTGTACGTTCAACGATGACTTGTACTACAAGATATGGCGTGCAGTAAAAGACGGCATCGATGGCCTGATTATTGGTTCACCCGTGTATTATGGAGGGCCGAACGGTTCACTCTGTGCCCTACTTGATCGTGTGTTCTACTCGTTAGGAAAGGAATTGCAATACAAACCTGGAGCCAGCGTGGTGGTATGCCGCCGTGGTGGTGCCAGTGCAGCATTCGACCGTCTGAACAAGTACTTCACGATTCTCAATATGCCCATTGTCAGTTCACAGTACTGGAACATGGTGTACGGACAGACACCAGGTCAGGCAGCACTTGACGAGGAGGGTATGCAAACCATGCGCACATTAGGTCGCAATATGGCATGGATGATGCGCAAACTCAGTGAAGGCAATAGCACTTTGCCAGAGCAAGAACAGCGCGTTTGGATGAATTTTATCAGGGAAAACTGAAATAAATCGTCATTCGTCATGCATAATTCATAATTTATTTGTAATTTTGCACGCTTTTAAAGACGAACAGACAATAGTGACGAACAACTAAAGTCTAACATCTACCGGGGTTGACATGGATTTGACAGCAAGCCGAGGTGGTAAGTAAGCATGCAGAGCGTTGTTGGGTAGCTCTTTAATCTCATCTTTCGTTAAATTTATCTGGCACAAATACTTATGCTCTCGCAGCTTAATCGAAGTATAGTAGATTGCTTTATTCCTTAGTTAGACTGAGGAACGAGACATCGCCCTGAAAGCCCCCTTCCTGAGGCGTTTAGACAAGCGGTGCGGCAAAATCGGGAATAGTTTGAGGTGGCCTCGCACTTCTTACGAATCTTTAGAGGATAAGGTGCAGACTCGGTGGTTCAGGTCAGGTCGGCACACGAAAACCAAAACTGAACTAAGCATGTAGAAAGCTTATGGTCTCCTTGTTTGGACGAGGGTTCGATTCCCTCCAGCTCCACTATATAAGGAAATGTACTCCGGCATTTCGGCTAGTACCACAAAAAAGCTACCAACAGGTAGCTTTTTTATTTAGATATATTACTGTCTGGTAAAGAAGAAGGATATGAAGTATGGAGGGGGCTTACCTTTTGAAGAATGTGTCCACAATGCCATTTATCGGCACTGCCGACACATACTTTATCGATTTTCAACTTTTAGCGGAAACAATAGACAAATACGAAACGTGGTGACTTATACTGATATAGATAGACACAATTAATAACCAATAAAGTTTATCTATTATGAGTAAAAATTATCAAAGGTACAGTGAAGAGTTCAAGTTGTCC
>CADAGO010000017.1 GCA_902787555.1 uncultured Bacteroidales bacterium
GGACAACTTGAACTCTTCACTGTACCTTTGATAATTTTTACTCATAATAGATAAACTTTATTGGGTATTAATTGTGTCTATCTATATCAGTATAAGTCAGTTCGTTTTCCCGATTGAGTCGGCTGCTTTTACCTTTTGAATTAGCTGCCCGTCCTTTGCCATTCAGACAATGGACTTCTAACAACTAAAGTCTTAACTCATAGCTGTCTTCACCCCTTTGGGGGTCTCTCTAAACTATAAACTATTATGTTGACTGTCCGCTAAAGAAGAAGGATATGACGTATGGAGGGGGCTTACTTTATCGACTTTTAACTTTTAGCGGACACCAAATATTGTATAATAGTATTGTTATTCTTGTAGGAATTGTTCCAAATACTTCATCTCCAGCTTCAATTCATCGGGTTTGAAACCATGACCTGCACCAGGGATGATGTGAAGAAGTGTACCTGTGCTGTAGAGCAGCTGGGCACGACGTGAGTCGTCCATCGATACCACGCGGTCAGCATCACCCTGCACGATTATCACAGGACCACGATATTGGCCTATGAGGTCGAGGGGACGCATATCATGAATCTCCTCGAAGAATCGACGCCCCATCTTCACTCCCCACAGTTCGGTAACGTCCTGAATGTCCTCCAAGCGTGGATAGCGCTGTCGCCAGTTGTCTGCGATGCACAGGGCAGGATAGACCAACACAAGCTGACTTACTTTTTCCTTCATATCTGCCGCGGTAAGGGCAGATACGAGTCCACCTTGACTCTCGCCAATGAGAACGATGTGCTGATGTCCTTGCTTGCGGAAGTAATTGACAATTGCCTTCAAGTCGCTTACCTCGTCGAGGATTGACATGTTCAGCGTATTGTTGTCGCTACGGCTGCGTACTGAGCCACATGGGAAGTCGAAGGTGTAGCACCGATAGCCCAAGCGGTCCATCACATCGTAGTAGTTGCGTCCGTAATCGAATGTACCATTGAATCCGTGGGCGATAATCGCTATGGGACCGTTCTTCTTAGCATTTTGCGGGGTGAACAGCTCACCATAAATACGGCGGCTGCCATTCTCAATCCACAGTTCTTGGGTATTTGTTTTCGTTGCTGCGGATTGCTGCTCCGTCTGAGCCACCGCTATCAGTGTCATCAGGAGCAGTAGCGTTGTAGATACAAGCTGTTTCATTGACTTTGTTATTATAATCATTACCAGATGCTGCGACTCATCTGCATGAGTTCTCGATCGTGGTGCTGACGGGGTTCGCACTTATTGTCAAGAATCATCGTGACTCCTGTTTCTGCATTATAGGGTTCCCACTTGGGCAGACCTTTCGTGTTCGGGTTGCCGGTCTTGATGAATGCAAGCCAAATGCTGCTGATGAGCTGCTCGAACTTATAGGCTTTCTCAGAGGCTCCGGTCATCTCGCGCTGCAGGCTTACGTTGTGGAGCATGAAGGGCAGCTCCATGCCGTGTGAGGCTCCGAGTGCATTGCTTTCGGGTTTCCAGGTAAACAGATAGAGGTATGCAGGTGCGCCACCTTGTGCTGCTTTGGCAGCAGCCTGACGGACGGCTCCTGCACGGAAACCGGTATCGACGTAGGTCATCTCTCTCGGCTCGGCATTGGGATAGGCTTTCTTGAAGGCTGCAATATACTGGTCGGCACGTTCACCCTGACGTTGACGCACAGCTGCTTCTGCTTCTGCCCATGTCATATCGCGACCTATATCGAAGGTGAACTCATTGAAGTCGGTACCGATGAGCATTGGTACATCTTTCGAAAGGGGCGAAGCCGGCTCGAAAGGATGCTGCGGCAGGATGGTACCGTCGACCACAGGTGAGAAACCGCTGCGGATGCCACGCTGACCCATACGGCTGACAGCACGGTTCAATTCTTCGTAGCTGAACTTAGAGAAATCTGCCTGATCGGTTGCCGGTTGTCCCAGTTCTTGTGCAAGTGCAGGTCCGAAGGGACGCGTCTGCTCGGGCAGGGATTGACGCAGTGTGGAGCCGCTCTGCACGATAGCTCGCTTGAACAGACCTTTCGCTGAAGGCATAGCTAACAATGTAGACACCTTTCCACCTCCGCCCGACTGTCCGCCGATAGTCACTTCGTTGGGATTGCCGCCAAAGCGGGTGATGTTGTCGCGTATCCACTCCAGAGCCTTCACAATGTCCTGCATACCTAGATTCACGCTCTGAGCATATTTACCGCCAAGACCTGTCAGGTCGGCATATCCAAGAATGTTCAGGCGATGATTCAGACTCACAACAACGATGTCGCCTGCCTCAGCAAGAGCGCGACCTTCATAGCAGGGCAGGTCGTGAGCAGAACCGCCTGTGTAACCGCCTCCATGAATCCACACGAAGACGGGGCGACGCTTCTGGTCTTTGATGCTAGGTGTCCACACATTCAAGACCAAACAAGCCCTTTCGTCCATAGGCTCTGTCACAAACTGGTTACCGAAGCCGTAGTCGGTCTGGCTGTTACGGTCGTTCCAACGCAAAGACTCGTCTTGTGGAGCCTGAGGGCCATAGACCTTACATTGTCTGATACCTGCGAATTTATCGGGTGCCTGCGGTGGCATAAACCGATCTGCCTTGGCATACTGGATGCCCTTGAAAGTGAAAATACTACCATCCTGATAACCCTCGATGGTGCCATAGATGGTCTCAACACGGGTGTGCTGTCCTGCCGTGATTGGCTGTGCAACTGCGTATGTCGCCATAACGACAATAGTTGCGAATACTGTCAGTCGTTTTTTCATATTTGTTATGATTAGTTTGATTTTACATCTGATATTTATTTGATAATTTTTTGCAAAGATACTGCATTTGTTCAAAAAACAGTTGCACAGATGTAACTTCTCGATGAAATTATGTATCTTTGACTTGAATCGAAGGGGTTTTCGCTTGTAAAAGGTCATTAATTATTTGTTTATTCGCCTGCTTATTTGTACCTTTGCAGCGTTTTTTCACAAGATGATGCAAAAAGTAAGCTATATAATCTGGTTTTATTTCGTGCTGTTGCCTGTCGTCAGTTGGGCACAGGACCGACAGCGACTCTCGCTACCGCGCCAAGAGCAGCTCTCATCGCAACATGTGCTGCAGGTGATACAAGATTCGGAGGGTTTCCTTTGGTATGCCACCGAGGGTGGAGGAGTGTGTCGTGATGACGGCCGGCAAATTATCGTGTTCCGCAGCGATGCAGAGCATCCCGACCTCTTATGCAGCAATGATGTGGCAAGCCTGGCAGAGGCTGCCGAACGCTATATAATAATAGGTACGTTTCATGGGGCAAATGTGCTCGATAAGAGTGACTACAGCATTCGCAGGTTAGAGGAAGTGGACGACAAACGGGTGGATGACATCGTCGTGAGTCACGACGGCCATTGGTGGCTGACGGCCAACAAAAAGCTATTTGAATATTCGGCTGACGGAGTGCTGCTGAATGTGTATCCTGGAGGCGATAAATATATCTTCCGGCTACATGAAGACCAGAAAGGAAGTATATGGTGCATAGAATGGGAAGGCGGAATACTTTGGCTGGAGGACGGACGGCTTGTTCAAGTCACCTCTGAGTGGCCCGACAGCATCAACTTCAATCGTGAGATGACCGACCGCCAAGGTCGTCGGCTTGTAACCGATATGTTTGGTAACACCTATGCATCGAGCACCAATGAACAGGAACCCTGGTTTAGCGGTGCTACGTTGACAAGACCTATTGCCGACTCAATTCGCATGTCTCGCGGACTATCTGCCCGCCCCACGGCTTTAGCCATTCCTCCTCACACTATGGGAAGAGGGACAGAGGATGCTGACGAACTGTGGTTCAGTACAGGCAAGGACATCCGCGTAATGAAGCAAGGCAAGGAAGAGGTGGTACTGTCTGATACAAAAGACGTATCGGCCATGATCTTCACAAACGACAGTACTCTGTGGCTCGCCACCATCTTCGGCTCCTTGATGACCTACAAGAACGGACAGCTCACTACCGACGAATATGCCTCAAACGAATATGGCGATGCTGTGATTCATCTCGATATCGACAGTCAAGGACGCCTGCTGCTGGTCAGCGAGCGCTACGTACGTCTGTACGACCCTGTACGCCAAACACTTCGGCAGCAAAACATCGAGGATGAAGGCGTCTATCGCATCGAACTACAGGAAACACAGCCTGGCAAACGATGGAGCCAACCCGAAGAAGAAGTTGTGGAACGTATGCCCGGGTGGGTGTGGTGGATGCTGGCAGTACTTATCCTGACTCTCTCTGCCCTGATAGGTTATATCTGGCAACTGAAGCGACAGCGTGAACGATTCCTTGCTGCCATCAAAAAAGAAGTGAAAGTGAAAGCCCAAGAACCACAAACCGAAGACCAGCCTGCCGAAGAGCAGCCTGTCATGACGGACGAATGGCTGCAAAAGGCCATCGCTGTGGTAGAACAGCATATCCCGGACGACAGCTACAGCGTGGAACAACTGGCAAGCGATATGTGTATGAGCCGTATGACCTTCTATCGCAAGATACAGTCGGCTACAGGACAGAAGCCCACCGAATTCATCCGCACCATTCGTCTGCGTCGTGCTGCCGAACTGCTGCGCGAAGGTCGCCTGAGCATCACCGAAATCACTTACGACACGGGATTCTCATCTGTCAGCTATTTCAGTCGCTGTTTCCGTGCCATGTACGGCGTGTCGCCTACACAGTGGGGGAAGGGCTAAAGAAAAATGTAAAATGTAAAATTTTAAAATAAAAAATTGAAGCTATCACCAGCACACTATTTTTCTTAATTCGTTAATTCTTACTTCATTCGACAAACCCCTCCATAATCGCAGTTGGAGCAGCCTTGCTGTCGAAGGCACCAAGCTTATAGCCTCCAGGCAGACATTGAGGTTCCCAATAGAAGACACCACGGCAACGTCCGTTCGTCTCGTTTCGTGCCTCACGTATCACGCGGGTGAGCTGACGTCGGCCTTCTTCCATCTTCTCCGGGTGACGTTCGTCTACTTCGTAGCCCGTTTCCACAATCATAACGTCACACTTGTATTTCGTGCTGACATGTCTGATGTTCGCGATGCAGTCGGTAATGATGTCGTCCGCATTCAGTTCGGGATGTCCGTCCATCGCCCAATAGGGATAGAGCGACATGCCCACCATGTCCCACTTGCCGCCATACTTCTTCACGATGTCGAGGTTCCAGTCATAGAGGCTCTGCTTATGTCCTCTGTCGAGGTGTATGATGACGATACTCTTGGGAAACACCTTCTTCACGGCATCATAGCCTGCTCGGATGAACCCTGCATACTGCTTCGGATTCTGCTCGATATGCCCCATAGGCCAGAGCAGTCCGTTGGCTGTCTCATTGCCCACCTGCACCCATCGAGGCTCGATACCGTTGTCTTTCAACAGTGTCAGCACATCGATTGTATGTTCCTGCAGGTCTTTGCGCATCTGTTTGTAGTCGTGACTCTGCCATGCCTTCGGAATGGGTTGCTTGGCTGGGTCGGCCCACGAGTCGCTGTAGTGGAAGTCAACCATGAGGTCCATCCCCAAAGCCTTTACCCGCTTGCCCATCGCAAGCAGGGCATACTTATCGCAGTCGCCCCCTCGTGGATTCACCCACACACGCATACGGATGGCCGACATCTGGTAGTCGTTCTTCAGCAGTTCCAGACATTCACGTTCCTTGCCGTTCCGGTCGTGAAACACCACACCTCGCCGCTCCTGCCCTGTGAGGAATCCTACATCGGCACCCTTCACAAAGTCCTTGTTAGCGTTCTTTTGCGCCATCAGTGTGCCTGTCATCATCAGGCATCCGGCAAATATCAGAAACAGTCGTCTCATATCAGCATTGCTTTAGTCGTTCTAACTTGTTATTGGCTTGTCGTATAAATTTTCGGTGCAAAGATACGAAAAAAGTTCAAACAGCAGTTTCACAGGTGTAACTTCTCGATGAAATTATGTATCTTTGACACAAATCTATGTTTTTTTGCTCGAATCATAAAACAATCATAAGGTTACAATATGCTTAACCCAAAATAAGAAGAGCCTGTTCCCACTGATAGATGACAAATGACAGATGACAGTTTTAATAAAAGGGGGGTATAGTCAGGTATAGGGAGAAATATATAAAATAAATATACTTATATAATAGTAATATAAATAGGGAACTATATACCTGTTGGCCCCGATAGCCATCACTAGCTTTATTTAACAAATATCTAGCTTTAATTAACTCAAATAATTCCCGTATGTCTGAATTATTTTGTACCTTTGTACTACATTAATAAGGTAAATAAAATCCAAACAATTCAGACATATGTTAGACTTCAGTAAGTTCAAATCCATTAAATCGCTTATCAACTACTTCCACGATGAGGAAACATGCAAACAAGCACTTGCAGAGGCACGTTGGGGTGATGACGTAATCTGTCCACGTTGTGGAAAGCACCACTGTACGAAACGTACTGACGGACGTTTCCGGTGCAATGAATGCAAATATAACTTCTCATGTACCATAGGTACTATATTCTATCGCAGTAAACTGCCTCTTCAGGTGTGGTTTATTGCCATGTACCTTATCTCATCACATAAGAAAAGCGTATCCTCCTTGCAGATAATGCGTGACTGTGAGGTAACACAGAAAACAGCGTGGTTTATGGAGAATAAAATACGCAGCCTCTATGAACAGACTGATGCCGTTGCCCTTAGCGGTAAGGTTGAGATGGATGAAATGTACCTTGGTGGTCGTGAGACCAATAAACACAAAAGTAAACGTACTGAAGGTACTCAGGGACGTAGTACTAAGACCAAAACTCCTATATTCGGCATGGTACAGCGTGACGGCAAGACTGTTGCAATGAAGGTGGAAGATACCAAGGGTGCAACCCTTATGCCTATCGTATCACAGTTCGTTGAGGAAGGCAGCACTACATATACTGACGAGGTGAATATTTACTGCAAGCTTACCGAGAATGGTTATGACCATTTATTCGTTAACCACGGCAAGCGTGAGTATGTACGTGCCAATGATATCCATACCAATAGTATCGAAGGTTTTTGGGCGCATTTCAAACGTGTGATATTCAGTACATACCACTCTGTAAGCAAGGATTATCTTCAGAGGTATATTGATGAGCAGTTATACCGTTGGAATACACGTGAGCAGGATGCATCATGGCGTTTTGAGGATATGCTTAAGAGGTGCTTAAAGCCTTGTGACTATGCTGATGTGTTGTCACTGTCAAGCGTGGTTAACGTTGTTGAGTGGAAGCGTGTAAAGGCTGAGAAATACCGTATTTATGCACAAAGGGTGGCATAAAAAAGAGCAACCACTGTTATGATTGCTCCTAATATTTGTTTTTTTTTTTTGCTGCTTAAATAGCATAATCATTTACTTTACCAGTAACGTAACCTGCTTTTTTTCTTGCTATAGCAGTTGTTCTTCTGTCGCTATTTGAAATAGTATAAACATCTTGTGGTTCGCCAAAAATGTCACCGTTTTCAGTTTGATATTCTCCAGCGTATACAGTAACCATAACAACACTACCATAATCAATCAAATATTGTGCAAACTCAGTAGCAGATGCAATAGCATCGTCAATGTTATAGTATGTTTGTCCGCAATATCGCATATCACTAACATCTTCCTCGTTTTCTATGTTGAATGCAGATATTGTAAATACCTCCTTCCTATTAGATTCTCTCAAAATCCTATTCACAGACTCCCTAACTGAGTCTTCAAACCATTTGTTTGGATTAGTCTTGAGTTTGTGAACAAAATTTCCTCTTTCATTTTCTCTACGAGCCATATCACGGAACTTAGTATCACCTTTCACCTTTTTCTCGCTACGATGAGTATTGTGCCAAGATTTTCTCCATTCGTTTGCTTTATCTAAATCTGGTTCGCCACTCCATTTTATATTACTTGCAAATTCACTATCTCGTTTGCTTGGGTCTAAACCTTTTGACTCCATTAATATCCTGTTAACTGACTCTTTCACAATCCTATGTAGGTCACTTTCGGTTAATCTTATAAGTTTCTTATTCATAATAAAATACGTATTTTTTAAATAAATAGTATAATAATTTCATTAATTCAAAAAATAGGCGTATATTTGCACTTGAATTGATAATTATTGTAGAATTAAAGAAAATTTGGTTATGGGAAAAAGAATGTGTGACATCTCCTTAGAGGATATAAACAATGCATTTACTCATCATATGATTAATGAGGGAAACAATAGCGATGTAATCTATATTGAAGGTATACCATTTAAGAATGTTCATGTATCTTTAGATGACTATGCGAGAAGCGTTGGTGCAATTCCTTACAACGACACTAAAATAAGTAAGTTCTAAAACACTTGAAATGACTGATAAAGCAATTGAAATTACAGACTTCTCTACACAAACGATTAAATTATATTTGCAAAATGATGTTGTTAGTGAATTGAATCACAAAATAGAGAAGAATTTTTCTTCAAGTAACACAGAACAAAAGGAAAGGGCGGAAGTTTTATTTAGGCATCTGAATAGAGGGCTATACAACATTGCCAACGGACTATTTGATAGCAATAACGTAACCCCTGATGGTGAATTGTTTTATGATATATTTGAAGATATCGGTACAATTATATTTGTTCCTATCATAACAGACCAAAAAGAAATTGGTATGATTATCACAAGAATTGTATGGAAGTATTATTCTAATGATTGGTGGAGTATTGTTGAAAACAAGAGGGTTGACCATATCATCAAAGAGACAATCAATAACTATTTAAGAAGAAATCTACTAATAGAATGAGCAGCTGCCGACTGCTTAAGAAATATTAACAGAAATAATAATCGGGGCCAACAGGTATATAGTTCCCTATAAATATATATACTAATAATATAAATAATAATATAATGTTATATATATAATTATTAACAAAAAACCAAGTCAATACCCATGCACCCCTTCCCTACAAAACTGTCATCTGTCATTTGTCATGCTCAAATAAATACCGATAGTTTATAACTTTTGCAACTAAAATAGTGAGGAAAAGACATGGCGTAGGAAGGGCGAAACATCGGTGTGGAAAGTGCCTTACAACGGCATAGAAAGGACACGGGGCACCGTAGTCCTAAGAACAGATAAACCGATAGTTGGCAAAATAGAAGTCTCCACTCCTGAAGAGTCTCGCTTCACTTGATTGGTTTTCTGCCTTCTGCCTTGATTTGCGCGCGGGTCTTGAGGTTGAAATGCCACCATTCGGTTTTCAGGACCTTGAACCCTCCTGCCGACATCACTTCGCGTAGCAGGCGGCGATTGTTGACTGCTTCCTGGGCGATGACTCCCTTGCGCACCATCTCGTCCTCGAACTCGGGATGGGCTGCACGGCCCATATAGTCTATTTTGGTACCCATCGGGATGCTGTCGCCTTGCTCGTTGCAGATGGTGATATCGACTGCGAACCCGTAGTTGTGGAGTCCGCCTCCGTTGGCTGGATTGCTGACGTAGATGTTTTTCGAGGTGCCTTTGACGACATCCCACATCTTCTGCTGTACAGACATGGGGCGGGCTGCATCATAGATGATGAGACTGAGGTCGGGGCGCATCTGCTTGAGGCGTTGCTGGCATTTCTTCAGCGCCTGTGCTGCATCGGGATGCAGATAGGCATCTTTCAGGTCGGTATAGAGCACACGGCCTGTGAAGTTGTCGGGACGGGTGTACATGAGACTGACACGTATCGTGGGATCTACATCCTTGATGTTGACGTAGCCTTGTTCTTTCATTGATTGTGCCCCGCTGCTGATGCTTACGAGCATCATGACAAGGATGACTGACAGTTGTTTCATATTGCTTCTACGGATTGATTATAATGGCTATATAGAATGGATGACTCCTATCTTCCACTCATGACTCTTGGCGTGAACGTTTGGGTAATGAGCATAGCGCGAACTGCGATAATAGATCTGATAGTCGAAACTCAGGCGCAGCGACTTGAAGATGTTGTATTGGATGAAAAAGTTGTTTGTGATGATGGTGTGTACTCCCTGGTCGCCTGTACAGTTCAACTCTTCCTGTCGGCTCAATCGCTCTTGAAGTTCCTGGGCATCGTAGCCGTGGGTGCTGAACAGGCGTGCGAAGTAGAACTTATGGCCTGCTAACGCTTTCTGGTTGATATAGTAGCGTGTGTTGTCGCGGATGCTGGCTCCATTGGTAAAGTTATAGCGACGCATAGGGAAGTAGTCGGCTGGCGAACCTCCGAGGACGATGCCGCTCAGCATGAAACTGTGCTGTATGCTCATCCACTTGGTGGTGCGCTCAGCGTGCACCTGGCATCCGAAACTGACTGCCTCAGAGATGAGCGAGAAGTTATGGGGCGCCTGCTCGTGCTTGGAATAATGGTCCACGTATTTCAGGTTCTGATAGAAACCAATGTCGAGTTGAAAGTGTTTCTTCAGGTCAATTTGCTTGCTGGCGAGACGACCCGATATTTCGAAGTTGCCAACGGTGGGATGGTCGTCAGAGAGATTGAGCAGAAGGGAGAGGGAGAAGAGGTCGAACGGACGGCTCTTTTTCTTTTCGTTGAAGCGCTGACCATAGTGCAGTTCGAACTCCATATAGGGCGAATGCAGGAAGTCGCGGTTGCCCTTCAGCTCCTGCATACTGCGATAACCTGTTCCGAATTCAAACGAGAAGGGCTGTGGCTCGACACGCTTGCCTCGCGCATGACTGACCCGCCAGGCTTCACCCGTGAGAATGCGGTGGACGGCACGGACAGGATTGAGCAACGAGCCTATCACTTCGCGTGTCACACGGTCGAGGCCGATGCTGGAGTTGTCGAAGAAGAGGTCGGACGTGCGATGTGCTACCTCGCCCAGCACAGCTCCTCCTACACCTGTGGATAAAAGGTCGTTGACCGATGGGGGATTGGTTTCGCACATCCACTCCCAAGTTGCACTTCCCAAAATGGGGTACAACAGCGACACTCCATAGCTCAACCCCTCATAGCGAGCCGTGTTGTAGAACATCGAACCATGATAGGGATGTGAGAATTGGTTGCCTGAGAAGCTGTCGTTATCGAAGACGGGTAAGTGGGAGAAATGGTCTTTGAGTACATGTCGCGAGATACGGGCATAATCTCTGTTTTGCACGAAATAGTCCCATGACAGTATCGACGCATTGATTGACAGGTCTTTCGCCAAAGCTCTCAAGGCATTCGGACGCATTTGCACCAACGTGTCCAAACCACCAAGACGCTGCAGGTGTATCTGCCTGCCCGTCACCTTATCGTGCCAGATGCTGTCGGGCAATGTCGGCGATTCTCCTACTGCTTCCACAGCTTCCACTCCTTCAAAGCCCCACATAACAGTCGCTACTCCCATCGCCATCATCAGCAATAGGGTCCGCATCAGTATGATATATCTTTCGACTCTCATCCTTGAATTCCAAACCTATAACCGTTAACCTCTTAAGCTACTAAGCTATTAAGCTACTAAGCTATTAAGCTACTAAGCTATTAAGCTACTAAGCTACTAAGCTATTAAGCTACTAAGCTATTAAGCTACTAAGCTATTAAGCTACTATGCTATTAAGCTACTATGCCATTAAGCTACTAAGCTATTAAGCTACTAAGCCATTAAGCAAAAAAACTTACTCTCTCCTCACCGGGTAGTTGCCTCGCAACTCCTCGAACCCTTCGGGCCATCGCTTCAACCGTTCGGAGTCGTCTCTCAAGGTCTCGACGGTCAGTTTAGGAGCATCGGGCAATATGATTTGGGGAGTGAAGTCGCGCCCTAAGAACTGGGCTACTGCCACGAGCGACATACGGGTTGCATTAGCTTTCCCGTCGGCTGAATAGCCGGCTATATGGGGGGTAGCAATCGCCACTTGTTGCAACAGCTCACGGTTGATGGTGGGCTCGCCTTCCCAGGTATCAATCACCGCATCAGCCACCCGACCGTCGTGCAATGCCTGCAACAGGGCTTCGTTATCGACCACCCCACCTCGTGAGGCATTGATGATGAGTGGGCGATGGGATAAATGGCAGAAGAAGTGCTCGTCGGCCATATGATAGGTAGCATAAGGACCTTCCTTGGTCAGAGGGGTATGAAACGTGATGATATCGGCCTCCTGCTGGATGGTGGAAAGCGCCACAAAAGGATGTCCTTCCACATCATCGTGAGCATCATCACGCGGAGGGTCACACCTCAGCACCTTCATGCCACATGCCTCAAGGTCGGCAGCTACCAACGAGCCTACATGTCCTACACCAACGACACCAACCGTCAGCTCCGGATTCAATCGCCCTGTCGCTTCTAACGCATGGTGTACATACCGACAGACGGAATTGGCATTGCATCCCGGGCAGTTGGTCCAACGAATACCTGCCGACTCACAATAGTCGGTATCAATATGGTCATAGCCGATGGTAGCAGTCACAATCAGCTTCACCTTCGAGCCTTCCAGCAAGGAGCGGTCGCAACGTGTACGGGTACGCACAATCAGCACATCGGCGTCACGCACATCCTCGCGGCTGATGGCGCTCCCTGTGAGGTACACCACCTCATCGGCCAACTGCTCTATCTGCCCACGGATATAGGGTATCTTATCGTCGACGATAACTTTCATAGACCTTATTCGTTAGATAGAAGAAAAAGGCGGCGAAAAACAAGCCTGAGATGGAGTCGATGAGGTAGTGAGCCTTGATATATACCGTTCCGCAAAATAGCAGCACATAGAACGGAACGAGTACACCCACAAGCCACTTATTGCCTGTGCGCCACGCTAACAACATGCACACCGTACTCATGCCCACATGACTGCTGGGATAGGCTGCTGCAGGACGTTCACCGATTTCCTGTGCCCCGATGACCAACTGACCAAACAGCCCCTTCACTTCAGGAACAATCATGTCAAAATGGTCTTTGAAGTAATCGCCCAACGCAGGGAAACTGTCGCCCCACCCTGCATCACCATAGATGTTACGTAACGCACAGAAATAATACTGCGGGCCAGCTACGGGAAGGAAGTCATAGAAGAGGTAGAACAAGAAGAACGAACCCAGGAATACGAACACAGCCTTGTCGTACTCGTCTGTGCGGCAAATCAGATAGAACACCACTACTGCAAACATGAGATAGTAGTAGGCATAATAGCCCATATTGAACAGCTCGCTCCACAGGGCCGAACTGAAATGCTGGTCGAACTCAAGTGCCGGCTGGCAGCCGAACAACGTCTGGTCGATGGCTGCAAACACATGATCCTGATAGGGATAGAGCGAGCAGAAGTGATGAATCTCGGGGTACCACCATATAAGCAGGACAAACAACGGGAGACAGCGCCAAAACATCGCTACTCGCCGAGGCATGAAGCGGTAGGTGAGTTGGGTGATCGCTATCGCAAGCAGCGCCACACCACGCAGCCCCAACATTGCCCAGGGGTCGCTCAGTCGTGTCCAAAACACGAGAATCATCACCGTCGTGATGGCCATATAGACTAATGTCGTCAGTTCTGCACTGTTCAAATCCAACCGTTTTCCTTGTACCATGCTATCGTCTCTTTTACTCCTCGTGCCAGGTCCCACTGAGGGTGGTAACCTATCACGTCGGTCATTCCACTGATGTCGCAACGCCAGTCGCGCTGCGCCATCATCTTATATTTATCTCGGTTGAGCGTACTGGGGCGGCCAGTCAGCTTACCCGTTTCTTCCGCTACCACCGATACCGCCTTCAGCACCCATAGCGGAGCTGTGATATGCACCACATGCTGCACACCCATCTCCTGCTGAATCAAGTCGCTGAAAGCACGGCTTGGGTATTCTCCGCCATCCGTCACATTAAACGTGCCTTCCGTCACACCTCGCTCTATGGCTGCCATTACGGCACCCACCAAGTCCTTCACATACACGAACGTCAGCACCTGAGGTTCAAACCCTACGGCGAAGTCCACATGACGGTCTATCGATTGTGCCATCATGAAATAGTCCTTCTCACGGGGTCCATACACACCTGTAGGACGAAACACCACCAGTCCAGTTTCACTGCCGTCGAGCGTCTCGTGCAACCATTGCTCCGCCTTCAACTTACTGTTGCCATAAGCCGACCCATACGTAGCACTCAGACTGCTCAGGTATATAAACTGCTGCGGCATCTTACCGGCTGCCTGCAATGCCTCCACCAGATGACGCGTACAATCGCAGTTGTGGAAGTCGAACTCTTCCTGTTTCACACATTTCGTTGCTCCTGCAGCATGAATCACCACATCCCATCGCGCCTCACTGCCTTTCAGCATCTGCGTCAGCCGCGACACATCAGTCAGGTCCAGTTCCACAAACTGCAACCCTTCGTACTGCAACCAACGTCGGCTCGATGTGGCACGCAAGGCAGCCCATGTGTCCCAGCCTCGCTGCAAGGAGGCTTCACACAGGAAACTGCCGATGAATCCGCTGGCACCTGTTATCAATACGCGCTTCTTCATTCTATCTAATGTCTAAAGGGCGCTGCAAAATTACAAAAAAACATCGAAAGCACAAAACTATCGATGTTTTTATTAAAGAATTAATAGACTAAAGTCTAAAATCTAAGCCTTTCTTCCCCCTTGAAGGGGGATAAGAGGGGGGCTGCTTAAAAACTGAACTCCTTCACCACCACATCGGGCTCTTTTATCTTTACCTTATAGGTCTTTCCTTTCTCAAACTGAGGGAGCGACAAGATGCTACTGCTGCTTTGCATCGTGAAAGGGATGACAAACGAATAAAGCACCTTACCCTTATCATCTACACATTGCAGCGTCTTGCCTACCGGACAAGGCAGTCCGTTGAGCGATACAGTCAGCTGGGTATCAGACGACTCTTTGGGCATCGGAGCCTCGCCCATCATCGAGCCACCCATTCCAAACACGGTTCCGCCTGTGAGGGTCATCTGCGTAAAGTCGCTGTCAAACGGTTCCTCAGGAGAACCTACCTGTGAGCAGGCAGTAATTTTCCCTCCGGTGATGATAAGAGATTCTCGACTGTTTGAATTTGAATCGATAGCATCGTTGCCCACACTCCACACGAACACATCGCCACCGTGGAACTGAATCGGGCCGTTCGAACTGATACCGTCGTCCATCGCCTTCACATACACCGTTCCGCCATTCACAGTCACACCCTTCTTGCCTTCCATTCCCTCGGCACCATCGGAAGCTGTCTTCACCTTGACGTCCCCGCCATTAATCGTGATGGTTCCCACCACTTTGATAGCCTTTGCACTACCATTATATTTACGCTTTGCGAACCCCATTCCTCGCTCCTCGCGCTCATCTCCAAAGAGAATCTGACGAAGGGAGTCACTTATCTGGATACGGTCGCCTCGGTTTCCACCCCCGAAGCCGCCAAAGCCGCCAAATCCTCCAAAATCACCCATTTCACCGAAGTCGGGCATTCCACCCCCGAAGCCTGGCATTCCACCCCCGAAACCTCCTCCACCTCCGAAGTCAGGCATTCCGCCTCCCTGTCTTTCGCCACCTGGTCTTCCACCACCAGCCCTTTCACCACCCGGTCTTCCGCCACCTGGTCTATCACCACCAGCCCTTTCACCATCTGGTCTTTCGCCACCAGGTCTTCCACCCCCAAAGTCTGGGAAGCCACCTCCAGGGAACCCAGGAAAACCTCCACCTCCGAAATCAGGCATTCCGCCACCAAAATCGGGCATGTCGCCACCGAAACCTCCGAAACCACCAAAGCCAAACTGACGTTCGCTGACATAACTACCCGATGTCTCGATATCGAGCGAACCACCGTTCATCACCATGTTGCCATCACATTTCACTCCCTTTCCTCCATCACCCGTCAACACAGCCTTCAGGACACCACCATTGATGGTCAAGGTAGAATCGCATTTCAATGCTTTCTTGTCCACGCTCGAGAGATTGATATCAATAGTTCCTCCATCAATCGTAAGGTCGGTCCCGCTACTGATACCGTTACCCGTTGCTGAAGAAATGGCTATCTTGCCAGTAGACGGTTTGATTTCCACATATTCCTTGGCTGCAATCGCATTCTTTGAATTCGCTGTAACGGTCAGCTGTCCGCCGCCACCTATCTCCAAATGACCTTTAGTATAGATACATGCCTTGTGAAGCGTATCCACACCATCCTCAAGCATGTTATTCGAACCATTCTTGAGCGTCAGCTTCATCCGTTTTCCACACTTCAGGTTGATTGCAGGACCTTCCGGAGTCTTCATCGTCAACCCGTCGAGCGTCACCGTAGCCTTGTAGCTGCCGTTCAGTTCGAAGCTGCCATTACCCGTCCGACCCTTCAGCACATACTCCACCTCCTCATCTGTCACCTGACTGTCCACTACCACCTTCGCACCCGTATGCGTCACATTAATCTTTTTGCTGTTCTTCGGCTGATCCACTTTCACAGTACCCTCATTATAAGTGATTGTTATCTTCACACCATCAGCAGCCCATCCTGCTATGTGGCCAAAAGCCATCAGGCACATCAGCCACATAAAATGTCTCAATTTCATTTGTTTTATGAATTATGTATAAAACTTAATATTCAATTAAAAAGCTATCAACTACCAACTATGATACATTTCTCACTCGAAGGTTTAAGCCAATCGGTCATTACAACATTTATTAACCAATTCGGTCAATTGGGTCTTTGGCAGATTTGGGATTATACGCAGGAGCAATCGTATAGTATTACTTCTAGCACATTCCACCACATACACCAAGCGACGCCACTCACTATCGAGAGGCGCCGCTTGTTTGTTTTTGGGGAGGGGAATAGTTTTTTTTCTATTATTCTGCAACTTTATTAACTTTTTATTATGTCGTTTCGGGGAAAAGTCGTATCTTTGCGCCGTGTTCTTCGGAACATGACATATTTGCTCAATGGCTGCACAATCACCACCGCATAGTCGACGAGCTAACAAATGTAATTGGAGCTGCCCCTATTCGGGCGCAGACTTCCCGTATACATTTGTGGTTTGTGGTGAACCGTGCAGCATATGGCGAATGTCTGCGCTTTTTAAATTGACAAGATAGAGCCGATGGGTAATGGCATATAAGATCCCAAAGATGTGTTTATGAAACAGAAAATGTTTTTCTTAATGATGGTTGCGACGGTGCTGACGGTGCTGTCATGCCGCGACGATGATGATAACTCGAGCGACGATATTCCTGTCGGTTTTCAGGACTTAACATCGGACTATATTGACCTTTCACGCATATCTGCCGCCTTAGTACCCGACGCAACATTGACGCTTACCGATGGCGTGACACTGACAGGGGCACTCTCTCCGAAAGAAAAGATAAAGATTCAGGTGGCTGACGGGGCGACGGTGACTTTGAGCGGTGTAACGATTGCTGATAAGAGGGATGAATATAGTCCATGGGCAGGCATCACATGCCTCGGCAATGCTCACTTCATCCTTGCCAATGGCACAACGACCACCATAAAGGCTTTCAATATTAATTATCCCGCTATACTCGCTGCTCATAATGCCTCTGGCAGAGGCAATGAATATACGCTGACCATCAGCGGCGAAGGTACACTCATTGCCGATAATTCAGATTGTGGCGGCGCGGCTATCGGTGGTGGATGGGGAATCCCCTGCGGCAATATTAGTATCAAGGGTGGCAAAATCACCGCCCTCGGCGGCAGCATGGCTGCAGCTATTGGCGGAGGATGGTTAAGTACTTGCGGTACCATAGCCATCAGTGGAGGTGACATTACAGCCAAAGGAGCAGATTTTGGAGCAGGTATCGGCAGTGGCTGTTCAGAGTATGGAAACAGCTCTTGTGGTAACATCACTATTAGCGGCGGTATTGTCAATGCAACAGGAGGCAATGGCTCAGCAGGTATCGGCAGTAGCGGTAAAGGATATGAAGCGACTAACACCTGTGGTGACATCATCATCAGCGGTGGCAAAGTGATGGCTAATGGCGGTGATGGTGGAGCAGGCATCGGCAGTGGACATTGGAGTAGCTGCGGTGCTATTACCATCACGGGTGGAAACATGACTGCAACAGGAGGTAAAAAAGCTGCAGGTATCGGTTGTGGCGAAGGCAATCCTGATAAACTCAAGAGCTCATGTGGTGACATACGCATCGAGAACGGCAAAGGATTCGAGCATGTCATCGCCTATAAAGGCATCGGCGCCAGCCGCCCCATCGGTATGAGCGGAGGTGAAAACAACAACGAAATTGGTAACATTAGGTTCGGAGATATTCATATCAACAAAGATCGCTATAATTATAACATCGAGGAAGACGGCTATTGCGGCAGTTTCCACGTGACTAAGACGACAACGAAACTCGGCAATGCAGATGAGAGTCAATATATTGACAATACATGGACACTGTCTGTTGAATAATATCTTAAAGACCAACTGTTTGAGACATAACCTACTGTGGCGAGAGAATTATATAGCTCCCGCCACTTTTTTGTGTATTTTCGGGAGATGATGAAAAAAGTCGTGAAAATATTTGGAAAACGAAAAGAAATGTTGTACCTTTGCATTTGGAAATGCGAAAGTAGGCGGCGCCTCAGCATAAGAACACGTTCTTCTTCATCGGTAGTCTCACTATGTTTTTTCACAAGCTGATCACGCTGACGAAGCAATTTCTTGTATTCAAGCATTTCTTCCATAACTACCGCTTGACCGTGGTGCGTAGGGCTATATCAGTAACGAAAAATGTGCAGGCCATTTCTACGCACTTCCTGCTCACCACAAGCCACTCCAATCGTCGAAACGCCTACGCACTATGCGCCGACGCTCTTTCTTGAGTTTGGCTCTCTTGTCCGAGGTGGTGAATGGAAGTGTAGAGTCTACTATGTCTTGCACTCTTTGCAGAATGCTGGGGCAAAATTTCAAAAAAGTTTAGATTGGCAAAGGGGTTTGCAAAAGAAAAGCATGAAAAGTAATGTGTATTAATAAATAATGTGTATATTTGCAGGTGAAAAGAAAAAAGAGAGTTAATATGGGTATTAAAAGAAGTGAAGTGGCAGAGCCTCAGTGGACTAAATGGGATTATGCTGAGCTAATCAAGCACGATCTGTTCTCTTCCGAACTCTGGAAGAGGACAATGGATTGGAACACTATCCTGAAACACGTCAAGAAAATGGAAATCGCCTGCCTGCTGATAGATAAAAATTGCCCCTCGCGTCTGTTCAGTGCATACGCTGATTTGCTGGAGGCTAATCTCTATATTCTTGATGACCTCTTTTATTTCTTTACAGGCATCAGGATTGGCTGTGGTGAAGGATTAGGCATAATAACTGCCTATTCTCGCTTGAGATTCTGGAATATGGTGTTCTATAAGGAGATGAAAGCAATAGCTGTGGGGCTAAACAGAATAGAACAGCACTTTCTGTCATGCCTTCCATCTAGTTCTGGATCTGTAGAAGATCGTGCCTATGCCTATGCGTATGCTGCTTATGAGGAAGGGGAGGAAGATAAAGAACAGGTCAAGAATATATTAGGTTTCTTACAGAACTATAGAACTCTCACTTACTGTTTTGATAAGACCGGTACTGTGCTCATAGACTATGTGTCGCTCTTCCCGCAAGCTACGTTCAAAGGTCGTAAGAACGGTCAGCGTGCTGACGTGGCACAGATGTTGGTAGGCCTGCATCCGAAGTTCATGCGCTGGCCAGGCGGCTGTATCGTCGAGGGTGCCACGTATGAGAACCGTGTGAAGTGGAAGGAGACACTTGGCGATCCCATGACCCGTCGTGGCGAATGGGACGTATGGGGCTACCGTGCTACGTGGGGTATGGGCTATCATGAGTTCTTGCAGTTCTGTGAGGACCTCGGGATGGATGCCATGTTCGTGAATAATGCCGGTATGTCATGCTCCGTGCGAAATGGTGACTTCGTGAGCAGTGAGGCCGACATGGAGGCTGTCGTTCAGAACTTCCGTGATGCTATTGACTATGCACTGGCTGATCCTGCCAAGAACCGTTGGGCAAAGATGCGTGCTGATGCTGGACATCCTAAGCCCTTTCCGCTGAAATATGTGGAGATTGGCAACGAGAACGTAGGTCCTGAGTATGTCACTCACTTCAACTTTATTTTCACAAAACTGAAAGCTGAGTATCCGCAGATAACGTTTATCAATACCCTCGGCCACACAGATCGGCTGCTGGCGCAAATTCCCGGAGACTACATGGTCGATCCACACTGGTATCGCGACCCCAACTTCTTCTTTGCCAACAACCATCTCTTCGATGACGCACCACGTACGCATGACATCTACGTAGGCGAGTATGCCTGCAATGGCGGGGTGGGAGCAGGCAATCTCCTGGCAGCCATCAGCGAAGCTGCATTTATCATGGGTATGGAGCGCAATAGTGATGTAGTGAAGATGACTTCTTATGCACCGCTTTTCGAGAACGAAAATCGTCGTGACTGGCCTTGCAATCTCATACATATCAACAGCTCTCAAGTATATGGACGTGCCTCATATTACGTGCAGCAGATGGCTGCAGAAAACCGTCCTACGTATAATGTGTATGTCAGTGAGACCACTTCATCGGGTCAGCCACAACCCTTCGCAGCTGGTACTATTGGACTGGGCAGCTATGCCACGCAGTGTGAATATAAGGACATCAGTGTGACTACTACCGATGGGAGGGTACAAAACATCAATGTAAACCAATTCATAAGCCGTAGGGGAGAATGGAAAGTGGAAGGTGACATCATCCGCCAGACATCAAACGAACAACTTACGATGACCCTGCTGCCATCGTTCAGTAGCGACAATTATACTCTCCAACTGAAAGCACGCAAACTGAGTGGTGCTGAAGGTTTCTTCATCTACTACGGCATGGACGGACGTGGCCAGAACGGATTTGCGGCTAATGTGGCTGGTTGGGACAACCGCACTACGGCAATTCAACCTATTCTGCGTGGTCGCACTAATGATGTGTTAGGTCGTCGTGCCAATCAGACGATTGATACCGGCAAATGGTATGATATTAAGATTGTTGTTACTCCATTGAGCGCAACACTCTTTGTTGACGGTCGGGAGATGACTGTTGCACGTCCGACTACCGATATACGTCATTTCTGCCAGACTGGTTTCGACGAGTCTACCTCTGAACTCGTTATCAAGGTAGTAAACGGTACAGAACAACCCTACCATCGTACTTTCAGCATCGATGGTACCAAGAATGTTATGCCATCGGGCAAGGTTATCACTCTCAGTGGTAACGCAACAGACGAGAATACATTCGAACAGCCCACAAAACTTTCTCCACAGACCACACGCTATGGTAAGTTTGGCAAGCAGTTCGACTATGAGTTTGCCCCTATGTCGTTCACGATTATGCGGGTGAAAGTGGAAAAATAATCAATTCGGTAAACTCACGTTAAGTTATAATCAGCCCTTACTTCGTACCACCTCCCAATGCAATATACAGTGCTATCACCGCCTGTGCTCCCTTATACATGTTGGCGGCCTCACTGAGTTGAGAGTTGAGCAGGCTCTCCTGAGCGGTGAGGACTTCAAGATAATTGGCTTTGCCGTTGTCCATCAGTTCGTGTGTGCCGGTATAGGCGTCATAGAGCACCTGCACCTGACGGTGATAGTACTGATGTTTCTCACGAGCAGTTTCACAGTCAGCCATCGCTTCATTCACCTGGTTTCCGGCATCGATGACGGTCTGCACATACTTCTTCTGGAGGTCTTCCTGCGTCAGTTGGTTGATTTTCAGGTTGGCTTTCAGTTTGCCTCGTGCAAAGATGGGTTGTGTGAGTTGTCCGACTGCTGAGAGCAGCAATTTGCCTGGGTCGATAACCATGCTACCTGCCGAGTTGGTCCAGCCTGCTGTACCATTGAGTGTGATAGTAGGGAAGAAGGCTGCTCGGGCAGCTTGCGTGTTGTAGAAGGCTTCTTCCATAGCGTGGTTAGCCATGCGGATATCGGGACGTAGCTCAAGCAACGTAGCCGGCACACCTATTTTCAGAAATTGGGTATCGAACATACGCTGTCCTGTTTCGTATTCTGGATGGTTAGGATTAGCGGAGTAGCCCCAGTTCTTACGCTCGATATGCTGAGGCGATGTAGCCAACAGGCGGCAGATGGCATTCTCTGTAGCACGGATATTGCGACGGGTATCGACTATCTGGGTCTTGATGTTGAGGTAGGACGACTCCATCTGGTTGACAGCTGTTGAGTACGACTTACCATTCTCCCACAATGTTTTCTGTGTTTCTAGCGAGGCGTTCCACAAACTGTCTGTCATAGTCAGGATTGCCAACTGGCGGTCGAGCAGTTGCAGCATGTAGTATTGCTGGGCTGTGGTGGAGATGAGGTTCGCACGAATGGCTTCCTCGCGTATCTGTGCCTGTAGGAGCACAGCCTGCGAAGCACGTTTCTTGTTGGTGATGGAGCCAAACACATCGACATCCACCGACAATTGAAGCGGCAAGCTGTAGGTTTTAGACCATGGGTTGTCGTCGAACTTAGCGACTGTTCCCTGTGGGGAGAAATAAAGAGACGGCAGATAGGCCATCTTTGCCATTTTCAGTGAAGCCTCGCTCTTCTCCACAGCGATACGCGCGGAGTTCAAATCGGTGTTGTTGGCCAGCACCTGTTCGATGAGCTGCTGTAACAGCGGATCGGTGAAGAACTCGCGCCACGACAGTTGACCTAACGAGGTGTCGCTCTTAGTAACAGAACTACCAAGTGTACTACCAAAGACATCAGTGGGGGCATCCGTCTTCTGCTCGTATTTATCATATAAGCCACAGCCTGTGAGCAATAAGCTCACGGCTGCAGCGGTTGCAATTTTTTTAATATGTGTCATTATTAGCGTTATACATCGATTTATTAATACATTCATTTCGTGTCACTATCGAAAGAAATACCTTCTTGCCGTTCAACAGCTACCTCGTTCATCTCAGAATTACCCTGAAATCGCTCGTGCAACTTCTGGAACACGATGAAGAATACAGGAACAACAAAAAGTAGGGCCAGTGTGCCGACTGCCATGCCTGCAGTAACACCGAGGGCAAGCACACGGTTACCATTAGCACCGGCTCCTCCGGCAATGATGAGCGGAATCATACCTGCAATCATTGTGACGACTGTCATCAGGATAGGTCGCAGACGTTCTTCACATGCTGCGAAGGCAGCATCGCGAATGCTCAGACCTTGCGCACGACGTTCGGAGGCGAACTCGGTAATGAGGATGGCTGTTTTGGCTAAGAGACCTATGAGCATGATAACACCTGTCTGCAAATAGATGTTGTTTTCCATGCCTGGCAGGTGGAGCAATGAGGCGAGCCATGTGACTCCAAACGACCCCATAAGTCCGAAAGGTACGCTGAGTAGCACTGCCCATGGAGTGAACCATGAATTATAGAGCGAGGCCAAAATAAGGTAAATAAGGATGACACAGATGACATAGATGAGGGCTGTGGCATTCGAACCTGATGTTTCTTCCACTTCACGCGACATGCCACCATACTCGTAGCTATAACCAGCAGGCATTTCTTCCTTAAATACTTCTGCAATAGCCTCATGGGCATCACCTTCTGAGAACCCACTGGCAGTCATCACACCGCATGTGATGCTCTGGAATAGGTTGAAGTGGTCGACTGATGCTGAACCGACAATCTCTTTCAAGGTGACAAACTCTGATATGGGAGCCATCTTTCCCCCACGCACTCGAACAAAGATGTTGTTGAGCGATGAGGGGTCGAGACGGTATGCGGGTGCTGCATTCGCCATGATGCGATAGACCTTTCCAAACTGATTGAAGTTACCTACATACGAACCTCCGCAATATGCCCCCAACGTACGGAGTACAGTTGCCGGACTGACACCTGCGCGGTCGCACTGCGGGGCATCGACGCTGACTTGATACTTCGGGAAACGCTCGGAGTAAGTTGACATCGCCATCATGATTTCTGGACGTTCGTTCAATTTGGTCAGGAACTTGGTAGCATCGGCATTGAACTCAGACATCGGACGGTCCTGCATGTCCTGAAGGACGAGATTCACGCTACTATTGGAACCATAGCCAGGCACCTGCGGCATTTGGAATGGAATGACCTTTGCGTTCTTGATGTCCTTGCAGTCGTATGCAAAACGACCATAAATCAACATGATGTTATGATTCATTCCAGGACGGTCATCCCAGTTTTTCAAACGAATGATGAGGGTGGCATAGCAACTACCCGAGCGGCCAGCCATCATACCATAACCTGCAACAACAGCATAGCTTTCAAGTTCTGGAATCTTCTTTACCTTTTCCTCGACACGCTTCACAATCTCCTGTGTCTCATGCAGGGTACAGCCTTCAGGTGCACGTACCTCTGCGAAGAAAACACCTTGGTCTTCCTGTGGTACAAGTCCGCTTGGTAGCCCACGCATGAATATGACGAGTAGCACTGCTGTAACAACTAACAGGGCTCCCGAAATCCATGGATGTTTGATGAAGCTGCTCACGCTCTTTTTGTATTTGCCCAAAATGGCATTGTAGCTAACAGTATATGCTTTGGTCACGTAGTAATTCAAATTCTTCTTTTCCTTCTCTCCCTCAGAGTAGCGCATCATGATAGCGCAGAGAGCCGGACAAAGCGTCAGGGCGCAGATGCACGACAGACCGACAGCGGAAGCCAGCGTAACTCCAAACTGCGTGAAGAATGAACCAGACGTGCCAGGCATGAAGGCTACAGGAATGAACACGGCCATGAAGACCAATGTACATGAGATGACAGCTACGGATACGTCGCTCATAGCCTGACGGGTGGCTTCATGGGCATTGCTGATACCACTCTCCATTTTCGCCATTACGGCTTCGACTACCACGATGGCGTCATCGACCACTGTACCAATAGCCAATACAAGGGCGAAGAGGGTAAGGATATTCAGCGAGAAGCCTGCGAGTGACACGATGGCGAAGGTTCCCAATAACGAAACAATGATTGAGAGCGATGGGATGACTGTAGCCTTAAAACTCTGCAGGAAGAAGTAAACGACAAGAATTACAAGGATGATAGCAATGACGAGCGTTTCGACCACATTATGAATAGCCGCGAAGAGAAAATCGTCGGAGGTCTCGAGAATCTCGAACTCTAGTCCTGCAGGCATCGTAGGCTTTAGTTCTTCATAGAGTTTGCTGATACGGGCGTTCACTTCTGTTGCGTTAGCTCCTGGAGCTTGGAACACCATATAGATAGCTCCTGGCTTACCATCGATGTTCGACGTGAAATTGTAACTCACAGCACCAATTTCAACGTCAGCCACATCGCTTAGATGTAGCATGTGACCACCATCGCTCGTACGCAGCACAATGTCATTGAACTCTTCTACTGTCTTAAGCGTACCCTTGTATTCCATCGAGTATTGGTAGGCATTCTCGCTCTGTTCGCCTAACGAACCTGTAGCAGCCACGAAACTCTGTCCGCCTATAGCTGCGAATACATCGTTTGGATCCAGACCGTACTGTGCCATCACATCGGGCTTCAACCAAATACGTAGCGCATAAGTGTTTCCGAGAGCCAATACATCACCCACACCGGTAATACGCATCAATCGGGGGCGGACATTGATGTCAATATAGTTAGCGATGAAGTCTGCATCGTACTTACCGTCCACACTCTTCAAGGCTCCAATATGCAGGATGTTGCTTTGTTGCTTCATTACTTGCACACCTACCTTCGTCACCTCTGAGGGCAAGAGGGCTGTAGCACGGCTCACGCGGTTCTGTACATTCACAGCAGCCAGATCGGGGTCAGTTCCTTGCTCAAAAAACACCTGTATTGACACATCGCCCGACGATGATGCCGAACTGGTGATGTAGGTCATGCCAGGCACACCATTGATATTCTCCTCCAATGGTTGAATCACGCTCTTCATGATGGTGTTAGCATCAGCACCCGTATAACTAGTCGACACACGCACCGTTGGGGGAGCAATGTTGGGATATTGTTCGATGGGCAGAGTCGACATACAGATGAAGCCCACCAATGTGATGACAATTGCAATTGCACATGCCATCACATATCGATTGATGAAGATATTGCCTTTCATGGTTTATTCCTCGTTTTTTGGTGCTTCTGGAAATAGTACCTGCTGTCCTTCCTGTACGTTGTTTGCTCCAACGGTTACGATGCGGTCACCCACATTGAGGCCGCTCGTCACGATGAAATCTTTACCGTTGCCGGCATCCGTATATGTCACAGAAACAGCTGTGGCTGTGCTGTCAGCGTTTACCTTATACACCAGCGACTTGTCCTGCAAGCGTAGCACTGCCATCTGTGGAATCACCATCACATCTTTTTCTTCAAATGGCAGCATGACAGTTCCCTGAATTCCTGAAAAGAGATGGCCGTCGGGGTTGGGAAACGATGCCTTTGCACCCAATGATCCGGTTGAAGCATCCACAACACCTGTCAAACTGGTGATGTGCCCCTTGTGCTGATATTCTGTGCCGTTTTTCATGATGAATGTTACATCTGGAAGTTCTGCTAAACGCTGCTCTCTGTCTTCTTTTGTAAGTCCTGCAGAAACAGAAGCTTCGATAAGTGCTTCAGTCACAGAGAATTCAGCATCCATTTGTTGGTTGCCGCTCACAATAGTCAGATGCGAGGCAGGCGATACCTGATCACCCGTCCTGACAGGAATCTCGCCAATCATACCAGTTACAGGAGACGAAATGGTACAGAAGCCTAATGTCACCTTCGCACGGTTCACCTGTGCTCTTGCCTGTGCCACTGATGCTTGTGCCCGTTTATATGCGTTTTCTGAGTTGTCGAGCATGTAGCGACTTACAATCTGTTTCTCAAACAGGTTCTTGTTTGAGTCATATTCCAGTTTTGCGCTGTTCTCCGAGGCAAGTGCAGCCTGCAGATTAGCTTCGGCAGCCTCTAAGTCGAGTTGAGCATTGCGTGAATCGATGACGAAGAGTGTCTGGCCTTTTTTGACCATCTGACCTTCGCTTACACATATTTGCATCAGCTGTCCGCTTACCTGAGGAGTGATGGTTACATCCGCCTGTCCTTTCAGCTTTGCACTGAACTTCAAGGGTACCTCGATGTCTGTCTTCGTCACTGTCATCGTTTCGTACGATGAGGGTACTTCTTTGGGCATATCTAATCCACAGGAGGTCAGGCTCATGACCACCGTAAAGAATAATAATGCCCCTGTCATTCTGCTTTTTTTGTTCATGTTATTATCGGTCGTTTTGAATTAGTATATGATTCACTAGTAAATAAATGAAAAGATTGTTTTGATTATAGTCACAAACTTTGCTGCAAAATTAAATAATTAATTTTATTTAACATACACACAACCATTTTTTCTGCACTTTTTCCTCCAAAAAACGTCAAATACACTCTTCTTTTATTTTTTTAGCCTTCGTACATGTGGCAACAGCTCCTACATTGGGTCTACGTCGTAGTATATTTGAACGCCATGGGCAGAGGGTTGCTGGAGCAGACGAGCCTGTATGTCAAATAGAAGTGAACGTACTTTGTTGGCTGATGCCTGTTTCTCTATTTTCAGCATAAGTTTGCGAACATACATGGAACGCACACGGGCTACTGCGGGGCGGTCGGGACCGAGTACACGATCTCCAAACGTCTGGCGGAGCAAGTCGCCGAGTTCGTGGGCAAGTTGCTCAGTGCGGCTATAGTCGTTATGACGCAAGTAGATATTGATGAGGCGGTAGAAGGGAGGGTAGTGAAACTGTCGGCGTTCTTCCATTTGGGTGCGAAACATAGATTCGTAGTCGTTGTGCACCACATGGGCGATGATGTCAGAATCTGCACTGCGGGTCTGTAGCACTACAAGTCCGCGATGGTTACGGCGTCCGGCACGTCCTGCTACCTGTGCCAGCACATGATAGGTGCGCTCAGCGCTGCGGAAGTCGGGTAGATGGAGCATCGTGTCGGCATCAAGGATTCCCACCACGCTGACATTGTCGAAATCGAGTCCTTTAGTCACCATCTGAGTGCCGATGAGAATGTCGTACTGATGATGTGAGAAATCAGTGATGATTTGTTCATAGGCTGCACGTGTATGTGCTGTGTCAATATCCATGCGGACCGTAGTAGCTTCTGGGAAGTGGCGATGGATCTGCTGCTCAACCTTTTCTGTTCCAATACCCACATCTGACAAACGGGGCTCTCCACATGACGGGCAAGATGGTGGCAACATGTATGCCTGTCCGCAGTAGTGGCATACTAGGCGGTTGGTCTTCTTGTGATAGGTGAGACTGACATCGCAATGCGGACACCGAGGCACCCATCCGCAGGTTTGGCACATGAGAAAGTTGGCGTAACCGCGACGATTTAGGAAGAGGATAACCTGTTCTCCATGAGTAAGTGCATTGCCGATGGATTCAATCAAAACGGGTGAGAAGATGCCTTTCATCTGTTTCTGGAACTTAAGCCGTTTGATGTCTACCACCTCAATCTTTGGTAGCTGACAATCGAGATAACGGGTAGTGAGACTGACGTAACCATAACGACCGGTATGGGCAAGTTGGAATGACTCCAGGCTCGGGGTTGCGGTACCTAAGAGGGTCTTGGCACCACACTGATGGGCTAGCATGATGGCCGCATTGCGGGCATGGTAGCGTGGTGCTGGGTCTTGTTGCTTGTACGACACCTCGTGCTCCTCGTCGACAATAACCAGTCCGAGTTGACGGAAGGGGAGGAACACAGAGGAACGGACGCCCAGTACCAACTGATATGGTTCATCGGACAATTGCTTGCGATAGACAGCCACACGTACAGCATCTGAGAACTTGGAGTGAAATACACCCATTTGGTCGCCAAACACACTGCGCAGCCGTTCAGTGATTTGGGTGGTTAGTGCGATCTCAGGAAGAAGATACAGCACTTGTTTACCCTCGCTCAAAGCCTGACGGATGAGGTGAATATATATTTCTGTCTTGCCACTAGAGGTGATGCCATGCAGCAGTGTGACATTCTTCGTGATGAAAGACTGACGAATGGCATCGAATGCCTGCTGCTGGGGCTTGTTCAAGGCATGAAAACCGCACCCCGTACTCTCTTTGTAAATGTGAGTGTCAAGGTCCGTTGCCACACTGTTTTTCTTTGATGACGGTTTGGCGGGTTTGTCGGCTTTGAGTCGGGCAGGTAGGGCGGCATTCATGACATCTCCCAAAGGACATGCATAGTATTGAGCTATCCATTGCCAGAATCGGAACTGAGCCTCGGTCACCACTGGGAAGGTGTCGAGACACTCCTTGATGGCTTTTACCTCATAACCCTGTGGTTCTTTGGTGTGTACGGTGTGGACGATGCCCACATACGACTTACTTTTGCCGAAGGGTACTAATACACGACACCCCTTCCGCACGGATGATTCCAATGCAGAAGGGATGCTGTAGGTATAGCTGTCATGGAGCGGAAGTGGAACAATCACATCAGCATATCTCATCATACAAATTAGAAGAAATAGGTGAGCGAAATTTGGTGTGCGTTATCTTTCAGTGTGCCCCTCTCGATATAGCCGCCCACCCGACGGATAGTAAACTCGTTGGTGTGACCCAACATGATGTTATAGTTGTACCCCAGGCGGATGTGGTTGAAAAGGGTGAAACCTCCTCCTACGTTCCATGAGAGGTCTGACTTGCTGATTTCCCATCCTGAGGTCCATGCAGTGAGGAAGCGGTCATCGAGTATCCAGTTTCTGTCACCGATATTGTACGATACCTGTGGTCCTGTCGCCCCATAGATATTTAAGAAATCTCCAAATCCGATGGAATAGCGAAGGTTAACGGGGACAACGATATATTCCATTGTCTTATTCACATCCTCATATGACGTAGGAACAGCAACCACCCGATTGTCGTAAAGTACGGCAAAATCGACTCCTAATCCGACAATGGGAACTGTCACATCAAGTGTGACCCCCGCAAAGAATCCATTGCGGTTGTCACTTTTGACATTCTCCTTCAGTTGCTTCCATTTCCATGTTACCTTGTTGACGTTCCATCCGGCTTGGATGCCAAAACGGACCTGTGCACGGGATGATATGGTAAATAGGGTAGCAAAGAGTGTGATATAGACAATATATTTCTTCATCTCGTTAATAGTGAACTGTAAGCGATAAGCTGTCAGCTAACCCTGCTATGCCTTGCGTAATGTCTCCACGATGCGCGCCATCTGATTCGGAATACGAATCTGCTGTGGACACTTCGACAAACACTCTTCGCAGTCCTGACATGCCTCAGCCCATTTCTTCTTGTCTGGGATAGCCTTCTTGTAAGCATCGGAGAAGGTTTTGTAGGCAGCGGCATAGCCGGCAGAACTTTTGTCAGGAAGAGGTAGGATGTGTTTGGTTACGGCATCGTTGTATGTTGCAAAGTTGGTTGGTATATCAACGCCAAATGGGCATGGCATACAATACGAGCATGTGGTGCATGGAATGTTGGGGAATCCTGACATTTGGTCAGCAATCTCGGCAAGAAGGTTGTTTTCTGCATCGGTGCAAGGATCGAGAGGCGAGAACGTCTTGACATTTTCTTCGAGATGATCCATGCGGTTCATGCCGCTCAATGTGGTAAGAATATTGGTGTGGGAACCTACCCAGCGGAAGGCCCAGCGAGCCGAACTGTCATCGGGATGTACTGCCTTCAGCCTGTCGGTAATCTCTTGAGCCATATGGCCGAAAGTGCCGCCACGTAGTGGTTCCATCACTACGCACTGAATACCTAATTTGTCACATTTGTTGTATAGATACTCGGCGTCTGCATCGCTCCGACGACCTCCACGCATGGAAGCATGTCGCCAGTCGAGGAAGTTCATCTGAATTTGCACGAAATCCCAGTGATACTCTTCCTGATGATCCAACAACCAGTCGAAATCACTCACATCACCATGATAGGAGAATCCAAGGTGTTTGATGCGGCCAGCCTTCCGTTCTTCTAACAGGAAATCGAGCACTCCATTATCGAGAAAACGTCCCTTTAGGGTGTTCATGCCACCACCGATACCATGTAGCAAGTAATAGTCGATTACATCGACTTTCAGTTTTTGGCGTGACTGCTCGTACATGCGTTTCGAAGCTTCTAACGACCATTGGTTTTGGCTCATGTTTGACATCTTCGTAGCCACAAAATACTTATTGCGAGGATGGCGTGAGAGGGCATTGCCCATCAGCACCTCAGACTGCCCGCCCATATACATTGGGGCGGTATCAAAGTAGTTCACGCCATGTTCGATGGCATAATCTACTAACTTATTCACTTCTTCCTGATTGTTTGGCAGACGCATCATGCCGAACCCCAGCAGTGAGATTTGTTCGCCACTACCATGCTGCACACGATAGGTCATTCGGTTATCAACAGGTTTGTCGGCTTTTTCTTTCGCAATAACGTTCAGAGGCTCTAACGCCATGATAGCCATAGCAGAACCTGCACCGACTCCCATGCGCCGCAGAAATTCGCGACGACTCATGTTCTTGTTTTCGTCCATAATCGTTCTTTTTGGGTTAGTGGCTACAAAGGTACGAAAGTTTTTTAGAATATGCACTATGTTTTTTACTATTTTTCAACATAGCACTACAATTTGCATCTTCTTCCCCCACCATTTTTATGTTATAAAAAGGTCGTTTTAGTACGTTTTGGGGCCAAAATATAAAAAAAATAATTTTTTTTTCAAAAAAAGTGGGGAAAAGTGGTGCAATTTGGAGAATTATGTTTATATTTGCAAACAAATTCAAAAAGTAAGGATTCATGCGTTTTATCGGAGACTATTCAGCGAAAGCAGATGCAAAGGGCAGAGTGTTTCTGCCGGCACCATTCCGGAGGGTTCTCGAGGCAGACAAGGAGATGCGTCTCGTGCTGCGGACTGACCTCTTCCAGAAGTGCCTTGTGCTGTACCCTGAAGGTCTTTGGAACGAGATGTTGGATATGCTGCGTGCTAGGCTTAATAGATGGGATGGACGTCATCAGCATCTCCTTCGTCTGTTTTTAGAGGATGCAGAAATTGTGGAGCTGGACAAAAACGGACGTTTTTTGATAAACAAACGCAAGTTGAAGTTTGCGGGGATAAGCCAAGATGTGCGATTCCTTGCAATTGATGACCACATAGAAGTGTGGGACAAGAGTCGGTTTGAATCTGTACTCAAAGAGCCATCAAACCTCGGCGAGGATTTACAAGAGATTATGGCAGATTTGCCTTCCAATTTAATCTGACATAGCGAGAAACCCTATTGACAGGTCCGCTTTAGTTTTTAGCATCTCGCGCGCGTACATTATTATAAAAGATTGACGCCGCAATGGTATTATTATTCACAATTACACATATCCGATGACAACCGAAGAAATGACATATCACCAGCCTGTGCTACTCCACCAGAGTATCGATGGCTTGAACATTCACAAGGATGGGATTTATGTTGATGTGACGTTCGGAGGCGGAGGGCACAGCCGAGAGATTTTGAGCCGATTGGAGGGGAAGGCACATTTGTATAGTTTTGACCAGGATGCTGATGCAGAACAGAACATCGTCGACAATCCTCGATTTACGTTTATAAGAAGCAATTTCAGATACCTGAAGAACTTTTTGAGATACTACGGAGAGGAAGAGGGTATCGATGGCTTATTAGCCGATTTGGGTGTTTCTTCACACCACTTTGATGATGCAGAGCGAGGATTCTCATTTCGATTCGACGCGCCACTCGATATGCGGATGAACCAAAGAGCCTGCCAGACGGCAGCCGATGTAATCAACACCTACAGTGAGCAAGCATTGGCTGATATTTTCTACTATTATGGAGAGTTGAAGAACAGCCGCCAGATTGCTGCAGCCATCTTAAAAGAACGTAATAACCATCGCATCGAAACAACAGGCGAATTGCAAACGTTGGTACAACCCTTCTTCGGGCGCGACCGTGAGAAGAAAGAACTGGCTAAGGTATTTCAGGCTTTGCGCATCGAAGTAAACCATGAGATGGATGCCTTGAAAGAGATGCTTACCGCTGCTGCTCAGCTGCTGAAGCCCGGAGGCAGACTTGTGGTCATCACCTATCACTCATTAGAAGATCGTATGGTGAAGAACATCATGAAGACGGGAAACACGGAAGGCGATGAAACGAAAGACTTCTTCGGCAATATATCTTCACCCTTCAAGCTTATCACACGCAAGCCCATCATCCCCGATGACAATGAACAGGCAAAGAATCCACGGTCGAGAAGTGCAAAGCTGAGAGTGGCGTCTAAAAATTGATTGAAAGTTAATAGTTGAAAAGTTGACATAAACGTACAGAGTTAAGCGTTTAAATTGAGTTAATAATGGAAGAGGACAGTAAAAACATCATTGAGGAACAAGACACGGAACTGACCCAAGACGAAGCAAGGGAATTGGAGGAGCAGAAGCGTGCCATGGAGGCTATCAGGAAGTTTACCGAAGCCGATGAGGACGAGGACGAAGATAGTCTGGGAGAAATCACCCTTAAGTCCATCATAGGAGGTGACATTCTGCAAAGTCGTTTCATGCTCCACCAAGTCGTCTTCTTTATGTTTCTAGTTGTGCTCGCCATTATATACACAGGCAATAGATACTCTAGTCAGCAAGATGCCCTGTTGATCGACAGCTTAAAAATGGAACTGCAGGAAGAGCAATATCGGGTACTTACCATTGAGAGTGAATTACTCAATGCCAGCCGACAATCGGAAATAGTCAATCTGTTGAAACACAATGGCGACTCGCTTCTGCTTCACTCCACAACTCCACCATTCATTATCAAAACCGACGACAATCGTAAACAATAAAAACGAAAAGCAATGAAATTTGACAAAAAATATATATCAGGTCAGTTCACGCTGGTAATCATACTGGCATTGCTTTTCTGTGTCGGTATTATCTTCTTTATGGTGAAGACCATGACGGTCGATAAGAAGAAATGGGAAACAGTAAAGAAAGAGAATTTCGAGAAAGACAGTCTGATCGTAGAGCCGACCCGAGGTAACATCCTCTCAGCTGATGGGCAGTTAATGGCAAGCGACCTTCCTGACTATAAGATTTATATCGATTTCAAATCGGGACTATCGAAGGGTGCTATCAAGAACAACGAGTTCATTCATCAGGATTCTGTTATATATTTCGCGAAAGATTCCCTTTTCCTGGGCAAGGGTAAGTATGCCCAAACCCTCGATTCCATTTGTGAGGGTCTGAGTCATATTTGTCCCTCAGCTACTGCTGCTGACTATCGTCGTCATTTGACAGAAGGATGGAGGTCGCAAAGTCGCTATTACGAAGTGTGTAAGCACAAAACACTTAACTACATTCAGTATAAAGAGTTGATGGCACTCCCGTTCTTCCGTGATTACGACAAACATAAATACTTCGTTGGACTGAATATTGTTCCCCGTAATAATCGCAAGAAGCCTTTCGGTTCATTGGCCCGTCGTACACTTGGTGATATGTATGGCGACAAGGACAATAAAGAGAACAAATCTGCCAAATCAGGTCTTGAACTAGCTTACGACTCCCTGCTGCGTGGAGTACCAGGCATTATGCACCGCCGTAAGATACTGAACCGCTATGTCGACCTCATCGATATCAAGCCAATTAACGGTTACGATATCGTTTCCACCATTGATGTCTCTATGCAGGACATTAGCGAGAATGCACTTCGTGAGGAGTTCCGTGTTATCAAGCAGGCAAGTGGTCTGGCCGATATGGGGGTTGTGGTGCTGATGGAAACAAAGACAGGCGATGTTAAATCAATCGTCAACCTATCACTCTATGATGACGGTGAGTACTACGAAGCTCGCAATTTCGCCCTTGCTGCCCTGATGGAACCAGGTTCCACCTTTAAGACCGCATCCATCCTTGTAGGTTTGGACGACGGAATGCTCGATGTGAACGAAACCACTAACGGAAACGGCGGTGTGTACAATATGTATGGTTCTTCGATGAAAGACCACAACTGGAACCGTGGCGGTTATGGTGAGATGGACGTTGCCCACACGTTGATGTACTCCTCGAATATAGGCGTGAGTCGTCTGATCGACAAACACTATCACGACTGCCCTGAGAAATTCGTTGAAGGTCTGCATCGAATAGGTATCGGAACCGACCTGGAACTTCCGTTCGTAGGTGCTGCTACTCCCGTTATCCGTATGCCGAAAGCTGATCGCAGCAACTGGTCGAAAACCGCATTAGCATGGATGTCTATTGGCTATGAAACACAGATACCACCCATATCAACAGTTACATTCTACAATGCGATTGCAAACAATGGTACGATGGTACGTCCACGATTCGTCAAGGCTGTACAGCGTGATGGCGAAACGGTTCAGGAGATGCCTGTAGAGGTTATCAAACAACAGATAGCACGTCCACAAGCTATCGCACAAATTCGTGAGATGCTCCAACGTGTAGTCAGTGAAGGTGTTGGTAAACGAGCCGGCAGCAAGTACTTTACGGTAGCAGGTAAGACGGGTACTGCACAAATTGGTGGCAAAGGTGGTTACAAAGGAGGTGGACACCTCGTCAGTTTCTGTGGATACTTCCCTGCCGAAAATCCTCAGTACACCTGCATCGTAGCCATTCGGTTGGTACACGGTACAGCCTCTGGTGGTGGGCAAGCAGGTCCTGTTTTCAAGAAGATAGCAGAGAGCATCTATGCCAATGCTGTGACAAGTGACCTCTCACGTGCAAAAGACTCCTTAGCCGTATTTGTGCCAACAGTCAAGAAAGGATATGTCGGACCAGCCAAGCGAGTGTTGGAGCAGTTGGGCTTGAAAGCAAGTGCGCAGGGAGTACAAGACGACGAAATCGGAACAGGCACAAGCCAAAGCAAATCAGTAGATTTCAGTGCTTTGGACTATGACTTCGATCATGTGCCCGATCTGCATGGAATGGGTGTGCGTGATGCGGTCTACGAAATAGAGCGCAGAGGAATGCGTGCCAAAGTGAAAGGAATGGGACGGGTTGTTAAGCAAAGCATTCAGGCGGGAGCAAACAACCAGCCCGGGCAAGTTGTGGAAATAGAGTTTGAATAAAAAAAAGTAATATTGAGATGCAATTACAGAGAGTATTAGAACATATCACCATAGAGGAGACGCGGGGTGACCTGAGTCATGATATTTGTGGCGTACAGATTGATTCACGTCAAATAGGGAAGGGACAGATGTTCGTTGCAGTACGCGGCACTCAGAACGATGGACACCAATATATCAGTAAAGCCATCGAACAGGGAGCTACCGCTATTGTTTGTGAAACGATTCCTGAGGTGGCCTACCCTGAAGTAACATATATTCGAGTCACTAATTCGGAACATATTGTCGGCGACATCGCTACTGCTTTCTATGGTTATCCTTCAACGAAGTTCAAGTTGGTTGGCGTGACGGGTACAAATGGTAAAACCACAATAGCTACCACACTCTACAACATGTTCCGCCACATGGGGCACAAAGCAGGTTTGCTGTCCACGGTTGTGAATTACATCGATGGAGAGGCAGTCCCTACGGAACACACCACGCCCGACCCGATTACGTTGAATAGGTTGCTGGCTCAGATGGCAGACGCAGGTTGTGAGTACGTGTTCATGGAAGTCAGTTCGCACTCCATCGTGCAAAACAGAATTGGCGGTCTCACATTTGCTGGTGGTTTGTTTACAAACATTACTCGCGACCATCTTGACTATCACAAGACATTCGAGAACTACATCAAGGCCAAGAAACAGTTCTTCGACCAACTGCCTTCAGAGGCTTTCGCTATCACCAATATCGACGACAAAAACGGAATGGTGATGATGCAAAACACGCAAGCAAAGGTCAAGACATATTCCGTGCAGCAATCGGCCGATTTTAAGGCGAAAATTATCGAATGTCATTTCGAAGGTATGTACTTGGAAATCAATCATCGCGAGGTAGGGGTACAGTTCATCGGTAAGTTCAATGTATACAACCTCCTGGCGGTCTATGCGTGCGCCATCATGTTGGGCAAAGAACCTCAAGAAGTGTTGGTTGCATTAAGCGATATGAAACCTGTAAGTGGACGATTGGAAGCCATTAACGCTCCCGACGGATTTACCGCTATTGTGGATTATGCGCATACGCCCGATGCTTTGGAAAATGTGTTGAATGCCATACATGGAGTGTTGGAAGGGAAAGGAAGGCTGATTACTGTGTGCGGTGCAGGTGGCAATCGCGACAAAGGAAAACGTCCTTTGATGGCTCAGGAGGCAGTACGCCAAAGTGATAAGGTGATTATCACGAGCGATAACCCCCGATTTGAGGAACCACAAGACATCATCAACGACATGGTGGCAGGTCTGGACAAAGACCAGATGAAACGCGTACTGACTATTGTTGATCGCCGTGAAGCCATCCGTACAGCTTGCATGATGGCAGAAAAGGGCGATGTCATCCTTATTGCTGGTAAGGGACATGAAGACTATCAGGAAGTGAAAGGCATAAAACATCACTTCGACGACCGAGAAGAAGTGCGCCAATGTGTGGGATTGGCAGGATAGGGATTAATAGATATTGGATTAAAAAGTTAATAGAATAAAACGATGCTATATTATCTGTCAAATTATTTGGATCAACTCGACATTCCAGGAGCAGGAATGTGGTCATATATTTCCTTCCGTTCGCTGTTGGCTTTGATGCTGTCGCTCATCATCTCAATGACGGCAGGTAAGTCGTTCATTACTTACATGAAGCGTAAACGCCATATCGAGAGTGCGCGAGATGCAGAGATCGACCCTTATGGCGTACAGAAGAAGGGTACACCATCGATGGGAGGAATCATCATCGTAGGAGCCGTTGTTATCCCAGCACTCCTATTGGGTCGGTTGGACAATATCTATATCAACCTTCTGATTATTACCATTCTGTGGTTCGGACTCTTGGGATTCATTGATGACTACATCAAGCTAAAAGGCAACAAAGACGGATTGAACCCCCGTTTTAAGATATTAGGTCAACTCATATTGGGAACAGTCGTTGGTGTAGTGCTGTGGTTGTCACCTCAGGCAGTAGTTCGCGAAAACGTGACGATGGAAACGGGTGGCCAGACAACTGAGGTGTACCACAAGAGTGAGGCTCGTAAATCCACAGTGACCACTGTTCCGTTCTTCAAAAACAACAACCTTGATTATTATGAAGTGTTCGGTTGGATTAAGGATGGAAAGGTGAAACGTGCGTGTGGATGGATTCTGTTCATTCTTGTCACCACTTTCGTCATCACAGCTGTATCCAACGGAGCGAACCTTAACGACGGAATGGACGGTATGTGTGCGGGAAATGCTGCCATCATCGGCACCACGCTTGGCATTTTGGCATACGTATCTGGTCATATTGCTTATGCCAGCTATTTGAATGTGATGTACATCCCTGGCTCCGAAGAGATTGTGGTCTATATCTGCGCTTTTGTGGGTGCGCTCATTGGGTTTCTCTGGTACAATGCCTATCCCGCCAAAGTGTTTATGGGCGATACGGGTAGCCTGTCCATCGGAGGCGTGATAGCTGTCACAGCCGTCATTATTCACAAAGAACTGATGATTCCCATTCTTTGTGGCATCTTTTTCATGGAAAGTCTCTCTGTCATCATACAGGTGTGGTATGCCAAGCGCGGCAACAAGCGTGGCATCAAGCAACGTGTGTTCAAACGCACTCCGATTCACGATCATTTCCGAGTACAGCAGAACCAATTGCTGCCCGATTGTAAATACATTTGCAAGTACCCCACAACGGTACTTCATGAGAATATGATTACCCTCAGATTCTGGATTATCACCATTCTGTTGGCAGCAATGACTATCATAACATTAAAGATTAGATGATGAAACGTATTGTAGTTTTAGGAGCGGCAGAAAGCGGTGCAGGAGCCGCAGTATTGGCAAAAGTTAAAGGTTTCGATGTGTTTGTTAGTGACATGTCGGCTATCAAGGATAAGTACAAGCAACTGCTCGATAAGTATCATATCGAGTGGGAGGAAGGAAAGCACACTGAGGCACTTATCCTTAATGCAGATGAAGTCATTAAAAGTCCTGGCATACCAGAGAAAGCACCGATGGTACAGCGGCTGAAGGAACGGCAGATTCCTATTATTTCAGAGATAGAGTTTGCCGGCCGGTATACCGATGCCAAGATGATTTGTATCACAGGCTCGAACGGAAAGACCACCACTACGTCGCTCATCTACCATATCCTCAAGAGCGCGGGTTATAACGTTGGTTTGGCTGGCAACATCGGAAGTAGTCTGGCGCTTCAAGTCGCTACTGAGCATTTCGACTACTACGTCATCGAACTGAGTAGCTTCCAGTTAGACAACATGTATGAATTCCGTGCAGATGTTGCAATTCTGATGAACATAACTCCCGATCATCTCGACCGCTATGATTTCTGTATGCAGAACTATGTTGATTCTAAGATGCGAATCACTCAGAATCAGACTGATGCTGACGCATTCATTTTCTGGAACGATGATCCCATCGTTGCCGAGGAAATGAAGAAATACAATTTGAAGGCTCAACTCTTCCCATTCTCCGAATTCAAAGGAAACGGTGCTATCGCTTATGCTGAAGAGGGTAATTATGTGATAGAGGTCCCGACTCCCTTCAATATGGAACTGGAGGAGTTGGCTCTCAAAGGGAAGCATAATCTCTACAACTCGCTCGCAGCTGGCATCACAGCCGATATTGCTGGAGTAGATAATCAGACGTTGCGTGAGTGTTTGTCAAACTTCGCAGGAGTAGAACACCGTCTGGAAAAGGCAGGGCGTGTACGAGGTGTCGATTTCATCAACGACTCTAAAGCGACGAACGTCAACGCTTGCTGGTATGCCCTCGAGAGTATGCGCCAACCTACGGTCTTGATTCTCGGAGGCATTGACAAGGGTAATGACTACAGCGAGATCTATGACCTTGTTCGTGAGAAATGTGTGGGTCTGGTATTTTTGGGTGTAGATAACAAGAAACTGCACGACAACTTTGATTCCTTCGGTATCCCCATCGTCGATGTACAGAGCATGAAAGACTGCGTAGCGGCTTGCTATCGCATGGCTCATGATGGCGATTGTGTGCTTCTCAGTCCATGTTGTGCAAGTTTCGACTTGTTCAAGAATATGGAGGACCGTGGAGAACAGTTTAAACAATATGTAAGAGAATTGTAAAAAAATATATACGATGCTAAGAATTATCAGTAACAACCTTTTCAAGGGCGACAAAGTAATCTGGATGATTTACTTTTTCCTTTGTATGATATCGCTTGTGGAGATATATAGTGCTTCGAGTTCGTTGACATATACCCACGGCAATCATTTCGACCCCATGATTCGTCAGGCAGGTTTCCTGTTTGTCGGACTTATCATCATCCTTGTTGTACACCGTATTCCATGTAAGTACTTCAAGTTGTTTCCGATCTTCCTGCTGCCGGCATCCATATTGCTGTTGCTCTATGTCCTGTTCTTTGGTGGCACCATCAATGGAGGAAACCGTTGGATTGACTTGGGGTTCCTGTCGTTCCAGCCTTCCGAGGTAGCAAAGGCTGCACTCATCATGTCGTTGGCTGCCATCCTTTCTAAGACACAGAATGAAGAATCCGTGATTACCAAGCATGGTCGTAAGACAGTCGTGATGGCCACGAAGGGGGGCTACAACAAACCATTCAAGATTTGCAGCATGTTGGTAATTGGCATCTGCGCACTGATTGTGTCTGAGAACTTCTCTACGGCTGCAATCCTCTTCACCGTTGCCATTATCATGATGTATATCGGTAATATACCACGCAAACTGATGCTGAAAGGACTAATCTGCATCGGATTCATAGGTGCCCTCTTTGTGGGAACGCTGATTGCTATACCAGAATCTGTTGCAGAAAGCATTGGTGGACGTGTGTTGACATGGAAACATCGTATAGAAAACAAAATAGGTATTGAACGGACAACAGACAAGTTCTTGGCGGAGAATGAAAGCGACTACGACTTGGCAGAAAACTGGCAGGTAGGTAATTCCAATATTGCTATTGCCAATTCTAACTTGATTGGGTTAGGACCAGGCAACTCCGTTCAGCGCGACTTCCTTTCACATGCAGAGTCCGATTTCATCTACTCCATCATCATTGAGGAGACAGGTATTGCAGGCGCAGTCTTTGTGATTTTCTTGTATTTCGCTTTGCTGATTCGGGTAAATAAGATTGCCAAGAAATGCGATAAGTTCTTCCCTGCCTTTTTGGTTACAGGGTTCGGACTGATTCTTGTCCTGCAAGCACTCATCAATATGGGAGTGGCTGTAGGGTTGCTGCCTGTAACAGGTCAGCCCCTGCCGCTCATCAGTAAGGGAGGAACATCGATTATCATCACCTGTTTCTATTTCGGCGTGATTCTTAGCATCAGTCGTTATGCCGAAAAAGTCAGCGAGACTCCAACGGAGCCTGCAGAATCTAGCAGCGCAATTGAAACCAACGAGTATTTCAGTCGGGCAGGATTAGAATAGGTCGAAGTTGTTACTGGTTAGCGGGATTGTCAAGGTTATCGTCAAGATTTAGAGATATGGAACAGTTGAAAGTCATCATAAGCGGAGGAGGCACAGGAGGTCATATTTTCCCTGCCGTATCAATTGCAAATGCCATTAAGGGTATTGATCCCGAGGCAGATATTCTGTTTGTTGGAGCAGAAGGACGTATGGAGATGCAACGTGTACCCGATGCAGGGTATCCTATCATCGGACTGCCTATAGAGGGATTCGACCGTAAGAATCCTTTTAGAAACATTCGTGTGCTATGGAAAATCATGAAATGCCAACTGAAAGCGCGAAATATTATTCGTGATTTCAAGCCACAAGTCGTTGTAGGTGTAGGTGGGTATGCAAGTGGACCGACATTGAAGACTGCTGGACAAATGGGAATACCGACGCTGATTCAAGAGCAAAACTCTTATGCGGGCGTAACCAACAAGCTATTAGCAAAATCCGCAAGCAAAATCTGTGTGGCGTACGAAGGGATGGAGCGATTCTTTCCTGCCGATAAAATCATCCTGACAGGAAATCCCGTACGCCAGCAATTGCTCAATACCACTATTACGCATGAACAAGCCGTCATGCAATTCGGGCTGAATCCCACACTTCCCACCATATTAATAATAGGAGGAAGCTTAGGGGCAAGAACCATCAACGAAAGTGTGTTGGCTGCGCTTGATGACGTCCGTCAATCTGGAATCCAGATCATTTGGCAGACTGGAAAATTCTACAGTCAGCATATCGCAGAAGAGTTGGCTAAGCACTCAAAGATTGCCAACTTGTATGTCAGTGATTTCATTTCCAACATGGATGTGGCATACGCAGCTGCCGATCTGGTCATATCCAGAGCCGGAGCAAGCAGTATCAGCGAGTTGTGTATGCTTGGAAAGCCTTGCATTTTGGTACCATCACCCAATGTTGCAGAAGACCACCAAACCAAGAACGCATTAGCATTGGTACATAGAGATGCTGCGTTGATGGTGAAAGATGCAGATGCACCACAACAGCTCATTAAGTTGGCAATGGAGGTGGTGCGAGACACACAGCAACTGACATCACTGAGTTCCCATATCAAGGAGATGGCACTACCCGATTCAGCTAATATTATCGCACAAGAAGTAATCAGGCTGGCAACAGAACACACGAATTCAAACCGTTAAGGTTAAAAACAAGTAATACAATGCAACAGAATTTGAAATCCATATATTTTATCGGTGCGGGAGGCATTGGAATGAGTGCCTTGGTTCGCTATTTCCTCACGAAGGGATATCACGTAGGAGGTTATGACCGTACTCCAAGTGAATTGACGGAGAAACTCATCAGCGAAGGTGCGCAAATCCATTACGAAGAGAATGTAGCATCCATCCCTGCCTGCTTCAAGGAGAAAGAAAGCACATTGGTGGTATATACACCCGCCATTCCTGCTGAACACGCAGAACTGGTGTATTTCCGCGAGCGTGGCTTCGACCTGCAGAAACGTGCACAGGTGCTTGGCTTCCTTACTCAGGCACATAAGGGACTTTGTGTGGCTGGCACACACGGAAAGACCACTACCTCGACCATGACTGCCCATCTGTTTCATCAATCCCATATTGACTGCAACGCTTTCCTGGGAGGCATTTCCAAAAACTACGGAACCAATTACATCCTGTCCGATACGAGCGATTACGTAGTCATAGAGGCAGATGAGTTCGATCGTTCCTTCCATTGGCTGCGTCCTTATATGTCAGTTATCACAGCGACCGACCCCGACCATTTGGACATCTATGGCACCAAGGAGGCGTATTTAGACAGCTTCCGCCACTACACCTCTCTGATTCAGCAGGGTGGGGCACTCATCATTCATAAAGGATTGGAAATGAAGGCCGACGTACAATCGGGTGTCCGTATATATGAATATGCCCGCACAGAGGGAGATTTCCATGCTGAGAACATCAGGATTGGACATGGAGAAATCGTGTTCGACTTTGTTACTCCTTCATCCACGATCAAGGATATCCAACTGGGTGTACCTGTCAGTATCAACATAGAGAACGGCATTGCTGCAATGGCACTTGCCTGGCTGAACGGGATGACCGACGACGAAATCCGAAAGGGAATGAAGTCGTTCAAGGGTGTAGACCGCAGGTTCGATTTCAAGATTAAAAACGACCACATGGTCTTTCTCAGCGATTATGCCCACCATCCAAACGAAATAGAACAGAGTGTGAAATCAATTCGCGAATTGTATCAGGACAAAAAGATTGCGGCTGTGTTCCAGCCCCATCTCTACACACGCACGCGCGATTTCTACAAAGAGTTTGCCGATAGCCTCTCGTTGTTAGATAAGGTTTACCTTTGCGATATCTATCCTGCTCGCGAAGCACCCATACCCGGAGTCACCAGCCAGCTCATCTACGATAATCTCCGACCTGGAATGGAGCGTCAGCTCATCCATAAGGAAGACGTGGTGAAATGTGTGGAGAACCGCGATTTCGATGTGCTGATACTCTTAGGAGCCGGTGATATTGAAGATTACGTACCACAGATAATTCAAGCCCTGTCATGATGCAACTGAAGAAAGGCATAACAATACTGATGGCCACAATCCTCTGTCTGGGGGTTGTTGCCTATGTGGTGTATGCCATGTTTGTGGCATCAACGCCATCACCCGAGGACCGATGCACGAAGATTGAACTGACGATTGAGCAGAACCGCCATGCAGGATTCATCACAAACGAAGTCATTGAGAGTGAGCTGCGCCATGCGGGTGTCTATCCGAAAGACCGTCTGATGACCGACATACGCACACGTGACATCGAGACAGTATTGGCGAAGAACGAGTTCATAGAAAGTGTGGAGTGCTACAAGACCGCCAACAATGCTGTCAGTATCGACATCCGTCAGCGTACGCCTGTGATGTATGTCCTGCCCGATAATAGTAAAGGGTATTACATCGACTCATACGGGAAAGTCATCTCGAAAGTCAACTATCCCGTCAACCTGCCTGTAGCTACTGGAACGATTCCTCAGGCGTATGCCCAGAAGTATTTGTCGCAGTTTGGAGCGTTCATTGCGAACAATGAGTTTTGGAACAGTCAGATTGAACAAATCCATGTCTCGATGAATGCCGATCGCGAACATATCATCGACCTTATTCCACGAGTAGGCGACCAGATCATCCATCTGGGTCATGTGACGGGCTTCGAACGGAAACTGCATCGACTTATGGTGTTCTATGAGAGAGCGATGCCCGAAGTGGGGTGGAACAAGTATGCTTCTATCGATTTGGAATACGACGGTCAAATCATTTGCAAGAAATAAAACAAAATAAGAACAGAATATGGGAGAACAAGAAACAATTATCGTAGCCATCGAACTGGGTTCATCGAAGATAGCTGGCATCGCTGGAAAGATGAAGGACGGAACCATGCAGATTATGGCTTACGCAGAAGACAAGACTACCGACTGTGTGAAGCGGGGAGTGGTTTACAACATTGAGAAAACGACCCAAAGCATCAAGACAGTCGTAAGCAAGTTGGAGGCGGCGCTCAAGATGAAGATCACTCGCACCTACATCGGATTAGGCGGCCAGTCGGTACGGGCGGTGAAAAGCGTGGTACAGAAAAACATGCTGACACCTACGTATATCAACCAGATACACATCGACGACATCACTGATGAGAGCCACGCAGTACCCTATGATGATTACGAGCTGATAGGCTACTTTACACAGGAGTTCGTCATCGACACCAATGTGGCAGCCGACCCTGTGGGCATCATGGGAACAAACATTGAGGGTAAGTTCCTGAATGTCATTGCTAACAGTCGCTTGCGTCACAACATCAAGACAAGTTTCGAGAATCTGGGACTCGATATTGCCGACTATCACCTTTCTGCCTTCGTATTGGCAAACAGTGTCCTTACCGATGCTGAGAAACGTTCGGGTACGGCACTCATTGACTTCGGAGCAGGAACCACAACGATTACGGTACTGAAAAACAATATCGTACGGCAAATCATCACGCTGCCTATCGGTATTAATAACATCCGTCAGGACTTGTGCGACCTGCAAATCGAACCCGCTGAGGCCGATCAGGTGCTGCTCACCTATGCCGATGCAACGGTAGACAAGCGTGCTGCCGATGAAAACGAGCCAGAGCCAACCTACACCACATCCGACGGACGTTCCATCGAGCTGTCAACCATCCACCAGATAATCGACGCGCGCTTGCAGGAAATACTCATGAATGTGGAAAATCAGCTTCACAATTCCGACTATGCCGACAAACTTCTGGGCGGTGTAGTTATCACTGGTGGCGGAGCCAATATTCCTAACATCGACAAGGCATGTATCAACACCTTGAAAGTCGATAAGGTGAGAGTGGCGAAAAAAGTCATACCACAACTCATCAAGAACAGCGACATCACATCACTTTCGCTCGAGAGTCCTACTACTTGTACTATCGTATCGCTCCTGCTGGCTGGCAACGAGAACTGTGTGGGCGAGGAATACAACGGACCTGATATCTTTACTGAAAACGAGAAAAGCAAAGAGATATCCGACAAGAAAGAGGCTAATGCCAAACAGCAACAGATAGAGGACGATGCACTGGCATATATCGAAAACATCAAGAGTCAGTTGCGTGAAAACATCTTGAAGCTGCAGCAAACCGGCAAGCAACTCAACGATGACGAGACGAACAAGAAACTGCGTGCGGCTGTCGAAACATTCATCAGCGAAGCACGGAACATCATCACGGAAGACTTCAGCAAAAACAAGGATATTCTCGTTGATAAAGACAAGTACCGTCAGTCACTTCGAGAGGCAGAAACACTCATCACTAAGTGCGATGAAGAAGCTGACAACCTCGAAACCCTACTGAAGGACATCGTGAAGAAAAACAGTATCTTCGGAAAGATGAACCGATGGATAGAAGATATTCTGAAAGAATAGGTTATAGAACAAATTACCAACCTATTAAGCCATTAAGCAACTAAGCAATTAAACGAACAACGATATATGATGGATAATGTAGAATTCAGTTTTCCGCAAGGGAAAACCAGTATCATAAAAGTCATTGGTGTAGGCGGTGGAGGATGCAATGCAGTCAACAATATGTTCAGCAAAGGCATTCATGATGTGGCATTCGTCGTATGCAACACCGACAACAAAGCTCTCAACGACTCTCCAGTTCCTGCCAAACTGCAATTGGGCAAGGATGGTCTAGGAGCAGGAAACGACCCTGCAGCAGGTCAGAAAGCTGCAGAGGAAACACTCGACGAAGTGAAAACGATGCTGAGCGATGGCACGAAGATGGTGTTCATCACAGCTGGTATGGGTGGTGGAACAGGTACGGGTGCAGCACCTGTCATTGCTAAGACAGCTAAGGATATGGGCATCCTTACCGTGGGTATCGTCACCATTCCCTTCCGATGGGAAGGAGTCAAGAAAATCGATAAGGCACTCGACGGTGTGGAAGAGATGAGCAAGAATGTCGATGCACTCCTGGTTATTAACAACGAGCGTCTGCGCGACATCTATCCGGAACTTACCGTGCTCGATGCCTTCGCAAAGGCTGATGAGACACTCTGCAACGCAGCTCGCAGCATAGCAGAAATCATCACCATGCACGGTATCATTAACCTCGACTTCAAGGATGTGAAGACCGTTCTCCAAGATGGAGGTGTGGCCATCATGAGTACAGGCTACGGAAGTGGCGACGGACGTATCACCAAAGCCATCAACGATGCACTCCACTCACCACTGCTCAACAACAACGATATCTACAACTCACAGAAGATACTGCTGCATATCGCCTTCTGTGGCGATGATTCTGAAGGTTCTCCAAGCCTTATGATGGAAGAGATGGGCGAGATTCATGAGTTTATGGAAAAGATGCAGACAGCCGATATCGTAGAAACCAAGTGGGGACTCTCTGTCGATGCCTCGCTGAAAGAGAAGGTGAAAGTCACGATTCTTGCCACAGGTTTTGGCGTGCAGGACATCAATACTAGCGAGATGACCGACCGCATGAACCAGCGGGCAGAGAACGAACGCAAGCGCATGGCGGAGCGCACAGAGAAAGACATAGAAAACGAAATACGCCGACGCAACGTCTATGGTGACAATAACAAGGGCGGGTCGATACGCAAGTTCACCTACTGCTATGTCTTCAAAGATGAAGACCTTGACAACGACGATGTTATCAGTATGGTAGAGACCATTCCTACCTACCGGCGCAAGCGCGAAGACATCCGACTCATCAGCGACCGCTCCAATACCATCGGGGCATCAGCTCCGGCAGCAGGGTCGGTCATCAGCTTTACCTGATCGCCCTCACACATCACGCTCCATTACCAGCACCACCTTGCGCCCATCAGCCAAGGTGGTAGCCACAAGATAGGCAGATCCTCCATCAGCCAGACGGAATCGCCTACGCAGTTCAGCCACTGAGGCAGGGAAGTTTCTCACAGAGATATTCGCCTGTTGCAGTTGGCTGATTTGTTTTATGGTCTGTTTATTGACCGGCAGTACATCGTTCACCCTGAACCTGCGCCCGGGAAAGTCTTCAATCCGGTTTGGTGATGTGTACAGATGGCTGTTGGGATGCAACTTCTCAAGCTGGTAGTGCTGAGCCAGCAGGCGAAACGGGCAGGCTTTCATCAGCGAAGCGTTCGGCTCGTACAGATACCTGTCCACCTCGTTCGTGTACATACATTGAGCCTCCTGCTCCTGCGCACGGGTGAAACTGAATCGTTGGGTACACCCTGAGCCTGTCGAATGGGTACATCCTGAGCCTGCCGAAGGAATACCATCACTTGTGATGTTCACACAATGAATGACAGGATCGGTAAACTGTTCTACACCCTGAGCCTGTCGAATGGGTACACCTACCGCTAATCCCTGTAACACGATAAGAATTTCCTTGCACTCGCCACCCACACTCACCACATGAATCTCCTTCACTCCCTCCAACTGCCTCTCTGCTGAGGCGATATCCAGCATTGGCGACAATTTGATCATCACTACGTCAGCTACGGCCAATAACTGTTGGTTGAGGGCACACACATCGGGCGTGCAGTCATTGATAGCGACAGTTTTCCGGCCGTTCGCATCACGACGGGCAGGATCTATCAACACTAAGTTCTGGTGAGGGAGATGATTCAGCATGTCCGTGCAATCTGCATGAACCACCTCAAAATCCTTCAGTCCCAGTAGAGGAAAGTTATGTCGTGCCAAGTCACAGAGATCAGCCCGCTGTTCCACATACGTTAGATGCTGGAACCAGCGCCCCATCATCACTGCATCGACACCAAAACCGCCTGTCAGGTCGGTCATCGAATGGAGGTGATTGTTTCCGTTATAGTTCGCTCTCACCAGCGAAGCCTTGTATTCAGCCGTCAGTTGCGACGAACATTGTTCCAAGGGTAAGTGCTCAGGAAATACGATATCCTCTGTCTGTGCCCATAGAGGCAGTTTCTTTTCCGCTATCTGCCATCCACGAATCTGCACAAGTGCAGCACGCATATCCATGTCTGGATCATGCGCAGCATGCAACGCCAACTCGTTCACGTCATCGTGGCGATGCTCCTTTATCCATTGATTAATATCAAGCACTTTCCTCATACGATTTTGCAAAGATAATGCTTTTTTCTCATTCCACCAAATAATTATATAGTTAGAGTTTCGCAAGCTCCACTTATTAGGCTCTGAAGATTTGACCTTTGACTTTCGTCCAAAATGCTCCCGCTCTTATCGGTTTGGAACACAAATTTGACACCTCTTTGTGCCTGCTAGGCATGCAGCGATATGCAGGCACTGATGACAAGTGCAATTGTGAATAGTTTCTTCATTGTTTATTCTCTAATGTTTTTATTATTTGTTCATTTTCTGCTTTCTTGCTTTTGGCTTCCAAGCCCACTTATGTGAAAGAATCCAGTTCTTCGTTAAGAAATCATTAGAGCCAGAATATGGATAGAAAGATAGAATACCCCCATCCTTTTGCCTACTTTTAGGTATTCTGGGTGGATCTGTGAAGTCAAGGTAGTTAAGAAAAAAAATCCAATTCTCATAAACGCTACTCTCTAAGATATGAAGTCTCTTGTCTTTAGATATTTTATAAGAGTAGTGAAGTATTTTATTCTCACTCATCCATGATCGGTCAACATACTGGGCTTCTATTGTATCATTTACGATTCTATACAATCCCCAAATTAACTTGTCCTGAAATATTGGCTCATCGAAGTATATTTCTCCCCTAACTATAGCCGGTGCAATATTTTGGAGCAGAATACATGATATACCATCTTTGTAAAAAATGACACTCAACGTCGTATCATGAGCGTAATAACCATCAATCCGAATGAGACTTTCAATCCCAGACTCTTCTCCATCATAACGCATAGAAAAATGACTCGGTCGGAATGCCTTGTCAAGAAAGCCGCACGATATCAATCCAACAATGATGCAGAGTAGTAATATGCCATCAATCTTCTTCATAGCAGAACCTCAGATTTTTGTTCGACTTATATTTCTTCTTAAATGTTTTATAAGCGTTCTTGTCTTTCCAATACCATTTTTTCATTTTAAGCCAATAAGCGGGCTTGACCATATTATCTAACCGATGAAATGACAAGACAAGAGAATCGGGATTTTGGTATAGCTCTTTATAATCCATCGGCATGAAGAACTTGTCGCCTTCATAATTGTAAACAACCAAGGTGGAATCCGTCTTGACTGCATAATGAGAACGACGTAGTTCATACCACCATCCTATATGATTTACAATCTGTGTCTTTATCTTTTGGCCGTTTATGTGATAGACACCCCAGTTTGCGCTATAATAAATATACTTATCAAATAAATCTGATCTCAATGCAGAATCCTTCTCCTCCATGATGTTCATTTCCATCAAAGAACCATCAGGATAAAAAATCGCGACATAACCATAAGCATCATTGCTGTAGTATCCTCCATGTTGTATCATACCTGTTTCAGGAGCTGTTCCTTCATAATAATATGAAAAATACTTAGGCTGTCCATAGAAAAGCTCAGTGTTACCTATAACACACGACAAAAGTGTCATTAAAACAAAAAAGACACATTGAATTGGAATTATTTTAATCTTTCTCACCATTATCGTATATATTATATTAACGTGAGTTCGACGAAACTTTAGTTCGACGGAGTCAATTATAATTCATTGAAAATTTGGTAATTAGCAATATTTTCAGTACCTTTGCAGTGACGAAACAACAAATGTTCACTAAAAGATATCGCTAATGTTTACCGAGGACAAAGTTACAGAAATTTTTTGTATGGC
>CADAGO010000018.1 GCA_902787555.1 uncultured Bacteroidales bacterium
CTTCCAGATGCAGGAAGCATTGCTCATCGTCAGCAATACGCAGTTGCAACTTGAGCAAATCCGTGCAGAAATCAAGCAGTTACGCACGGATATGAATGACACGTTAGCCGACCAGAATGACATCAATGAGATGACACGCGCCCAACTTGAGGCTATCAGCGATGCGCTAATGGAATTGCAGAATCAAGGCAAGAATCCGTTGGCGCTCCCTGAAATTGGCTATACCGCCATTCAGAAACGTAGGGAGAAAGGAGAAAAGAAATAACTGATGGATTTACACTTCAATCAGAGCTTGGTGTTAGGTTATCACAGCGGTTCACAGATTTCGCGCGTGCTGACTGAGGACTGGATGGAGCGCAATATGTTCTGCCCAGTTTGTGGTGCACCCGTATTGGAACATTATGAGGCAAACAAGCCTGTTGCTGATTTCTTCTGCGATGATTGTAAGTCGGACTTTGAGTTGAAGAGCAAGGAGAGCAAAACGGCCGTCATAGGTCACAAGATAGCTGATGGTGCTTATGGAACAATGATTGAGCGAATCACGTCTCTTCGCAATCCGCATCTTTTTGTGATGACCTACACCAATTGGACGGTGAATAATCTACTCATTATCCCCAAGTTCTTCTTTGTGCCAGACATTATTGAAAAACGCCCACCATTAAAAGAAACAGCAAGGCGTGCAGGATGGGTAGGATGCAACATTGAAATAGGAAACATACCTGATAGTGGGAAGATTTTCATTATCAGGAATAGCCAGCAGGAGGACAAGTCAAAAGTTGTTGATTTATACCAACGGACACTTAATCTACGAACATCAAAGATTGACAGTCGGGGGTGGTTGCTGGACGTGCTGAGGTGTGTTGAAAAGATTCCGAATAAAGAGTTCTGTCTTGACGAAATGTATGCTTTTACTGACGAACTTCAACAGAAGCATCCAGATAACAATTTTGTTCCAGACAAGATTCGTCAGCAACTGCAATATCTACGCGATAAAGGTTTTATCAAATTTACTTCACGAGGACATTATCAAAAATTATTTTAGAACGATGAACGAATACATTTTCTATACGCCAGAAGGGCATACAATTGCACCAAACGAAAACGTTGGTGTGGAGAACTGTCAATTGCTCGGAACAGCTAAGGGTAAGGATGTTGTGGAGGCAAAAGAGAATTTGCTGAAAGAGAATCCTTGGATTATAGAGGCAAGTTTTGTCCCTACTAAATTTATTGCCAAGCAACTCGTTTCCGATGAACAGCGCTCAGCAATTAAAAAACTGCTTGATTATCTATGGGACGATGAGGAGAGACATTATGAGGAGACAGGGTGCCCAAACAACCATATCTTTGTGGTAATGAAGGAGCTGAAAACTATTTAACTATACAAATATGGTTTACAATATAGAAATAGCAGAAACTAACTGCCGCGTTGACACAATTGACGCCGAATCAGAAATGGCAGCTATTACAAAAGCAAGAGCTGCATATGAGAACGGAGAGATTGTATTGACGGATGAGAATTCTTATGTTAACGTAAACTTCCGTCTTGTATGAAAGTTGAAAAAGCAAGACATCCCTGACGGCTATCTGCTTCGTATTACGAAGGAAGCAAATCGTTTCCTGCTGATAGAATACGACCCATCAAAGCCAGCTAAGATAAAGAAATACGACATCCAGAAAGTCCAGCGAAAGGGCAAGGAGCGTTATCTGCCTTTTGTCACTTCGTGGGATAGTATAAAGAAGAAATAAATATTACTGATATGATACAGACACAGATTTTGCAATTAAACCCACCGTACACCATATTGGTATGTGGTGAGGACGTAGGCCGTCATATTGCTACGCTGATTGTGACAGAAGAAAAGCGGAAGGAGGATGGCAGCTATGGCATTGAGACACATAGTCATGCTATTGTAACATACCGCCCTATGGAAGATGGTGAGTATTGGAGCGCCAGCGAAGGTGTTGTGTGGGACAAAGCGGAACTCTATCAATGCCATGTTGTGGGAAGGGATGGGAAGAAGTCTATTCCGTTCCACCGCCTGCTTTATTTCGCGCGTATTTTCAGTAGTTGGCATGATTCAGAAGACTTCGAAATGTTTATTCAACGTTATCGTTTTCTGAAGGAACAGTTGCAGGCACGTATTAAACGCTATGGCATTACGGTCGACAATCCGCCAGAGGATGGAAAGATAGGTGTAAAGCTGTATGCCATTCCTGTACGCAACCTTCCAGGCGAAAGCATGATTTGCAATTTCTGGAACGAGGGGTTCTCTTTCAAGGCTCTTATCAGACCAAAGATGGAAGATACGGCAAACGAATTATTAGCAGAAGTGAGGGGGTATCAACAGCTTATCTTAGGCAGTACAAAAGTGCGTTTTGTATTCACGAGCGATCATCCGAATTTGCAGTATCTATGTGACACATTGAATAAAGAGCAGGGCATCAGTGAGTGACTGGAAGAATGATATAATGCACATAATTTTGCCTGTAGATGTAGTCTTATCATTAATTCGAACATCGAATAGTGCAGAATCTCGCACCGAATTACTTCGGATGGTGGGAAGCCATGCCTATAAGTGTGGTGATGGGAAATTGATGAGTATTTGCGATAAAATGCAGACAGAATATGGAATAAATGTATTCGGTGACAATTCGCTTGTTGCGACTTCACCACAAAACAGCATGGACGACATTCTTTCAGAGGGAGAATCTGTGTATAATGTGAGTCAGTGGGATATGATTTTTCATGATAGTATTGATGTGGCAAAAGTGAAATGTGTGCTTCCTTCAATAACGTCAAATAAAGTTCTGGATATTAAACGTTGGTACGTCATATATAAAGTATTGAAGGAAATCGACTGGCTCAAAGACTCACAATCGACCCACTTCATTGCATGGGTGAAAGATGTCTATGGTTGGGAGTGGGAGACAAAAGATTTCAAGAGAGTATTATCTGGCTTTAAAAATACTCCGACATATAAATGGGGAGAAGATACTATTAAAGATGCGTTAACTGGTATTGAATATAAAGTACTCGCTGATCAAGTAAGAAATAAATTTGTGACCATTACAAATGGTGTTATCAAGGATAATACTTACTTTTTCAAAAAAACAGACCTTTATATATCACACCCTAAAAAACTAATGTAGCGTATACCTCGTATACCTACTCCGTATACCTTTTTTACAAATTGCGTATACCTCGTATACCCCTTGTGGTATGCGGGGTATTTTTGTATATCCACCTAAATGAAAAGCCCTAACTTTGCATCGTCAATCGAGGTGCGCACCAAGTTGGCAAGTTAAATTATTGTTTAATTAAAACAAAGTAGCAAATGGAACAGATTATCGAAAACGCTAAACTTCGGTTAGTATCAAGCGGAGGCATCAAGGCGATGCTTCGCTATTCGGGCTTCGGTAGGCTCGACATCGATGAGAAGGGTTTTTCATTTGAAGAGAAAAGAAAAGGTACGCACACGAAAAATGTACGTATCAGTAAGCAGAAAGCCAATGAAGGTGACAACATCTTCTATCTCGTCAATGATGGCCGCTTCAGGATCACGCTGTTTGTCGATACCGACAAACTGACTCTCAAGGCTCTTTCCGAACAGTTGAAACCATTGATTTCACAGGCGAAGGAAGGAGGCTACCTATGATTTTCGATTTCTTTGCAAAGGTTACAGACAAAAAGAGTGTTGTTTGCACAAAGGAAATATTCCTTAATGCAATCAACTCGGATGCTGTTGTCTCACTTTGCAGGGAAATCGCAGGCTATAATGGGCAGCATGAAAAGCAAAGCGAACTCAAAAAGGGCTTGCCTGCTTGGACTCCTTGCGCCACCTTCGGGGGCAAAGGACACCAAAAGGCTAATGCCCAACCATCGGGGCTTTACATGCTGGACATCGATGACATCGATGACCCCCATGCCTGTTTCGAATTTATTCTTAGTAAACACTCAAAAGAAGAGTTGAAATTGGCATGCGCACACAAAACACCTTCTCTTCACGGCTTACGTATCGTATGCCGGGGAAGAAAGGAGTTTTCAACGCTTCAGGAAAACATTGAGTGGTTCAAGTCGCTTTATCCTGAAATTCAGTTCGATGAGAAGGTGAAGGACATCAGTCGCTGTTCCTTCCTAGTGGCAGGCAGTTACTTCTACTACCTGGATGAATCTATCTTCGATGAAAGCGAAGAGTGTTTCATCAAGGAAGAAGGAACGAGCAGCGAGGATGGAACAGCTGTTGCATCTAAACCGATAGGGCAGGATCTTGGCACTTACAACATCTTCGGCCTTCCGTTCTTTGCAGTTCAAAAGAACAGCAACCTTTTTGAGAAAGCGGAGATTTTTGCAGATGCCGATTTTGAGTCAGATGGCAAGGATATGCGAAAGATTGCAGCAGAATGGCTGAACGCAAGGGGTGGCATTCCTGCGGTAGGCAAGCGAAATCAAACGCTGTTTGAATTGGCTTGCGATATGCGTTACATCTGCGGTTTCGATGAATCGCTGATGTTAGCCTGTATGCCTGCAATCCTGGAGCGTGCGGAGGTGACTATAATCGTGCGGTCTGCAAAAAAGCAGCCTCGCAACACTAAAACTCCCAAAGCCTTTCGGACTGTTATCAACCTCACTCCGAGTAAGAACGAAAAAGATGATGAAAAAGATGAAAAGACTATTTTCGACTATCTTCAGCAAGGTGACAAGCTACTTGCAGCGAACTCACTACCACCTGTCTTTAAGGAATTCGTGTCAATCGTTCCTCGAGACTTTAGGAGGGCTGCTATTGTTGCCCTGCTGCCTATGCTTGGCACTCTTGGCTCTCGTCTACGTGCTCGTTACTTGGACGGTGTCGTCCAGTCGCCGAGTTTTCAATGTGAAATCGAGGCTCCGATGGCATCGGGAAAGTCGTTTGTAAGCCGAATTTACGATTATGTAATGAAAGACGTTTTGGAAGAAGATGAAGAGAACAGAGCAAAAGAAGAGGCTTACGACGAAAAAGTACGTAGAGCAAAGAATGCCAAAGAGCAGCCTGCCCCTGAGTCGTATATGGTACGGCTTCTTGGTGCGAAGGTCAGTATATCGAAACTTATGGACCGACTCGCTGCCGCGCACGGCCTTCATGTGTTCACATATACGGATGAAGTCGCTAACGTTCTTGATGGAATTCAATCAGGAAAGTATGGTGACATACGCGCGTTGCTCCGAAATGCATTCGATAATCAACGCTTTTCACAGGAGTACAAATCGGACAATTCGAGTAAAAAGATGTGTCGTGTTTTCTACAATACCCTGCATTGTGGTACGCCTGCCGAATACAAAAAATTGTATAAGAATGTCGAAGATGGTACGGTCACCCGAATCACATTTGCGACATTACCCGACCAGGCTTTCAAGAAGATGCCACGCTTCAAGGAACTCAGCGAAAAACAAAAGCGTGATGTTGACCGTGCGATTTCAAGAATCAGCGGTGTGAGTTGTGTAAAGGGGAAGGTGCAGCCCGAACACGTGATGGAACTTGGCTTCCTGAACGAGTGGGCTGACAAGTGGCTGGAGAAGATGAGAAAGCTATCCGCTGAGTTCGACAATCGCAGCCTCGACACGTTCCGCAGACGTAGTGCTGTTGTCGGTTTCCGTGCAGGGATGCTCGCATACTATCTGTATGGTAAGCATGACAAGAGCACGAAAGCGAAAACCTGTGCGTTCGCTGAATTTGTAGCAGAGCAGATGGTGACTGCTTTGATACGGAGATATACGATTAGTGAGGTGAGCAATGTAGTCGCTTGGCAGAACGTCTGGAACCGACTCGATGATGAATTCACGCAGGATGAAGTGGAAGCGGTTGCGTCTTCTTGTGGGGTTGATACGAGTGCAAGAATGATCATCTATCGATGGAAGCAAAAAGGTCTTATAGACAAAGATATCAAAACAAAAAAATTCGTTAAACGTAAAATCAATTAAAGTTATGAATAAGAAAGTAAAGAAAGAAGTAGTGAAAGAAGCTACAATGAAATCACTCTCGTTTATTAGAACGTCAAAGGAATTGAAGCAGGGTATGCCTGGCTTCGTGTATGTATATGAGTCAGATACGGATGATGAAGTGCCTTTCGTCAGTCCTATCATGGATGACCCTATCTTCGCTGCAATCATTGCAAATGAAATAAAAAAGAGGGTGAAGGGTGAAATCCGCAAAACAATCGGCGTATATAAACTCGTAAAAGTAGCATGATATGAAACTGAATCTCAAAATCAAGAATGTGTCTGCACCTCGTGAATGGAATGACAAGCAGACAGGTGAACTCCGCAAGGCGGTAACTATCTTAGCTGAGGAAATCAGCAACGAGCAGTATAAGGATTCTTTCACCATTGAATGTTATGATAAAAGCGCAGACGCGATTATCGATAACTTCAAGAATGGCGATACTATCAAGATAACCGTCAACTTCCATGTGCAGGCTCGCACCTATACCGACAAGGATGGAAAGGAACGAGTATTCGAAACGCAACGTGTAACTGGTTATAATCCGGAGAAGTTATGAAGTGCGAAGATTGTAAATACTTCAAAATGGTGGCCTATAAGTGGGGGGAGTGCTTGCACTACCCCTGCATGGCCGAGCCTGCTGACCCTGCTTGTAACGAATTCGAGGCAAAAATAGTTCCCGTGCGTGAAATTGATAGACGATTAGATGAACTATTCAAACAATTCATAGATACTGGCATTGTGCCCGAAGTCAAAAATGATTATAATTTTTACGTCGTTAGTCAATTGGAGTATATTCTACAAGAGTATATGGAAAATGACCTACATCTTGGATGGCCTGAAATAGAGGCAGTCGTGTATAATAGAACGCATCGTCTTGATATTAGTGAAAGGAAGATATATGAACTACCACCTCGTGCCTCTAAAAAATGACAAGCCCGTAAAAGGGGTGTGCATCACGAAACTCAGACGGAATGTAGAGGCAACCGTTGTTCTTCAAGCGTTTCGTGACATGGAGAGATATAAACGTCACAATGTCGATGTAGACAGCATCGAAATCTATAAAGGTGACACAGAAGAAAACCTAAAACTAAAAGCAGTAATATATGGCTAAACAGGAATACAGCGCAATGAGAATATCAAAGAACTTCACCCTGAAGGAGTTTGAGGTAAGTCAGACGGCTGAGAAGCACAACATCGATAATCGGGTGCCTGCAAAGTTGGTTCCCAACGTGAAGGCGCTTGTCGATGAGGTGCTACAGCCAATAAGAGATAAGGTAGAGATTCCTATCCACATTTCATCGGGATATAGATGTAAGCAAGTGAACACCATCAATCATGGGGCTGCATCATCGCAGCACATGAAAGGCGAAGCGGCTGACATCTACATAATTCCGATGGAGGCGAAGGGATGGACACTCTGGGATATAGCTAAGCTGATTGTTCAGTTTACAGACTTCGACCAGCTGATCTATGAAACACGACCCAATGGGTCAAAGTGGATTCATGTCAGTTACACAACCAAGCGAGCCAACCGACACAGCCTATTGAGGTGTAAGGATGGCAAGCATTACTACCAAATGGAATTTTAGTGCATTGTTTTTTCCTTCTGTTATATGTTTTTGGAATCAGCTGCCCGTGATGGGTGGCTGATTTGTTAATTTGTTAATTTGTTAATTTGTTAATTCGTTAATTCGCGTTTGTGTGAATAACTTAATAGCTTGTTATTGAAAAATGTTTGGTGTTATCCTAGCTCGCTGAGTTCCAACCACTGCATGGATTTGGTGTCGAGTTCTTCGTTAAGTATGGGGAGGCGTTTGGACATCCTGACGATTTCGTCGACCGATGTGCTACCGCCGCTGAGGGCGGTTTCTATTTCTTTCTTTTCACGTTCCAGTCGTTCGATGTCGACTTCGAGCTGTGCCATCAGTTGCTTTTCCTTGAAGGTGAGCTTGCGGGGACGAGCAGCTCCCCCTTTGTTCCAGCCCCCCTTCCGTCCCCCCTCAATGGGGGAAACTTTCTCCTCTATGGAGAGAGGCTTAGACTCCTGAGGCTTATTGGTAGATTCATAGGCACGGTATTGGGTGTAGTTGCCGGGGAAATCCTTGATTTGGCCATTCCCGTGGAATACCAGAATATGATCTACCACTTTATCCATGAAGTATCGATCGTGGCTGACGATGATGAGACATCCTCGGAAGTTCTGTAGGTATTCTTCGAGGATTTGGAGGGTGATGATGTCGAGGTCGTTGGTAGGCTCGTCGAGTATGAGGAAATTGGGATTTCGCATCAGGACGGTACACAGATAGAGTCGGCGGCGTTCGCCTCCACTGAGTTTGGCGATGTAGCTGTATTGCTCTTCGGGTGTGAAAAGGAAGTGCTGTAGGAATTGTCCGGCACTGAGGTGCTGGCCGTTTCCCATATCGACATATTCGGCGATGTCGCGAACGGCATCTATCACTTTCTGGTCTTCGCGGAATGACAGTCCTTCTTGTGAATAGTAGCCAAACTTCACAGTCTGTCCGATGTCGTAGCTACCTTCGTCGAGCGGTTCCACTCCTAAGAGGGTCTTGATAAAGGTAGATTTTCCTGTGCCGTTATTACCGACGATACCTAACTTCTCATAGCGTGAGAAGGTATAGTTGAAATGGTCGAGTATCACATTGTCACCGAATGCCTTACACACATCTTTCGCAATGAAGATCTTACTGCCGATATAGCTGCCGCTCATCTCCAAGCGGACATTGCGTTCGTTGATGCGCTGGCGGGCTATCTTCTCGAGTTCGTAGAATGCTTCTTCACGATAGCGTGCCTTGTGACCGCGAGCCTGAGGCATACGTCGCATCCACTCCAACTCCGTGCGATACAGGTTGTTCGCGCGTTCGATTTCTGTGGACAGGTTGTCGAGCCGCTCCTGGCGTTTCTCAAGATAATAGCTGTAGTTCCCTTTGTAGGAGTAGATGCGCGAGTCGTCCATCTCGATGATGGTGGAACAGATGCGGTCGAGGAAATAGCGGTCGTGGGTCACCATCAGGATGCTCATGGTGGTTCGGCTGAGGTAGTTCTCCAACCACTCGATCATCTCCAAATCGAGGTGATTGGTCGGCTCGTCGAGAATGAGCATATTGGGTTCTTGAACGAGAATCTTTGCAAGCGCCACTCGTTTGATTTGTCCTCCACTCAACTGACTAATTTTCTGGTTGATGTCGATGATTTTCAGTTTTGAGAGATATTGCTCGGCTTTCAGTACGATAGGGGAGTCTTCATAGCTGTGATTCCCGTTTTCGTCGAAAGTGACATTCTCGAGTACGGCTTCGATAATGGTGTGGTCGTGCTTGAAGGTCGGAGTTTGCTCGAGGTAGCCGATCTTTAGGTGATTGCGGAAAATAATGCGCCCTGCATCATACCCCTCTTCACCTGCAAGGATGGAGAGTAGGGTGGACTTACCCGTTCCGTTTTTGGCAATCAACCCCACATGTTCGCGCTCATTGATGGTGAACGAAACATCCCAAAACAGCACTCGGTCACCTATGCGTTTGCCGAGTGACTGTACGTCCATGTAAGGTTGGATTGTAGCCATAGGATTTCTCGAAATTTAGCCTTCCCCAAATTGGAGAAGGCTAAATATCTTTTTTTTATTGAATAGACAATGTCTTGATTTCCCATGTAGGAGCACAATCTGTTGTGCTCTTATAGTGGAATACAATCTTGATGGTCTTGCCTGCATACTTAGCCAGACTTGCCGTTGCATCTACGTATGTGTAGTCTGTTCCTGCTGGCCATGTGGAGAGTGCCAAATCTTCGGTTGTTTCGCCGCAGATGACCTGAACAGCTACGTAGTCGGCACGTTCATGTCCTTTGAGGAAGTTGAGTGCATGATTGATAGACAGGTTTGCACCCGCAGCAGGAATGGAGAACTCAGGACTGATGAAGTCGGATTCTGCTGCATTGTTCTTACTGTTGTAGAACGCAGAAGCCTTCATGCCATAAGTCTTGTCTTGCTTCCAAACGTAATTCAATCCTCCGAGGTTGATGTCGTTGATGGTCCAGCCTTCTGTCGAGCTGGTGAAGTTGATGCTGTATGGAATGCCTGTATCGTCACCTGGATTATCATCTGGATTATCGTCTGGGTCGTCACCCGAACCGTCAGCCAGTCCTCCATCGGAAGTGGTGAGTTCTACATCATCGATCAAAACATTTGCACCAGGATTCTTTGGATTCATAACTAACAGACAAATGGTGGTCTCACCGCTCAGTGTGAACGGATGGTTCACTTCGGTCCATTCGCCAGTTGTGAGGTTATTAACATAGTCGCCGTATTTATATCCGCTGCTGCTGTTAATCTTTCCATCCTCAACAATCGCGTATCCTGGACGTACGCTTCCACCTGCTGATGTAGCTGCTTTGGCGTAGAACTTCATGTTGTAGCTACCTGCTTTCAGGGTAATTTCCTTGTAGGCAAGACGTTTGTTGCTTGAACTTGTTCCTTCTACTTCGACTGAATAGCTGCCGCTGTGCGACTCGTTCGACTGACTGAGGGTTGCAGATGATGCGGTACTTGCTGACTTCCAATAAACAGGTTCGCCACCGCTCCATGCTTCGAAGGTACCGTTAGCAATGAGGTTATCGCCTGATGGCTCTGGTACTGGGTCTGGGCCTGGTCCGGTTTTTCCTCCCTGATGAACCTTGAAGTTCTTCAATTCCCATGTGGTTGAGTTCTGGTCGTTGCACTCGAAGCGGAATGCGAAGTAAACCTTTTCCTGACCTACCAATGCTGCCGGCAAGGTGAGGGTAGGAGCTGCGTAGAATGTCCAGTCTTTCGTTGCTGATTCGACAGCTTCGAAACCAAGGTCGGTCCATGTGGCTTTCGTTACATCACCGTCGAAGTCGGTGCTTGCGTAGAGTTTGTGGAAGGCAGTAATATCTGTTCCTGCTCCTACATAGCGAAGTACGTAGTCGAAGTCGACAATAACCGGCTCGTCGTTTCCTTCTGCTTTCGTTGTGTTGATAGCAGGTGAAACCAGCCAAGAGATTGTCGGAGTAGTTGCGCTGTTTGCATAACCGGTAGCCTTTGCATAAGTATTTCCGAGACTCCATGCTGTTCCCTTTTCGGTAACAACTGTAAAGCCGTCTTTCAGACTGTTGCTGGTGTATGGCAGTACGTTCTCTTCGGTTGGTCCAGGTGTTGGTTCCGGTGTACTTCCTGCAACACCCTTCATTACCTTCAGGTTCTTGACTTCCCATGTAGAGCTGTTGGTCTCGCACTTGAAGTAGAGCGCAATACGTACTTTCTTTCCCATGTATTTCTGTGGGATTTGAGCAGTAGCCGTGTAGAATGTGGTATAGTCGCTTCCTTCGGTGTGGTTGGCGATGAGGGTTTCCCATGTTTGTGATGTTACAGTATTGGCATTCGGTACGAAGTCTTCGGCAATCAACAGCTTCTGATAATCCTGATCGCGATTGAAACGAAGGATGTACTCGTAAGTAACGTATGCACTGTCGACGTTTGTGAGGTCAACAGCAGGACCAACGAGGTATGCAGTACCGTCGGTCGTCGTTTTCGTTGCGTTGTCATAACCGGTTGCAGTCGCACAACTGTAAGAGTTCTTCCAAGCTACGCCACCATCGGTGGTGAAGTTGGCAAATTTGCCAAGTGATGATGCAAAAGTTTCCGAGAGCAAAGTCTTGGTGTCAGAACTGCCTTCTGAATTGATGGTGTATGGTGCAGGCACGTCTTCACAGGCTGTAAACACAAGTGCCATAGCTGCACATACCAATGATAATAATTTTTTCATATCGTATTGTTATTTAGTTGTCTTACCCTTTGTTTATTCTTTGATGATTTCCATATCGTCTACCGAACGCAGCTGCAACTGCCATCCGTCGTAGAACGACAGCATACCTGTAAGTCTTACAGTGCCCTTAGGCATTTTGAGGAACGACACATCGTTCTGAGTACTTGTACGTACTGTGATGGTTGTGTTGCCGATTTTGAAGTCGCGATCCACGCCCATACCGGCATCTTTCAACTCATCGGGTGCTAGGATGGTCTCGTCGTCACCAAGTACGAACTTACCTGTAACGGTTACAAGCATCGGTGCGTTTTTGTAGTTCTGGTATGAAGTCTGGTGGAACATCTCGTGGCTGTCGTCCTTGATTTCGAATGGCTTTATCTTATTGATATAGTCCGATGGTTTACCAACAAGGTAGATGTTCGTCTTGCACAGCTCGAAAAGCATAGGCCCCAGTCGCAGGTTGTTGCTGCTGGTGTAGTAGGGTTGCCCTATCTTCGGCAGTTTGCTATAGCAACCCACATACAGTCCTTTGAGGTTCACACGTACCATCTGTCCGTATGCGAAATAAGGATAGAGGCATGTACTCTTTACAGCCAATACAATACCTCGTGCTGGATCTACCACATCATAAGTGGCATCATATTGTGCCAGCATCAGGGTCTGATAGAGGTTACCTCCCTTATCGTTCGCTACTACCACACCTTCCACGATTTCGTCGTCCTCAATCATCGTGAATGCATTGTTCTGGGTGAACACACTTTCGTACTTTTCCTTGAGGTTACGGATGGATATCGTCGTATCGCCCACAGAGGTTTCCTTCGTGATAGAGTAATTGCTGACATCTGGTGCATCGTGGTCGTCCATACATGCCGACAATGCGATGCCCGTCATCATGAGCGTTAATGCTCCTATGTGAAATATCTTTTTCATGTTTAATTCTTCTTTGATTTTAATAATTACATTGTTCTTCTACACCTTAATTATATATTAGAACCGATAATTAACATTGAGGAAAGCATTGAACGCATTAGCATAGTAGTACTTCGAGTTCTTTGAGAACTTATAGGCGCGTGCTACGCCGGTACTGTAGAGGTCGTCACGATTCTGCTCGAATCCGCCTGTACGGAGGTTCGTGTTGTTCGTGATGTTTTGGAATGAGAGGTTGATAGAGATGGCACGTCCGTTACGCAGACGGATGAACTTGCCGATTGATGCGTCGAGCATGAAGCCACCTTTATACTTCTCCAGACTTGGACTGTAAGCATCCACGTAGTCACCGTTTATGTCGAACAGCACACCGCCGTCTTCAGCCAAAATCTGTTCGCTGCTGCGACCCGTTTCGTCTGCGATGTTGAATACGGGTGTGCCGCCAACCGAGCCTGTAGCCGTATAGTTCTTCAGTACATTGCTCAACCTGCGGTATGCTGAGTATCCTACATATACCCTGTCATAGTAGTTGAGGTTCAGTTCCAGGAACCAGTTGTTCACGTTGTAGTTCACACCTAGGCTCGCAGCCGTCAATGGGGTGCTGCCTACTTTGATGTCCTTCATAATGACACGCAACGGCATGTTGGCACCTGTCACCGAATTGGTCCATGTGTTCAGCGCTTCGTTGGTCTGCGAGTTCATACCTTCGTAGTTCACCTGAGCATATGGATTGTCGATATACTTCGCATCGCTGATGGTTCCGATGAGGTTGAACGACAATTTGCTGTTCACCTGGTAAACCAACGCACCTTCCACTCCTTGGTGCTCCTTGCTGATACCTGTCATCGTGAGGTAGGTGAAGCGGTTCTCCTGATCGTTATAGAATGCAGTCTGCTCCACTTGGTTCAGGAATCGGGTGAAGAAACCTGTGAACTTACCCGTCAGGTTGCCGAAGCGGAATTTCCAGTTGAGTTCGGCGCTGAAGATATCCTCGTTCTGAAGGTTGTCCACAAAGTTGTTCTGCATACGTGGTGCAACGAAGGCATTACGTGCAAGTGGGGCGTTGGTGTCCCATCCCAGACCCAGCGAAATGGTGTTACCTACAAACGGACGCAGGTTCATCAGTACCTTGCCGCCTCCTCCGAAGAACTTAGCCGTACCGCTCGACCCGTACGAGTTCTGAGGGGCACGTCCGTTCTGCATCTTACCGTCACGCTCGATGGTGGTTCCTTCGAGATAGAAACCAGGCATGATATCGAATGCACCATTCGTATGCTGCATCACACCCCATACCTTGGCTTTGTTCACGTTGATGTTGTAGTCATAGCCGAATTTGTCACCCTCGTTGATACGCTTGTACGGATTGCGCAGGTCGTTCGCTGCCTCAGTCGGATTGGCTACACTGCCCTTACCGTATTCGTTAGCACTGAACTTATCATAGTCATAATAGAGGTTGCCGCCCAACAGGTCGTCCATCGTCTTGTAGTGCATACCCGTCGTGTGATTCAGATTGATACCCAGCGTGTACTTGTTGTTGATGTCGATATTATGACTGAAAGTCGAGTTGAATGCAAATACCAACTGGTTGTTATGACGGCGCTCCTGATAGTACAGCGTCTCGTCGCCGTTCTGGTTCTGCACACTGTTCACATAGTACATGCGGTCCCAGTTTATCTGACGATTGGCCTCGCTGGCAGTCCAGAAGTCATACAGGTCATTATACTGACTCAGGAAATAAGGGTTGTCCTGCAAGAATTCCGGATTGTTGCGGTTTGCAAGGTCATACACGTCGAAGATGCTGCTCGGCAGGTTCTTGTAGTAGTCAGGACGAGGGTCGTAAGCATCACCGTTCCATCCTAAGGCAGAAGTGCTGTACATGCTGTATTTCGCACCAGCCGAAGTGACCAGTTTCTTGCTTTCGTCAATCTTCCAGTCCCATGTGAGGATGGCAGTCGGCTCAAAGTCGTGAACCACGCGTGAGTTACGCTTCTTCCCGTTCTGGTAACCCCAGTAAGGGTTGTAGTAGTGTGAGTTGGCAAGCCAGTATGCCTCTTCCGTCGAAGCACCTTGCTGCGCACGTTCCGTAGGAGAACCGAACGTGACCAGCGATAAGCTGTGGTTGTCACCCAGTCGCTTCTCGAGCGATAGCAGGTAAGAGAATGAGTTGTAGAACGTACCCTTGATGACACCCTCCTTGGCCCATCGGTAGCCGATCGTTCCGGCAAAAGCCCATCCACTTTCCGTCAGGCCGGTTGCGTAGGTGTACATGCCACGCAGCACGTAGTTACGATTCGTTCCCGACAGCGTCACCTTCTGTCCTGTAGCGAAGGCCGATGCACGGGTGTTGATGTTCGAACCACCACCGATAGGCGTCAGTCCGAAGTTGTTGTACTCGAAGCCGCTCACGTCTTCTTTGCTGCGCGTAGCGTCGTTCATACCGCCGATCATGCTGTATTGGAAACGACCTGTCTCCACATCGTTCAACAGCAGTCCGTTCATGTAAGTCTGTTCGTACATGTTGTCGTAGGCACGTACCTTGAAGCGCATCGGACTGAATCTGTAACCCACTTCACCCAGATAAGGATCGTTGTTCGACGACGAGATGGTAGAAACAGTTTGAGCCGCATCGTTGTCGTCGTCCAACTGACTTTCTGTGAAGGTAAAGTCATAGCTGTCCGAGAGGAGAGTGTCAACCTCTTCCTGTGCCGTCACAGAACCTGTGATACACAGAAGCATTGCCACCAGTTTTAAACATTTACTCATAGTTTGATATCTTATTTTAATTTCTTGTTATTGGTTTTGCAAATTTAGGAAAAATAGTTCAAAGGTCAATGCTCATAAGACAATTATTTCATTTTTTCCTCATTTTTATTTCCTGTCCATTTCCTTTTTTACATTTTTCTTTATTTTCTCACGTTGTTTTGCATTTCACGATTCCTGCAAACGGTATCAGCACGTACCGCGTTCTCCCCCATGAACCATATAACACATAAGCGACGTCATGTGACGTCGCTTTGTAGATGGAAGGAAATGTTCCCCCCCCTGTTATTTCACGTTGACCGTGATGCTTTTCAGATCGGCTGGATTTGCCGAAGGACCGACCATAACGGTATATTTCCCTGGTATGACTCGCATGGTGTTGGTCGCTGCATCCCACCACTCAAACGCGGTGCGGGGTAGGGTGATGGCGGCTTTGACGCTCTTGCCTGCCGGGACGGCAACTCGCTTGTAGGCACGGAGTGTGCGTGAGGGACCCGACGGGTCGTTGTCTTTACGGATATATACCTGCACTGTTTCGTCGGTGGGGCGCTTGCCGTTGTTGGTGAGGCTGACGCTGATGGTGGAATTGGTGTAAGTGGGGGTGCCGTAGGTGACGTTGGTGTAGCTGAGTCCATAACCGAAGTACCAAAGGGGTGCGGCGGTCATATAGCGATAGGTGCGGCCTTTCATCTCGTAACTCTCGTAGTCGGGCAGCTGGTCGGTGCTGCGGTAGAAAGTGATGGGGAGTCGGCCGATGGGGTTGAAGTCGCCATAGAGCACATCGGCTAGTGCCTCACCTCCTGCTTCTCCTCCATACCACGCCTGGACGATTGCATCGCATGTCTGGGTTTCGGGCACGAGTGCTACTGCGCTGCCTGAGCAGTTGACGAAGATGATGCGCTTGCCTGCATCGTGGAGCATTTTCAGCATGTTGCGCTGGATGTCGGGCAGTTCGATACTGGTGCGGTCGCCTCCACGGAAGCCTGGAAGGGTGATGCGCATCTCCTCTCCTTCGAGTCGGGGTGATATACCGCCTACGAAGATGACGACATCAGCATCGCGTACGCAATCCATGACTTCGCTGTTTGAGGTATTGGTGGCATCATCGGTACGGATGCGCAGGGCTTCATCGTGTCCGTAATCGACTTCGGGCTGTCCGTTGTTGCCATGCAGTGTGCGTGACGAGTTCTGTACGAGCTCGCAGGCTTTCATGTGCCCAACGACACGTCCCTTTGCCTGGATGCCCTCGAGGATGGTGACGGTGTGGCGTGGGAATCCGTTGTAGTTGCCCCACATCATCACGGAATCGTTGGCGTTAGGACCGATCACGGCTACCTTTGTGTCGCGCTTGAGGGGCAGGATGTTGTTCTTGTTCTGCAGTAGGACGATGCTCTCGCGTGCGGCACGGAGGGCTATCTGATGGTGAGCTGCGTTGGCAATCACCTCGGGACCGATCTTCTTCCAGGGAACGAGTTCCTCGCTGTCGAAGTCACCCAGCTCGAAGCGTGCTTTGAGCAGTCGTAGCAGGCTCTGGTTGATTTTTTCCTCGGTTATCTTACCTTGTGCTACGGCCTCGGGTAGGTTGCGGAAGATGCCTCCGCACTCTACGTCGGTACCTGCTATGACAGCTGTGGCTACAGCACTCTCTTTTGAGTCGGATGTGCCGTGATTGGCTGGTTTCCAGAAATCATCGACTGCCCAGCAATCGCTGGTCACGAGTCCCTTGAAGCCCCATTGCTTGCGCAGGATGTCGGTCAGCAGTCGTGAGTTGCCGCAGCAGGGTTCGCCATCGAAGCGGTGGTAGGCACACATCACTTCTTGTACGTCGCCTTCCTGTACAAGTGCTTTGAAGGCGGGGAGGTAGGTCTCCCACAGGTCGCGCTCGGGCAGCAGTTCGAGGTTGAACGAGTGGCGGTTCCACTCGGGTCCGCTATGTACGGCAAAGTGCTTGGCACATGCGAGCAACTTGCGGTACTTTCCATTGCGTCCGTAGTCGATGTTCTCGTTGCCTTGTGCTCCCTGCAGACCGCGAACGACGGCAAGTCCCATCATTGTGGTGAGGTAGGGGTCCTCGCCGTAGGTCTCCTGTCCGCGTCCCCAGCGTGGGTCACGGAAGATGTTGATGTTGGGTGTCCAGAACGACAGACACTGATATTGGCGTATGCGTCCTGACTGACGTGCTATGTTGTTCTTGGCACGTGCCTCGTCGCTTGCTGCCGTGAAGGCTTCCTGTACGAGTCCGTCGTTCCATGTGGCTGCCAGACCCATTGTGATGGGCAGGACGGTAGCTGTACCGTTACGCCCAATGCCGTGGAGGGCTTCGTTCCACCAGTTGAAGGCGGGAATGTCAAGACGTGCGATAGCGGGTGAGGTATGTTCCATGAGTCGTGCTTTCTCTTCGAGGGTGAGACGACTCAGCAAATCCTTTGCCCTCTCTTCTGCGGAGAGGGTAGGGTCCTTGTAGGGTTGAGCTGTAATGTATATTGTGCTAAGGGCAATGCATCCAAGAATAAGTGTACGTTTCATGGCGTTCTTGTTTTATTTGATGAATACTTTCTTTCCGTTGATGATATTGATGCCCTTTACAGGTGTGTTGAGACGTTGTCCGCCAATGTTGTAAACTCCAGCCGACTGTTGCCCATTGTTCATGACGGCATCGATTGAAGCAGGGGTTTCTCCATCGTTGCTGAGGTATATCTCGTTGATATACATCGACGCGGAGCCGTTGCTGCTGAAACCGATCATGCGTACGTTCTTCAGGTTGAGGGTCTTGCCGCCTACGGTCTTCAGGTCTTTCAGTTCGATGACAATGTCTTTCTGCTTCAGGATCTCGTACTCATAATAGTCGCCTGTAGTATTGGTGGTATTATAAATACGGAGTGTAGGTTTGGCTGATGAAGGCAGACGCAGATGTACGACGAGGTAGTTGTAGCCGGAGATATCGATACCGTTGGTGTATTGCCATCCTCCGAAGCCGTCTTTACCCGTCTGCAGCGAGTGGGTCTTCTCAATGAACTTACCTGAACCGATGATGGATGGGTTGAGTCCGTCAGCTGTGAATGGGAACATCTCTACCTTGACAGTGATGTCAGTCGTGACGGTCTTTCCGTCCTTATCGGTAAAGCTGACATGAACCACGGTCGTTCCTTCCTGAGTGCCTGCCACGATACGGATGCCGTCAACTTTGGCAATCGCCTCGTCGTCCACGCTAAAGTCACAGCGGCGAGTGACGTTGTGAGATGTACCGTCGGCCTCGTTGCCGAAAACGGTAATTTCGGTGCTGAGTCCTGGAGTGAGGGTCATCTCGTTGGTACGTACTTTCAGTTCGGCTGCAGAGAACTCTGCATTAGTGTCGTTCTTCTCGAGGAAGTCGAGCATAGCAGCAGCATAGCGGCGTCCCATCTCACGATAGCCTTCTGCCGTGAAATGCAGTCCGTCACCTCGCTGTGGGCAGCCTTTCGACGAGATGACATAGCAGTGCTTGATGAGACCTGGCATCTTGGCGATGCAGGCGCTGTTGTGTCCATAGCATGAACCTCCTTCTGCCTGTCCGACAAGTTCGCCTACGAGGAGCGGTACTTCCTCGGCACTGAGGTTCAAGTCGTTGAGCATACGTTCATAGAGCATCTTCACCTCTGCCGGCCACCACGACTGCATATTGTCGGTACAGCCCTGATGGAGCAGGATGCCCTTGATGACACCATCTTTCTGTGCCTTCTTGGCAAGTGCGATGAGTTCGTTATAGGGGTGGTTGTTGTATTGTGCGGCATAGTTCTTAAGCCAGTCGGCACATGTAGGCAGGTATGCGCCAATCTGGTCTTCATCAAACATCTTGATGGAACATCCTCCGAGCGCTACATTGATGACTCCGACGGTAATCTGGTCGGGGAGCTTCTCGCATAACGTACGTCCGAAATAGTCGCAGGGGGTCAGACCCGTACCCTGACGGCAGAGCGGGGGATTGGCTGTGTACCATTGTCCCTTGGTGCGCTGAGGACTGCTGAAATTCACTGCAGCCATCATCTTAAACCGTTTGGGCGCGTTCTGGTCCTGAGCTTCCGGAGTTGCGTTGCCCTCCATGTTGGACTGACCAAAAGCCAGATAGATGTGGAAGTTGGGGTCTTGTGCGAACGATGCGCTGCAAAGCAACAGCGATAAAAGTAGTGATGTTAATCGTTTCATTGTTCAGTATTTTTGTTGTTGATAATTGATTTGCACCGCAAAAGTACAAAATTATTCATAATCCATCATACATAATTCATAATTTATTTGTAATTTTGCCGCAAAATTATAGAAAAAGGAGTAAAATGGCAAATAAGATAGAGACATTGCATTTCCGTTCGGATGCGTTCAGTACAGATTTCAAGCGTGAACTATCGTACGATGTGCTGGGGCGTGACATCCTAAATTGTGCAGAGAATCATGCATCGAAGCGTGGCTTCGGATTCAGCGACTTACTGAAAGTAAACCATTCATGGGTGCTGTCGCGCCTGTCGATTGAGATGCGCCAAATGCCACCCATCTATAGCAACTATCACATCGACACATGGATAGAGAATGTGTATCGCATGTTCACCAACCGTAACTTCTGCATCAAGAACGATGAGGGAGATGTTTATGGCTATGCACGTAGCATCTGGGCGATGATTGACAATACCACGCGTCAGCCTCTCGACCTCGTGTCTTTCTATGGTGAGGAGTTCCAGCAATGGCTCGCTCCCGAAATACCCTGTGAGATGGACACTCACAGCCGACTGCGTCCGCTGACCGATGTGGAACCTATGATGCAAATCGAAGCACGCTACAGCGACCTTGACTGTAACGGTCATTTCAACAGCATTAAGTACATCTCGCACATCCTCGACCTCTTTTCGAAAGACTTCTACACAGAGCACCGCATCCGGCGTGCAGAGATTGCATACGTCGCAGAAGCGTATTATGGCGATGAACTGTCGTTCTTTGTAAAGGAACAGCAGCCGCTCCACTATCAGGTGGAAATACGCAAGCACTACGGCAAGGACGGACAAGGTGAAACGATTGCCCGCTGTCTCGTGGTGTTTGAGTAATTTTGATGAATTGCTTGGTGGGGTATGATGCCCTCCCAAGCAAGATAAGACCTATCCTTCGCGGAAGAAATCGAGTGTTTCGTAGATTTCTTCTTGAGTGGCGGTCTGATTGATACGAATGTCACCAATCCCTCCCAGTAAAGTGAAGTTGATGATACCATCAGCGTTTTTCTTGTCGTGCGTCATCAACTCATAGAGTTCGGGATAGTCGTCGCAGGTAATGGGGAGCGTTCCATAGTTCTCCTTGATGAAACGTACCACTTGCCGCATCGTTTCTGTTGGGAATCCTGTCTTGATGACAGAGAGGTAGAGTTCGCATATCAATCCCCATGCTACAGCATAGCCGTGCAGCACAGGTTTACGGGTCAGAGCCCAACTCTCAAAAGCATGTCCGACGGTATGTCCCAGATTGAGTGCCTTGCGGATGCCATGCTCCTGCGGGTCTTCCTCTACAATCTTTTCCTTGACAGCAACACTCTCACCCACCATCTGACCAAGCAAAGGGTAATCAATGTGGTCGAGGTCGAACGTGAGGAGCGTGGAGATGCCCCCCTCTAATTCCCCCCTCAATGGGGAGGACTGTGAGCGTGAAGAGATGAGCCCGTGTTTCAGCATCTCAGCATAGCCAGAACAGATGTTTTCGTGGTCGAGTGTGCGCAGGAACTCAGTGTCGATGATGACGGTCTCGGGTGTACGGAACACTCCGATTTCGTTTTTCAGTCCGTTGAAGTTGATTCCCGTCTTCCCTCCTACACTTGCATCGACCATTGATAGTAGGGTAGTAGGGATGTTGATGTAGGGAATGCCACGCTTGAATGTAGAGGCTGCAAATCCCCCGAGATCGGTCACCATACCGCCTCCCAGATTGACCATGAGTGAATGACGGCTACCGCCTCCTGTACTGAGTGCTGTCCATACAGATGCCAGCGTATCGAGGTTCTTATGAGTGTCGGTCGCCCCGATGACGATTGACTGTGCATGCTTCATGCAGGGGATTTCAGCAATGAGCGGACGACATAAGCGGTCGGTTGTTTCGTCGGTCAGCAGAAACAGTCTGTCGTACTCGATAGCTCCTACAGCCTCACTGACAGCTTGATGTATGTTTGTTGATATCACAATCTTATTTACCATTGTACTTATTGTTTTTGTGTTGCAAAGTTAGTAAAAATTCTGTTATGCGAATACAAAGACCATACTTTTTTAGGGTTGAGTAATAGTTTTTAGTTCAGAAGCCGAAAGAAGTACATTTTAAACCTCACTTTTTTTTCGTTTTTATTACTCTTAAGTACTCTTCATTTGTAGGAGTACCCTCAAACTACTATTTGAAAAAATCAAGCACTTTTTGTGTGATATCCTTTGTTTAATATAAATAATACACACTCAATGGCATTTTTTGACAAAAAAAGATTGCTTGTGTCCGAAATTTTATATATATTTGCACAAATTTTTACATAAACAATCTTTTAATCAATAAAAAATGAGAAAAATACTATTACTCCTAACGGTGCTTTTTGTTGCAATTATGGCAAAAGCTGACGACAAGGTACTACAGATTTTGTTGTCTGATGGTCAGGTGGTCTCCATCAACCTCAGTGAAGAACCACGCACAACTTATCAAGATGGTAATCTAGTGATTACAACAACAAAGAATACCATTACTTATCCATTGGAACAAGTCAAGACATTCACTTATTCCTCAGTTGCAACAGGCATTGATAAACCCGAGAAGATGGGTGTTGCTTTCTCGAAAGATGGTGAGGTGTTAACCCTTACAGGCTTGAAGCCTCACACCAAAGTCACTCTGTATAACGTATCAGGTCAGTTGCTCAAGACAATTGACAACAAAGACGACAAGAAGGTTGTTGTCTCCGCTTCTCAGTTCCCATTCGGAATCTATGTGGTTAAAGTAAATGGTGAAACCTATAAAATCATGAAGCGATGAAAACAAGACTCATAAAAAGCGTATTAGCCCTTTTGCTAACATTCTTGGCCCTTCCGATGATGGGACAAGACTTCATGAATGTATATTTTAAGAATGGTGATTACCACAAGTTCTATATGAAGAACATATTAGAAATAACTACCTCTAAGTATGATGCAGAGGGAATTCCGCATAGTGACTATGACTTCCAGCATGTGACTACTCTACATAATAAATACGTTTATGCTTTGAGCGACGTTGATTGCATTACGTTTACTAAGTGTGATGAGGAGCAAGTTAAAGCAAATATAAATGCCGCTATGCCTAAAATATATTCATTACTATCAGGATGCTCAAGTATCATTGATGTAGAAAAGAGTATTAGTAGTTTCAAGGAAATAGAAGAATTAGAAGACGCTTGGTGTGATGGTCATGAATTATATGTGTCGATTCCCGGCTTAGGACCTATGTCGTTCTTTTTCCCTCATGAAATTGAAGAGAAGGTGGTTGAAACTACTCCAAAGCGTATTGGTAAAATAAAAGAACAACTTGTTGAGCGGACTAAAACTTTTGAAACTGAAGAACGGAAAATCAAGGCTGTTATTGCAAATCAAAATGCTAGTATTCTTGACAACGTGCGTACAGATTTTGATGGTTTGGAAGATGATTTTAAGTTTTGTCATGTTGATGTGGATTACGACAAGAAGGAACCACTACTGAGTTTCTTTTTGACAGACATTTACAATTATGATCTTGTTTTTCTTAAGACACATGGAGCATTCGATGGTACACAGCATTGGTTATTGACATCATCTGTATTAGGTAAAAGCTTCATAAATCCAGAAGGAAACGACAAAAAGTGGGCAAAGTATTATGAGAATCTGCTGGACACAATTAATAGTGACAAATATAAAGATAAGGAATTAGTATACGGAAAACACGTTGGTATTAGTTGGGCCGCCACGGAGATTGGTTATTATCATCCGTGTATTAAAGTCTCTGAAAGCTGCCTTAAGGACAAGTCAGAAGGTCAATTCCCTACAAAAAACTCAATTCTATTCAATGGAGCTTGTGAATCATTAATGGGTAGTGAGTCATTAGCCGCCTTATATTTGGACTATAGAAACCTGGGAATATATTTTGGATATGACAGAAGCAATAGTGGCGGACCTGTTGCTGGGTGTGACTTTTTTAGATCATTACTTAAAGGAAAGTCTGTGACAAAAGCATATAATGACATACCTTATGAATATAGGGATGAAAGTGAATTATGGTATGCATTTTTTGGAGCACAATTACATCCAGTCACTCGAATGTCTGGTAAAGAATGTAACAACCTATATCTATTCCCTGTTTATACAGATAGATTATATGATAATATAGTCAATGACCAATACCAACAAGTACATTATGTTGAACTAAATGGTGAGACAAAAACACTTGATGCCGACGCTATTGAATATGGCTTTTTCTATGGCATAGACGGAAATCTTGACAAACAGATTTCTGACGTACAACTTTCATATTACGGAAAGACAGATAATATACTTTTTCAAGGAAAGTTGATAGATATTGAATTTGACAAAAAATACAGTTATCAAGCTTATACCTACGATGGCCAAAACTATAATTTGGGTGAAGTTCGTACCTTCACTATTCATAAACCAACCGACATTCCAGCCGAAGCAATTGATCTTGGCTTGCCAAGTGGTACACTTTGGGCCAGCTATAATATAGGCGCTACCAAACCTGAGGAATATGGGGATTATTTCTCATGGGGAGAGACAGAAGTGAGAGATAAGTATTATTTTACCACTTATAGCCTATGTGATGGTACAGTCACTTCATGCCACGACATCGGAGAAAACATCAGCGGAACTAAGTATGACGTAGCTCACGTGAAGTGGGGTAATGGATGGTGTATGCCAACTAAAGACGACTTCAGAGAACTTGTATACAATTGTGATTATAAAGAAACGACCTTGAATGGTGTGAAAGGATTCCAATTTACAGGATCCAATGGCAAGTATATTTTCCTGCCCTATACAGGGTATTGCTGGGATACAGAGAACAGCAAAGCAGGGACTGAAGGTAGTTATTGGTCTGCCACACAAACGACTAGCGTCAACAAGGCTCATGAAATGAGCTTCAGGAACGACCGAATGCTTTGGGATTGTTATATTAACCGCTTTGCAGGATTAACTGTGCGTCCAGTCAAGCGTTGAGGATTATAAGTTGTATACTTTAATTGTTGTCCAGCCGCTGTATTTCAAGTACAGCGGCTGGATTATTTTGATAAGGTGAACAGATTCTTGAAATCTTTGAATAGTCTAAAAGGGTGAAGATGATTTCACTAGTTGTTTTTCTTTTTTGTACCTAATCGAAGTTATTTCGCAAACCCTTTAGCTTGGAGCCACAGTATCAGTTGCTGGCTCCATGCTTCAGTTGTGGTGTTGCCTGTTTCTGGCATGAGTGTATATGGTCCTCGTCCGTCACCATACACGTGTAGCTCTGCATTGGCTCCTGCTTTTTTCCATTCGAGGAATAGGGCTAACAGACCTGCTGCCACGTTGGGGTGTTCTGCCCGTGTCATGATCAGGAGAGGGGGAGCTTGCTGTGGAACGGTCACTTTCATCAGCGACGGACCGTAGCAGGAGCATAGGAAGTCGGGACGTTCCATCGGGTCGGTAGCCTGGATAGTCGCTCCTACTGCAACACCTCCGCCTGCAGAGAACCCTAAAAAGCCGATTTTGTGTTCGTCGATATTCCATTCCTTAGCATGCTGGCGTACGAACTTTATGGCTGCCTTCCCATCGTTGGCTGCCAGTTGAATGATACTGTCGCCAGCAGGGTAGTGCATTGGGTTGGCATCAGCTTGTGGGAATTGTTCAAATTTGGTAACATCGACCATAGGTGCCATCTGCATACCTGCGCCTCCTCGTGGTGCTCCTGTAATTTGTGTATAAAGGTGGTATCGCAGTCCGATAGCAGCGATACCTCGCTCGTTGAGGAATGTTGCCATTTGTTTCACATCGCTGTCCCATGCAAGTGCACGCATTCCTCCACCAGGACAAAGCACAACAGCACATCCGTTTGCTTTGTCGGTTTTTGGCAAATACACTTCAATCGTACCGGAACTGGTATTTGTTCCCTGCTCGTATGTGGGCAGGTTGTAAGTCTGTTGTGCAAAGATGTCAATGCTGCTAATGATGAGCAGGGCAGACAATGTTGCTGTAAGTAATTGTCGTTTCATGCGTTGTCGTAGTGTTGATAGTTTTTACGCTGCAAATTTATATAAAAAATTTGAGACTCAAAGTCAGTCTGAATAAAAAGTATCATAAATAGAGTTGAAAATAACCAAAGTGATGAAAAACACCTTTATAATTATATAATTGAGGTGTGAAAGAGTAAAAAATATAAGAAATAGGAGTTTTTTTGCAATTTTGTTTGGTCGTTCACAAAATTATTCCCAAATTTGCACGACATAGCGTGATAAAAGTTTATAGTAAGCAAACAAAAACTAAGTAAAATATTAACAACAAAATTATGAAGGTAATGAAAACAAAGTTTTTTTATTTAGTAGCGATCATGGTAGGCATGATGTATAGCACAGCCGTTAATGCACAGGAAGATGCTCAGACCGTTAAGGAGCAGAAAGCCATCATGAAACAAGCAACCAAGGATGCCAAGAAGCAAGCAAAGGCATTAAAGAAAGAGGGTTGGAAAGTAGCTGCTGGTAGCGCTCCAATGGAGACCCAGTTGGCAGAACTCTTAGTAAAGGAACGTGGAGGTCAGTCGGGTCTGCCTCAGTATATCATTGGCAGACAAGAAGCGCTCTCTGGCAGTCAAGGTGCAGCTCGTACGATTGCAATATCACGTGCTCGTAATGAAATTGCTGGCATCATCAATACGAAAGTTGCTGGCATCTTGGAAAGTACAATGGTTAATGTGCAGACTTCATCGGTTGATGTAGCTACCAATATGACTGATAAGAGTACCACGAAACAGTTGATTGACCAATCGCTCGACAATACGAAGATCATACTTCAAATCTATCGTGAGGTGAACAACAACACACAGTACCAGATTGGTATGGCTTTCGAGGACTCTATGGCAAAAGAGATACTCAAGAAAGTGATGAGCGACGCAAGTGCTGAGCAGAAAGCAAAAGCAGAAGCTAAGTGGTAAGTAAAGTTTATAGTTTATAGTTTAAAGATAGAATTATGCATTATAAATTATGCATTAAGTCATTTGTTATTACCATCATCTGTTGTTTGATGCCATTATCGGCCTTCGCACAGGACATGTTGGTGTACTATGTGGTAGGTAATGTGACCTACACATCGAATGGTACTTCAACTCCCTTGACGATGAACACCCGTATCGCACCGACAACAGTGATTAACGTACCAGCTGATAGTAGGGTAGAGTTGATTGACGTGAAGAACGCCAAGCGTATCATTCTGCTCGCATCAGGAAAGGGTGCAGTCAGCACGTTGTCGAAAAACAAAGGTAATACTGTCACAAGTGTTTCGCAGCAGTATGTGCAGTATGTGCTGCAACAGATGGACAATGACCAATTGACAGCATTGAAGCAGCATAGTCGCGACAGCGAGCAGATGGCCAATCTGCTAAAGTCTATCGAGGATAGTGAGTCGGATGACAATGGGTTTGCTGATATGTTCAATGAATTCCGGGAAGATATCCATAAGGAGTTTGAGGAATTCCGCAGGAAGAACAACGAGGAGTATGCCGAGTTTGTGCGCCAGATATGGAAGCAGTTTAAGGCGGCTCCAGTTATGCCTAAACCTCAGGATGACTTCATCAAACCTGTTGTGTATGAAGGTCCTGAAGGGGAACCACAGCAAACAGATATGTGGAGATTCCTTGCAAAGATAGAACGTGTTGCCAAGAAAATCTTCAAGCCTAACAAGGATGAAGTAGAGAAAATGCAGGGCAAAAAACGTCCGAAGCCTGCTACGCCTAAGAAGGTTGAGGAAACGAAAGAGCAACCGATTCAAGAAGTGAAGATTCCAAAGTCGCAGACCCAGTTTGCTTCGATGCCTTTTACCTTCTTTGGTACCGAGATGTCGGTCCGTATTGATGAGAGTCGTCGCTTGTATCTTGGTAAGGTGACCCCCGACAATGTGGCTGACCTCATTCTCAATCAGTTGTCAACGAAGTATTACGACAATACAATTGTCGACTGTCTGGCCTTGCGCGAGAAATATAACCTCTGTGACTGGGCATACTTGCTGATGCTGCAGACAATCAGCGACACATTCTGTGGAAAGGATACAAAAGAGTCTGCCCTGTTAACAGGCTATATCTATTGTCAGTCGGGGTATAAAATCCGTTTCGCTACTGATGCTACACGAGATAATCTATATCTGTTAGTAGGAAGCCGCCATTTCATCTATGGAAAGTCACCTTGGATGCTGGATGGAGACTTCTACTATCCTGTTCTTGAAACCACTCCGACAAGTCTGCTTATTTGCGAAGCAGCCTATCCGCAGGAACAGAAATTGTCGCTATTTATTCCTACAACACCTCATTTTACAGAAGAATGGAACGAAGAGCGCGAAGTAGCATCACAGCGTTATCCAGAGGTAAAGATTCATGTGAAGGTGAACCAGAACCTCATGAATTTCTACGAGACCTATCCATCCTCACGTATCGGTGATGATTTCACCACTCGTTGGGTGATGTATGCCAATACTCCGATGCAGGAAGATATTAAGAACCAAATTTATCCTGAACTCAGTAAGGTGCTTCAAGGAAAGAGTCCCGTGGAGAAGGTAGAGCGTATTCTAAACCTTATCCAGACCGGACTTGAATATGGCTATGATGACGTGGTGTGGGGAGGCGATCGTGCTTTCTTCTCAGAAGAGACACTTAACTATCCGTTGTGTGACTGTGAAGACCGCTCGATACTCTTTACCCGTCTTGTCCGCGATTTGGTAGGACTGAAGTGTGCATTGATATACTATCCCGGACACTTGGCAGCAGCGGTTCATTTTGACGAAGAAGTGGGTGGTGTTCGCTATATGCTTGATAACGTACCTTACGTTGTTTGCGATGCTACCTATATTGGAGCTTCGGTAGGTATGCAGATGCCTGACTGCGATGATGCAACCCTGATAGCGATTGAGTAAAAACATAACAGTAAAAGTTGAAATTGTGAGAATAAAGATTTTTGTTATATTGCTTTTTGCGACACTGACTTCTGTACAAGCACAGAAGGGTGCCGGGAATGGTGATGTGCGTACCATCAAGGCAGATGTGATGCCTACGCAGGCAACCGTTACTTTTAATTCCCAACGTATCAATACATTGGCTAACTCACCTGCTGCATCCAAGCAGGGAAAACCACAGTGGGATGTGTATGCCAACACTCCTATCAGTGATGAGGTCAAGGCGCAACTTTATCCACAGCTGCGCAAGTATGTTCAGAACTACGGACAGCAGGCAGCAGTGAACGTGCTACTCGACTGGGTGCAGACCTCTTTCAAGTATACACCTCGTGCGAAGCGTCAGACATCTGGTACAAAAAAGATGGATCGTCCCTTCTATCCAGAGGAGATGCTCTATTATCTGAATGGTGATTCAGAGGACTTTGCCATCCTCTTCTCACGTGTCATTCGTGATTTGATGGAGCTCGATGTCGTTTTGGTCAGTTATACTGCGCAAGTGGATGGTAAGGCATTCAATCACATGGCAACAGCGATTCTCTTCACTGATGACGTGCCAGGCGATGCTATAACCATCGACGAACAGCGCTATGTGATAGCCGATCCTACTTATCAGGGAGCACCAGTGGGACATACCCATCCGCATTGTGATAATTCAACTGCTACCATCATACGCCTGAAACGATGACGAAGCTTTCTTTCCTTCTCAGCCTGCGACGCCACTATAAAATCAAGCTCGTTGGTGCGTTGTTGCTCAGTATCGGCATCATCGCTGCCAGTTATTTCATTGGCAATAGCGATATACCGATGCCTGATGAGATGAAAGTGTTGCGAACGTTCGATCGTTTCATGAAGTTCAGTGGTCAGTATGAAGATAATCTGCCTGACAGCATTTTGTTGGTAAACGTATGCTACGACAAGCAGTTGGTTGACTATGCTATCCATGATATCCCAGTAGGACAGTTTGTAATTACTGACCGTGAGAAACTCTTACGGTTTCTTACAGCTGCATGCGAGGCCGACAACTATCGCTACATCATGATGGATGTGTTCTTTGAACATAACATAGAGAGTCCGCAAGACTCTGCTCTGTTTGCTACCATCAGAAAGATGAACCGCATTGTTGTTGCCAATCATGTCGACTCCCATCTTTCCGATACGCTGTTGAAGCAGAAATCGGCATACGCTGACTATACCGTGAGCTGGAAAGTTACCAAATTCGCACATTTCCAGTTCTTACGTGAGGGTAACGAACCTACGATGCCATTGCGAATGTTTGAGGACCTAGCAGGAAAGCCCATCAAGAAGTGGGGACCCTTCTATTTCTGCGATGGGCGTCTTTGCAAGAACGCCATCACGCTCAATCTGCCAATCCGTGTGGAAGATGACTACAACATAGAAACCCCTAATATGCTGGAGAAACGGTATGAGTTTCTTGGAGCAGACATTTTAGCTCATGATAGTATTTATCCTATCTCCATGCAGTTGGAAGACAAGATTGTCGTTATCGGAGACTTTACGACCGACGTCCACGATACTTATCTCGGTCCTCAGCCAGGTTCGCTGATTTGCATCAATGCCTATCATGCGCTGCAACAAGGCGACCACTACTTCCATTGGGGGTGGGCATTCGTTCAGTTTATTATCTATTTCATCATCGGATATTTCTTGATGAGTCGCCTCACGTTTGCAAGAATGATGCCAAATATTTTCCTCCGCATGCTGTTCTTCATTTTCAGTGTGCCTTCCATCCTGCTCGTTGTGGCCCTCATTGCCTATGTCACGACAGGTTATGTGTACAACATGTACATTCCTACTTTCCTCTATTGGATTTATCAATTTATCTATAACACATATAGAAAAGCAAAAATGAGCCAAAAATGAAAATGCATTGTTTTATTTTATTAATTTTTACGTTTTTCAATTCTTCAATTCTTCGTGCCGACGATTACAAGATATTGTATACCAACAGCAAAGATGTCCTTGTAGATGGTAAGAAAGTGCAGGTGGGTGCTACTTTCAATGATAAGTCAGTCATCACTTGGGCTAAGGACGTAGAACGTCAAGCCATTAAGGCTGTGAACACCAAAACCAACAAGATGTGCTTGTTCGTGTCGCAGTCTCTGGAAAAGAATTCTCTCACTGCCCTCGAGATTCTCACCGCAAACAAACACCTGTCCACTCATGCCGCCTATCAGGAAGGTCAGGACATCAGCATCCCAATCAAGTTGCGTAAGTCTTTCGAAGAGAATTACGAACTGCTTGATACGCTGGTAATCGATACCAATGTGAAACTCCCGCCATCGTTATCCCTCATCGCTACCTATACGTATGGTGATGCACGCGTTTCGAAGACTCTTAAGACCGAAAACGGTCAAGTCATTATCGACCGAAAGTTGTTCAGCATCGATGGTAAGGCACTTCAGCCACGTGATGTTACCCTCAATCTTGACCTCTACAATAAAGATGATGGTATGTACACTTTCATCAAGGCAGATGTCCAACTTATGGTCATCCCCGAAACAGCAAAGTAAGTTGCATCACTTTATTCGTTTTTTCTACACCTTGTCAACGATACAAATAGAGCATAAACTTGAACAATAGATATGAATAAATTATTAACAGCTATGTTGATGTGCAGTATGTTTGCTGCATGCACTAACTATGAACAAACTACAAACGACAATATGGAACAAACAGTGAACAATCCCATCCCAGGTACAGATGGAAATAAGTATGTGCCTTATGAGCAACGTACAGGCAATGAGTCTGTGGTTTATTTTACCCGTAGTCTCTCAGCTGAAGGCCTTATCAAAGCCTATGAACAGGTATGTGAGAATATCTCTGGACGTGTGGGCGTAAAACTCCATACCGGAGAGCAGAATGGACCCAATATCATCCCGCGTGAATGGGTAAAGGAACTGATGCAGAAAGATCTACCCGATGCTAACATCATCGAGACAAATACCTATTATGAGGGTGATCGCTATACGACCGAACAGCATCGTAAGACGTTGGAAGTGAATGGTTGGACGTTCTGTCCGGTTGACATTATGGACGAGCAAGACACAACAACAATTCCTGTTGTTGGCGGTAAGTGGTTTAAGAAGATGGCTGTCGGGTCACATCTTGTCAACTATGATGCAATGGTGGCACTTACTCATTTCAAAGGGCATACGATGGGTGGTTTCGGTGGTTCAAACAAGAATATCGGTATCGGATGTGCCGATGGACGTATTGGAAAAGCTTGGATACATACCGTGAAGGGGTCGGACGATCAGTGGTCTATTGCCGAGGAAGAGTTTATGGAACGTATGACAGAATCCACAAAAGCCACAATCGATTTCTTTGGCAAGAAGGTAACTTATGTGAATGTGATGCGTAACATGTCTGTCTCTTGCGACTGCGAGGGTTTGGCTGCAGAGCCGGTTGTTACACCCGATGTCGGTATCCTCTCCTCAACAGATATTCTTGCTATTGATCAGGCTTGCGTTGATCTTATCTATGCGATGACTGCCGAGGAACACCACGATATGGTGGAGCGTATTGAGAGCCGACACGGTCTGCGCCAGCTGTCATATATGAAGGAGTTGGGCATGGGTAATAACCGTTACATCCTCATCGATCTCGACAATGACGGAAAGAGAATTACTGCGGCAGAAGCAGTCAAAGGTCTCAAACCATTTGTCGCTAAATAACAATGACAACACGCGACGAATTAGCGCAAAACCCTGCTTTGCAGGACGAGTTGCGGCGCATGCAAAGGGGGGAACCGTATGATGCACATACCCCCGAGATGTATGCTTGGCGTGACGAGGTGAAAAAACTGCTTCGGCGACTCAATATCACAGAATACCATGAGCCTACGATGCGAGATATCATTCACGAACTGCTACCCAATGCAGCTCCCGATATTTATGTTGAACCACCTTTCCATTGTGATTACGGCAATCTGATTTTTGCAGGCGAAGGTGTCTTCATCAATTTTGGTTGCTGCATCCTTGATGGGGGAGGGGTCTATATCGGTCGCAAGACACTGATAGCTCCAGGGGTAAGTATCTTCACAGCAGAACATCCGTTAAATGCTGATGACCGTGATAAGTGGGAGACATGTCGTCCTGTCCATATCGGAGAACGATGTTGGATAGGAGGTAATGTCACGATCTGTCCTGGTGTTACCATTGGCGACCGTACCGTTATTGGAGCGGGGGCGGTTGTAGTTAAAGATATACCAGCCGATTGCCTTGCAGTAGGTAACCCGGCTAAGGTTATCAGACGGTTAAATGTTTAGAATAGGTAATTCAGAAAGTTTAATGAAAAGATTACTTACCATACTCATTATTTTGCAAGGGTGGACTCAGCTATGGGCTGATGGCTATGACATAGAGTCAGCTACAGATGCAGTTAGAAACATGCGTCTGGGATGGAATTTGGGCAACACCCTCGATAGCAATTCGGGTGACGTAGATAATATGTGGATAGAACGTTGGACGAGTCGTACTCCAACCGACTACGAGAAGGCATGGGGACAAGTGCCTACCACACAGGAACTTGTCAACATGATGCGTGATGCTGGTATCAATGCCATCCGTGTGCCCGTGACTTGGTATCCCCACATGGTGAAGACATGGGTAATGATTGACAACAGTACGACATGGAATCAAGAGAAGGCTCCCATAGTTCAGTATATGAATGCAGCGTGGATGCGTAGAGTGAAGCAGACGGTAGACTATATCATCAATGCTGGTATGTATTGTGTATTGAATGTCCATCACGACACAGGAGCAGCAAATACCGCGTGGATACGTGCCAGCATGGACAACTATAATCGTAATCGCGAACTGTACGAATGGCTGTGGACACGCATTGCTGAAGAATTCAAGGACTATGATGAGCATCTGATTTTCGAAGGATATAATGAAATGCTCGACGAGAAGGGTTCCTGGTGCTTTGCTACATTTAGCTACCCAGGGAACTATAATGCAGATGCTGCTAACGATGCGTATGATGCCATCAACCATTATGCTCAGTCATTTGTCAGTGCAGTGAGAGCTACAGGTGGCAACAATGCAATGCGTAACCTCATGGTGAATACTTATGCTGCAAGTAATGGTGACGGTAATTGGAATACACACCTTAAAGATCCGCTCACCAAGATGAAGTTACCCGCCGATTCTGTCGAGGACCATCTTATGTTCCAAGTGCATTATTATCCTAATTTTAAGACATTAGCTGAAGGGAAGAGTAGTGTCAACAGCCTCTGTAGTTTACTCAAGAGCAGATTGGTATCAAAGGGCGCACCGGTTGTCATTGGTGAATGGGGCGCAGCAGAGGATAGCCAAGTAGGATATGGCAAACAAAATGATATATTCCTTCAGTGGGCTAAGTATTTCGTGAGTCGTACTAAGGCCAACGATATAGGCACATTTCTGTGGATGGGACTTAGTGATGGCAATGCGCGTAGTGTGCCTGAGTTCAGTCAACCAGACCTGCTCGATGCTATTGTCAAGGGATTTTATGGCGATGAAGGATATATAAGTGCCATTGAAAAACCGGAATTAAACATTCCTGCCATTGAATCCGTTTACACGCTGAACGGCACGAGGATTTACTCACATCCCCATCCGCATGGCATTTATATACAAGGAGGAAAAACAATTGTGATAAAGTGAACCGTCAGATGGTTGATGTATGAAAAAGAATAAACGAAAAGTACTTAACAGTATCAACCTCGATGCCATCAAAGCGATGCACAAGGGGGGACGAGAGGCAGAGCAGCAACTGCTTGGCCCTGGTTTCCATTCCTTTAGCAGAGTACATCAGTCTAAGAAAACATATACCCGGAAAACGAAACATAAACACAGTCAAGAAGATATTTAACAAAAACAGTCATGACGGAAAACGACTTTCAAAAATATATTGAGAAGTATGCCCAAGAGATTCAGGGCATCAAAGAGAGTGCTCATTCGCTACATGCAAGTGTCAACCAAACCTATGACAACGTGCGTCCATATAGTTTCCATTTAGATATGGTCACAGAAAGTGTGTATAAGTATGGTCACTGTGTCTGCGAGTGTGAGCAGGATGTATTGCCGTTGTTCTTTGGTGCATATTATCATGACAGCATTGAAGATGCACGGTTGACATATAACGATGTGAAGAAGATAGCCCTTCAATATATGAATGAAAAGCAGGCATTCATGGCTGCAGAGATTGTCTATGCCCTTACCAACGATAAGGGACGTACGCGTGAGGAGCGAGCAGGTGAAAAATACTATCAGGGTATTCGTGAAACACCTTACGCTCCGTTTGTGAAACTGGCTGACCGATTGGCAAACATAACCTATTCATTCAAAAACCACAACGACGATAATGTGCACATGGCGCATGTATATCGTCAAGAACTTCCCCATTTCCTGGATGCGATTGATGCGCATAGCGATGATGTGCGATTCCACCTGCCTGAAACGATGTTGGAGGAAATAAACAAATTGGTACATTCCGTCAATCAGGAAAAGTCAAACGCTCACTTATCTCTAAGCTTTTAAATATAGGTGTTCAAAACTTGAATCGATTCATTCGATCGATTGAATCGATTCAATGGATGAGTTGAATCGATTCAGATTTCTCACAGTATAAATTCCCCCTATAATGAGCCTTTGAAACAACACCGTTGTCATGCCCTTCCTATGCCGTTGTATTAATCATCATACGCCGTTGTTTTGTGTTCCTTATGCCGTGCCTTCCCCTCTCTATTTACCTTGATAAGAAAAAAACATTACGAATTATTTGGAAAAAGAGATTTTTCTTTGTATCTTTGTGGTGAAATTACGCATACTATTCCCATTTCACTATTATAAGTTCGAGGGTAGACGGCTAAAGGCAGACGGTCGTCCGCCTTTAGCCGTCCGACTGGATGGCTATAGTCATCCGACCGGATGACTATAGTCCCTTTTGAATTAGCTGAATGTCCCAGTGCAATTTAGACTTTAGTTGATAGACGCAAGTTCTTAGCAAAGTTAAAGAAGTGAGTGGGCTTTGCTCGTGTAAGTCAGTTCATCCATCTTTTTTCTGCTTTTTTCTGCTTTTTTCTGCTTTTTTTGCCTTTTTCCTAAAAAAAATCACTTTTTTTCATTGACATTTTGTACCTTTGTGCGTTATATTGATAGTAAGCCATAATAAAAAATCAATGAGAAGAAAGTACATATTGTTGCTGATAGGCTGGCTGTTAACGTTAGCCGCCTTTTCATCCGTACACGGTGAGCCTATCGAATCTGTACATGGTGAGCCTGTCGAATCTGTACACGGTGAGCCTGTCGAATCCGTACACGGTGAGCCTGTCGAAACCGTACCCGACAAGAAGCCTAAAAAGGTGTTGCCGGTACAGGAGAAGGTATACCTGCATTTCGACAATAACTGCTACTTTCTTGGTGATACCATCTGGTACAAGGCATACGTGGTGCTGGCTGATGACAACTCTCCTGAACCGCTGAGCCGTATCTTGTATGTGGAGCTGCTGAACGAGCAGGGCTACCTAATGGAGCGCCAGCAGCTTGCTATCAACCAACAGGGACAGGCAGACGGGTGCTTTGCGATTAGTGACACTACTTTTGCCGGTTTCTATGAAGTGCGTGCCTATACCAAGTGGATGTTGAACTTTGGGTATGACTATACTAGGCATTGGTATGATTGGCATGGCCATAAACATGAAGATTTCGGCTGGGGGAAGAGGGACCTCAACGGCAGTCAATATAGTGGTGATTATGCAGATGTTTTGGCTGACCTTGAGAATCAAGAAAACTATTGGAAGTATGCAGATATAATAAAAACGAGCGGCTATCATATCCTTCATCTGTCAGAGCAACCCTTGAAAGAGCGATTGGCTGCTATCAATAAGGCAAGACAGACAGCAGATGACTTGTACCTCTTGAATAAGTCGCTCGATCCTCACGGGTTACAAAAGATGTACCGTGACTATCATTATCTGTTTTCAAGAGTGCTTCCTGTCTACAGCCGACCCGATACGGCTGCGAACTACATGCAGAAGATTATGCCGACGAAGATAACGGTAGGAGATTATCGTGTGGACTGGAAAACTCCTGAGTTTGACGTAAGGTTCTACCCGGAGGGCGGCTATCTGCTTGAAGGCCAGCAATGCCGGGTGGCTTGGGAGGCTATGAACCAACAGCTGGAACGTCTTAATGTAAGTGGTGTTTTGCTTGAAGATGGTGAACCGATTGATTCCGTCCGTGCGATTCATGCAGGACGAGGATTGATTACATTGGATGTAAAAAAGGGAAAGAAATATAAGGTACGCTTCGAGTTCGCTGACAAGAAATTTACCTTCGACCTGCCTGATGCAGAGCGCGAAGGAGTACGTCTGTGGTTAGAGCAGGATGATGAAGGTGTGTATATTGATGTCGTACAAGCATTCAGGCAGCCAAAGCAGTTGTATCTAAATCTGTATTGCAGGGGAAAAAGACTTCAATCCTCTCCCCTAAGTTCTTCCCCTCTGAGGGGGGAGTCAGAGGGGGGCCGAGGGGTTGTCGCCATCTATAAGGAGGACCTTTCCGAGGGAGTGAATCAGGCAGTCGTTGTGGACTCACTGGGCAATGTGTATGCCGATCGCCTGTTCTTTATCAACCGTCAGCAGGAGTCGCAGGCAAAGATTTCTGTAGCAGGTATCGCAAACCGTCCTTATAAACCTTTGGAGAAGATTCGACTGAACCTGCTTGCTACCGATGCCAAAGGACGTGCTTTGCAATTCCAGACCTTCTCTGTTTCTGTGAGGGATGAGGCACAGCTCGACCCATCGTTTGCTACAGGCAATATCCTGACGAACCTACTTTTAGAATCCGACTTGAAAGGCTTTGTGGAGAATCCCGACTATTATTTCGAGTCGAACGACGAGAAACACCAGCAGGCGCTCGACCTGCTGATGCTAGTGCAAGGTTGGAGGCGCTATGACTGGCGATACATAGACAATCCCGAATACTTCCATGTGGACTACCTGCCAGAGCAGAAGATGGTGCTATATGGTGATGCTATCCCTTTGAGAACATCGCTGACGGGATTATTCACCAAAGAGAAACGTCCTATCCGCATTGCCTGCACGATGCTGAACCTTAGTGACGACCTGAAGGAAGGGGACACCTATCTGTTCAATGGAATCGTAGATGCCGATACATCAGGACATTTTCAAATCGCCTACGAACCATTCCACGGATATGTAAAGCTGGCATTGAGGGCACAATATGCCAAGGGGGATAAAGTGAAAAAGGATAGTGTTCAGGGACATGACCCAAAGATATTTGTCAGGAAGCAGGCGTTTTTTCCTCAGTCGCTCAGGGCCTACAGCTGGTATGAGACCTATCAGCCCGACATCGTCAAGGACAAGAAACTGACTTGGGAGGACTATCAGGAAGACATCTACGCATCGGAGTGGATACCACAGGTGAACATCAAGTCAAAGCGGCGACCACATGCCAAGTTGCAGAAGGACAAACCCGTAGCTCAGATTGATTTTCTGGAGTTCTTGAATGAATTATGGGATTGGGGACATTATCCACAGATACAATTGTTGGATGGCAAGACAATCTATTTTGACTGGAGAGAAGAACTTCCACCTCTTCCCGGAGAGACTAAGAGAATATCTAATGATTACGCAGACGTCAGCTATCTCTATCACATTATAGACTACGTGAAACTTAGATACGAAAATTCAACAAACAATAACGAAACCCAACACTTTGTCATCAACTGGAATGATAACAATTTTGACGAACGAGTTACGTTAATCGAACATCTGCCGATACTCGACAAGATATACATTGTCAGCGATGCACCCCGGCGGCCTACTCCATTTGAGCATTTTCATCAAGACCGACAGGAAGGCCAGTCTACGACAGGTGTTGATTCCTACATCAACCTTATCACCTTCCCTGATGACAAGACCCGCATCACGGTAGGTCGTGAATACAACTTCCAAGGATTTACCCGTCCAGTAGAGTACTACAACCCCGACTATAGCAAAGCCAAACTCCCTGAGATAAAGGACTATCGCCGCACCCTCTATTGGAACCCGAACGTCACGACAGACAACTTCGGACAGGCCAGCATCGAGTTCTACAACAATTCCGTATGCAACATCATCGACGTGTCAGCAGAGGGTATCACAAGATACGGTCAGTTCTTAGTGAATGAATAGAGATTGATTGTTAAACGACATCACTCAATTCAATCAACAATTACGAAACAATTCACGAAAAATGCGATTAAGCGTTTCTGTTCCCCGATAACGGGGGAACCGTAGGGGGTGCAAAGACCATTGAAGCAGAGTCGGACTTGTCTGAACGATGCCGAGTGTAAGTATTTTGCGCGAAGTCAAACAAAAGGAATGTATGCACTGCTGATAGCAATCGCTGTAATGATTGGCATCACAAATCTATAGATTATGTTCAGCTGATTCCCACGCTGGGAATGAAGCGTTCCCAAGGTGGGAATAAAACGGCTGTTACCTTTGGGAAAAAGGTGTGTAGTCATACAAAAAGTGTTTTGTTAGTTTTGCTTCGTGAGTTTCTGCATGACGATGGCACAAGAGGCATCGCCTGTGACTGACATCACAGTGCGTCCCATATCTATGATACGGTCGATGCCTGCTGCAATGGCTACGTACTCGACAGGGATGTTGGCTGAAGCAAAGACCATAGCCATCAGGGCAAGGGAGCCGCCTGGGATGCCAGGGGTGCCAATGGAGGCTATCGTGGCAGAAAAGGCAATGGCGAAATATTGGTTCAGTGTGAGGTCCATGCCGCAGCAGGCTGCCATGAATACGGCTGTGGCTCCCAAATAGATGGCTACACCATCCATGTTGATGGTGGCTCCGAGGGATAGGACAAAGCTTCCGATATCTTTACGGACGCCGAGCTGCTCTGTACATTTCATACTATAGGGGAGGGTAGCTACGGATGAGTCGCTGGAAAAGGCAAACAGCATGGCTGACTGCATCCCCTTGAAGAATTTCCAAGGTGATATTCCTCCTAAAAACCATACGAGTGGGGAATAGACGCAAAGGGCATGGAGGAAGAAGCAGGAATAGGCGAGCACTATGAGGGCTGCATACGAACTGAGAACACCTGGCCCATTTTCTACTACAACAGGGGTCAGCATACAAAACACACCGATGGGAGCCATTGCCATGATATAGTTGAGAACCTTTGAAACAACTTCGTTGAGACTCAGAATAAGCTGCTTTACCGGTTCACCTTTCTCACGTACATGAACTATTGCCACTCCAAAGAGTACAGCCATGATGATGACTTGCATCATTGCCATACTGCCGAGCGGCTCAATAATGTTTTGGGGAAACATATTGACGATTTGGTCCATAAAAGTGAGATTATTGTCGGTCGTCTGCTCTGGGGATGGAGCGACATCTAAGCTAATCAATGGCAGGAAGTCCTTGATAAGTGTAGATACACACAAGCCTAATGTGACGGCAAAGATGGTGGTGAGGGTGAAATAAATCAATGCACGTATGCCGAGTCGACCAACTTTTGATATGTCGTTCATCGACAGGATGCCTGACATGATAGAGAACAGCACGAGTGGCACAACGATAAATTTCAGGAGATTGAGGAAGATCAGTCCTAAGGGCTTGATGTAGCTGTCGGCAATCTCTGGGTGTCCCTGTAACAGGACTCCCGCTATGACTGCCAATACGAGGGATATTGCAATTTGAGTGGTTAAGGAGAGTTTCATCGTTCGATTGATTATTCGCGTTTGCAAATTTAGTAAAAGATAGGCGAACGACAAAAGAAATTCGCTATTTTTTGGCGTTAAGACATGTTATCTCTACGACTATTTCATAAAAGATGTAATGAATATGACTGTATGGTTAAACTTTTTGGCGAAAATCGGGTCTTACATCTAAAAGATGTACATTTTGTAAACATGAAAAATATATTCTATGGTCTGATGCTGGGCATCAGTATGTATTTATGTGCTGGAACGATGAACGTTGCAGCACAGACTGGTGATGATAATCCTGAGGTAACACGACTTCTGGCGTATATGCAGCGCGCCATGCGGTTCAACCAGGCTGCACCTCAAGAGAAAGTGTACCTTCATTTTGATAACACGGGTTACTTCAAGGGGGAGACTATTCGCTTCAAAGCGTATGTAAAACGAATGGATACAAACAAACCATCTGGCATCAGTACGGTGCTCTACGTGGAACTGGTTAATCCTATAGGCGATGTGTGTGAGCGCAGAACACTGAAGATAGAGGATGGTGAGGCTGAGGGTGACATCAAGTTGGACAGCATTGTGGGTGCAAGCGGATTCTATGAGGTTCGTGCTTTCACACGTTATATGACCAACTGGGGTACGCCGGCAGTCTTCAGCCGTGTGTTTCCAATCTTTAATAAACCCAAGGAAGATGGCAACTATACGAATGCAGTCATCGACAAGGTTGGATTCCGACACCGATTGCCTAACACACGTGTAGATGATGAAGGTAAGGTGGCTGAGTCAACAACCGACTTGGCTCTCAATAGTGTGAAGTTCTATCCGGAAGGTGGTGACTTGGTTCGTGGACTAACGAGCCGAGTGGCTATTGCGGTAAGCAACAAGGAAGGCAAACACTTAGCGGTGAAAGGAGCATTGCTCAATGCGCAGAAACAGAAGATAGGAACAGTGGAGACGGATGAGACAGGACGTGGCGTGTTCGAAGTAGTGCCGATGCTGATGCCTGAGCCGCTGTATGTACAGTTGCCCGACGAGAAGGGCAAGATGAAGGACTATAAGCTTCCGGAAGCAAAGGAAGAAGGATGTGTGCTGACTCTTGATATGATGGATGATACAGAGATCATAGCCAATATCCATGCTTCTAAAGGTATGCAGGGCAAGTTGGTTGGCTATGTGATGATGCATAACGGTTCCATTCTGGCTGCAGACACAATGACGGCACAGCCATGGATGGAGCGACGGTTTGAACGACTGTCGTTACCGGGCGGTGTGAGTCAGTTCACATTGTTCGACTCGAAAGGGCAGATATTGGCAGAGCGCCTGTTCTTCATCATGCCGTTTGCCACACCTGCTGACAGTATCGTAGTGAGCACCAATATGCGCTCGCTTTCACCCTGCTGCAAAATATCGCTTGACATACAATCACAACCAAATTCTTCAATCTCGTTCTCAGCGATGGATGCCGCCACGATGACGAACGGTAAAGAGGGAAATATGAAGACATGGATGCTGCTCTCAAGCGAAGTGAGCGGTTACATTGATTCGCCTGACTATTATTTTGAAGCAGACGACGCTGAGCACCGCCGTGCAGCTGACCTGCTGATGATGATTCAAGGATGGCGCCGCTATGACTGGCAACTGATGTCGGGTCAGAAGACCATGACAAAAGTGGAGCCCAACGAGGACGGACTGTATCTGTTCGGCATTCTGCGTTCGCGTAGTAAAAAGCGTGATACGGGTAATGTGGACTTAAGCATGACGCTGTTTAATCGCGATGGACAGTCGATGTCGGGCAAAGCCAAGACGGACAGCTTGGGACGCTACTCGTTCAAGATTCCTGATTGCAGCGGTGATTGGACAGTACAAATCAAGTCAGAGAAGGAAGGTGAGGCACAGAACTACATCATCGAGGTAGATCGTCACTTCTCTCCTGCCATGCGATTGCTGTCGCCATACGAGACTGAGATGATGCCGGTAGGGGAGTGCAACTTTTTTAAGGAGACAGCAGATGAACCCGCAGAGGAAGAGTTTGTCAGCATTACGAAGAAAGTGCATGTGTTGCCAACTGTCAAAATCAAGAGTCGCCGCATCTTGGGCGACCTGCATGTGAATTGGTATGACGAAGACTGGGCACAAAGCAAGGCTTCTGTCTATTACGACTGCGATACCTATGCCGATGAGTTGGCTGATAAAGGTGAGGAAATACCGACCTTTGATGAGTGGCTGAAAAGCAAGAACAGCCTTATTGACGGTGTGCCTGATCCATTGATATCACATCAGTTTTATGTTCTACCGACTGAAATCGGAAAGGTTGACACGGATGCCGGCAAGGTGATGTTTTTGGCTAAACAAGCGGACGAAAATGGTTTGAGTGCCGATCACATGAAAGAGAACCTTATGATTAGGGATGGTGTGAAGCCTGTCTTTGGTGATGATAATGGTTTGTCGTATGACAATCGTCCGATTGTGTGGATTGTCAATAATACGTTCTGCTACATCTCTAACTTAAAATCCACACGACTGACCTTCATGAAGACAAACAACATGACGGGTCTTGTGGAAAAACCAGAATTCCTCAATGAAGCTAAGTCTGTCTATTTCACAGAAGACCTCACTGTACTGAACGACTATATTCAGTCGACCGATCTTATGGGTATGAATCCTGTTATCGCATTTGTCTATACACATCCTTTGTTCTACTTCAAGACCAAGGGACTGCGCAAGACTCACTTCAATGGCTACAATTTGCCGACAAAGTTCGAGATGGAAGACTATAGTATTCTGCCACCAACAGAGGATTTCCGTCGTACGCTCTATTGGGATGCGAACATCAAGACGGATGCCAATGGAAAGGCAAAGGTGGAGTTTTATAACAACTCTTCTGCCAAGCAGTTCTTCATCTCTGCCGAAGGAATGACGCCCAACGGACAGTTGTTGATTAGTGAGTAGGATAATAGCTTAATAGCTTAGTAGCTTAATAGCTTAGTAGGTTAATAGCTTAGAAGGTTAATAGCTTAGTAGCTTAATAGGTTTGTATTATAATTATAAAAGATTATAGGGTTAGTTGATTAATAGAAGAGGTTAAAAGATATGATAAGATATTTCGATTTGAAACGCATCAATGCCTCGTTTGGTGACGACCTTAAGGCTGCCATCAACCGTGCGGTCAATTCGGGTTGGTACATCAAAGGCAGCGAAGTGGAGCAGTTTGAGAACGAGTTTGCTGCTTATGTGGGCACCAATTACTGCATTGGTGTGGGAAACGGACTGGATGCTCTTACAGCGGTGCTGATGGCATGGAAGCAAATCTATGGATGGAACGATGGTGATGAAGTGATTGTTCCTGATAACACCTTTATCGCTACTGCCCTTGCGGTTACACGTGCAGGTCTCACTCCTGTGCTGTGTGAACCCCATCAGGAAGTCCCGACAATTGATGAAACACAAATCGAACGTCATATTACACCGCTTACTCGTGCCATCATCCCCGTTCATCTATACGGATTGATGTGCCACATGGATGCCATCAACCGTATTGCTCGCAAGCATCGTCTCAAGGTTCTAGAGGATGCTTGTCAGGCACACGGTGCCATCTGTTATTCGACCTCGCAGCTTCAATTATCAACGCTTTTCGGACGTAGGGCAGGCAATAATAGTGATGCTGCCGCATTCAGTTTCTATCCAGCTAAGAATCTGGGATGTTTGGGTGATGGAGGAGCAGTGACAACCAACGATTCAGAGTTGGCAGAACGAGTAAGGGCAATTACCAACTATGGCCAGTCACAGAAGTATCAGCATGACTATCAGGGATTCAACAGCAGGTTGGACGAACTGCAAGCAGCTGTTCTTAGCGTGAAACTACACCGTCTCGACAAGGATAACACACGACGTATCGAAATTGCACACTACTATTCCACACATATCTGTCATCCGGCAGTTACGTTATTACCCGACATTACCGACAGTAGTCATGTGTATCACATCTATGCCATCAAGTGTAAGAACCGTAACTATCTGCAGCAACTGCTACTCGAACATGGCATACAGACCCAAGTACATTATCCTGTTTCTATTCATCGACAGAAAGCATATAGTCAGTATGCACAATTGCGTCTGCCTATTTCTGACCATTGGGCTGACGACGAACTCAGTCTGCCACTCAGTCCATTGATGACTGACGAGGAAGTGCAGACAATAGTTGATGCTATCAATCAGAATATATTCTAAGAAAAGAATATACTCTTTTCAAGAACATATGTTCATCAAGCTATGAACATATGTGGAAGAACTCTATTGCCTCTTATGATTAGGGTATGTAAAGAGCGAAGGATCGCTATGGAATAATGAAACAAAAAACGAGTTGAAGCATCATGTGCATTCAACTCGTTTCTGTTTCAGTTGATAGGTTTCAAACCCTATCCTGAGTTATTCTCGCCAAAGGGCTAATGTCTAAATCACTACAAGCTCTTTACTTGATTGTAGACATTCTCTGCAGTGAAGCCGAGTTTCTCATCGAGCACCTTATAGGGAGCAGAGAAACCGAAACTGCTGAGACCCCATACCTTACCTTCGTTGCGTGGAACGAGGCCTTCGAGGTTTACTGGGAGACCGGCTGTGAGACCGAACTTCTTCACGCCTGCAGGGAGAATCTGTGCCTGATAGTCAGCTGACTGTGTACGGAAGAGACCTTCGGATGGTACACTGACAATAGAGCACTTGATGCCATCCTTGCGAAGGAGTTCTGCACCTGCTACAAGGGTAGATACTTCTGAACCAGATGCTACGAGCACTACATCAGGGTTGGCATCGCTACCAGCAACGATGTATGCACCCTTTGCAGCCTGACTGTAGTCATTTCCTTCTGGCAGGTCAGCGATGTTCTGACGAGAGAGAATGAGGGCAGATGGGGTAGTGGTGTTCTCCATTGCAAGTTTCCATGCTGCAGTCGTTTCCTTTGCGTCAGCAGGACGGAGTACGAGCATTGAGTTCTTACCGCTGTGGTTCTGCAGTTTCTCCATGAGACGAATCTGTGCTTCCTGTTCAACAGGTTCGTGAGTAGGTCCGTCTTCACCGACACGGAATGCATCGTGTGTCCAGATGAACTTCACTGGAAGTTCCATGAGTGCAGCCATACGTACGGCAGGCTTCATATAATCAGAGAATACGAAGAAGGTTCCGCATGCAGGGATGACACCTCCGTGGAGCGCCATACCGATACAGCAGCATGCCATTGTAAGCTCTGCTACACCAGCCTGGAAGAAAGCACCTGAGAAGTCGCCTGCTGTGAATGCATGTGTCTTCTTGAGGAAGCCGTCTGTCTTGTCTGAGTTAGAAAGGTCGGCAGATGCACAAATCATATTTGGCACCTGTTCAGCCAATACACTCAGTACTGCAGCGCTTGCGCTACGAGTAGCATCATTAGCTTTCTGCTGAACAGCAGACCAATCTACCTTAGGTGCAGCACCGCTGAACCACTCTGCTTGCTGAACAGCTTTGTCTGGATTAGCAGCAGCCCATGCAGCTTCTTCTGCATAACGTGCAGCACAGATGTCCTTCAATTCTGCAGCACGCTTAGCATACATCTCTTTTACATCGTCGAAAATCTGGAATGGTGCATCTGGGTCACCACCAAGATTCTTGATAGTGTTGCGATAAGCATCACCTCCAAGAGGAGCACCGTGGGTCTTGCAGTTTGCTTCGTATGACGAACCATCATCCTTACGTGCACCCTTACCCATGATGCACTTACCAATGATGAGTGCAGGCTTACCTTGAACAGCCTTTGCCCATTGTATTGCCTCACGAATCTGTGCAGCATCGTTACCGTTGATTGTCTTTACTTCCCAACCGAGTGCACGATATTTAGCAGCAGTGTCTTCGTTCATAACCTCCTTGGTCTCAGTTGAGAGCTGGATGTCGTTTGAATCGTAGAACATTACAAGGTTATCAAGACCAAGGATACCTGCGATACGAGCACCACCCTGACTGATTTCCTCTTCGATACCACCATCAGAGATATAAGCATAGACAGTTTCCTTAGAGAAAGTAGGATTGCCTGTATGTGCGGCAAGGAACTTCGCTGCAATCGCAGCTCCGATAGCGAATACATGTCCTTGTCCAAGTGGACCAGAAGTGTTTTCGATACCACGAGCTACTTCGAACTCTGGGTGGCCTGTAGTTGGAGAACCCCATTGACGAAGCTGAGCGAGTTCATCAAGTGTGAACTTGCCAATGAGTGCCAATTGTGAGTAGAGCATTGGAGCCATGTGACCAGGATCGAGGAAGAAACGGTCACGTCCTACCCATTCGGGCTTCTCAGGGTCATATTGTAAGAACTCTGAATACAAGACGTTGATGAAATCAGCACCACCCATTGCACCGCCTGGGTGTCCTGACTTTGCTTTTTCTACCATTGATGCAGCAAGAATACGGATGTTGTCAGCTGCATGGTTTAATACTTGAATGGAATTTGACATTTTACTATTATTTATAATTTATGATTCTCTACGGCTGCCTGCTCAATAGCAAGGTCTGCCTTGTAGTTTTCAAGATAGCGATTAAATCCATCGACTTCCTCTGGAGTAGGAGCGATAGATGTACCAGCATTGCCTGCGAATACCACTTGATCGAGGTAATCGGCAAGAGATAGTTTATTTGTGTTGTTCACTGCATACGCAGCAAGGAGTGCAATACCCCATGCACCACCTTCTCCTGCAGTCTCCATTACTGAGATAGGAGAGTTGAGAGCAGCAGCCAGCATACGTTGTCCAACACCTGGAGTAGTGAAATAACCACCATGACCTGTGATGCGGTCTACCTTTACGTTCTCTTCTTTCAGCAATACATCGTTACCCACTTTGAGTACGCCGATGGCTCCATAAAGATGAGCACGCATGAAGTTGGCAAGATTGAACTTGTCGTTAGCAGAACGAACGACAAGAGGACGTCCGTCAGCTAAACCTGTTACAGGTTCACCAGAAATGTAGTTATATGAAATAAGTCCTCCACAGTCGGCATCACCCTTGAGAGCTATGTTGAAGAGGGTAGTGTAGAGGGTGTTAGTGTCCTGCTGAACACCTAGCAGTTCTGCATATTCCTTGAAGAGCTTCACCCACGCATTGATGTCGGAAGTACAGTTATTGCAGTGTACCATTGCTACGAGTGAACCGTCAGGAGTAGTGACCATATCAATCATCTCGTATGGTTTGGAGAGTTCTTTCTCAAGTACAATCATTGAGAATGATGACGTACCTGCGCTGACATTACCAGTGCGTTGTTTCACAGAATTGGTAGCAACCATACCGGTACCAGCATCGCCTTCTGGTGGACAAAGTGGAATACCAGGTTTCAGATGACCAGACACATCGAGGCGGTTTGCACCCTCTGGAGTAAGGAATCCTGCATTCTCGCCTGCATTGAGTGACTTTGGAAGAATGTCGAGCAATGTCCAGTTGAAACCTTTAGGAGCAATGAGCTTGTTGAACTTATCAACCATTACAGCATCGTAAGTCTTGGTTTTAGGATCAACAGGAATCATACCTGATGCATCGCCTACACCTAATACCTTCTCACCTGTAAGCTGCCAGTGAACATAACCAGCCAAAGTAGTGAGGAAGTCGATATCAGCAACATGCTCTTCATTGTCGAGAATAGCCTCGTAGAGATGTGATATGCTCCAACGGAGAGGAATGTTATAGTTGAAGAGTTCTGACAGCTCGGCTGCTGCCTTTCCGGTATTGGTGTTACGCCAAGTGCGGAAAGGTACAAGTATAGTGTTACCCTTAAATGGCATATAACCATGCATCATAGCACTGATACCGATGCCGGCAAGTGTCTCAATTTCTATTTCATATTGTGCAAGGACATTCTTGCGAAGGTCGGCATAGCAATCCTGAAGACCATACCAAATAGCATCGGTACTATAGGTCCAAAGTCCATCTACCAACTGGTTTTCCCATGTGTGGCTACCTTGTGCGATTGGTTTGTTGTCTTCGTCGATAAGGACTGCTTTAATACGGGTAGAGCCAAACTCGATACCGAGAATGGCTTTACCTGATTGTATAGTTTGTTTTGCTGTCATAATTACTTGAGAGCTTTGTTCAACATGTAGTACATCTCGTTGTTCTGCAGTTGCTGCTTGAATTCATAAGTCTTCGTATCCTTATTGATCTTGATATATTCAATACCAACGATTTCTGCGAAGTCCTCCCAGTAGTCTTCAGTGATGTCATAAGAGAAGGCGCTGTGGTGAGTACCACCTGCGAGAATCCATGCACCTGCACCAATTTCGAAAGTAGGCTGTGGTACCCACAGTGCTGAAGCAACAGGAAGGTGAGGCATTGGTTTAGGTTCGATACACTCAACCTCCTGAGAAATGAGACGGAATCGGTTGCCGAGATCAACAACAGTTGCCTTGATTCCACGACCTGTCTTTGATGTGAACACAAGACGGGCTGTCTGCTGCTTACGGATACCAATACCAAGGAAGTGAACTTCAAGCTTTGGTTTGTCGACTGCAATCATAGGACAAATCTCGAGCATGTGGCTCTGGAGACAAGAACTGCGGTCACCTGCAAAGTTCAGAGTGTAATCCTCAAGGAATGAACAACCGATAGGCATACCTTGCTGTATAACCCAAAGTGTGCGATAAAGACAAGCTGTCTTCCAGTCACCTTCAGCACCAAAACCATAACCTTCAGCCATCAGACGCTGAGAAGCAAGACCTGGAATCTGGTCGAAACCAACGAAGTTAGGATCGTCAATGTCTGCATCACCAAGGTCGTCAAAGTTTGTAGTGAATGCAGTAGCTCCTTCGTCTTTCAATACACGACGGAGAGCGATTTCTGCCTTGGCAGCATTCTTTACCTTCTCCCAATATACTTCTTCACCACTCTCGTCAATCTTGATAGTATATTCCTTCTTGTATTCTTCAACAAGGGCATCTGCTTCAGAATCGGTTACTTTCTTGAAGTATTCCATAAGTGAAGAAACAGGGTAGTAGTCAACGTGATAGCCCAGACGCTGTTCAAATTCTACACGGTCACCATCAGTTACTGCAACGTTGTTCATGTTCATACCGAACATCAAGCAGCGTACTTTCTTGGCATCAGCAACTCCAGCTGCTACACGTGCCCATACTGCAATCTGCTTTTGGGCAGTTTCGTCCTTCCAATAACCACAAACAACCTTGCGAGGTACACGCATGCGAGTACAGATATGTCCGAACTCAATGTCACCATGAGCACTCTGGTTGAGGTTCATGAAGTCCATGTCGATTGCATCCCAAGGAATTTCTGCGTTGTATTGTGTGTGGAAATGCAACAAAGGCTTCTGAAGAGCCTGAAGACCCTTGATCCACATTTTAGCAGGTGAGAATGTATGCATCCAAGTGATGACTCCTATACACTTATCTTCGTTGTTGGCTGCCTTCATGATAGCTTCAACTTCGTTAGAAGAGTTAGCTGTGCCTTTATAAACAACTTTAATAGGAATGATACCACCCTTATTAAGTCCATCTACCATTTCTTTTGAGTGACCATCAACGATTTTCACAGTCTCGCCTCCGTAAAGAAGCTGTGCTCCAGTAATCCACCAAAGCTCTAAATTTTCAAATGCTTTCATTAGATTTTGTTTTTTGTTTGTTAATGTTATATTAATTTGGTTTATTGATTAATGCTTCTGTCCTTTCTGTCCATAGTAGGCATTTGGGCCATGTTTACGCATGTAATGCTTCTCGATGAGCAGCGGATTCATGGTAAGGTCAGGATTCACTGAAAATGCCACGAATGCCATCTTTGCACATTGTTCCATCACTTTGGCATTATAGACTGCGTTGTCAGGAGACGTGCCCCATGAGAATGGGCCATGGTTCTTGACTAGAACTGCAGGAGTGTGGTCGGGATTAATCTTACGGATGTTCAGGATCTCATCAACAATGACGTTACCTGTTTCCAGTTCGTATTGACCCTTCACCTCAGCTTCAGTCATATCACGTGTACATGGAATGTCTTTGTAGAAATAGTCTGCATGAGTGGTTCCGATGTTAGGAATATCACGACCAGCCTGTGCAAAAGCAGTAGCATAGGTGGAGTGAGTATGAACCACGCCTTGAATATTTGGGAATGCTTTATATAAAACAAGGTGTGTAGGAGTGTCGGATGATGGATTCAAGTCACCTTCCACTACTTTGCCAGTCTCAAGGTCAACAACGACCATGTCGCTTGCTTTCATCTCATCATAGCTTACGCCAGATGGCTTGATGACAACTAAACCTTTTTCACGGTCAATGCCTGATACGTTGCCCCATGTGAAAATGACAAGTCCTTGTTTGACCAAGTCTAGATTGGCTTTGAATACTTTTTCTTTAAGTGCTTCTAACATAATACTTCTATTATTAATCAATTGTTTTTAAAATATTTCACACTTCCAAGGATTATTTCTAGATAATCTACGGAAGCAAAAAATAGATAAATACAATCAATAGGTTTTTGTTTTAATTTCTTTCTAATATGAATAATGTAATGTATGATGAAAAGCTACACCTACCGAAATAGGTGTAGCTTTTTATAAGAGATTACCACAAGCAAATGTAGAGAATTGCAAGGATAACGATAATACCAATAGCTCCGACGTTGAATACGGTGTTTGTCTTGAAGATAGCTATGTCAACACCGATTGACTTCACGTCTTCAACCTTGTCCTTTGCATTAGAGCGTAGGTACCAGAAGAGGGTGAAGAACATAACTGTGAGGAAGAATATAGTCTCGGCACCATAGTTGCGGCAGTTTTCGTCCATCATCATAATGATACCTGCAATGAGTGTGATGACAGAGAGGCAAAGCATAATGGTTGACCACTTGAGCTGCTTCTTCACAACATCGGCTGTCAGCACCTCGGCTGGCTTTGTCTTCTTGCTCATCATAGAGATTGGGATGAACAGAGCTACCAAGCAGAGGAATACGTATCCCATACGGATGAGGAACGGAACCTCAGGCAATGCGAACTTGAAGATGATAGAGAAGAGGAATGTACCGATAGCAGCAACTACGGCAGCTGTACCTGAAGAACGCTTCCACAAGAGACCAAGACCGAAGATAGTTACGATACCTGGATAAACGAATCCTGAGTACTCCTGGATTACCTGGAATGCCTGATCAGCTCCACCCATGATTGGGTAAACAGCGATGAGGGCGATGATGAGTGCAGAGAGTGATGTGATACGTCCTACTGTTACAAGTTTCTTGTCTGTAGCGTTCTTGTTAATAAACTTCTTATAGATATCCATCGTAAAGATGGTAGAAGTAGAGTTAAACATAGAAGCAAGTGATGAAATTACTGCTGCAGCGAGGGCTGCGAATGCGAGACCCTTAACCACTGTTGGAGTGAAGTGGTGGATGAGGAACGGATAAGCCTGGTCTGGACGTGTGATGCCGTTTTCTGCTACACCATGGATGAGCTTTTCGTAGAGTTCAGGTTGTTGGTTTACAATATAGAATGCACATACACCTGGGATACAAACGATGAACGGAATCAAAATCTTGAGGAATCCTGCAAATACCATACCCTTCTTTGCCTCATCAAGGTTCTTAGCAGCAAGACCCTTCTGGATGATATACTGGTTGAAGCCCCAGTAACCAAGGTTGGTAAGCCACAAAGCACCTACGATAACTACGATACCTGGTATGTCGAAATATGGTTCTGATGTAACTGTATCTGCATAAGCACCGCCAGTACTATTGACAACGAGGTTGAAGTGCTTGTCACCATCAATTTGTCCCAATTCAGAGTATATCTTTCCTAAAGCACCCAATGCTCCTCCTGAGATGTTCAAATCACCTGCGATAAAGTCAAGTGCGAAGTATGCGGTAATTAGACCACCACCAACGAGGAAGGTAACCTGCATCACGTCGGTCCAAGCTACTGATGCCAAACCTCCGTAGATTGAGTAAATACCTGCGATGACGAAGAGGATGAGGATGATAGTGAGCAAGGTCATGTCAACTTCCATGCCAAAAATGAATCCTTGGACATCTGGCAGACCTAAAATCATCTTGATGGCGATAGCTCCGAGCCATGCAACCGATGTAAGGTTGATGAACACATAGAGGAAGAGCCAGAAGATAGAGAAAGCCAGACCTACACCCCAGTTGTAGCGATCGCTCAAGAACTGCGGAATAGTGAAAATACCCTTCTTGATCATGAGTGGCAATAAGAACTTACCCACGATGATGAGTGCCAGAGCAGCTTCAAGTTCGTAAGCTGCCATTGCAATACCAGAAACGTATGCCGAACCTGACATACCGATAAACTGTTCGGCAGAGATGTTCGCTGCAATCAATGATGCACCGACAGCCCACCAAGTCAAAGTGTTACCTGCAAGGAAGTAGTCGTTAGATGATTTATCCTGACCCTTTTTGCTGCGTGAGAGGAATAGTCCCAAGCCCACCAGAATTACAATGTAGATGAGGACCACGATGTAGTCAATGGTCTCAAAGCCATTGTTTTTTAATGCTTCTAAAACGTTCATTTTAAATGATTTGAATTGTTTGTTATTATGTTAATTGGTTTTTATTGTATTATTTAGCAATTGAGAACGCAAACTTACAATATGAATGATAAGGCTGTTCTGGAGTTACGTATGGGTTACATAATTCCCAACCTGGTAATGTGTACTTGTTAGGTGAGTCTGGGTACTTCTGTGACTCAAGACAGATTGCGCAATGCTTTTGATACATAATACCTCCCTTGCCTGGACGAGTGCCATCTTGGAAGTTTGCGGTGTAGCACTGGATACCTGGCTCGTTAGTATAAACGTCAAGCTGAATGCCTGAGCGAGGATCCTTCATTGTAACAGCAACAGTCTTTGTGTTACCCTTTGTGTTCAGACACCAGTTGTGATCATAGCCGCCACCTACTGACTCCAGTTCTGGATCTCCACTTGCAAAGTCTGTACCGATTGCTTTAGGAGTGCGGAAGTCGAAAACTGTTCCTGCAACAGACTTGATTTCTCCTGTAGGAATCAAGTTGTCATCAGCAGGTGTATAGTTATCCGCGTTGATGTAAAGAATAGCATCATCAATAGTATTGTTGAGATCACCTGAGAGGTTGAAGTATGAGTGGTTTGTCATATTGATAACTGCAGGAGCATCTGATACTGCATCGTAGTTGATTACAATTTCGTTATTGTCAGTCAGTTCAAACTTAACAGTTGCGTCAATATAGCCAGGGAACTTATTGTCACCATCAGGAGAAATACGACGCAATGAGAGCAAATTGTCTGCTTCTTCTTCTACCTCATAAACCTGATACTGCCATCCTGTATAACCTCCATGCAGGCTTGCTACACCATTGTTGTTCTTGTCGAGGACAACTTCAGTACCATCTGGTGATGTATAAGTACCATTGTTGATTCTGTTGGCATAGCGACCTACAGAGCAACCATAGTCTGTCTCATAATTCCATGGGAAATAGTTCTCAACTTTATCGAAGCCACAAACAACGTCAACAAACTTGCCGTCTTTGTCTGGTACCATAATACTTACGATACGAGCACCGAAGTTTGTAATACATACTTCCATACCATTAGCATTGGTAAGAGTGTAAAGCTTTACGGGCTGAGCATTTGCTGTGTCTTCAACAAATTTACCGTCAACATAGGCAACAGCCACATTAGCGTCATAATCTGCAGGGTTAATACCTGATAATGTAAGTGCAGATTCTTGGGTTGGTTGGTCGCAAGCACAAACAAGTGCTACTAAAGCAGCCGAACCGAGAAGGATTGATTTAAAATTTCTCATAATTCTTTAGATAAATTTTATTGTTAATGAATGAACTAAATTTCCTTTTATTCACTTTAGAGTGCAAACTTAATAAATATTTATGAAAATGGAAAACTTTTTTATAAAAAAATGTCTAAAAATAGTCATTATATTCCCAAACATCAAGAAATTCATCTTTTTAGACTGTATAAACTTTGTTTATATTTACAAAAAAAGGATGCATCTTTCGATACATCCTTCCCTAAAAAAATGAATTATTCAGGAAAGCTTACGTGCTCCATCGCCAATGAACACGTCGATGATTTTGCAAGCTTTGCCGAATTTCTTTTTATATTGTACTTTACATTCTTGAACAAATGTTGCATAGAGTTCGTTACTAACAAGGTTAATAGTGCATCCACCGAATCCTCCGCCCATAATGCGCGAACCGGTCACACCACAGTCACGAGCTAATTCTACAAGGAAGTCGAGTTCTTCACAACTTACTTCGTAGTCCTTGCTAAGTCCTTCGTGAGTTTCATACATCTTTTCGCCTACGGTCTCGTAATCTCCTGCTTTGAGGGCATCACAAACTGCGAGCACGCGATCTACTTCACCAAGCACATACTTGGCACGACGATAGTCTACTTCGCTCACTTTATCTTTAACTGATTCAAGGTCGTCCCAAGTGCAATCACGGAGTGTTTCTACGTTTGGCTTGTTTGCTTTCACCGCGTTTACAACATTTTCACAACTCTGTCTGCGATCATTATAAGGACTACCTACAAGTTCATGCTTTACACATGAATTAATGAGTACTAACTTATAACCTTTTGGATTCCATGGGAAGTATTCATATTCGCCTGAACGACAATCAAGGCGCATGAGACTACCTTTTTGTCCGAACATAGACGCAAACTGGTCCATGATGCCGCAGTTAACGCCGATATAGTTATGTTCGGTTGCTTGACCTACTTTGGCAAGTTCCATCTTATCGAGGTTTCCACCAAACATATCGTTCAGAGCAAAAGCGTATGTGCTTTCGAGAGCAGCACTTGAAGACATACCAGAACCAAGTGGAACATCACCTGCGAATGCAGTGTCAAAACCTTCTACTTTTACACCACGTTTCATCATTTCTCGGGCTACTCCAAATATGTAACGGAAATGTGTTGAACGTGGACCTTTTTCATCATCAAGGGAGAATTCATAATAATCTTTCAAATCAATGGAATATGCGCGAATATTACGAGTTCCATTTGGTTTGATTTCGGCAATCATGCCTTGTTCTACAGCACCTGGGAATACGAATCCTCCATTGTAATCAGTATGCTCGCCGATTAGATTAATACGACCAGGTGCAGCATAAATTGTGCCAGTAGTTCCATCGAAATGCTTGATGAAACGGCTTCTTACGTCATCGATAGTTAGTCTCATATTGCTTAGTGTTTAAAATTATTGATTATCTGTTCCAAATTTGTAAATTGTCTTTTGGGTGTAAGTTTCACCTGGACAAAGAACCACAGAAGGGTAATAGGGGCGATTTGGACTATCTGGGAAATGCTGTGCTTCGAAGCAGATGGCACTTCTGCGTGGATAAGTAGCCCCGTGCGTTCCTTTCTGACCGCTTCCCCAATTGTCTGAATAGCATTGTACACCAGGTTCTGTTGTAAATACCTCCATTGTTCTTCCTGAATGAGGTTCAGTAATCTTAGCGGCAAAACTAAGTTCGCCAACCTCTTTCTTATTCAGTACGTAGCAATGATCGTAACCTGCACCGTTTCTGATTTGAACGTCATCAGCATCAATATCTTGACCTACGGGTTTAGGTGTGCGGAAGTCAAATGGTGTGCCGGCAACAGGTGCTATTGGTCCTAACGGAATAGCAGTCTCATCGATTGGAATATAATGGTCGGCATTGATTTCGCAGACAAGATCGTCAATAACAGGTGTTGGGTCAGCAATACCTGCAAGAGCGAAATAGCCATGGTTGGTGAGGTTCACAACAGTTTTCTTGTCTGTTGTTGCCTTGTAATCAATAACTAATGCATTTTCGTCATTGAATTGATAAACCACTGTGACATCCAATTTTCCTGGGAACCCCTCTTCCATATCAGCTGCTGTATAATGCAACTCCAACGTCTGGGCATCAATTTGTTTGGCATCCCATACTCGGGCGTGGAATCCTGTAGGACCTCCATGCAGGGAGTTTTCGCCATTATTGAGAGCCAATGTATATTCTTTGCCATCTAATGTGAATCGACCTTTGCAAATACGGTTGCCATATCGTCCAATGAGTGTACTGAGGAATGGCTCAGGTTTGTTAACAACATCATTGATGTTATCGTGACCCATGATGACGTTAGCAATTTTACCATTACGGTCGGGAACCATAATGGCTACCATTGCACCACCATAGTTAGTTATTGCAACTTCGTAACCTTTAGTGTTACGTAATACAAACAAATCTGTTCTTTTACCTTGGATTTCTGTCTGAAAATCCTCTCTTTTTAAACCTGATAGGTTTTTTGTTATGCATTCGCTCATTTGAGTAAGGAATTATTGTTAGTCAATGAATTTATTGCAAATAAAGTGTTTTTTTTTCAAATATGCAAATTATTTGGCAATGATTTTCATAAATGCATGTTTTTTTCTCTATAACTAAGGAAATCTGCAACTACGAATGTACTTCCACCAACAAAAATGACATCTTTTGCATCAGCTTGATTTATGGCTTTTTTATATGCATTTTCTACTGTTTTATAAGCATTTCCTACAAGTCCGTGCTTTTTTGCCAGTTTTTTCAGTTCTTTGTATGGCATTGCTCGTTTTACGCTTGCTTGGCAGAAATAATAAACAGCATGTTTAGGCATCAGTTCAAGTACGCTGTTGATGTCTTTATCATTCACCATTCCAAATACAATCCTGAGAGTTTGGCATTGCAGTTCCTTGAGTTGTTGGGATGTATAGGTAATGCCTCCTACATTATGCCCCGTATCACAAATGACGGTTGGTTTTTGTTGGATAGTTTGCCATCTTCCTCTTAGTCCAGTGTTACTACTAACATGTAACAATCCTTTGCGAATATGCTCATTGCTGATATGATATCCTTGATGTATAAGTTGATCAATCGCACAAAGGGAAGTCTGTTTGTTCTTAGCTTGATACAATCCTGTCAGTTCGAATGCGTAAGATCCCTCAGATTTGAACTGCTCTGCAAACACTATGTCTGCTTGCACTTCTATGGCTTTTGCAAGGAATACAGGAGTTGTTTCTTCATGTTCTTCTCCAATCACTACAGGCACTTGGGGCTTGATGATTCCTGCTTTCTCGCTTGCGATTTTGGCTAATGTGTTGCCAAGATATTGTACATGATCAAAACTGATATTGGTGATGACGCATAAATCAGGTGTGATGATATTCGTACAATCTAATCTTCCTCCCAGGCCTACCTCAACCACAGCTACATCTATTTTCTGTTCTGCAAAGTATTTGAATGCCATTGCAGTTGTCAATTCAAAGAAAGTAGGGTGGAGTGGTTCAAAGAAACTCCGTTCATTGTCAATGAAGTCCATGATGTATTGCTCTGAAATCATTTTCCCGTTTACACGAATACGTTCACGAAAATTTGTAAGATGAGGAGATGTAAACAGCCCCACCTTGTATCCTGCTTCTTGAAGAACAGAGGCAATCGTATGTGAACAAGAACCTTTACCGTTGGTTCCCGCAATATGAATAGAATGAAATTGTGTATGAGGATGTCCAAAGTGCTCGTCCAAAATATGTGTGTTCTCAAGTCCTGCCTTGTATGCTTGGCTTCCTACGTTTTGAAACATAGGGACTTGAGTAAAAAGATAGTCTGTGTATTCTTTGAACTTGGACATATTAATCAAAGATTGCTTTGAATTTCCTCATGATTTTTTCCTTGATACTCTCCGTAGGTATGAAGTTTTCGCTATTAGCCATCTTCTGTACCATTTCTTTCTCCTCTTTGTTTAGTGTTTCTGGCATATAGACACTGACATTGATGACTTCGTCTCCTCTTTGTCCTTTATTGTAACCTTGTACCTGAGGAATTCCTTTTCCTCTCAAGCGAAGCACAGAGCCAGGTTGTGTTCCTGGTGTAATTGTAATTTTAGCAGTTCCATCTACGGTTGGTACATCAACAGAGCCTCCGAGAATGGCTGTGGGAATAGGTAGGATGAGATTATATACCAAATCATTGCCATCTCTGACAAGTTTCGCATCTTCCAGCTCATGAATCACAATGTGCAGGTCACCATTAACACCACCTCTACGTCCGGCACCACCCTTGCCTGATACATTGAGCACCATATCATTGGCAAGTCCGGCAGGGAAGTTCACCTCAACGATTTCTTCTCCCATTACGATACCTTCACCACCACATTGCGAGCACTTGTTCTTGATGACGGTTCCTTCTCCATGACATTCCGGACACACACTTTGAGTGCGCATCATGCCTAGGAAACTCTGCTGAGTCTTGATGATGTATCCTGAACCCTTACAGGTCTGGCATGTCGATGTGTTTCCGTCTTCTGAACCTGTTCCGTGACAATGTGTACATGTGACATGCTTCCGCAATTTGAATTTCTTGGTTGTACCATTAACGATTTCATTAAGATTTAAGTCAACTTTCAATCGCTGGTCCTGACCTTTGTAGACGGGTTTGCTTCCACGAGCATTACCGCCAAAACCTCCAAAGCCTCCACCAAAACCGCTAAAACCTGAACCAAAGCCCATCCCTTCGAACACGTCTCCAAACATCGAGAAGATATCGTTCATGTCCATGTTTTGGGCATTGAATCCACCTGCACCGCTGAGTCCCTCAAATCCAAATTGATCGTAACGCTGACGTTTGTCAGGGTCACGAAGTATGTCATAAGCTTCTGCAGCTTCTTTGAATTTTGTTTCGGCTTCCTTATCCCCTGGATTTCTGTCCGGGTGATATTTGATAGCCATTTGCTTGTATGCTTTCTTTATTTCGTCAGCACTGGCACTCTTGCTGACGCCCAGCACTTCATAATAGTCTCTTTTCGCCATATTCTCGTTTTAGTTGGCAACAACTACTTTCGCATATCTGATGACCTTATCGTTAAGCGTGTAGCCCTTCGTTACACAGTCAATCACTTTTCCCTTCTGTTCGTCATTCTGGCTAGGCACCATCGTAATGGCTTCATGGTAGTTCACATCAAAGTCTTTGTCTGTGGTGTCTATTTCTTTCACGCCTTGGGAATTAAGGAACTTGATGAATTTGTCTATGATAAGTTCTACGCCCTTTTTTACAGCATCTATATCAGTCATCTGTTCCATCTGCTGTTCTGCACGTTCCAAATCGTCTACGATAGGGAGAATATCGGTAAGTACTTTCTCTCCTCCGTTGAGAATCAGTTCTGCTTTCTCTTTCATTACACGACGACGATAGTTGTCAAATTCAGCAACTTGACGCAGATACTTGTCTTCTAGTTCCGCAATTTTTTCGTTTGCCTTCTCCAAGTCGGTCTTTTCGCCTTCTACAGGGATTTCTGTGGTTTCTTCTGTTGTCTGAGTTCCTTCAGTAGCAGCAGTGTCAACATCTTTCTTTATTTCTTCTTTTTCTTTCATAATGTTAATAATTTGGTTCAGAAAGGCTATACGCAAAACTGGTGCCAATCAACGTTTTGTCCGTCAATCTGCCATTATGTCTTCTAATGCGTATCCTTTCGGCAGTTTCCTGCAATTATAGCAGGATGCCATTGATTCTCCGTATGCTCCTGCACTGAGTATGGCCAGCAGATCTCCTCGTTTTGCAGCATTCAGTTGGATGTCTGTGTCGAAAGTATCACTTGATTCACAGATTGGGCCCACTACATCGTATGTGTCGAGTGGCTCATTACTCGTCAGGTTGATAATCTTATGATGTGCACCATAAAGGGCAGGGCGAATCAGTTCTGTGAATCCTGCATCTACGATGGCAAACTTCTTGTTCGTATTGTCTTTTACGTACAACACCTTTGTAATCAGACTTCCGCATTGTGCTACGATGGCTCGTCCGAGTTCGAAATGCAACTCCTGTCCTTCTCTTAGTTTGAGATGTTTGTTATACACATCGAAAAACTCCTTCATCGCAGGTATTGGATTCTTCAAAGGGTTATCGTAGTCGACACCCAGTCCGCCACCTACATCAATGATTTTTACACGGATGCCTTGTGCGTCCATCTGGTCTTGCAACTCATTGATACGCTTGCACAAAGCAACGAAATCGTTCATGTCGAGTATCTGGCTGCCGATGTGGAAGTGAAGTCCCAGCAGATTTACATTGCTCATCTGCTCTGTCCGATGTATCACATCGAACATGTGTGCCATATCTATGCCGAATTTGTTTTCTGACAAGCCGGTAGTGATATTGGCATGCGTATGTGCTCCTACGTTAGGATTGATTCTGAGGCATATATCTGCCACCTTTCCTTTGCGATGTGCTATTTCGTTGAGGACTTCCAATTCAGGAATACTTTCCACATTGAAACAACGTATACCGCAATCAATACCTAGTTCTATCTCCCAGTCTGCTTTGCCTACACCAGCAAACATGATGCTTTCAGCAGGGAAACCTGCTTTCAGAGCTGCTTCTATTTCTCCACCACTCACACAATCAATTCCCAGTCCCGCCTCCCGTATCGGTTTTAATACGATAGGGTTAGCGTTTGCCTTGATGGCATAGTGCATATAATAGTTGTCGTGGCTACTCATTTCCTTCTTCAATGCTGTCAGTGTTTCTTTCAGCAATTGTATATTATAATAATAATAAGGTGTAGCCTTTGTTTTCAGTGCGTCCACTGGGAATGTCTGTGTCATGTGTCGTTGTGTTAGTCTGGGTTGATGTCGTGTGTTATTTGTTATTGAACAAGTGATTGCTCAGTGATTGCAGTGCTTTTTGCTTGTCGGCAGCTGCTACGAGGAACGAGATGTTATGATTACTACCTCCGTAGCTAATCATACGTACAGGTACCTCCTTCATGGTTTCTGTAGCTAATGACTCAAATCCGATGTTATGCCAGTCGAGGTCACCTACCACGCAGATGATACACATATCTACATCTACAGTCACAGTACCGAGTTTCTTCAGTTCGTTCAGAATGTTGCTAAGGTTGCTAGTGTTGTCGATAGATACAGATACACCCACCTCACTTGTCGTTACCATATCGATACTGGTCTTGTACGTTTCGAAGATTTCAAATACCTTGCGTAGGAAACCATATGCGAGCAACATGCGGCTAGATGTGATATTGATAGCAGTGATATTGTCTTTTGCAGCAACTGCCTTGATCGTGCCGCGATGTGTCTTGTTACTGATGGTCGTACCAGGTGCAGTAGGATCCATCGTGTTAAGTAATCTCACTGGGATGCCTGCGAACTTGGCTGGCTGTACACAAGTAGGGTGAAGTATCTTTGCCCCGAAATAGGCCAACTCAGATGCTTCCTCAAAACTGAGACTGTCGATAGGGGAGGTCTTATCCACGAATCGGGGATCGTTGTTGTGCATACCATCGATATCGGTCCATATCTGAATCTCGCTGGCACCGATTGCTGCACCTATGAGTGAAGCAGTATAGTCGGAGCCGCCTCTTTGTAGATTGTCTACCTCGCCATAAGCGTTCTTGCAGATGAATCCCTGAGTGATATATATAGCCTTGTCTGGACATTCAGCCATAATCAGTTTCAGTTTTTCACGGATATACTCCAAGTCTGGTTCTGCGTTTTTGTCTGTACGCATGAATTCCAAAGCAGGCAGTAATTCCACATCGATACCCAGTTCCTTGATGTAGAAAGTCACCATGTTGGTACTGAGGATTTCTCCTTGACCTACGATGATTTTCTCTTCGAACATCGTAAAGATACCTTTTGTGAATGAGCGGATATAGTCAAACTCCTCTTTTAGGAAGTCTTTAGCCTGTTTCTTGTATTCGTCAGTTGTGTACAGGTCTTCTACATGTTGCATGTATTTCTCTTCGAGTTTGTTGATGTTTTCATTTGCACCTACAGGGTTTTTCTTGTGCAAGTAGTCAGCAATCTCATATAGTTGGTTGGTAGTACCCGACATAGCTGAAAGGACGACAATCTTCTGTTCGCCGTCATTAATCAGCTTAACCACTTCTTTCATTCTTTGAGGTGTCCCTACGGAAGTTCCTCCAAACTTAAGTACTTTCATTTTCTTATCTTTATTTTATGCTTGTTCGTTCACTTCTTGTTCTGCGGCTTTCAGATTGTCATACTGAATCTCTATCAATTCTTTGTTTTTACATTCGAATACCCTACCAGGGAACATTTCCAACAAGTTTAAGTTGTGAGTAATCATTACTACAGTCGCACCCTGTTCCTTCACAATCCTATGCAGCAGTTCAGTAATCAACTTGCTTGTCTCGGCATCGAGGTTACCTGTTGGTTCGTCGGCAAGTATCAGCTTAGGATAGTTGAGAATTGAGCGTGCGATAGCGATACGTTGCTGTTCGCCTCCCGACAATTCGCTGGGCAGCTTGTAGCCTTTCGTGCTCATACCCACTAATTCCAATACCTCTTCTATACGGTTGTTTATTTCCTCCTTGTTCTTCCATCCTGTTGCTTTCAATACAAATCGTAGATTGGCATCTACTGTGCGGTCAGTCAGCAGTTGGAAGTCTTGGAATATCACACCCAGTTTCTTACGAAGGTTAGGCAGGTGTTTGCGTTTCAGGGTACTCATGTCGTACTCCATCACGGATGCTTCACCGCTATGGATAGGCAGTTCACCGTAGAGAGTCTTGATGAGTGTACTTTTGCCAGAACCTACCTTGCCGATAACATACACAAACTCGCCCTCATCGATGCTGAAGGTCACATCAGCCAGTACTTCTTGTACTTCCTGATAGATGTCTACATGCTTGTATTCTATTAACATAGTCTCCGTCTTCAATGCTTATGCCAACTTGGATCGTGGCGTTCGATGAGCTCTTTTGCAATGTCCTCTATGCTCAGTCCTTTGGATGTGAGCAGTACGATGAGGTGGTAGAACATGTCAGAAGCCTCGTATATCATACGTTCGTTGTCACCTTTCATCGATTCGATGACCAGTTCTACGGCTTCTTCACCCACTTTCTGGGTCATGCGGCTAAGTCCATCCTTGAATAGGCTGGTGGTGTACGAACCTTCGGGCATCTCCTCATGACGCTTCTCTATGAAACGCTGCAGTTCAGTGAGGAACATAATCGGATTTTCGTTCTTCTCGTCCCAGCAGGTGTCAGCACCTGTGTGGCATACTGGACCTACAGGGTTTACCTTGATAAGAAGAGTATCGTTATCGCAGTCGTTCTTAATATCTACCACGTTCAGAAAGTTTCCACTGGTTTCACCTTTGGTCCATAACCGGTTCTTTGTACGGCTCCAGAATGTCACCTTACCCGTTTCCACCGTTTTCTGATAGGCCTCTTGGTTCATGAACCCCAACATTAGTACTTTCAGTGTCTTGTTGTCTTGAATGATAGCTGGTACAAGTCCATCCATCTTTGCAAAATCTATAGCCATATCTTTTCTATCTCATGTCCCCTATAATTCTCCTGTTTGGAGGGGTAGGGGAGTTTTTTATTTTTATCTAACACAAATTCCTTCTTTTCTCAAATAGTCTTTCAGCTCCTTGATGCCGATTTCGCCGAAATGAAACACGCTTGCTGCCAATGCTGCATCAGCATGTCCCTTGATGAAGGCATCTCTGAAGTGTTCCATCCTTCCTGCTCCTCCTGAGGCGATAACAGGGATGGATAGGGTAGAGGCGAGAGTAGCGAGGGCTTCGTTTGCAAAACCTTCTTTCACTCCGTCGTGATCCATACTAGTGAATAGAATCTCACCTGCACCACGGTCATTAGCTTCCTTTGCCCACTGAAACAGGTCGCGCTCGGTTTCTAATCGTCCTCCGTTGAGGAAGCAGCGCCACCCCTGCAATGTCTGCTTGGCATCGATTGCAACTACACATACCTGACTGCCAAAATGACTTGCTATCTCGTTAATGAGCTCAGGACGACGTATAGCTGCCGAGTTGATGCTTACCTTGTCAGCACCTGCATTGAGCAGACGATCCACATCGCTCAATTCATTGATACCTCCACCTACTGTGAAAGGAATATTGATCTCGCGGGCAATACGTCCAACCAGTTCGGTAAAGGTTTTACGACCTTCATGACTGGCAGTGATATCGAGATACACCAACTCGTCTGCTCCCTGATCACTATATGCCTTACCCAGTTCTATAGGGTCACCCGCACTGCGAAGTCCCACAAAGTTGACTCCTTTCACGGTCTGTCCGTCTTTGATATCCAGACAAGGTATAATTCGCTTTGCTAACACAGTCTTTTCAAATTTTCAATATTTATTCTCCCTTCATAGAACGCTTTACCAAATACCACAGCAGGGATGCCAGCGTTGTCAAGTGCAATGATATCACCGTTATTACTCACGCCTCCGCTTGCAATAAGGTGACAGTCAGGGAATCGTTCCATGATGCTGCGATAGAGGTCGATGTTCGGCCCTTGCAACATACCGTCCTTACTGATGTCTGTACACAGCACATTGCGGATGCCGCGACCCATATAGTCCTCGAGGAAAGGCATGAGGTCGATGTCGCAATCCTCCTGCCACCCGTTGATGCTGATTTTCTGGTCGTGTACATCAGCTCCGAGTATGAGGCGTTCGGCACCATATCGTTCTATCCAACCATATACCGTCTCGCGGTCAGTTGCAGCGATGCTGCCTGCTGTAGCCATTGCTGCTCCTGCATCAAAAACTTTCTCCAGATCTTCTTCAGTCTTGATTCCTCCTCCAAAGTCTACGATGAGATTCGTTTCACGGCAGATGTCTCTCAAGATGCGGTCGTTCACTACATGCTTCGATTTCGCACCGTCGAGGTCCACGAGATGCAGGCGTTTGATACCTTTCGCTTCGAACATCTTCGCTACTTCCAGCGGATTGTCATCATACACTTTCTTCTGTGCGTAGTCACCCTTGGTAAGGCGTACACACTTCCCTTCAATCATATCTATCGCTGGTATAATCTCAATCATTTCCGTCTGTTTAACTTATCTTTTGACTCCTTTTTCAATGCTTCATTTGTCCAAGAAGTTCCTGATTATTCGCTCTCCAACACTTCCACTCTTTTCTGGATGGAACTGCACAGCATAGAAGTTGTCCTTATGTAGTGCTGCGCTGTAAGGCTGAACATAGTCAGTCGTAGCAATCGTATTGTTGCAGGTAGGCACATAGAAACTATGTACATAATACACAAACTCAGGCTTGTCAAATCCCTTGAACAACTCGCTCTTCGTGTCTGTGATGGTGTTCCATCCCATCTGCGGCACCTTGTCTTCCCTGTTCGTAGGTTGGAACCGTTTTACATCCACATCGAAGATGTTCAAACAGTCAGTGTCTGCTTCCTCACTATGTCGGCACATCAGCTGCATACCGATGCAGATGCCGAGTACTGGTTGGCGCAGGTCCTTGATGAGCGTGTCCAAATGATGTTCCCTCAAATAGGTCATTGTTGTGTTGGCCTGTCCTTGTCCTGGGAATATTACTCTGTCGGCACGTTTCAGCACCTCGAAGTCATCAGTCAAGATGGGTGTAACCCCACATCGCTCCAGTGCATTCATCACCGAGCAAATGTTACCTGCGTTGTATTTTACGATAGCTACCTCCATAATAGACTGCAAAGTTACAAAAAAATAATCACTTACCGTTTACCTATTCTGTTTTTTTGCAAAAAAACGTACAAAAGGAAGAAAAACGTTGTCAATTTAGAATTTGGAGAAAGGTGAAATACCGCATGAGTGCCGAGCACCTACCGAGCACCTACCGAGCACCTAACGAAAGGTTACCGAGCGTTTCAAAATAAGCGTTATGCCTTCGGGATGGTATCCATGCAGGCTGAGTATTAGAAATTATACTTCAACCCGAGAGTGAAGTACTCCTTGAATTGGAAATAACCGAGGTTATCATCGTAGTACTTCATCGGACGGTTGTCGTCGAAACGCCAAAGAGTATATACATCAGTAGTGATGTACTTAGAGAACTCGTATGTGAAGACGTTTTCCATTTCAGCTTCTACGTATTCGAAAGAAGAGAAACAGTAGCTACGACATTTCCACGAGAAGTTCTTTACGATTGTAAACTTGCAGTTGAACTCAATTCGAGAACCATAGTCTTGCTTCACCCGTCTGTTTTCAAACTTATTGACTTTGTGGATGTTGGTATCATGCGAATTGATGAAACGCATTTTGTAGGATAAAGGAAGAAGGGCCAAAGATAATGTGTTGCCGTTATTGAGTTTGGGCTTGAAGTCCATACCAGTTGAAACGGATACATCTAATGGCGACAAGAAGTCGGAGAATTTCAGGCGGTTGTTGCTTCGGTAGCCTGGCATCATCTGTGTCTTGGCTTCGGCAGATATAGTATAGTTCCAGTTCTTGGTGGCTTTTAATCCTAGCTTTGAGTTCAATTGGAGTTTGTCGTTGTTCGTGAGAAACGTGTGACAGGTATCGGAGTGGGTGGTGGTGAAACCGAGGCGTACATCGAGGCGGTTTTCCCACGTAATCTTCTTGGTGTCGTTGTAGATAGCTGAGAGGTTGAGGGTTGCCAACATGGTTCCGCTGTTGTTTCCTCCCTGATACCAGTTCTCGGAGAAGTAGTTCTGCTGGAACTTCAGCGAGAAGTTGCCTGATGTCTTCCAGAAGTTGGGACGTACTACCTTCAACCCGATATCGAGATCATCTTCGCCCACTTTGTCTTTGGAACTAGACGTAATGGCAGTTTGCAGTTCTTTCTTCATGTCTTCTGACGACTGCCCTGCAGGTGTCTTTCCTGACTCCAGAAGGGTTTCGTTCTTGAATTGAGCATCGTAGTGCTGTACGATTGATGGCTGGTTTGCATATATGCGCAACAACTGCAAGTTCATCGGTGTCAGAGCGGTAGAGTCGAGAGCCAAAGCATTATGAGTCACTGTGGAGTAATACGTCTGCGGGAAAAACATCTGATAATAGAACGGACTGATGGACACTTCTTCGACAAGTTTGAATTCTTGTCTGCTGTGTGCCACCATTAAGGAGTCGATGTATCGGTCGAAAACACTTCGTTCGCGCGTATGATCTTGTGCCTGCAATGTTAGTGCAAGCAAACAAAAGATACTGAGCTGGATTAATTTCTTCATATTTCTGTTTAGTTTTTAGACGTTATACTTTTTTCGTTCCCTATAGAGCTGCCACGAATTAACGATATTATGCCATACGAGATAGAAGCCTCCTGCCAAAGCTGTGACAGGATTCATGAAGGTGTAGGCCATCCAGATGGCAAAAACGGTATTCTTCTGCCCCAAACTCTGCGCACCAGCAACAGGTTCGCCATGATGGCGGCCCACCACTCTGCCCAAATAGAATTGCAGGGCACATGCTACAAGTGATACAAGCGCTATTCCCACATAGTTCAGAAATGTCTCGTGACTGTGCATGAATGCCTTTGTAGCAACTGCGATAGAGATAGCAAGCGACACTGTCCATAAATAGAACGAGACATAGCTGATGCTTGCCAGATAGCGATGGAAGTTTGGAAAAATATAGCGGACTGCGAATGCAAGAAATAACGGCAAGATGAGCAGCGGGAACACGCGGCAGATGATGATAGTGAATGAAGTGATAAAGTCGAGGTTGTTTGCTCCGCTATGCAATAACGATACGACTGCAGGAATGAGTAGGGCAGCCACAAGGTTGATGATACATGTGTAGCTCACCACGCAACTGGTGTTTCCATGAAGTTTTGTTGTCACTACTGAAGCTGCTGTGGCTGTAGGACATATCATACAAATCATTGCGCTTTCGATGACCACTCGACCAGGAATGTCAGGCATATAGATGACGGAAAGAGCCAACAAGATAAACGTAATGGTCTGGATGCCGATAAGTTTCAACTGCCAACCGTATGGACGCAACGATCGAGGCTCAACCTTGCAAAAAGCAAAGAACAGCATCATGAAGATCAGCATTGGTTGAACGATGCTAATGACGTCGCTCATCATTTGGTGTGTACCGTCGAGTGCATGAATGTTAACATACACGAAATACGATACGACTCCTAACACCATAGAGATGGGAAGCGCCCAGTTCTTGACGAATCGGATGATGCTGTTCATTGTTTATTCTTTTTCCTTATTCTTCTTTATCTCTTCTAATTTCAACATCTCATCGCGATATTGTGCCGCAAGGACGAAGTCGAGCCGTTTTGCAGCCTGTTGCATCAGTGTACGTGTATGCTCGATTGACTTGTCGAGCGCTGCAGCATCCATCCGCATGACGATGGGGTCTTCTGCTGCTTTGCGGAACTCCTCTTCGATATATGCCTTACCCACATAATCCACATGTTTGCCTTCCTCTATGGCAACTTGTGCCTTGCGAATCTGAGTTGGCGTGATATGATGTTCAGCGTTGTAAGCCATCTGCTTTTGGCGCCTGCGATTGGTTTCCTCTATTGTCTTGTGGATACTGTCAGTTTCCTTGTCGCAGTAGAGAATAGCTTTCCCGTTTACATTTCGTGCAGCACGACCGATGGTCTGTGTCAGCGAACGGTAGCTACGCAGGAATCCCTCCTTATCAGCATCGAGAATAGCCACTAATGATACTTCGGGCAGATCGAGTCCCTCACGCAACAGGTTGACTCCTACAAGGACATCTATCTCGCCGTTACGTAATTGATTGAGAATGTTAACTCGTTCAAAAGTATCGACATCGCTATGGATGTACGAACAGCGTATACCATTATTAATAAGGTATTCAGACAACTCCTCAGCCATACGTTTCGAAATGGTGGTCACAAGCACACGTTCCTCACGCTCGATTCGTACTTGGATTTCTTCCATCAAATCGTCAATCTGATTGGCGGTGGGACGCATCTCTATTTCTGGTTCCAATAGACCGGTAGGGCGAATGACTTGTTCTACCACCACGCCCTCAGATTTTGCCAATTCATAATCGGCAGGAGTGGCTGACATATAGATGGTCTGATGGGTCATCGATTCAAACTCATCGAATGTTAGCGGACGGTTGTCAAGAGCGGCAGGCAGACGGTAGCCGTACTCCACAAGCGTAGTCTTACGATGGCGGTCTCCACCATACATAGCTCTAATCTGCGGAACAGATTCGTGGCTTTCATCGACCACCAAGAGGAAATCCTCAGGGAAGAAGTCAAGTAAGCAGTAGGGGCGTTCACCAGGTTTCCTGCCGTCAAAATATCGAGAATAGTTCTCAATGCCCGAACAATGTCCTAACTCTCGAATCATTTCCAAGTCATTAGTCACACGGGTTTCGATGAGATTCTTCTTCACAGTATCTCCCAGCTCTTCATAGAATTGGATGCGTTCGTGCAGGTCGTCCTCAATCTGATGGATGGCACTTAGCGTGCGCTCCTTGGTCGTAGTGAAAAGGTTGGCTGGATAGATGCGGTATTCGTCGTAGCGAGCCAATACGTACCCGTGATCGGGATCTGTCTCCTCGATACTTTCTATCTCATCCCACGCAAAGCGGATGCGTACGTTCTTATCATCGTATGCCAAAGCAATATTTACCGTCTCGCCCTTCACGTTAAAATGTCCGCGTGTCAGTTCGATATCATCGCGGGTGTACATACTGTCTACCAGGCGACGGAGCAGGGAATTGATATCGATAGCTTGTCCTACCTTTACATTAATAGTATTGGCGGCAAAGTCGACAGGTGACCCCATACCGTAAATACACGACACGGAGCTGACTACGATGACATCTTTGCGACCGGAGAGCAGAGAACGAGTGGCTGCAATACGTAGTTGGTCAACCTCGTCGTTGATAGCAAGGTCTTTCTCAATATACGTATCTGTGGCAGGCAGATAGGCTTCTGGCTGATAGTAGTCGTAATAGCTGACGTAGTATTCTACTGCATTGTTTGGGAAGAATCCCTTCATCTCAGAATAGAGCTGATGGGCTAATGTCTTGTTATGGCTGAGAATGAGGGTGGGGCGGTTGATGTTTGCGATGACATTTGCAATTGTAAACGTCTTTCCTGAACCGGTCACACCCAACAACACTTGGGCAGGCAGTCCTTGCTGCACACCCTCAGTCAGTTGCTTGATAGCTTCGGGCTGATCGCCCGTGGGCTGATATTCCGATGTCAGTTGAAACATGGGTTAGTCTTTGTAATAATCCAAATTCTCAGGCATGATGAGGTCGATACCTACATAGTGCAGGAGGTTTTGTTTCATGCGCAACACTTTATAATTGAAGATGCTGCGGAAGCAGTTACGGCCTTGATGTTGCGGATGCTGACCCACAAGAAAGTCTACATATCCATCACGCATACATTTGATATTGGAATCGATGGCATCATAACCCAAAAGGGTGATATGCGGATGTTTGGGCATTTCTTCTTTGAGGAAGTTTCCGATGACATGAATGGAGGAGTTGAATGAAAGGCCGTACTTGATGTCTTTGTTATCGGTGAAGAACTGTCGAAGCGAGTCTTTCATACCCTCTTTGTCGTATACATAGAGGTTGAGGTCTACGATTTCGGTTTTAGGACTATGTGCAGCTACATAGTCACGAAACCCCTTCTCGCGTTCAAGCTGCTGACGACTGGCTACGCGTCCTTCACCAAGCATTTTGAACAGGGCTATCTTCTTGGCTCCACTTGCTGCCATGAGGATGATGCGCGCAGAGAACTCGCCGCTACGGCGTGCATCTTGTCCGTAGAAAGTGACAGGATTGAGGTCCGGCCAGTAGGAGTCGAGAAGGGAATAAGGGATATCTTTTTTCTCAAGCTTCTGGGTAAACTTAATCATCGCATTGTGGTTGAAAATAGGACCTATAACCACAGCGCAGGGATTATATGCTAATAGCTGACGACACTGAACATCGAACGAATCGTCATTGAAGGGGTCGTAGCTGAATATTTTCATCGACATCTTGAAATCATTATAGCGTGAGGCGCTCTCACGCAGTCCCAACTCGACACGTGCCCAGTAGCTGTCTTGTTCGTGCATAGGCAAAATGGCTGCGAAGTTATAGACCTTGTTGCTTGCCAATGCGCTTGCATAATGGTTGGGGATATAGTTGATTTCCTCCAACACCTTCTCTACCTTTTCAAGAGCAAGTTTAGACACGTTCTGTCGCCCATGCAACACACGGTCAACGGTTCCTACACTCACGCCTGCCATTTCGGCAATGTCTTTGATTCGTATCTTTGGCTGTATATCCATGATTTCTATACGTTAAAACAATTCTATTAAATGGGTAATGTCATCACAAACTTTGCACCAGATGAATACGTTGTGTCAAGTACCACATCACCACCCAATCGTCGTACTATACTGCGAGCGATTGTTAGTCCAATCCCTGTTCCGTCATAGTAGTCATCAAGTTGTACGAACTCTTCAAAGATGTGTTCGGCTTCTTCGACTGGGACACCGATACCAGTATCGCATACAACAAAATCTACCTTGTCGTCACCATTAGGCAGCACTTGTAACGATGCGTTCTCCATCTTGTCGATACCTCCAGCCACTTTCACTGCCGCTTCTGCAGGATGGGTGAACTTCATGGCATTGTCGAGCAATAATGAGAGTGCGCGTGCTGCTTGTTCTATGTTCGACATAAAGGTATACTCTACAAGGATGGGAGCAATATGGTATTGGAATTGCAGGTGCGTAGCTTGATCTATTCCTGACTTTTGTATTGCCGCTTTGGCAATATCTTGAGCTGTTACATGATCAGTCTTGGCAATGTTCGTTTCGCTACCAACATCTGACAGTTCGAGCATCTTGTTCACCAGCCCCGTAATACGTTCAGTATTCTCCATGATGCCATTATTTATTTCAACTTTTTCCTCTTCGCCCAGTTCCATACCAGGCATGGTGATAACCTGTGCAAATCCGCTGAGTATGTTGAGTGGTGTACGTACTTCGTGCGATATCTGCATGATAAAGTTGGTCTTCATTTTCGAAGCTTCTTCTGCTTTCTCCCTAGCGATTGTGAGAGCCTTGTTCTTGTCTTCGAGTTGCAAATTGGCGTTTTCCAGTTTTTTGTTTGCAGATTCCAATTGTTGCTCATGCTGACGATGTTTGATTGCATAAATAGTAAAAAACAATACCAAGAGCGAAATGACTACTCCCAGCGTGATGAGCCGCTGATTAGACAAATCGGCCTCACTTTCTGCTATTTGAGCTTTCTGACGGGCAATCTCTGTTTCTTTTTGCTCTGTACCATAAATGGTTGCTAGTTCGGCTGCTTCATCAGTTTTATTCATATAGATGGCGCTGTCGATCACAGTACAAAGATTTTCAGCAACATTTACAACACTGTCCCTACGTCCAGCTTCGATATTGGCTTTTAATTTGGGGATAATATAGTCTTGAATATTGTCTAGATTAAGCATAACACCTTGTTCACCTAATACTTCGTCTAGTTTAGCATAATTGTTTGCTGCAGCCACATATTGTTTGGTACGCATCAGGTATTCGTTTGCGGCTATCTTTCCTTTTGCAGTTTTGCCGAAATCAGTCTTCAGGAAGTTTTGATATGCTTCTGCTGCTGCTTTTGGCTGGTTTTGATCACTAAAGAGCGTAGCTTTGGAAAGTAGGAGGTCTGCCTGAAACCTATCGTAGTATTTAGGGTCATGATTCTCTTTATTCACATAACCTTCGATAAAATGTTCTAGACGACTGACCCATGGTGTAGCATCCTCTACAAGTCCTTGATTAAGAAATATGCGAACTATGTCTTCCATACCATTGACGGCATCAAATAGTGCACGTCCTGTGGAGTCTGCTTCAGTAATTTGCTTATAAAGGTTATATACTTTTTCGAAATTATCCTTTGCATCCATAATTTCATTGGTGTTCAGTTCACAAGTAGCAATAGTCGTCAGTAAGATCGCCATGTCTTTCGAGTGATCATCTTTCATGTTTTTGACGATATCCAACGTGTTGGTAGCCAATTTTATGGCTTCGCTATATTCTTTGCGGCGAACCAGCAATTCGGACAGACGTCGTGCTGACTTAATGTAGCTCATGCTGTCCTCGATGCTCACGATCTTTGCATTTACCGCTTTCTGATAATAAAATTCCGACATGCGGTTCTGACCCAAGTAGTTGTAGGCTACACCACGCCAACGGTTTGCATTCAGTTCGCTGAATACGCCAACGGTTTCAAGACTGTCAGCCAATTGCAACATACGTTCATAGTTGCTTGCAAAGCCTGCTGCGAATACCATACTATCCGCATGGCTATATGCTACTGTCGCAGCTTCTTGCTGCTTCCTAATTTCCGATGTTCGACGATTTTCTTTTGTACAAGATATGATATGGGTCACTATGACTATAGCCGTCGTCCCAATAAGCAACAATCGTTTACAATTCATACTCTTTTTCATCATGAATATATTTTCTTTGCAAAATTAGTGAAAAATATCATACAATGACCTGAAGAATTAAAAATTCTTCAAAAAAAAACGAAAAAGAAGCTAAAAACTATGCTAATCGAAATAAAACGATAAAAAGTAGAATCATAGGATATAAAAAAGCAATGGTATAGAAGTTGGCACCAACGCATAGTTTTTATCAGACTTTATCTTAGCTTCATAGGAGTCATATTTTTGTTCCCCCTAATGGGGATTTTTGCTACCCCTAAAGGTAACAATTTTTTCCCTTAAGGGTAAATATCTATTCCATGACTGAAAATAGAAATACTGTTTTATAGTGGGGGGGCCATATTAATACCTGCTTATATAAGCATTTGTACCAATTTATATACCATCACCTATAAAAAAGAATCAGAGTACCCGTTTTCATCCAAGCACCCTGATTGATTATCAAAAAGATTTTTTTATCTTATCATGAACTTGCAGCTGGCGGCTTGTCCGTTTGTGCTCTTGATGTTTGCCACATAAATTCCAGCAGGAAGGAATCCGACGCTGATTGAAGTTTTCCCTTCACCGATGCTAACTTTCTGGTTTTTCTGTAATTGCCCGAGCGATGTGTAGATGTAGAGTTGAGCTTCCGATGCTGTTCCTTCGATAACGAGGTCACTTCCAGAGAAGCTGACACTAACCTGTGAATTTTCAGCAAGAACTGCATCAATGGCTGTTGGATCATCGATGATGAGACCGTCATCAACACCTATATGCACATCATAAGAGTGGAGCGAATTGGTCGTACCGATGGTTGGACGGTTCATAACATAGAGATTGTTGCCTCCATCAGGATAACGTCCCACAGTCTGGTCGTGCTTATGTGCCTTGTAGACAAGGTGATCGGCAAAGTAACGGAATGACGGATGTGCCTCACAGAATTCAGGGTTGTTGGCGATGAACGCATCAGACGAAGTGATGATGACCTCCTTGTCGTCCTCATTACCCAGCTTGAAGTCGGAGTGGATGTTTGAGAACCAGATGCCATCACGAACGACGTTGAGTGGCATAGCTGTGAAGACAGGATCGATAGACTCGAGCTTATCAGCCCAGATGATGAGTTTGCCACCTGGCTGAATGAGGGTCTGCTGGTCAGGATTACCGGCAGGAATCTGATACTTCTGAGGCTTGTTAGGATTGTCGCTGATATACATACCTGCTACATTGATAGGCATATCTGTAGCATTGTATAGTTCAAACCAGTCGTTCTTCTTATACTGCTCATTAATGTAGATGTCGTTGGCTGCGCTTATTTCGTTGATACGAATAGGAGCATAAGCCACTTCTTTGCGGTTGGCGATGATATCGCTGTCAGGGATTGCCTCGTATTGTGCTGTGACGGTAAGGCGAGAAGAAATTCCTGAGAAGATGGCTTCAAGGTCGAGCTCTTTGCCACTTTCGGTCTTCGTATCGCCTGCACCTTCAATCTTCCAACCCTTGAATACATAGCCTGATGGAGCATCCGTGGTCAGTACGGCTGGAGCAAAAACGGTTCCATCGAATTTACCTGTAGGTATTCTCACGTCGTTGAGCAGCAACTCAGCCTTCGAGAGGTCGCTCTTGATGACGACATCATAGCCATTAGGCAGACTGAAGAAGTTCTGCATCTGACGGATACGTTCAGTACGTTTCTCTGTGTTGGTGATTTTGTTGAGCAGGGTACGTCCTGATATTTCGTTACCGGCAAGGTTGTATTTGGTTAAGTTGGGTGTATCCCATGGGTCTTTTCCATCGAGGGCTAATGCAGCTTCAGTATATGCAGCCATGCTTCTAATGATTTTCGTGGAACGGTTGGAATCGAAAACACTACCTGCCACAATACAATAGGTATCGATGAATTGCTTGCGGAATCCTTGGTGTGTAAGCAGGTTGGAGAGCAAGTCGGTGAGGGACTTGTTGTCGAACCAACCGCCGCCTCCCCAGCCTCCCCAGCCGCCCCAGCCGCCACCTTGGTTACCCTTGTTGGCGTTGAATTTGTCGAAATTATTGCGGTTGAAGCCTTCATCGACATCGAAGAAGACGAAGTGGAACTTACCATCGTTACGATCGCGGAATCCTTTCGTGTTGTTATTGTTTTTAACCCAGTCCTCAGAACCGACATAGAGTTCGGTTGCAAAGTAGTTGCAGATCTCATCGATGTCGCACAACTCACAAATCTGACGCCAGATGTCTTCATCATCAGGCTTAGATGCGAGGTCGTTACAGAGAGTGGTCCATTCTACGAACTTGGTATCATCGCCAGCTTTCTGAGTATAACCACCGCCTCCATATTCGAACTGGTCAACATTATCCTTATCGATTCCATAGTTGGCGTATGCAAAGTTCTTGTTGTTGGTCTCACGGATGTTGAACATGAACTGGTACTTACCGTTTACGAATACATGTGAGGGCTGGTATGCCTGGCAATCGAGATAGAAACCGCTACTATGGATAATCTCGTGGATAGCAGCATCGAAAATGCGGCAATCGCAGTCGTTACCTCCGTTGCGCACGAGGATGGCCTTGTTCTTGATATATGGCTTCTGAGAGAAGATAGGGTAGTCGAAATAGTTCTTCTCGCCATACACCTTATTCGCCTTGAGTTTGAATGATGGAGAAGGTGGGAAGTGACGACTCCATCCACCGCTAATCTGTAGGTTCACCATCTGATTGAGTGCCATACAATATTCAGCAGCACTATCGGGAACCAACAACTCGAAGTTGACAGGGCGTTCCCATCCGCGGTTCTTGTTGCTTGTTCCGTCTTTACCATGAACAAAACGATAACCACCACTATCGCTTGTACCGTTGGTACCATCTACGAAGACACCTATCTTATTATCGTACAAGTTCTTTGAATCGGTAACAATTGACACGATAGGGAGGTAGTAGTTGGTCATATTATAAATATAGGTATTTGTAGATACGTCGCTGGGGAGGTATCCGTCTTTATAGAAGCGGAAACGATAGACGTAGTTCTTCTGTTCACCTATATTGAACACACCATCCTCGCTGGTCTCACCATTCTCAAGAGTAGGTACCGACCCATCAGTGGTGTAGCGGAGAGTTGCTCCTTCAGGAATATCGACATGGATGTCGAATGGCTTTGTATAGACGGTTCCAGTATGGTCAACAAGTGGCATGTCGAGCTGCTCGTCAGCAAAGATACTGCCAACATTGGTTTTGCCTTCTGTTGGGGTATAAGTATATCCCCATTCGTCGCCACCATCCGTCACACGTGCATAGCTGGTACGTGCGATAGCTTTTGGACAGATCTGAGTGATAATCACCTTACCATTCTTGTCGGATATATAAAGGGTGTCACCCTCAGGCATAATCTTGAAGTTGATTTGCTTGTTGGCATCGTTGCTGTATTCGTTGCTGCCACCTCCCCAGCCGCCTCCGGCATTGGAATAGTGGTCGAACCACAAAGTCTTGAAACCATGTGCAGGAACCGAACCGTGTGACGATGTCAGTTGTACCATTTTCAGGTTTGACGGGTCGTAACTGATATACATTCCGTTAAGGCTGATAGAGGCATCTGTAGGATTGTAGAGTTCAATCCAACCTCCATAGTTGAACGACGGGTCAATCATCGTGTCGATGTTTCTTGCCATGATTTCGTTGATGACAAGACCAGTTTGTGCTTTGCTAACTTGGAAGCATGACAACACAGCCAATGCAACCAAACTAATTCTAATTTTCATTTGATTTGATTGATATTTTTTTTTATTTTATTGACGTATTAATAATACAAATGGTTTAGTTTGCTTTAACTTTTTTACCGTTTTCAATTTGCAAAGGTACACAATATTTCACAAATAGAATGCAAGTAATATCCTATTTTTAATAATAAATGTGTTGAATTGCACGATTTCAAATAAATAGGGAAGGGGCGAAGACACATTATTCGTGGAGAACACGTTTTGCACCCACATAGCGCTTAATATAGTAAGCTGACGTTCCAAAGTCATCAATGGTGATGCCCTTTGATACTGACGCATGGATAAAGCGATAGCTGTTTTTCTTCTTGTCAACACTCAGAACGATGCCTACATGACCCACACCATGAACTGAAGAACGTGTGAAGAACACCAAATCGCCAGGACGAAGATTTTTTTTGTCGACGGGCGTTCCTTGTTCATATTGACCTGCTGCTGAACGATTAAGTTTGATGCCAAATTTTGCGAAAACAAAACCTGTAAATCCCGAGCAGTCAAATGTGGTAGGACCTTTTGTGCCATATCTGTAGCGCTTACCTAAATGTACTTTTGCTTCTGATAATATCTTAAGAGCAAGCGCATATACCGACTCTGAGGTAGAGATGACATCGCCATTATCTTCAATTTGTAAGGCTGTTTGCGGGAAGAAGCGAGCAGTCAGGCTCTTAATGATTTTCAAACCTTCATTCGACGTGTCACGATGGGGACCCTGCACGTTCTGTTGACGGTAAGAAATAATTTTTCCATTTATGAATGTTCCTTCTGAAAACAGATTGGCTTCTATAATAGGGGCAGCACCCAATTCTCCTGTATAACTTACTCCGTATGGTGTACAGAAATTGCCTAATCCGTATATAATCAGTTTGTCTTTATACAGTTCAAGCGGTTGAGGCAGGTTATGACCATTTCCATACACCACATCAGCTCCAGCATCGATACATGTGTGTGCAAAAGATGTTGCATTAGTGAGGAACACATTGCGATTGGTTGCTGGATTCATACCGTTCTGTAAACTATTGACAGTTTCGTTGAAACTAAAAGCAACAACGACGATGTCACACTGATCGTCAAGACCGGTAATCAACTGGCGGATATTAGTAGAATCGCTCATTGACAACGTGTGGACAGATGATCCAAAAGCAATGAAACCAAATCGTATACCGTTACGGTCAAAGATAACATAGTCCTGCATTGATTTCAAACCGGCAAACTCAATCTTGTTAGTTTGCATCGCATTCATTGTTGTCTGTATACCTTCCACGCCAAAATCAGACACATGAGTATTTGCAAGGCTCAATGCCGAAAAACCAGATTGAGCTAACGTAGCTGCATATTCAGATGACATTCGGATCAGCTTGCGCGTTCCAATCATATTTGCTTTGTTCGGAGTTCCTTCGGCATCTATTAATACCGTTCCCAGTGTGCCAAATGTGGCAACGCCCGATTTTAGCTCTTCAGTTACATTGACAAATAGTTTCTCAGCGTTTAGCTGTTGTTGATAACGAACAGCATAATTATTGCCTACATTCACCTCACCGGTAAAAATCAGTTTTACTTCGTTCTGGCTTTTCAACTGAAAAGTATTCAAAACAAAACAAATCAGTGTTACTACACAATATATAAAATGATTATTCTTCATTGCTAATTTAGTCACGCGTTCACATATTTCGCGATGCAAAGTTAGTAATTTTGCAGGTTTTATGCAAAAAAATCACTTAAAATTTGCTTAGTATGCGAGAATTCACTAACTTTGCACACTTTCTATAGGAACTAATTTAAACTTATTATAAATTTTTTAGTATTTAATTATGAGTCAAAAAAGAGTTTATACCTTTGGTAATGGACAAGCCGAAGGTAATGCCAACATGAGAGAATTGCTTGGCGGTAAAGGTGCGAACCTTGCGGAAATGAACCTCATTGGAGTTCCAGTTCCTCCAGGTTTCACAATTACAACAGACACCTGTAATGAGTATTACGAAGTAGGTCAAGAAAAAATCGTTGCTTTACTTCAAGACGATGTATTAGCAGCCGTTAAGCATATTGAGACGCTGATGAACTGTAAGTTTGGCGATGCAACTAATCCATTACTCGTATCAGTACGTTCAGGTGCTCGTGCATCTATGCCTGGTATGATGGATACAATCCTCAACCTCGGTTTGAACGACACCGTTGCTGAAGGAATGGTTGCAAAGACAAAGAATCCTCATTTCGTTTACGACTCTTACCGCCGTTTCGTACAAATGTATGGTGACGTAGTGCTTGGTATGAAGCCAGTAAACAAAGAAGATATCGACCCATTCGAGGCTATCATTGAGAAAGTGAAGGAAGAGCAGGGTGTTGAACTTGATAAGGACCTCTCTGTAGAATCTTTGAAGAAACTTGTTGAGTTGTTCAAGGCTGCTATCAAGCAGCAGACAGGTAGTGACTTCCCTAATGACCCAATGGAGCAGCTTTGGGGTGCTATCTGTGCTGTATTCCGTAGCTGGATGAACGAACGTGCTATCCTCTATCGTAAGATGGAAGGTATTCCAGACGAGTGGGGTACAGCAGTATCTGTAATGGCTATGGTATTCGGTAACATGGGTGATACATCTGCTACTGGTGTATGCTTCTCTCGTGATGCTGGTAATGGTGAAAACCTCTTCAACGGTGAGTACCTTATCAATGCACAGGGTGAGGATGTGGTTGCAGGTATCCGTACCCCTCAGCAGATTACGAAGATCGGTTCGCAGCGTTGGGCTGAACGTGCAGGTATCTCTGAAGAAGAGCGTGTTGCAAAGTTCCCGTCTATGGAAGAAGCAATGCCTGCTCTCTATAAGGAACTCGACGAACTTCAAACCAAGCTTGAGAACCACTACCACGACATGCAGGATATGGAATTCACTGTTCAGGAAGGTAAGCTTTGGTTCCTCCAGACTCGTAATGGTAAGCGTACAGGTACTGCAATGGTGAAGATTGCAATGGATCTTCTCCATGAAGGACTGATTGACGAGAAGACTGCATTGCTCCGTTGCGAGCCCCAGAAACTCGACGAACTGCTTCACCCTGTATTCGACAAGATTGCGCTTCAGAAGGCAAAGGTAATCACTCAAGGACTTCCTGCATCTCCAGGTGCTGCATGCGGTCAGATTGTGTTCCACGCTGACGATGCTCAGGCTTGGCACGACGATGGTCACAAGGTCATCATGGTACGTATCGAGACTTCTCCTGAAGACCTCGCTGGTATGGCATCAGCTGAAGGTATCCTTACCGCTCGTGGTGGTATGACCTCACATGCTGCTGTTGTAGCACGTGGTATGGGCAAGTGCTGCGTATCCGGTGCGGGTGCCATCAATGTTGACTATAAGGCTAAGACTGTAGAAATCGACGGCATAGTATATAAAGAAGGTGACTACATCTCTCTTAATGGTACAACCGGTCAAGTTTATGCTGGTGAAGTTCCTACGAAGGCAGCTGAACTCTCTGGCGATTTCAAGGAACTGATGGACCTCTGCGACAAGTACACCAAGATGGAAATCCGTACCAATGCAGATACTCCACACGATGCTGAGGTAGCACGTGCATTCGGTGCCAAGGGTATCGGTCTTACTCGTACAGAGCACATGTTCTTCGAAGATCAGAAGATTATCGCTATGCGTGAAATGATTCTTGCTGATAATGTTGAAGGTCGTGAGAAAGCACTTGCTAAGTTACTTCCTTACCAGAAGGCAGACTTCTATGGCATCCTCAAGGCAATGGACGGACTGCCAGTAAACATCCGTCTGCTTGACCCACCTCTCCACGAGTTCGTTCCTCACGATCTTGCAGGCCAAGAGACAATGGCAAAGGAAATGGGTGTTGACGTTAAGGAAATCCAGAAGCGTGTAGCATCTCTTGCAGAGAACAACCCAATGCTTGGTCACCGTGGTTGCCGTCTCGGTATCACATTCCCAGAAATCACAGCTATGCAGACTCGCGCCATCCTTGGTGCAGCATGTCAGTTGAAGAAGGAAGGATTCGACCCACGTCCTGAAATCATGGTTCCACTTATCGGTATCCTCTACGAGTTCAAGCAGCAGAAGGAAATCATTGAGAAGGTTGCCAAGGAAGTATTTGCAGAAGAAGGAGTAGAAATCAAGTTCGAAATCGGTACTATGATTGAGATTCCTCGTGCAGCTCTCACTGCTGGTCGCATCGCAACAGAAGCAGAGTACTTCTCGTTCGGAACAAACGACCTTACTCAGATGACATTCGGTTACAGCCGCGACGACATCGCTTCGTTCTTGCCTGCATACCTCGAAAAGAAGATCCTGAAGGTCGACCCATTCCAGGTACTCGATCAGAACGGAGTAGGCCAGCTCATCAAAATGGCTGTAGAGAACGGTCGTGCTGTTCGCCCAACACTTCGCACTGGTATCTGTGGTGAACATGGAGGTGAGCCAACATCAGTTAAGTTCTGTGCTAAGGTAGGCATGAACTACGCATCATGTTCTCCATTCCGTGTACCTATCGCACGTCTCGCCGCCGCCCAGGCAGCTGTTGAGGAGTAATAATTCCTACATCATAACAATTGGACCTGTCCGCTTGGGCAGGTCTCTTTTTTGTATACACAAGAGGGCAATTGACGATTTATAGGCAAAAACGTCGCATAATTAGCTTTATTTCATATTTTCTTTGATAATTAAGTTTTTTTTTTATACCTTTGCATCGATAATTCAGTTTAAAGGGATCTTTCTGCGTTGTAATGAAGTGAGGATAGCTCACCGATTCATCTATAGAATCAATTCCTTTTTGTCTCTATCCGGATAATTGGAAAAGATATTGTTTATTAACTAATTGGCTCAATTACTAATATATTATGAATATGAAACAGACAAAGAAACAATGGTTGATTCTTGCTGCCGTCATGAGCGTATTCAGCGCTGTGATGCTGACCTCATGCAAAGATGATGATAATGTATCGGTGGTGGCGGACAACAAGCCTTGGACTATCAGCGCAGACGACAACGGCGACTACGTCGGCACCCTCGACAACTTCCGCCTCTACGCGCTCTGCCTGACCGCCAACGAGATTGACGAAATCTTCGAGAGCGTGACCACTGGCATTGACTTCTTACAGAATGAGGAGAGTCAAGCGGCAAAGGGTGAATGGTTTGACCTCAGCGGTCGCCGCATTTCTCATCCCACCCAAAAAAGGAATCTTCATCATCAATCATAAGAAATGGATACGCTGAAAAACATTCTCATTGGTGCCCTCGTCTGTCTGGCATGTACCTCTTCGGCTTTGTC
>CADAGO010000019.1 GCA_902787555.1 uncultured Bacteroidales bacterium
CAAAAGTGCTTTAATGGTTTCAATACCTATTTTATATTCTTCCTTATCTCCAAAACAATCATACCTTGAAGCCCAAAAACATAATCCTTTTTCAGAAGGGCAGCCTCTCAAAATTCCTTCTAAAGCTTGTATTGACGTATAATGATATAGCATGATTGTTAAACCTTATTCATATCAACACTATAACCGGCAGCTTTTAATTCTTTAGCAAGAGCGAATTTCCATCCATCATCATTACTACTAAATGATTTATAAACAACCCCAAGTATATCACTAGGAACCTCCACATTCCCTTTTTTCAAAACGCATACATGATTTTTTCGGCCAAGTCTGCCAATGAAATATCCGAGTTCCAAAATAACATTCTGACGTGCACGTGGTTTATAATCTGATGATCCAACCTCTGCGCCCATGTCGTCTTTATCAGACATTAGAACGACAGCAAAACCCACATTAGATTCTTCTTCAAATTTCTCAATAATTGTTCTTCCCTGATCCGCTTGTTCGCTAAGTATTATTGGTTCAAAGTCTAGATTCTCCAACAATCGAGCCACAGCCAATTTCATTTCGTTGTCGTGACCATGAACAATGAATACTTTTTTTGAGTTTATAGTTGTGGGCTCATGTTTTGTTGTTATAACTTGAGCATTACTGCTAATCTTTTCTGTCTTGTCTAAAAGTAAATGAACCTTAGTTTTTATTTCATCAAAAACAAACTTCAATGTATGCCCATTCCCTCCTGTTTGAATCGTGCTGATTTTCTTGAAAACAGCATTTTTTTCATCAAAAAACTGCCCTAGGTATCTTAACGTAGCATCATACCAGTCATGAAATGCCTTGATCGTCTCTAACTTATTGATGCCATTAATAGAAGATGCTCTTTTCTCATAGTCGGCCTCTAATCTATAGATCTTGTCAATTACGGATTCCTTCTCCTGTTTTTCGTCATCATTAATCTCTTGGCAAGAAATAAGAATTCCATTAACTACATCAAATAGAGAGGGATCACAATGGTGCTTTTCAAATTCTGCAATGGCATTTTCAAAATCGCTAATACAACGATCTCCTGAGAAATTCTTGTCTAGATATCTAATTACCTTACTCTTCCATGTGCCATAAATCTTAGTATCAGGAAGGCTAAAAGCTTTATACATTCTAACCACTCCAGGAACCGTTGGAATGTACTTTATGCCTTCTCGAATATTCGTGCCTTCTTCTATCAGTGATTCTAATGTTACCATAATTTTATCTTCCTTGTTTTTTCAGTTGTTTTTATAGGATCTCTAATTTCTTAATCAACCTTCCCAGCTCCGAGTAGGTATAATCTCTACCGTCCTTTAGCTTCTCATCCACAGACTGATTTGCATTGCCCACAGCTTTTTCAAGACTGCCGCCATTGCGCTCGAAGTAACCGTGTAGTCCTTTGGTCTTGATGAAGAACTCTATCGTTTTCCGATACTCGACACATTGGTTCAGGTCTTTGAGCAAAGGCACCTGCTCTTCATATGGACGTGAGGTGTAACGGAAATAGTAGAGGAAGAACAGTTCGGTGCAGCGGTGAGTCTCGAAGAACTCCACCTCGCAGTAGATGCCTTTCTTTGGTTTGTCGATAGGCTTGGCGTACTTTGCTTTTAGCTTCTGGTATTGTGAATGTTCTGGCTCCTTGTCCTTTGTGTCCATGTCGATGATGCAGAAGATATGGCTGTAACCCATTGCCACACCCTCTGCAATCTTGGCTTCCAGTTCCTTGATATTGGTATGCTTCGGATAGTCTGGCTTGATGGTCAGACGCTTGAACACGTCGCATAAGGACTTGAAGTAGAAGAACTCCGTTGGCCCTTCACCTAGGATGAGTGCTGTTTGTCGTAGTTTTCCCATATCAGTCCTCCAGATTTATAAAGATACTACCAAGTTCTGGCTTGGCACCCAGTCGGCCAATGCGATATGAATTGTAAAGCGACAGATTCTTGTGCAAACCGAAGGAGTCGCCACGGGCATATTCGGACGAAGCAGTCTCCTTGTTCTTCTCGACAAACCATACCACACCTCTGTTCTCATTAATCATATCCTGCGACAGAAGGGTGGTCTCCTGACTCGTGATAACCAGCTGCGACTTGTCGGAGTTGAAGATGAAGACGTTGAGATAATAGTACAACAGGTCGTTGTGCAGATCCTCACCCAGTTCATCAAGATAGTACACGTGAGGACTCGTTATCAAGTCGTACAAAGCATCCAATATACGGATATACTTCTGAGTACCCTTTGACTGCCATCTGAGAGGAATGTCAAAATCGCCATTGTCAGAATGGTTCAAGAAAGTGATAGAATCTGTAGTAGGCTTCAACAGAACGTCTTTCATCTCCTCGGGGATGTTCTCTTTTTGGATACGCTCGCGGAAATCGTTGGGTACAATGCGGTCTTCTACAATAGGGCGATACTCCAAAATGTTCAAGTCTGCTTTCTGGAGCATCGTGTTGTAAAACTTACGCTTCTTGGAATTGCTGTAAGCATCCTTCAAAATTTCAACAATGCCTTTGTCGCTATCTCCATCTATCTCATGGTAGTTGTCCATAATCCAACCGTGAAGCACATTGAATGGAGCTATGTCTTCTTTTAATGCGGCCTTTCGGCAAACAGACAATACGCTGTGATTATTCAACGTGTTTTCGCGGATGCTTTCCTGCGTTTTGACCTGAAGTTTGAGGCTCGCACCGAACTTGATGTCAGCCTGTACGTTCTCACCCACAAAACTGCGCTCATAGAACAAAGACTTTGACTTGTTTGGATAATAGTACAATGCTTCATTTAGAATGTGCTTGCCGTTGAACTTGACATCGTAGTCATATCGGGTGCCATCAGCATAGAATGATACGTGCATTTCTGTTGGCTCATCTTTGGTAAGCACAAAGGGTATGCAACCGCCGATTCCTACGGTTGCATCCGACTTTGGCATGACCAACAAACGGAACACCTCGTTCATGGCAATCAGCATGTTTGACTTACCGGAAGCGTTTGAACCATACAGGATGCCCAACTTGTACAAGAACACACCATCAGCAACTTCGGAGACAAGTTCCGAAGAAGGTCCCTTGGCCACGAAACTTAATTCCTGCTTGTCGCGAATGGAAAGATAGTTCTTTACCCAAAAATCTCGTATCATACCGCAATATTTTATCCGTTATCGTAATTTTGCTACAAAATTACAAAAATTTTTATTGCAAGAAGTAGAAAGCAGTGCAATATCTGTAGAATAAATACAATTTTATGTGTTTTTAACATTGTTCTTGATGTTTGCATGGCTAATTGGCATTAAAAAGGCTTTATCTTGTCACTGAAACTCCATGACTATCCATGATGCAAAATAGCCGACTCAACTCGTTTGTTTACGCTCTGTTGCTCTAACCAACTGAGCTACAAGTCCGATGTACTGGGTACAAAAAAAGAGGTTGTTCTACCAAGATTCGAACTTGGACTGAGGGAACCAAAAACCCTAGTGCTGCCATTACACCATAGAACAATACCTTGAAGCATTTTTGAAATGCGGATGCAAAGGTACAAAATAATTCATAATGCACAATGCATAATGCGTAATATTTTTCAGAAAAAGGGTCAAAAAGCAGTATGGTTGGCGTTTTTTTCACTGTGTTGAGCAGATTTTTTGCTTTTGTATCTTTCCTTTCCACATTTTTTACTTATCTTTGCGGTATGAAAGAGAAACCTATCATACACAATAAACGCAGAAACAAAATCAGGCTGCATGATGAGGGCAAGAACACATTGCTGATGACGGGATTGGTGCTAGTCATTATTCTTTGGGTGTGTTTCTATCTGATAGATCATAGTATCGGCCCTGACTGGACGAGATGGGTGTACTATGCATTAATGGCTAGTGCTGTTGCAGTGTATGGCATTCTGCTGAATTTCTTCCGCTGTCCTGTCAGGATGTTCCAAGGCCCCACTACAAAATCTGTAGTTGCTCCTGCCGACGGGCATATCGTGGTGATTGAGGAAGTCGAAGAGACTGAGTATTTTCATGACCGAAGGATGATGGTTTCTATCTTCATGAGTTTGACAAATGTGCACGCCAATTGGATTCCCTGCGAGGGAACCATCATTAAGGTGACCCATCAGGACGGTAATTTCCATAAGGCCTACTTGCCTAAGGCGAGTGAGGAGAATGAGCGCTCGATGGTGGTGATCCGTACGCCCCATGGTGTGGATATTATGGCTCGCCAGATAGCAGGTGCTATGGCCAGACGTATTGTCACATACTCTGAGGAAGGTCAGGAGTGCTTTATCGATGACCACATGGGCTTCATAAAGTTCGGCTCGCGCGTGGATCTTTATCTTCCGCTTGATGCGGAGATCTTGGTGCGGATGGGTCAGGCTACTGTTGGCGATGAGACATTAATTGCAAAACTGAAATAATCGCTCACGCGGATAGTTTCATGTCGTAGGGGTAGGAGAGCTTCCTAAGTCAGTCTGTAATATGGGGCACGCTACAACTATTTCCTGACGGTGGCTGTGAAATGGAGGGGGCGGTACATGAAGTAGAAGATTAAATGAAGATATAAGAGATGCGTAAACATATTCCTAATATTATTACTTGCTGCAATTTGGTGTGCGGGTGTATTGCCACCGGCGCAGCATTTCATCATCACTTTGCCACAGCTTTTGTATTTATCTTGCTTGGGGCGTTCTTTGATTTTTTTGACGGGATGGCTGCACGCGCCTTGAAGGTTTCTAGCCCGATGGGTGTGGAACTTGACTCTCTTGCGGATGTCGTGACGTTCGGAGTTGCGCCTTCTGCGATGATTTTCATCTTGTTTGGGGAGGTACGTTACCCAGAATTGCTATACAACAAATTCTGGTTTAACGTGATGCCTTGTCTTGCTTTCGTCATGGCGGCTTTCTCTGCCCTACGCTTAGCCAAATTCAACATTGATGAGCGTCAGCACACGACTTTTATTGGTATGCCGACGCCTGCGAATGCTATATTCTGGGGTGCATTGATTTCAAGCAGCGAGGGATATCTTACGTCCCCCATGTTTAACGCCCCGTTCTTGTTGGCATTTGAGGTGTTGGCGTGTTGGCTGTTGGTTTGTGAGATTCCGATGTTTTCCCTGAAATTTCAGGATAAATCCTGGTCAAACAACAGATTGCGGTACGTATTTTTGGTTCTTTGTGCCATCATTTTGGTGGGGTGCGCCGTATGTGGCATTGCTGACAATACGGTGTGGCGCATGTTGTCACGCGGCATTGCCGGTTGCATTGGCACGTATCTTGCTATGAGCATCTATACAGGTGTTAAGAACAAAGGACAGTATGCTTAGGGTCATCAGATTCATCTTAAGGGCGATAGTATTATTGATACGCGTGTTCAGGTGGTTGCAACGCTGGAGACGCAGGATAGCTGCGTGGTTGCGGGGCAAGCCTACGGCATCCGGGGTGCATGGTGGGACGACCATTGTGAATCCAACGGAGCAGGCGCCTTCAAGGCGGAAGGTGTTTGGTAGTGATGAGGGGGAATATGTGGATTTTGTGGAAGTGAAGGATTAGAAATCTCCACTGACTATTCCCGCAGTAGGGGATAAGGATAAAAAGTTTAGGTTGAGAGATTATTATGGTATGAACGACGACGAGAAATATATGCGTGAGGCGCTAAATGAGGCGCACGAGGCACTGCAGGCGGATGAGATTCCGATTGGTGCGGTGGTTGTGGCAAATGGACGGGTGATAGGACGTGGCCATAACCTGACCGAGACGTTGCACGACGTGACGGCTCATGCAGAAATGCAGGCCATTACGGCTGCGTCGGAGTTCTTGGGTGGTAAGTACCTGAAGGACTGCACGCTTTATGTGACGGTTGAGCCTTGTGTGATGTGTGCAGGTGCCATTGGCTGGTCGCAGATGGGTAGGCTGGTCTATGGTGCGTCGGACGAAAAGCGGGGATATCAGCGATATGCGCCCGATGCCTTGCATCCGAAGACGGAAGTGGTCAGCGGGGTGTTGGAAAAGGAGGCAGCGGCGCTGATGAAGGATTTTTTCAAGGGGAAAAGGTAATAACCTCCTCCACAAGCGCTCACCCGAGTTTAGGAGGGTGAACGATGGAGAAAGGATTGCAGGGGGGCAAATAAAGGATTGTGGACGTAAAAAGGATACATAGGATTGAGGTGACATCGACCAACACTTATGTGAAGGAGTTGTTGGGAATGGGCATAGAGCTACCGGAACTGACGGTGGTGGATGCGGACTATCAGAGCGGTGGCCGCGGGCAGGCTGGCAACCGCTGGGAGAGTGAACGTGGGATGAACCTCACGTTTTCTTTGGTTTGTCACCCCACGTTCGTTCGTGCCACTGAGCAGTTCATCTTGTCACAGGCTATTGCGGTGGCTGTTTTCCGCGTGCTGGATGGCTTGATGGGGGACATCAGCATCAAATGGCCGAACGACATCTACTGGCAGGACCGCAAGATATGCGGCACGCTGATTGAGTGCAACCTGGAGGGAGCTACTGTACGCGACTGTATCATCGGAACGGGCATCAATGTGAACCAGATGGTATTCCGCAGCGATGCGCCCAACCCGGTGTCGCTGGCACAGATAGCCTGCAACATGGTGGATGGCAAGCAGGGGCTGACTTCGACGGAAGGCATTACCTTCAACCGCGAGCATATCCTGAGTGAGGTGGTTAAGGCATTTGGCGAATTGTATGAGCAGATACGCGAGGGCAGAGCTGACGACATCCGACGGGAGTATATGCTACACATGTATCGTCGCGAGGGTTTCTACCTGTATCGTGAGCACGAAGGTGAGCCGTTCATGGCAGAGATAGCTGATGTGGGGCACGACGGCCTGCTGACGTTGCGCCTGCGCGATGGTAGCACCCGCAAGTATGAATTCAAAGAAATAAAATATATAATATGACAGATACAAAGAGTATCCACATTGCTGACTATAACTATGATTTGCCCGATGAACGTATCGCCAAGTTCCCCTTGGCAGAGCGGGACAGCAGCAAGTTGCTAATATATAATAAAGGTGTAGTGACGGAGGACGTTTTTTCGGCTCTGCCACGGTATTTGCCCAAGGGGGCGCTGATGGTGTTCAACAACACGAAGGTGATACAGGCACGACTGCACTTCCAGAAGGAAACGGGCGCGACGATAGAAGTGTTCTGCATGGAACCGTTTGCTCCTGCCGAATACCAGCAGAACTTCGCCCACCGAGGATGGGTGGAGTGGCTCTGCATGATAGGCAACCTGAAACGATGGAAGGATGGCCTGCTGAGCAAGGAGGTGGAGGTGCGTGGCAAGCGACTGAAACTGACGGTGGAGCGATTCGAGTGCATGGGCAGCCAAGGTACGAACCACAGGGTGCGATTCGCATGGAACGACGACGATGTTGCCTTTAGCGAGATACTCGAGGCGGTGGGCGAACTGCCTATTCCCCCCTACCTGAACCGCGAGACGGAGGAGAGCGATAAGCGCACGTATCAGACAGTGTATTCCAAGGTGAAGGGTTCGGTTGCCGCTCCCACAGCAGGGCTGCACTTTACTGATCGCGTGCTTGCCAAGCTCGACGAGGTGGGTATAGACCGAGAGGAACTGACGCTCCACGTGGGTGCAGGTACTTTCAAGCCGGTGAAGAGCGAGGAAATAGCCGACCACGAGATGCATAGCGAGTATATTGTGGTGCGCCGCGAGACCATCGAAAAACTGTTGCGCCATAGCGGCAAAGCCATCGCAGTGGGCACTACATCAGTGCGCACACTCGAGAGCCTCTACTACATCGGGCTGAAAATACAGCGCAACCCGGACATAGGCGAGGAAGGATTGCACGTGAACCAGTGGGAACCATACGAAAACAAGTATCTGCCGCAAGGCATCGACACTATGAGCGTACTCCAAGCCATCGCTGATTGGATGGACCGCAACGCACTGAATGCACTCCACACTACCACGCAAATCATCATAGCCCCAGGATATGAATATCACATCGTGAGCCGCATGGTGACCAACTTCCACCAGCCGCAAAGCACGTTGCTGCTGCTCGTGTCGGCATTTGTAAAGGGAGACTGGCGCAAAATCTATGACTATGCGCTAGCGCACGGCTTCCGTTTCCTCAGTTACGGCGACAGTAGCCTGCTGATTATGGAATAACGGATAGAAAGCAATATCGCAAAAGGGGAAGAATGATAGGGTGTCAACTTATGGTTTTTGAGTGTGTGCTGTATGTCAAAACTTGCTTAAAAACGATAAAAGATTGTTGAAAACGAGGAAAAATGATAGCTGTAGATTACAAAAAGGGATGAAAAGTAAGGGATTTTTACAAATTTTATAACTTTTGTTACATACCTTATATTATTATTAATAATAAGATGCTATCTTTGCACCGAAAATAAATCGAGTAAAATTAAACCAGTTATAATAAACCGGCAAACAGACGTAACGAATAAAACAAAAACCTAAACAAAGACAAAAAAGAAATTAGAGTTATTCAACCTAAATATTAATTTTTAAATTCAAATCGTATGAAGAAATTTTTTACTTTAATCGCAGTTGCACTCGTTGCTTTCAGCGCTAGTGCACAAGAGTACGAGGGCGCAAAGGACGTCGTCACTAATGGTAAAATTGCTTATGACAAAGCAATTAATGATGGAGATTTTAGTCTGTATCCAGCAGATAAATTGGTAAACTTCGTTGTCAATGAGTGGGTTGATGGTGTGCAAAGACCCGTATCAACCGCAAGAGTTGCGGTAGACCCAGATGACAATAGATTTGAGCCTGGAGGTTCAAATAGACTGGTAAATTATTGCATTAAGGTTTCTTCACGTGACACTAGTGGTGATCCTTGGGACTCTCAGTTCTTTGTAACACTTGGTTCTGATGAGTCACAGTATTTGAAGGAAGGTGATAAGGTTCAGTTGAAGATGAAAATTAAGGCAGATAAAGCAGCAAAGGCATCTACTCAGGCTCATGCAAATTCGGGAAATTACAATTGGTATGTTGGAATTGGGGATATTAACTTCACAACGGAGTGGGAAGAATATGCATCAGACGAAATTACTCTTAGCTCACAGCAAGCATTTGGACAGAATGGTGACAAGGTGGGTTTTGGTACAATTGCAATTAACCTTGCAGAATTGAAAGAAGCCAACAATTATTATTTCGACGATATTCAGTTATTTGTTAATAAACAAGTTACAAAAGAGATTAATTGGCAGAATATTTATGAGAACGATGGTACAGATCTTTCTACTCTTTCAGTTAAGTATTTTAAGAACTATACTGACGCTGCAAAGAGTGTAGATGGTGCAATTGCTGTAGCTAACCTTGATCCGGATAAGGACTATTGGGGAACATATACAGACAATTATTCTAACGAAGAAGTACGTGAAGTTAAAGTTACAAACGACTGGGATACTCAGTTCTTGATTTCACTCCCTTATGAACTCAAGAAGGGTGAAAAGGTGAAGGTTTCATTCAAGTATAAGGCTGATGTAGCAGCACAGGCTCAAGTTCAGGCTCATAAGGCAATTCCAGAACCAGGTGCAATTGAAGGTAAAGATGGTTATGGGGGAACTTACATTGGTAGCTTCGGTTTGGGCAATATTAGCTTTACAACTGAATGGCAGCCTATTGAAAAGGTTGTTTCTGTAAGTACTGAAACCATTCAGTCAATCTGCTTCAACCTCGAAGTTAATAACTACAGAGCGATTAACACTTATTACTTTGATGATATTGTTGTAGCAGTAGACGAAGATAATGTTCCAACATCTATCAACACAACTAAGGCAGTAAAGGCAACTAACGCTATCTACAACGTAGCTGGTCAGCAGATCAAGGCTCTCCAGAAGGGTCTTAACATCGTAAACGGCGAAAAGGTTTACGTGAAGTAATAAAAACCTCCCTCTTATCCCTCCCAAGGAGGGAAGATAGAGATTATTAATAAAGGTGCTCAGGCAGAAATGCCTGGGCACTTTTTTTGCGGCCCTAGTAGGGTAGCAATTGTTCCCCCTAAGGGTAACAAAAATTCCCCTTAGGGGGAACAATTGTGGCGTTTGGGAAATTATTTGCTGAAAAGTTTGGTGATTAGTGCTAAATATTGTAACTTTGCAGGGAGAATGTGTAATACCAAATCAAAAAAGAAAATGAAGAAGTACTTATTATTTGTATGCAGCGCTACGTTGATGTTGGTGCTTGCAAGTTGTGGAGGAAATGCAAACGGTGGTAACACAGAGGCTCCACAGGAAGAATTCATGAATGAAGTAAAGGCTCCTACGTGGGAGAAGTTTGTTGTTGTGACTCTAGAAGAAGTGTCGCTCTATAAGGCTGCTGATGAGACCAGCGCTCAGCGTATGGTGTGTTATGAGGATGCAGAGAGCGATATGGTGGATATTATGAATATCTGGAGTGACGAGAGTGCTCCTGAGGATTATCTGCAGGAGTCGTTGTGTTTATATCCTGATGAGGTGTTCCCCTGCCTGGGTGAGGAGGGCGACTTTTACAAAGTGGCACTCTGTGGTTTGTATGACAAGGATGATGAGGTGGGCTATATTGCCAAGAGTGCAGCGACGGAAATAAAGGCAGAACCAATTACTAACGAGAAGACTTTTAACATGTGTTGTTCGTGGGCGCAAATGCGCTACTTCCCTGATGGTAAGTATAAGAATATGGTGATGCGTACGAAGTATGATGAGTTGGAAGGTGAACGCATCAATATCGGCAAACTGATTGATGGTGTTGTGGCTTTCCCTGTGAATTATACAATCGACTGTTATTGCAATACGGAAACAGACAGCCTCCAGTTTGATGAAGCAGAATATGAGGAAGGTATGGTAATCGATAATTTAGGGTATCCGACAAGCATGCGTTATGAGAGCGAGGATGGATATTCCATTATGTTAGATTTTTCCAAACTTACTGATGAGCAGGTCGACAAATTGTATGATGCCATCGTGAAGGAAGAACCGACTTATGTAGAATATCAGTATTATTTCCCAACCATTGAAGCAGAATACGACCGATTCCAGTCATTCTATACCTATACGCGATAAAATATGAAACGAATCTGTATCGTGGCAATGATGATGGGTATTGTATGTCTCATCAGTTGTAATCATACAAAAACTGCCCCAGAGGGAGCAGACGATAGTACTGCTGTAGCAGTTGCCAATGTAGTACAGAATGAAGTACCAGAAGAGTCGCTGACTGTATCAGAAATTAATACTAATGATGATAATATCTTCACGGTAGTATATGCTATCTCAGACGATGGTTTTGTCAATGTCAGAGAGACTCCATCTGCTAAGGCAGCCATTCTCGATACGCTGTGGATGGCTTTTCATGGGCTGGGTAATGGTGTGTTGGTAGAGGGGCAAGAGGGTTGGTCTAAAGTCAGTGTGGGCGAGCATGTAGGATGGGTCAACAACAGATATATCGACTATCAGCGCTGGTATGATGGTGAAGGCGACTCGATTCTTGTTGCAGCCAAGGACCCAACCCCGCTGTATGGTGAGAATTATGTGGATGATGGCGACTATCCACTCTTCACCACCGTAAAGAAGGGAACAATTCTTGCTGACCACTTCATTATCCACAATGGCTACTACAACCTTCTTACAGGTCATGACTATATCTTCATTAAACTTGAGGATGCTCAGATAGTTGTGAAATAGCATAGACCCGCTCCCATATCCCCTCCCTGTAAGGGGGGAAGTGGCTATTAATAAACCTTTTACAATGAGAAATTGGAGCTTCATAATTCTGTTTGCCCTATGTAGCATTGCTGGCTGGAGCCAGCAGTTGTCAAGTGACCTTCAGACCCGTCTGGAGCGTCTTGGCTTAGATATGCGGCATGGCCGATGGCGTGTGCAACAGAGTTTTCCCGAACTGCAGATATACGAGAATGCTAATACCCCCAGTTTTTTCATTGTCGCAACTCCGGAATACGCACGCTATATGCAGAATCCAGTGCTGGCATATAGCACAGAGAGCGGTTTCCGTAATACAGAGTCGAGTTGGAAGGAAAACCTGTTTGGTTCGTATCGAGAGCAGTTGCAACAGCTGAAAGCGCGAGGTCGTTTGCCAGATGCCAATACCCCCGTTGCCACTTATTTACAACCCACCATCAAAGTGGAGCGACTGACGAAGACCAAGTGGGGGCAAGGCTATCCATATAACGAGCAATGTCCTTTGATAGTAGCTCCTTATACTCATCAGATGACAGGTTGTGTGGCAACTGCAATGTCGCAACTGATGTACTATCACCAGCATCCCATGAAGGGTAGGGGACGCTATGTGGGAGGCAAAGAAGGGCAACGAGTTGATATTCTGTTCGATAACATTGCTCCACAGTGGACGGCGATGCGGTTGGAGTATGCTGCCACTCGAGACAGTAAAGAAAATATCGCACCTATAGCCCAACTGATGAGTGCAAATGCGAAAGCGGTCTCCTCAGAATTTCTAATCTCTAACACATCATCAGATCATCTTGCTGCCCGAACCGTATTGGTGAACTATTGGAACTACGATCCTACCTGTAAATTTATCCGTAGTGAACAACAGACAGTCCTGATAGCAATGATTAATCAAAATCTCGATGATGGCCTGCCTGTGATGGTGACTGGCGGCAATCATTCTTTTCTCTGTGATGGACGCAATGGAGACTTCTATCATTTCAATTTGGGATGGCGAGGAGATGCCAATGGGTATTATCGATTCCTTATAGATGGCAACGTGGATGAGAACAGGTTGGAAACGCCTATTATGCAGGAAATCGTGTGCGACATACGCCCTAGTCGGGAGAATAGAGATGTTCGATTGGTGTTGACGCTGCCGAAACCAGGTATGTTGGCTGCTGTCTTGTCAAGCCAGTCAATTCCCATGCAACAAGTAACCCGACTAAAACTGTCGGGTCCATTGAATGGCGCCGACATAGCATTATTGCGCAGAATGGCAGGGGCAACCGATGGATGGAGCAGAGAGGCTGTTCGCATCGGTAGTACAGAAGCAAGATGGGCAGGTCAGTTGGCATTCTTGGACTTGACAGGTGCTTCATTTGTAAAAGACGACGATTTACCTTATCTTCGTATTAAAGCAAAGAAAGGACGATTCAATTGGCAGAAAAAAGACTATGATGTGGGCAATATGAGCGATGCAGAATATCATAAGTTCATCAAGCGTTATGTAGGTCATGGAGACGGATATAGTTATGCGGAATATGCTGGAGAGCGTTGCATGGAATTCTATATGTTACCTCGAACCGTATCTCCAATGATGTTTTTTGATTGTCAGAACCTGCGTGACATCATCCTGCCATCCGACACTAAAAAGATTCTTGGGTGTGCTTTCCAATGGTGTAACGCCCTGACTACGATAGATTTGCCAGCATCAGTGAAGGAAATCGAAGCAGGAGCTTTTGCCGATTGCTATCTTTTGGAAGAGGTCAGAGTGAAAACCGTTCCGACAGAGACTTGCCATCATGTGTTCCCATTCAAGAGAGAGGGGCAATATGGCCAATTTGTCCAAAATAGACACCAAGGTATTTTCGACGGAAATAACAAGGTAACTTGTCGAGGATTGGTAAAAGATGGTGTTGTGTTGACGACTATAAAATATAAAAAGGTGTTGTAGCACTTATTAATTATTAACGTTTTTTGTTTTTTATTGGAAAATATTTTGTGATATAACAAAAAAACAATATCTTTGTGCCACGAATTCGTAATTTTTAAATAAAAAGCTTTTTATGAAAAGAACTAAACTTACTATCTTAATGGCAGCAATTGCATTTTTTGGCTGCCAAGCTCTTTTTGCACAGGAATGTACAGGAGAATGTCAGGAATTAGGTTATAGACCTTATCCACATGGTTTTATTCAATTGCAGGGCGGAGTTGGAACTACGTTGACTGATGTTGAGTGCTTGAAATTGCTTAGCCCAACAGCAAGTATTGGTGCAGGTGCATGGTTTGGACCTTCAGTCGGAGCACGTCTGCATGTCAATGCATGGGAGTCAAAAGGTGGTTTCAAGACAGCTGGCGACCCATTGAAGTACAAATATAACTATGTGAATACCAATGCCGACCTGATGTTGAACGTGCTTAATCTGTTCTCACAGAAGAAGTATCACAAATTCAATGTGATTCTCATTGGTGGTATTGGCTTGAATTATGCATGGAAGAACGATGAGTTCCATCAGCTGTTGAATACATATACCCCAACAGTTGATATATCAAATGCATGGGGCGAGGGTACTTCTCGCAAGCAGTTGCTAAACCACAATATCCGTGCAGGTCTGTTGTTCGACTTTAATATTGCCAAGCATTGGGGCGTTGGTATTGAAGTTGATGCAAATTCACTCGACGACCGATTCAATTCCAAGTTTACAGACAGTGATGACTGGATGATTACAGCACAGTTGGGCATCACATATAAGTTTGGTTTCAAGGCTCCTCATGAGAAGAAGCAAGAGCCTGTGAAGCCTGTTCAGGTTGTACAGCCAACACCAGTTGTTCCTACTCAGGCAGTGAGAACTGTTGAGCCAGTAAAGGCTCCAGAACCAGTTAGAGCTCCAGAACCAGCAAAGGTGGTTGAAGAACCTTATAAGGACGTTCTCTTCTATGCAATCCGTGATTCAGAGATTGATCCAGAGTCTATCATCAGCGCAGCAGCTGCATGGTGCAAGAAGTATCCTAACAAGACTATCACAGTTAGTGGTTATGCTGATAAGGGTACAGGTAATGCTAAGCTCAACATGATGTATTCTCAGCAGCGTACCAACAAGGTTGTTGATATGCTGAAGAAGAAAGGCGTACCTGCAAGTCAGATTAAGTCTGCTTCTTATGGTGATACCGTTCAGCCATACTCGGAGAACGATAAGAACCGTTGTGTAATTATTGAAGGTAAATAAAAAGTAAATTATCATGAAAAAGAATTATTTTGGATTGTTAGCAACTGTAGCTATTTGTGTAGCTGCGCTGTTTGCTGCCTGCAGCAGTGATTCAAAGGAAGAACCTATAACCGATCATGCCGCAGGAGAGTTTAAGATTGTCAATGCTACTAGAGGAAATGCTGTATTGGAGAATAACTCTGTAGAAATCTATAAGGGTGATGTGTTGAAGATTCAGTTTGATTCAAAGTATAAGAAGGACTTCAAGAAAGACTACACCGTGACTGTAGGTAAAGATAAGTATACGATTGAAAACAATGAATTTATCGTTAACACAGGTGACGAAACCTATACTTTCAATTTGAACGCATCGTTTGATGAGGGTGATACCCACCTTTCTGCCAGTCAAACGATTAAAATTCAGCAGAAGTATAAGGTGAGCGTACCTTATGTATTGTATATCACAGAAGATCTTACCAAGTTAGTAAAGGTGAATGTTGATTTCAGTAATGAAGCAGGCAAGACTTATCCAATGGAAGATCTGCCTAATTACAGAACAGAAGAACATAAGGATGTTTACACATACGTAGATGGTGGTTTCACTTACTACACCTTTAACAAGCCAGAAGCAGAATCATATGCAGAGCATGCAGGCCCATTGACAGCTAATACTGTTCCTATGTTGGTTCTCGATATCCCTTACTATCGCTTTGGTATCGACACAGAGGTGATTTTGACTTATCAGCAGAAGGCAGACGTAGAAAACCATGACTACAATATCGGGCGTAGTTTCGAGCGTAAGAAAGCAACCATCGTTTCTCCAAAGGAGGATGCGAACGATAAGGACTGGAGATACACAGTGCCTATGTTTACAGGCGAGCAGATGACGAGCAAGGAGACGAAGGACTATATCGCAAAGCTCATCAAAGAAAAAGATATTATTAAGCTTCGCATCGATGTTGATGGTAATGTTACAGAAAGAAACTAATTGATTAAAAGAAATCAGGTATCGAGACTCGATACCTGATTTCTTTTTAACCCCTTTGGGGTGGAGGGTGGGACTCGAACCCACGACATTCAGAACCACAATCTGACGCTCTAACCAACTGAACTACATCCACCATGATGCTCTCATTTCCGAAAGCGAGTGCAAAGGTACGAATTATTTTTGATTCACAATAGCTAAAATGGCATTTTTTTTCATAAATCAACAAAAATACTTCCCATTTCTATAAAAACCGCTTTTATTTAGACAATGATATAGCAGATGACAATAATTCCGCTCAATCCTCCTATTTTAGGAGAAGAACTTTTTTATGCTGTATAGAAGAATTGTAGAAATACTTCAAAAAGTAAGCTCCATCCATACTTCACGTCCTTCTTCTTTAGCGGACGGTCAATATAAAAGTTTATGTTTAGAGTGACCATAAAGGGGTGAAGACATCTATGAGTTAGGACTATAGTTGTTAGAAGTCCATTGTCTAAACAGTACAAGGGCGGCCAGCCGATTCAAAAGGGAAAATCAGCCGACTCAATCGGGAAGATGAGCCGGCTGAAAAGGGAAATTGCCTAAAGGCGAACAACCGTTTGCCTAAAGGCATTTTATCATTTGGCTAAAGGCGAACGATCGTTTGCCTTTAGCCAAATTACCTTTGAATGTATAATAGTGGAATGGTAATAGTATGCGTAATTTCACCACAAAGATACAAAAATAATTCTCCTTTTCCAAATAATTCGTAAAGAGTTTTTGGGGTAGTATAAAAAATTAGGCTGAATCCCTATCATGGTTTTCAGCCTTTTTTGTTACCTTTTGCTTATGATGTGAAAAGAGGACTTGTCGATTCGAAAGGAAGAATGCAACAACAGTTATTTATAGAATTCTTTCTTTCCTGCCGACAATGTATTCTTCATGAGTGAGCAGATGGTCATGGGACCAACGCCTCCTGGAACAGGTGTGATAAATGAACACTTGGGGGCAACATTGTCGAAGTCTACATCTCCACAAAGACGGAAGCCGCTCTTGCGAGTTGCATCAGGAACTCGGGTAGTACCCACGTCGATGATTACGGCTCCTTCTTTTACCATATCAGCAGTCACAAAGTGTGGCTGGCCAAGAGCGGCAATGATAATGTCTGCCTTCAGACATTCTTCCTTGATATTTGTTGTGTGGCTATGGCATACAGTAACTGTAGCATCTCCAGGATAGCGTTTTTGCATCATGAGTTGTGCCATAGGCTTTCCTACGATATTAGAGCGGCCTAAGATGACACAATGCTTGCCACTTGTCTCGATGTTATAGTACTTGAAGAGTTGAAGAATGCCATTCGGCGTAGCACTAATATAGCAGGGCAGACCGATTGCCATACGTCCTACGTTGATAGGGTGGAACCCATCTACGTCTTTGCGATAATCGATAGCTTCGATAATCTTCTGTTCAGAAATGTGCTTTGGCAAGGGAAGTTGTACGATAAAACCATCTACATCAGGATCGTTGTTGAGTTTTTCCACCTGAGCCAATAACTCGGCTTCTGTAACATCGTCTTCATAGCGAATCAGTGTAGAAGTGAACCCACATTGTTCGCATGAGAGTACCTTGTTGTGGACATAAGTCTCACTTCCTCCGTCATGTCCTACAAGGATGGCTGCAAGATGTGGGCGCTTGCCTCCTGCATGCAGTATTTGTTCCACTTCCTGTGCTATTTCTTGTTTGATAGCCGTAGCTACCGCTTTTCCATCGATAAGTGTCATATTGATTTACAATTTTCAGATTTACAATTTACGAACCGCTATTATGTTTGGTAATTGATAGTTGAATACAGCAAACTATCTCTTTGGCATGTTGCGCATGAGATTGCCGAATTTGTTGCCAGTCATCATCTTCATCATCTTACGCATTTGCTCGAATTGTTTGGTAATTCGGTTCACTTCGTCTATGCTGTTTCCACTACCTTTCGCTATACGATTACGACGGCTTTGGTTGATACAATCGGGGTGCTCACGTTCGTATGGAGTCATCGAACTAATCATCGCTTCTACTTTCTTGAATGCATTGTCGTCGATATCCAGATCCTTGATTTGCTTTCCTACTCCAGGTATCATCGAAGCAAGGTCTTTAATGTTACCCATCTTCTTGACTTGCTGAATCTGACTGAGGAAGTCGTTATAGTCGAACTTGTTTTTCTTGATACGTTGCTCCAACCGTTTGGCTTCTTTCTCGTCGAATTGCTGTTGGGCACGTTCTACCAGACTTACGATGTCGCCCATACCGAGAATACGGTCTGCCATACGTGAAGGGTGGAACACATCCAATGCTTCCATCTTCTCACCCGTTCCCACAAACTTAATAGGTTTATCTACTACTGTGCGGATAGAAAGGGCTGCACCACCACGTGTGTCACCATCAAGTTTGGTAAGGATTACACCATCAATCTCCAGACGCTCATTGAATATCTTTGCGGTGTTAACTGCATCCTGACCCGTCATTGCATCTACAACAAGGAGTGTCTCGTCGGGATTGCAGGCAGATTTGATTTGCTGAATCTGCAACATCAATTCTTCATCAATGGATTGACGTCCGGCAGTATCGACAATCACGGTGTCGTATCCTTTCGCTTTTGCTTCAGCAATAGCTTTTTGTGCGACCAGAACAGGGTCTGTCGCTCCCAACTCCATATAGATAGGTACATTTACCTGTTCTGCAAGTACGCGCAGTTGTTCCATTGCGGCAGGGCGGAAGGTGTCGCAGGCAGCGAGTAGGGGTTTGCGGTGTTGTTGGTTCTTGAGCAAAAGTGCCAACTTTCCACTCATGGTAGTCTTACCAGCACCATTCAAACCTGCCATCAGAATGACAGCAGGACGATTGTTGAGGTTCAATTCAGTAGCATTTCCACCCATGAGGTCTGTCAGTTCGTCGTGAACTATCTTCACCATCAACTGACTTGGCTTCACTGCTGTCAATACATTCTGACCCAGTGCTTTCTGTTTCACAGTATCCGTGAATGTCTTGGCAACTTTATAGTTGACATCCGCCTCAAGCAGTGCCTTGCGTACATCCTTGAGGGTCTCTGCTACATTGATTTCGGTGATTTTTCCTTCACCTTTCAGTATTTTAAACGACCGTTCTAATCGTTCACTTAAGTTTTCAAACATGTTATAGTGTTTTATAATTTCTTACTTCTTAACTCCTTTATAAATAAGGAAGGCAATGATGGCAATCACCAGTACGATGGCTGTGATGCCGATGATGTGGCTATAGTGAGCAATGATGTCAATGAGCTGTTGTTTTGGCATCGTGCTGTGGAATGCATAACCAATACCCACCAGAATGCTGTTCCAAATCGTTGCACCGATACAGGTGAATAGTAGAAAAGAAACGATTTTCATTTTGGCTAGCCCTGCAGGAATAGAGATGAGTTGGCGGATGGCTGGAATCATACGTCCAATCAGAGTCGAAACAGCACCGTACTTATCGAAATACCTTTCTGCCTTTTCCACCTTCTCTGCATCGATGAGGCACATGTGCCCAAATCGACTGTTCGCAAAAGCATACACAATTGGGCGTCCAAGCGTCATTGCTAATATATAGTTGATGAGTGCACCTATCATTGCTCCAACCGAACCACAGGTAATCACCATCGAATACGACATCTCACCTGTTTCGGCTGCCATATATGCTGCAGGAATCATCACAACTTCTGATGGAAATGGAATGAATGAACTTTCGATAGCCATAAACAGGATAATCCATCCATAGTTGAGATTTTCTAGCGCGCCATTTGTGAGATTGAGTATAAGTTCTTCCATATTTCTGAATTCGAAGTGCAAAGTTAGTGATTTTCGGTGAAAAGTGAAATGTGAAAAGTGAAAAATATAACTATCATTTTGTTTTTTTACGAGTAATCGCAAAAAAAACGTCAAAACGCAATTGTAAATCATAAATAATTCATAACTTTGCAACCGCAATATGGGTAAGTCCTATACGGCCAGCTCCCTGTTAATCCTCCAGGGCTTGATCGCAGCAAAGGCAGCAGGTTGTAGCGGCGCGATGTAGTAAGCTTGCCCACCCCATAAGAAAGGAAGGCTCACACAGAGTACTTCCTTTTCTTTTTCTAACAAAAGCAATAAACAGCGTCAATATGCATCATGCTGCAACCATCAAATCTATGAGATTTGTCCTTCGTCAGAAGGACGAACAATACCTGTATGTGGTCCCTGCTAAAGGTGGGGATATCTGGCGTATGGATTATCATACGAACCCGCAGACAGAAGATGCGGCTGCTCTATTAGTAGATGGAATGCAGCTAAACGGTCTCAAGTGCCAGTTTGATGACGAACGACAATGTGTCAGCGTTGATATGATTGTCGTAGAGCCGGATTTGATGATTGACGTGACAGCCCTTTGCGGCTGCATGAAGACTTATGGCGATTTTGCCTTGAACTATCTTGTCAATAGGATTAGTCCTGATGAGCAGAATAAGTACCAGTTGTTGGGAAACATTGCTGGTCAGTTTCTTGATGATTGTATCAATCATCCGGATATTACTTATCTGGAATCCATCCGTCATGCATTTCGTCAGAACGTATTGGGTTTTACCACCTGTGAAGGGGTTGATGCAACTTTCTTCAAGGAATGTGAGCGTCAGTTCCGTAATATACAGACGATTGTAAACCAAATGCATGCCGATTCTAATTTCATAGGCATGGAGTCTGGGGTGCAGCTCGAACCTTCATTCTTTTGTGAAGCGATGGGCATCCAAGGCCGATTTGATTTTCTTCAGGTTGACAATAAGAACCTGATTGAGTTAAAATCGGGTAAGTGGGATACTTTTCTTCAAGCAGCGAAGCGTGAGCATATAGCACAAATGCTGCTTTATAAAGAAATACTCTATTATAATCTTGACATTGCTCAACAGGACATTCGTGGCTTTCTGTTGTATTCAAAATATCCACTCTTGATTGAGCAGCGGTCTGATTCGGATATGATTCATCACTTGATGCAGCTGCGTAATCAGGTTGTGATGATGGAACGTCATTTGAAAGAGGGTGGGGCATCTGACTATTTGAGTAATTTGCAGGCAGAAGACCTCAACGTGAATCATGTAGATGGGAAATTATGGAAGGAATACAATCTGCCAGAGTTGCGTGAGGTGTTACGTCCGCTTCAAGAGATGGATGCATTAACAGCTGATTATTTCTATACATTCTTCACATTTGTAGCACGTGAACAGTATCAGCAGAAAGTCGGAGATGCAACCCAGTCTGATAGGGCGATGTCGAATCTCTGGAATTTGGATGCAGAGACCAAGCTGCAGAATGGCGATATTGTCTTCGATCTCAAGCCGATACACGTGGAATTGTCATTAATTGAGATGCAGTTACCAGATGAGGGATTCCCGTTCCGTGAGGGTGATTCTGTGGTACTCTACCGCCGTGAAGAAAAACAAGATACAGCTGTGAATCATCAGGTATTTCGTTGTACTGTTGGTACCTATGATACCCATCATGTGATCCTTCATTTGAAAAATCCACAACATAATCCACGCTTGTTTGCCCCTTCAAACCATTTTGCCATTGAAGCCGATTATATCGATTCTACCATGCGTGCCCAATACCATGGATTGTATGCATTATTGACAGCTCCGGTAGATCGTAGGAAGTTATTGCTTTGTCAGCGTAAACCTATTGTGGACAAGACGCTACGACTGAAAGGACACTATATTTCCAAAGAAATCGACCGTATAGTGTTGAAAGCGAAACAGGCTCAGGACTATTTCCTTTTGGTGGGACCTCCGGGAACAGGAAAGACTTCTGTCGCCTTACAGTCTATGGTAGAAGAATTCCATTTGGAAGGCAAGTCGTTGCTGTTGTTAGCTTATACCAATAGAGCTGTCGATGAAATTTGCGAGATGTTGGCTGACCGTGCCTACATCCGCATCGGGCGTGAACAGACATGTGCCCCTCAGTTTCGTTCACACCTTATTAATAATATGGTTGGAGATGATGTGCGTCGGGATACCGTCCGCCAGATGATTGATGTAGCCAATATTGTGGTAGCTACGGTTAGTGCGATGACTTCTGCGCGCTATCTGTTTGCCATCAAGCAATTTGATGTTGCTATTTTCGATGAGGCTTCACAGATTTTGGAACCCCAGATTCTGCCGTTGTTATGCCATCATGTTAATGGGGCTTTGTCCATTCGCAAGTTCATCATGATTGGCGATCATAAACAGTTGCCCGCTGTGGTTGTACAGGATGTGAAGGAGTCGGTAGTTCATTCGGAACAACTATGGAGCATCGGGCTTAGAAATTGTCGCAACTCTTTGTTTGAACGGCTATTTACGAAATGTGCTCGTCAAAGAGACCTCGTAGCAACGCTTACTCATCAGGGACGTATGCATCCCGAGATTGCCAATTTTGTCAGTCGGCTGTTCTATGGTGGTAAATTACATATTGTGGGTCTGCCGCATCAAAAGGTGTCGCTTGATTACCCGGTTTATGATGATAGCGAACGGTTGGTAGCTACTCATCGTGTAGCTTTTGTCGATGTGCCGATTCCTCCTGCTGATGAGTGTGTGTTTAAAGTGAACAGACTTGAAGCTGAAAAAATAGCAGTATTGGTACGTTCGCTCATTTCAGTAGCAGCAAAAAACGGTCAGCCGTTCAATCCTGTCACTCAATTGGGCATCATCGTACCTTTCCGTCGTCAAGTAGCGGCAGTACGTTGTGCACTGCACGATGTTGGCATCGAGGAGTCTTCCTCCATCATGATTGATACTGTGGAGCGCTATCAAGGAAGTCAGCGTGATGTCATTCTATTTGGCACGACTATCACATCCGATTCACAGCTTGGTATTCTTTCGAGTCTTGTAGAACTCGATGATTGTATTATCGATCGCAAACTCAATGTGGCATTAACACGTGCTCGCAAGCAATTGTTTATTTTCGGTAACCGTCAGTTGTTGTCTCAACATGTGCTTTACGGACAACTGATTGATTATATAGAGCAGCTAAGTCAGGCAAAAAATCATAAATAATCTTAATATCTTTGTGTGTTTCGATAATAATTCGTACTTTTGTGGCACTTATTATAATGTTATAGCGAATTTGTTATGAGACAACTATATAGATTGATTATACTCTGTGGCTTCATGTTAGCAGCTCAATTCGTAGTTGCACAGAAGATCACAGTGGGACAATACACATTTAAAGACGGTTCTATATACAATGGCCAACTCACAAACGGAAAACCAAACGGACGTGGCAAGACTGTGTTTCTGACGGGTGATACTTATGAAGGAGAGTACTTGAAAGCAAAACGTCATGGTGAGGGTACTTATTCGTTCGTGGATGGAGAGAAGTATGAGGGCTCTTGGGTGAATGATCATCAGCATGGACATGGAGTCTATGTCTTTTCCAATGGAAATAAGTATGAAGGCCTATGGTATACCGACTATCAAGAAGGGCAAGGAACGATGACCTATCACAATGGTGATAAGTATGTTGGAGAGTGGCATCAGGATATGCGTGAAGGTGAAGGTACTTATACATGGGCTAATGGTGCCTTTTATCGTGGCTCGTGGGTAGGTGACAAGAAGAACGGAAAAGGGTTGTTCGACTGGGCTGATGGTTCCACCTATTATGGCGACATGAAGGACGATGTACGTGAAGGCTATGGGTCGTATAACTACGCTAATGGCGATGTGTACAAAGGTCAGTGGAAGAACGACATGATGGACGGGAAAGGAATTTATACCTTTAAGAATGGCGATAAGTATGAGGGTGAGTATGTTGCAGGCAAACGTCAAGGTCAAGGTATTTTCACCTATTTAGATGGAAACCGTTATATGGGTTCTTTCAAAAATGGTATGATGGACGGTTTTGGCACATATACATGGGCCGATGGTTCCGTCTATGAAGGCTATTGGACAGAAGACCATCAGCAAGGGCGCGGTAAATTTACGAATAAAGATGGAGATGTTTACGATGGGGGTTGGCTGGCTGGAGAGATGCATGGTGAAGGTGTGCTGCGCATGAAAGACGGCTCTAAGTTCAAGGGCATCTTCAGCAACGGAAAGAAGAACGGAAAGTGTGTGGAGGAAGATAAGGATGGTGTCCGTTTTGAAGGTACTTATGTTGACGATTTGCGTGATGGGGCATTTGTGGAGAAAGACCGCAATGGAGCCGTTATCCGCAAAGGTTATTATAAACGAGGAGTAATTGAAGTAACAAACCAATAAAAGATGATTATTGATACATTAGCAAACCTTGGAAAGTATGTGGCACTCAACCCCTTGTTCCAAGATGTGGTTGATTATATCAACAACAATGATTTAGCATCTATGCCGACAGGCAAAGTCCTCATCAAGGGAAACGAACTCTATGCCAATTTTACGGTGGCAAAGGGAAAGGCCAAAGCAGAAGCAAAGTTGGAGTCACACGATGTGATGATTGATATCCAGATTCCATTCAATGTTCCTGAGTCTATGGGCTATACACCTCGTACAGACCTGGACGAGCAACCCTACAATGCCGAGAAGGACATAACGTTTTACGATGGGTTAGCTCAGCAGTACATTACTGTACATCCAGGTATGTTTGTTATTTTCTTCCCTCAGGATGCTCATGCACCATGCGTCAGTGAGGCTTCTGAAATCAGAAAAGTAATCTTCAAAATGAAATGTTAAGTGCGCAGTCGTCAGGCTGCTTTTAATCCAATTATACTATGCCTAAGAAAAGTGTTAAGACAATAGAGAAAATAGGTCTCGTCAAGAACGACTCGTGGCTTGAACCTTATGAGGCAGCCATCGTAGGGCGTCATGAACATGCTTTATACAAGTTGAATGAGTTGACCAACAATGGTAAACAGTCTTTGTCTGATTTTGCATCGGGTTATCTCTATTTCGGACTTCACCGCACAGACAAAGGGTGGGTGTTCCGCGAGTGGGCCCCCAATGCTACTGCAATTTACCTTGTAGGCGATTTCAACAGTTGGACAGAGTTGGCTCCCTATCAATTGAAACCGAAAAAGAATGGTGTCTGGGAAATCAACTTGCCTTCTCGTGCCATGAAGCATGGCGACTTATATAAGTTGCATATCCATTGGAATGGGGGAGAGGGCGAGCGTATTCCTGCCTGGACCAACCGGGTTGTTCAGGACGATGTCACTAAGATATTCTCTGCTCAGGTGTGGGCTCCCGAAGAGCAATATCAGTGGAAGGTGAAGAAGTTTAAACCAAACACTTCTCCATTGTTGATTTATGAGTGTCATATTGGTATGGCACAAGATGCAGAGAAAGTAGGCACATATACTGAATTCAAGGATAATGTCCTTCCACGTATTATTCAGGATGGATACAACTGCATACAGATTATGGCGATAGCTGAGCATCCATACTATGGCAGTTTCGGCTATCATGTCAGTAACTTCTTTGCTCCTTCGAGCCGTTTTGGTACTCCTGAGGAACTGAAGGCATTGATTGATGAGGCCCATCGCAATGGTATTACTGTCATCATGGATATTGTCCATTCTCATGCAGTGAAGAACGAGTTCGAAGGTTTAGGAAACTTTGCTGGCGATCCTTGTCAGTACTTCATGCAAGGGGGCAGACGTGAACATCCTGCTTGGGACAGTCTCTGTTTTGACTATGGCAAGAATGAAGTGATTCACTATCTCTTGAGTAACTGTAAGTATTGGCTTGAGGAGTTCCATTTCGACGGATTCCGTTTTGATGGTGTCACCTCAATGCTCTATTATAGTCACGGATTGGGTGAAGCTTTTGGTGGGTATGGCGATTACTACAATGGACATGAGGATGATGAAGCTATTGCTTATCTTACGCTTGCCAATCAGCTGATTCACGAAGTTAATCCCCGCGCTATTACTATTGCAGAAGAAGTGAGCGGTATGCCAGGTCTTGCAGCACCGTTCAAGGATGGCGGTTACGGGTTTGACTATCGTATGGCGATGAATATTCCTGATTATTGGATCAAGACCATTAAGGAACTCAAGGATGAGGATTGGAAACCATCATCGATGTTCTGGGAACTGACTAACCGTCGTGCAGACGAAAAGACCATTTCTTATGCCGAAAGCCACGATCAGGCGTTAGTAGGCGATAAGACCATTATCTTCCGACTTATCGATGCTGATATGTATTGGCACTTCAAGAAAGGTGATGAGAACTTTACGGTCAGTCGTGGTATTGCGCTGCATAAGATGATACGTCTGCTTACTGCTTCCACGATTAATGGTGGTTATCTTAATTTCATGGGTAATGAATTCGGTCATCCCGAGTGGATTGACTTCCCACGTGAAGGGAATGGATGGAGTCATAAATATGCTCGTCGTCAGTGGAACCTTGTGGACAATCATGACCTCTGTTACCATTATTTGGGCGATTTCGACAGTGCGATGATTCATCTCATCGGAGGTATGAAAGGATTCCAGAAGACCGCCGTGCAGGAGGTGTGGCACAACGATGGTGACCAGGTATTAGCCTATACACGTGGTGATTTGCTTTTTGTCTTCAACTTCAGTCCCGATAAGTCGTTTGCCGATTATGGATTCTTAGTTAAGGAAGGCTCTTACCGAGTGGTACTCAATACCGATTCAGATGCTTTTGGAGGTAACAACCTGACCGATGATTCTGTTGAACATTTCACAATATCAGATTCATTATATGCCAAACAGCATAAAGGCTGGCTGAAACTTTACATTCCTGCCCGCACTGCTGTAGTACTGAAGAAACAATGAATTACAACAACCCCATACCATCAACTTTCAGTCTCGTCATTCGACTGTCCTCCATCGTGTTGTTTGCACTGTTCAGTTTCCTGTATCTGTTCTGTCTTCAGTGCGATGTTCTGGCCGAAGCACAATATGTGTTCTCGGGTGGAGTGACGAGTTATTCTCGTTTGTGGGGTGCGTTGATTATTACAGCCATCTTACTTGCAGTACAGGGTGTTGTGGCAAAGTACACCCAACTGACAGGTCGATGGTATGCGTTGACATTCTTCCCTTCGTTCCTTTTGCTTACGTTGCTCACGAGTCTCAATCGTGTAGTGATTGCCGACTTCTCATTGCATCAGTGGGCATGGGCATTCCCGTTGCTTATCGTCGTTTTCCTTGTGACTCTGTACCTCAGTCGTAAGATGCCGGGAGAGAGCATCAACGAGGGCGATTATCATCTCTCGCGCTACCTGTGGCCTAACTTCCTGACCATGTTTCTAATGATGGTGTTGTGCGGGGCAAATGCGTCAGCCGACGATGTCTATATGTACGAACTGAAAGCAGAACGCCTGTTGCTTGAGAAAGACTACGAAGGAGCGAGTAGGGTAGGAGAGGAGTCCTTGGTGACATCACCTCGACTCAACGAACTGCGTATGTATGCATTGGCACAGCAAGGACTGCTAGGCGAACGTCTCTTTGATTATCCACAACCCTATGGAGAAAAGTCCCTAATGCAAATGGACGACACTATGACATCTCTGCACCGTTTTACGTGCAAAGACATACAAGAGGCTTTGGGCGCATGGGCTAATTCATCAGTCACTACGTTCCAGCAGTATATTGACCTGCTGAAGCAAAACCCCTCGACACGTCACAACCCCATGCTTGCCGATTATGTGCTGTGTGGCCATCTGCTGCGTAACGATATGTATGGTTTCATGCGTGACATTAGGAAGTATTACGACCTCTCTACCCCTGGTAAGGTGATAGAACTGCCGAAAGCATATCGTGAAGCATTGTTGCTGCAGGCGAAAGCGATCGGTCGTGATTCGCTCAGCGCTTTTGCCGATACATCGATGTTGGCTGCCTATCGTGATTATGCTGAGATAAAGAGTTCTGAAGAAAAAGAGATTGTTCGTAATAACCGGCTTCGCCGCAATTATGGCAATACGTTTTGGTGGTATGTGGAACAAGAATAGTTTAGAATTGAATGATTAGTGTTTACAGAGGAATATGAATAGAAATTTTACCATATTAGGTTTGTCCATTGTGATAATCACTTGCATGTCATGTGCAGATAAATATGTGATTGAGGGAAATACCTCGCAGTATTTCCTCGATGGAACGGTGGCATATATCAAGCAGTTTGAAATCGGCTCCGATGATGTCGATTTCCGTGCTATCGATTCCTGTGAGGTGCTTCATGGCAAGTTCGATATGACAGGAGCACTCGATTCAGTCATGATGGTGCGTCTTTACATGGGCAACGAGAATTTTCCTATGGTGCTTGAGCCGGGTAAGGTCACAATCAGCATTGCCGATAATATCGTCAAGATTGAAGGTACGGAACTCAACGAACGACTCTACACATTCCTCTCACAGCGCGATTCCCTCAAGATTATGTACGACGACCTGCCAAACCGTGAAAGCAAGATGTACCTTGACGGTTATTCCCAGCAGGAAATCGTCAATATCTTGGGTGAGGAAGAACTGAGGTTACAGCACGAAGTCGACCGCCTTGAAACCCAATTTGTAAAGGACAACTATTATAATGTGCTCGGAGTTACATGGTTCCTGCGCCTCTGTTACGAGGCTCGCGACTATTATGGCTTTGTCACCACGACTCCCCAGATTGACGAAATCTATATGCAGGCACCCGATGTGTTTAAGCGTAATAAGATGGTTGCTTCATACATGAGCCAAGTTGATAATTAAAGGTGAAAACAGAAAGAAAATGGCTACTGCAGATCTCCTTTTCATTTTCGCAGCCTTCCTTAATCTTATAGGGCTTATAGGGACTGTTGTGCCCGCGTTGCCAGGTCCGCCTCTCAGTTTCGTAGGCATGGTGTTGTGTTGTGTTGCAGCCCCCAATCCCGTTATGATCATACTGACTGTCTTGATGTTTTTGTTGGTTGTGGCTGTCACAGTGCTCGACTTCGTCATTCCAGGCTGGCTTACCAATAAGGTGGGAGGATGTAAGAAAGCAACGTGGGGAGCTACCTTGGGTCTGATTGTCGGGTTGTTCTATGCACCGCTCGGCCTTATTATAGGTCCTTTCTTAGGAGCCTTAATCGGAGAGTATAGCAATTGTCAGAAGTTAGAGCCGTCGTTCAAGGTAGCCGTCTATACCTTCTTCTCCTTGCTCATTGGCACCCTCTTCAAACTCGTCACATGCATAGCAATCCTCGCCATGTGTATTGGCAACGCTGTCTGGTATTATTTCATATAAAGTGAATCAACATACTTCATTTCACGAATAAATGCAGGAATTAAACAAGTAAGAGAATGATTGTGAATATAGATTTGAGCAGAAAGATTCTAATGACTGGCATCATGCTGTTGTTGTCAGCATTTATGCCCGTATGCCTGTATGCCCAATCTGATAATTTGGATAATGCGTTAGAAAAGAATCAGTACTTGCAAGAAGGCGACCCGGGTTATGCTGAGTTTATGGCAGCTGTGTTGAACCTCAACAATGACTCGTCGATGTATTATGCCGAAACACTCCGTCAGGTGGCAGAAACGACCAATTCCCCCCTGACCAAAATCTACTACTACAAAATACTGTCGTCCATCTATCTCGATCGTGACTACAAGGATATGGCTATCGATGCAAGTCGTCATCAGGCAGATTTTGCACAGAGATACAACTATCCCCTTCAACTGTTTGATGCTTACGACAAGATAGCCAATACATTGATTCTGCAAAACAAATTTGCAGAAGCTCACGATGTGTTTTCAACCTTCGAAGAAAGCCTTAAAGAGATGGCAGCCAGAGTCGATAGCAACACAGAGCGGCAGATGAGATTGCAGAAAGACCGTTCCGATAGCAGCCAGGTGGTGTTGGTACTCTTCTTCCTCATGATTCTGGCACTGCTCATATCTGTCATCTATTCAGCGGTGAGTCATAATCGCAATTTGCAGACAGTGAGCGACATGAAGACCATGTTTGTGCAGAATATGAGTCATGAGATACGCACACCATTGAATGCCATCGTAGGATTTTCACAACTACTCGCATTACCCGACGGACTTGTGACTGAGGAAGAGAGAGTCAAGTATGGTGAGTATATCAAGACCAATTCAAATATGCTGACCATGCTTGTCGACGATATCCTCAACCTATCAGATGTCGAGAGTGGCAACTATCGTGTTTCTATGGAAAGAACACATTGTAACGCTCCGGTAGAGGCAGCAATGAAGACTGCAGAACTGCGAGTTCCTGCAGGTGTGAACATGTATTATACCACGGAGGTTGATGATAATTTCACGATTGTGTCAGATGCGCATCGTATTCAACAAGTGTTGGTCAATTATATCACCAACGCATGCAAGCATACCAAAAAAGGAGAAATCCACATCCATTGTTCCCTTAAGGAGCGCCCAGGATATCTCACCTATTCGGTAGCCGATACCGGTGTGGGAGTACCCGAGGATAAGGCAGAGGAGATATTCGATCGATTCACAAAACTCAATGCTTTTGCACAAGGCACAGGCTTAGGACTCAGTATCTGCCGCATGATAGCCACCCGACTTAACGGAGTGGTGAAGTTAGATACTACTTATAAACGTGGAGCACGTTTCATCTTCCAGATACCACTCAATCAGGAGTAAACACCGAGTGACATTTTTTTGTTCATGTCGTCAGTTTTTCGTACCTTTGTAGTGTCAAAAACAGCGGAAAAAATGCGGATGTGCCGAGCATACACCGAGCACCTACTGAGCACTTGGGGAGGCCTACCCCTAACCCCTCTCTCAAGAAGGGGAACTTAAGAGGTAAGAGTTGGGAGTTCAAGACCTTCGACCTTAGACCGAAGAAAGCCTCGACTCTTTTTGTTGGTTACTTGGTCTCTTGGTCATAAGTTAGACTTTGCACGCTACTACGCTACAAGGGCAGCTGCTCCGAGCACTGCAGCATTGCGGTCCATCAGTTCGGAAAGGAGGAACTGGCAACGATTGCGATAGATGGGGAGTACACTACGGTTGTATGTTTCCTTCAGTGCGGGCATGATGAATTCATGTGAGCGCATGGGGCCCCCAAAGAATATATAGGCTTCGGGACTGCAGAAGGTGGTGATGTTGGCACATGTTGCTCCAAGGGTTTCGCCTGTACGTCGGAAGGTCTCAATGGCCAGTTCGTCGCCTTGTCGGGCTGCCTTGTAGATTTCCAATGCTGACAATTCCTTTCCCTGGTCTGCCAACTCCTGTAGCAGGGTGGGGCGCCCTGATTCCATCAGTTCCTTGGCTGTCCAGATAATACCACGGGCACTACAATAAGTCTCGAAGCATCCACGGCGACCGCAGCTACATAGGCGGGCATGGGGGGAGGTGTCGATAATCATGTGTCCGAGTTCGCCAGCAAAACCATCGCTGCCGTAAACCAACTGTCCGTCGATAACGATGCCGCTCCCTACTCCGGTTCCCAATGTGATGACAACGAAATGACGCATGCCGCGTGCTGCACCATATACCATCTCACCCATCGCAGCTGCATTGGCATCGTTGGTTATGACGACTTTCATGCCTAACAGCTCGGACAGCAACTGAACAAGCGGCACCTTGCCTTTCCATGGCAGGTTAGGCGCTTCTTCGATGGTTCCAGTGTAGAAGTTCGCATTGGGTGCTCCAATGCCCATCCCTCCAATGAACTGTCTGCCTCCTACCTGATTCATCAAAGGGGTGATACTACGAACGCATGCCTCGACGAATTCGTGGATGTCGGGGTATGACTGTGTCTTGATTGAACTCTCGCAAACGATGTTGCCGTTATAATCAACGATGCCAAAAACGGTGTTCGTTCCGCCAAGGTCAACACCAATTAGATACGGATGACTCATATTTTATGTGATTCTTTTTGCAAATTTAAAAAGTTTTATGTTACTTTGCAAAAAAATAGAGGAAAAAGATGATGAAATCAGTAATTATGTCAATCATTGCCTATTGTTGCACACTTGCGATAACAGCACAAGAACCAATTAACATTGATTTGTGGCCAAACGGAATGCCTAATAGTAACGGTATCGACAAGACGCCTTTCGACGATGCGCGTCAGAACTTCAAACCGTCTATTCGTGTGTATCTGCCTGAGAAATCGAAAGCGAACGGAAAGGCTGTGGTGTGCTGCCCAGGTGGCGGCTATACGCATCTTGCAATGGACCACGAGGGATATGATTGGGCTCCGTTTTACAACGAACTGGGTTTTGCCTTCATCGTGTTGAAATACCGAATGCCTCATCAGGTGACGGACGTCCCGATCGCGGATGCGAAGGAAGCACTGAGAGTGGTGAGAGAGCATGCAAAGGACTGGAATATCGACCCGAAGCAGGTGGGCGTTATGGGCTCGTCGGCAGGAGGACATCTGGCTTCTACTGTCGCGACTCATTCCACACCCGAGACGGCTCCTGCCTTTCAGGTGCTATTCTATCCGGTTGTTTCGATGCAATCGGGGGTGACCCATCAGGGGTCGCACGATGCGTTGTTGGGTAGGAATGCCACGCAAGCAATGAATGACCTCTACAGCAATGCTCAGCAAGTGACCCGTCAGACTCCCCCTGCCATCATGTTGCTGTCGGACGATGATGGGGCAGTGATTTCGCAGAACAGTGCGGACTACTATCTTGCCCTGAAGAAGGCGGGTGTGAAGGCCTCGATACATGTCTATCCGTCGGGAGGACATGGATGGGGAATCCGTAGCAATTTTAAGTATCACGATAGTATGATGAACGATTTAAGAGAATGGTTGAAGACATTATGAGAATAGCGGTAATCGTAGCAATGCAAAAGGAGATGGCGAGTCTGTCGGCATTGCTCACAAACAAGAAGACGGAAACGGTTGATGGGTTTACGTATGTGACAGGCGAGTTGGGGTCAAAGACTCTGATATTGCATCAGTGTGGAATCGGTAAGGTGAATGCGGCAGTAGGTGCGAGTGAATTGATACGCAATTATCAGCCCGATTACTTGATCAGTTCCGGGTGTGCTGGCGGATTGGATGCTCATCTGAAGGTGATGGAGGTAATAGCAAGCACTTCGACCGTGTATCATGACATCTTTGTCGGAGCAGCAGGGGAGGGGTTGGATATAGAACAGCCTTATCCGAGTGATGACTACTTAATCGATAAGGCTAAGGCATTGAGTCGGACTGCATCTACAAAGATTCATCTGGGACAAATCTGTACGGGAGACCAGTTTGTTACAGAGCGTGAGAAACTGGAGTCGATCAAGCAACGGTTTCCCGAAGGGCTTGCTGTAGATATGGAGTCGTGTGCGATTGCCCATACCTGTAAAATATACGGTGTTCCTTTTATCTCGTTCCGCATCATCAGCGATACCATCGGGGCTGAACTGCATGTGGAGGAATACCAGAATTTCTGGGCAGAGATGGCTGACCATTCGTTTGAAGTTGTCAAAGCATTTCTGTCGCAGATATGAGGCAGATTCCCTCATTTGGGGTAACCATATAATGAAAGCGAGGTACATCAGTGCCCCGCTTTCATTGTGATGGAAGAATGTCTCTACAGAATTGTATGAGGCATCTTAGCCTTCAATGGCTTCGAGTTCCTTGCCGGTTAGTTTGGCCTGGATCTTAGTCTGAATCTCTTCTGCCAGTTCGGGATTGTCTTCCAAGACTTGCTTGACTGCCTCGCGACCTTGAGCCAGTTTGCTGTCGCCGTAGCTAAACCAACTTCCGCTCTTTTTCAGGATTTCGAGCGATGTACCCAAATCTACCAGCTCACCGCTACGTGATATACCTGAGCCAAACATGATGTCAAACTCACACTTGCGGAATGGAGGAGCCACTTTGTTCTTGACAATCTTCACCTTTACAGTATTTCCAATAACTTCGTCACCATTCTTGATGGCTTCTTTCTTGCGGATGTCAATACGTACAGATGAATAGAATTTCAATGCATTACCACCTGTAGTGGTCTCAGGATTACCGAACATGACACCGATCTTTTCGCGTAGCTGGTTGATGAAGATACAAGTGGTCTTGGTCTTGCTGATGGTGGCAGTCAGCTTTCTCAAAGCCTGGCTCATCAGTCGTGCCTGAAGTCCTACTTTATTATCTCCCATATCGCCTTCTATTTCAGCCTTTGGTGTCAAAGCGGCTACAGAGTCAATCACGATGATACCTACCGCAGCTGAGCTGATAAGCTGGTCGGCTATCTCAAGTGCCTGCTCGCCATTGTCGGGCTGAGAAATGAGAAGGTTGTTGATATCTACGCCCAACTTAGACGCATAGAAGCGGTCAAAGGCATGTTCTGCATCGATGAATGCTGCGATACCTCCTTCTTTCTGACACTCTGCGATGGCATGAAGTGCCAAAGTGGTCTTACCTGATGACTCGGGACCATAAATCTCAATGATACGGCCTTTGGGGTAACCACCAATACCTAATGCTGCATTCAAACCGATAGAACCTGTTGGGATGCAGTCGATCTTTTCGATATTCTCTTCTCCAAGACGCATGATGGAACCATGTCCGTAGCTCTTCTCGATTTTAGCCATTGCTGCTTGCAACGCTTTCAATCTTTCTTCAAGGGTATTTGCCATATTTTTTTCTTTTTAATGATTAATTTTCTTATGTTGCAAAGTTAGTAATAATAATTCATAAAACAAGATTCATGAGACAGAATTCTTACTTTTTTCTGCTAGATTCTCTGCACATCGCTCTCCATCAATACCTGCGGAGACAATACCGCCAGCATAACCGGCTCCTTCGCCACATGGGAAAAGTCCTTCGAGGCGGACATGCTGCAAGGTCAATGGGTCGCGGACAATACGTACTGGGGAGGATGTGCGTGTCTCAACCCCAATGATGACGGCTTCGTTGGTGAGAAACCCATGACTCTGCCGACCAAACTGACGGAATCCCTGCTGGAGGCGTGTGGAGATGAAGGATGGCATCCAGAAGTGGAGTGGGGAGGTGATAAGACCTGGCTGGTAGGACGATTTGGGTAGCGATGCCGAAAGGCGGTTGTTGACGAAGTCTGCCATACGCTGGGCAGGAGCGGTCTGCCTGTGATTGCCTTGTTGCCAGCACTGTTTTTCGAGTTGCTCCTGAAATACCATCATACCTAAAGGAGACTCTATGTCCTCCACCTTGGGGGAGTCAGAGAGGGGCTTTATATCTTCCAAATGCAGTTCTACCACCATACCGCTGTTGCTCCAAGGACTGTTGCGCAAACTGGGTGACATGCCATTTACGACAATCTGCTCAGGACCGCTTGCGGCAGGCACCACCGTGCCTCCTGGACACATGCAGAAAGAATAGACTCCGCGACCTTCGACCTGTGTGACAAACGAATACTCGGCAGTAGGCAGATACTGCCCTTTGCCTTCCTTACGATGGTATTGAATTTGGTCGATGAGGTGGGCAGGGTGTTCCAGACGTACTCCTACGGCAAGATTCTTTGCCTCTATCTCTACACCATTGTGGTAGAGCCAGCGATAAATATCGCGAGCTGAATGTCCTGTGGCAAGAATGACAGGCCCTTCGAACCGCAGCGGTTTTTCTATTTCATCGTTGCTATCGACTGCATTGACTCCATACACCTTATTATTATTAATAAGCAGGTCTGTCACTTTCGTTTTAAAGTGTACCTCGCCTCCACAGCGGAGGATGGTGTTGCGCATGTTTTCAATGACGCGTGGCAGTTTGTCTGTTCCAATGTGTGGATGCGCATCGATTAAGATGCTTTCGGATGCGCCATGCTGGCAGAAGATTTTCAGAATGCGCTCCACACTACCGCGTTTTTTGCTTCGTGTGTAGAGTTTCCCATCAGAGAAAGCTCCTGCACCACCTTCTCCAAAAGAGAAGTTCGATTCAGGATTGACCATATGCTCACGCGATATCTTGGCGATGTCCTTACGTCGCTCGTGTACATCTTTACCTCGTTCGAGTACGATGGGACGAATACCGAGTTCAATGAGGCGAAGGGCGGCAAACAGACCACCTGGTCCTGCACCGACCACAATTGCAGCAGGCCTTTCGCTGACATCATGATACGCAATAGGAGTGAATGCCTGATCGGTAGGCTCTTCGTCGAGATAGACCCTGACGGTGAGGTTCACATAGATGGTGCGTTGGCGGGCATCGATGCTTCGCTTCAGTATGCGGACATGATGAATATGCTGTTCATCAAGTCCCTTGTCATTCACAAGGAATTTCTTGATGCCCTGTTCGCTGGCTGCCTGTTCGGGCAAAATCCTGATTTGTAATTCCTGAATCATAGCAAGTGCAAAGTTTGTACAACAGCTGAGCTATAGAAAAAAAGAAACGAACAGATGTGTCCGCTTCTTTTTTCTTCATTAGAATTCGGCGTTCTTCGGGGTACGGGGGAACGGAATGACATCACGGATGTTTTGCATACCCGTGACGAATAGGATGAGACGCTCAAACCCGAGACCGAAACCAGCATGTGGACACGAACCCCAGCGTCGGGTATCGAGATACCACCACAAGTGGGTCATATCCATCTGACGTCGGTTGATCTCGCCCATCAGCTTGTCATAGTCGGCTTCGCGAACAGAACCTCCGATGATTTCTCCAATCTGCGGGAAGAGTACATCGGTACCTTGCATCGTCGGTGCAGGAGCTACACAGCCCTTGTAGCCGATGCTACCCTCACCTTGTGCCTCGTTCTGCTTCATATAGAAGGACTTGATAGCCGTTGGGTAGTCGGTCATGATGACTGGCTTCTTGAAGTGCTCTTCCACGAGGTAGCGCTCATGCTCAGATGCAAGGTCGTCACCCCAGTTGCATGGGAATTCGAACTTCTTGCCTGCTTTGATTGCTTCCTGAAGGATATTGATTCCCTCTGTGTATGGAAGGCGTACGAAGGTTTCTTTCAAAACGCCTTCAAGACGAGAGATGAGGGTCTTGTCGATCATCTGGTTGAGGAATTCGAGATCATCCCGACAATTGTCGAGAGCCCAGCGAACGCAATACTTGATGAAATCTTCTTCAAGGTCCATCAGTTCTTCTTGGTCGAGGAATGCCACCTCAGGCTCAATCATCCAAAACTCTGCCAAGTGGCGTGGAGTGTTGCTGTTCTCGGCACGGAACGTGGGGCCGAAGGTGTAGATAGCTCCAAGAGCCGTAGCACCCAGTTCGCCTTCCAACTGTCCGCTTACGGTGAGTGAGGTCTGCTGACCGAAGAAATCGTCATCATAGATAATTCTTCCCTGCTCGTCCTTCTTCAGGTCGTAGAGGTTCTCGGTCGTTACCTGGAACATATTGCCTGCACCCTCGCAGTCGCTTGCAGTGATGAGTGGGGTGTGGAAGTAGAAGAATCCGTGCTCGTGGAAGTAGGTGTGGATGGCCATAGCCATGTTGTGACGAATGCGCATGACGGCACCGAAAGTGTTCGTGCGCAATCGCATGTGAGCGTTTTTGCGCATCACCTCGAACGATTGTCCCTTCTTCTGCATCGGATAAGTATTGTCGCACAGACCATAGATTTCCAGACCAGTAGCCTGAATCTCGCAAGCCTGACCAGCTCCCTGACTCTCGACAAGTGTACCGATAGTGCAGATGCAAGCACCGGTAGTGATGTCACGAAGTGTCTGCTCGTCAAACTTTGTGGGATCGACAACCACCTGTACGTTCTTGATGGTAGAACCGTCGTTCAGGGCGATGAAATCGACAGCCTTGCTTGAACGGTGGGTACGTACCCATCCTTTTACGCATACTTCCTTTCCAAATTCCGTGCTCTTCAGCACGTCAACTATCCTTGTTCGTTTCATTTTTAACTCCTTTATTTTAGTCTTGTGTGTTCATGTGAAGCATAGCTACTTCCTGCTCAGTGAGGAAGCGCCAGTCGCCTCGCTTGAGTCCCTTTTTGGTCAAGCCCGCAAAGACTACACGGTCGAGCTTGATGACGCGATAGCCGAGAGCCTCAAAAATACGGCGAACGATACGGTTCTTTCCTGAGTGTATCTCGATGCCTATCTGTTTGCGATCGGTATCGCTTGCATAGCTGATAGCATCAGCATGTACCATTCCGTCTTCCAGTTCAACACCTTCTGCAATCTTGGCGAGGTCAGCAGCGGTACAGTTCTTGTCGAGGTACACGTGATAGATCTTCTTCTTTAAATATTTAGGATGTGTGAGTTTAGATGCCAGTTCACCATCGTTGGTAAATAAGAGTACACCTGTAGTGTTGCGGTCGAGACGGCCAACTGGATAGATGCGCTCGCGGCAACAATTCTTCACAAGATCCATCACTGTCTTGCGTGCCTGTGGGTCGTCGGAAGTAGTGACATAGTCCTTTGGTTTGTTGAGAAGTACGTATACCTTCTTTTCCAAACTTACCAGCTGATCGTGGAAGTGTACTTGGTCAGTACGCAGAATCTTGGTACCCAGTTCGGTCACTACTTCACCGTTCACCTTAATGACACCTGCCTGGATGAAATCGTCGGCCTCGCGACGAGAGCATACACCTGCATTTGCAAGGAACTTATTGAGACGAAGCGGAGCATTTGGGTCCTCAAGATACTCCTTATATTCAATCTGCTTCTTCAAACTATATTTTGCATTAGGATTGTAATCGGCAGAACGCTGTCGGAACAATCCAGGACCGCCTCCACCTTGGCGCTGCTTGTTGTAGCCACCCTGTCGGTTGGCATTGTAGCCACCCTTGTTATATCCACCTTGGCCTGGTTTGTTGTAACCACCTTGACCAGCAGGACGGTTTTGGTTGTAGCCACCCTTCTGATAGCCACCCTGACCAGCAGGACGGTTTTGGTTGTAGCCACCCTTCTGATAGCCACCCTGACCGGTTGGACGGTTCTGGTTGTATCCACCACGGTTGTATCCTCCCTGACCACCAGGATGATTAAAGCTACCCTGTCCTCCACTCGAGTGACCATAATTGTTCTGACGGACGTACCCGCTACGATGTTCACCATTACCAGAAGGTACGTCGAATCCCTGCGGACGGAATGCACGTTCTCCTGTACTACCATTAGCGCTATAAGCACGCTCTACTCGCGTAAAACGTGGACGCTGCGGACGTTTTTCATTAGCATCTTCCTGCCATTTCTCATTCTCCATAATCGTTTAATGTTTGTTTGGTTAATTATAATTTCTTTATTCACATAAATAACATGTAATATCATATTGTGATTATATTCGCTAAGAACTACATACCGAAGTAAGTGCTCGGAGTAATCTGGCGAAGCTCAGCTTTCACACGCTCGCTCACATCCAGTCCTTCGATAAAGTCACAGATACCCTGTTCGGTAATAGTATTATTGGTACGTGTAAGTGCCTTCAATGCCTCATACGGATGTGGATAGCCCTCGCGGCGCAGAATGGTTTGAATACCCTCTGCACATACTGCCCAGCAGTTATCCAAGTCGCGCTGAATTGCTGCTTCGTTGATAAGCAACTTGCGAAGCCCCTTCAAGGTGCTTTGGATGGCAATCACCATGTGACCCATCGGCACACCTACGTTACGCAGGACGGTTGAGTCGGTAAGGTCGCGCTGCAGACGTGATACAGGCAACTTATTTGCCAAGTGTGACAGAATGGCGTTCGCGATACCCAGATTTCCCTCGGAGTTCTCGAAGTCAATAGGATTTACTTTGTGAGGCATTGCGCTCGAACCAACCTCTCCGGCCTTGATTTTTTGTTTGAAATACTCCATTGAGACGTACATCCAAAAGTCACGATCCAAATCAACAAGGATTGTATTGATACGTGCCATAGCGTTGAACACAGAACCCAGATGATCGTAGTTTGAGATTTGCGTTGTCCATTGTTCACGATCCAGTCCTAACTGCTCGCTGACAAACCGATTACCGAATGCCTTCCAATCAATCTCAGGATAGGCAACGTGATGAGCATTGAAGTTACCCGTCGCTCCGCCAAACTTGGCAGTCAGCTTACAAGCTTTCAGTGCATCAAGTTGTTCAGTCAGACGATACACATAGACCATCACCTCCTTGCCCAGACGTGTCGGTGAAGCTGGCTGACCGTGAGTTTTGGCCAGCATCGGAATGTCTTTCCACGCTTCAGCATATTCTTGCAACTGTGCAATTAACTCTTCCATCATCGGATAATACACCTCTACAAGAGCCTCCTTGATTGAGAGTGGAACACTCGTGTTGTTGATATCCTGACTTGTCAAGCCAAAATGAATAAACTCCTTGTAGTCTGCCAAATTGTATAGATTGGCTTCGCTGGAATTGTTGGTCATCTCATCAATTTTCTCCTTGATGAAGTATTCCACAGCCTTCACATCGTGGTTGGTCACCTTTTCGATGTCTTTTACACGTTGTGCATCCGCCTCAGAGAAGTTCTCATATATCGCCCTAAGATTCGTCGCAACCTTTTGCACATCAAAAATCTTCAGGAACGAAGTCAAAGCGATGAAGTATTCAATCTCCACCCTCACTCGGTATTTTATCAAAGCATACTCCGAGAAATAAGGAGCCAGACAATCTGTCTTTCCCCTGTATCGTCCGTCAATAGGAGAAACTGCTGTTAATTCTGATAATGTCATTTTTTTTCTTTTTTTAGCTCGCTCGGAATGCGAAATGCTGTATACAGTTCAATTACTACAAATATGAAGAAGGGCAGTAACCACGCCGAAGCCGTGGCATGCACCTTGTAATCACCTATCTCAATACCATTGATTCGGTCATAGTAAAACATCAGCCAGGCAGACAATAGCAACACAACTACACCAATCGTGCGTTGAGTGTAGAGTCGGCGGAGTGTAATTGTTGACTCAGGATGTTTTTCAAATAGTCTTCCTACGGTAAAAAGCAAAGCACCTACTGCAAAAACGTAATTTATGAATTCCCATCCAGTTATCCAAAAAGCGGCACCAATTAATACTAAAACTTCACCAATGTTTGCAATATAACCAAATACCTTTTGTTTGTTCATTTAATTAATTTCGTCATCTATCACGAAGATATCTTCATCTTCGGTTTTCATATAATACTTCTCGTGAGCCACACGCTTCACAGCTTCGGGGTTCGTTTTAATTCTTTCCAGTTTGATTTTGTCGTTCTTGTACGTATTTTTCTGTTTGTTAATCTCACTCTTCAGCGCTGCAATCTCCTGCTTCTGCGCCCAACGTCTGACCAGACTGTGATCTCCCACAAAACCAATGAGCACCGCAAAAACGATGATCGATATCAGGTATTTGTTTTTAATCAGGAACTGTTTGAATGTTCGTTTCATCTGGAAAGTCGGAGAGTTCGTTCGTAAATTTCGTTGCGAAGTTAGTAAAAAAACTGCAAACCACCAAATAATTAGATGTGAAGTTGCAATTCTTTTTCAAGAATTACCAATGCAGGATTCTTTTTCTTCATGTTGGTGTACAATTGTGCCTTCGACAATACAGTTTTCGGAGTGAACGACACAACCTTGATTTTCACGTTCAGTGTCTCCATTTTCAGTATGTTGCTGATGTACTTCGTCAATGCTGGTACATGTTGGCGCAACTGTGCCTCGATGGCGGGATTATCCACGGTGATTTCAAATGAATGCTCGTCCATGATGTGCGGAACGGTATTGAACAAATGCACACGCACTCCGCCTTGTGGCAGGGTCTGCGAATAGAGCTTGATGGCGCGAGTCAGGTTCTCTTGGTCAAATTTCGCTTCAATGCTGATAAAAGGAAGCGACTGCGGAGCAGCTGCTGTTGCATTGGTCGGGGTAGAATCACCTGTTGCGGCAGGCTTAACTGTAGCAACAGTGGGAGCGGCAGCTACTGAGTTCTTCACTGCGGCTCTCCGAAATAGGGGTTTCAATATCTTAGCAGGGCGACGCCCCGCCGGGACTCCGTCGTCCTGCGTCAGTTGTGCCACCTCGATTAAGGTGATTTCCACCAGCAAACGTTTGTTCTGGCTCAGCTTGTAGTTTATATCGCAATCCGTACACTTCCTGATAGCACTATATAGGAACTGCGGCTTGCACCGCTGAGCCTGTTCATAATAGCGCTTGCGCACATCGTCGTTGGTGTCGAGCAGTTGGGTGGTCTTCTGGTCGCGACTCATCAGCAAGTTGCGCAAGTGGGCATTCAGTCCGCTGATAAAATGACTACCCTCAAAACCTTTATTCACAATCTCGTTATAGGTCGCGATGATGTCTGGAATCTTCTGTTCCAGGAAATAATCCACCAACTTGAAGTAATAGTCATAATCCAACACATTGAGGTTTGCGATGGTCTGCTTGTAGGTAATGTTTCCGTCGCAATAGGCAGCCACCTGGTCGAAGATGGACAATGCATCACGCATACCTCCATCGGCCTTCTCTGCGATGACTGTCAAGGCGGCGGGTTCTGCCGTGATTCCTTCTTTCTCTGCCACTTGCTGCAGGTGTGCCACCGTGTCCTTCACCGTCATGCGGTTGAAGTCGTAAATCTGGCATCTGCTCAGGATTGTAGGCAGCAACTTGTGCTTCTCAGTTGTTGCCAGGATGAACACCACATAGTGAGGAGGCTCCTCCAAGGTCTTCAGGAATGCATTGAAAGCCTGATTTGACAACATGTGCACCTCGTCGATGATAAATACCTTAAATTTACCTACCTGCGGCGGAATGCGTGTCTGCTCAATCAGTTTCTTGATTTCATCCACACCATTGTTTGAGGCAGCATCTAGTTCGTAGATGTTCAGCGAACGCTGTTCGTTGAACGCCATACACGACTCACACACACCACACGCCTCACCATCGGGAGTGGGCGACATACAGTTAATGATTTTAGCAAATATACGGGCACAAGTGGTCTTGCCCACACCTCGTGGACCGCAGAAAAGATATGCATGCGCAAGATGTCCCGTTTGAATCGACTTCTTCAGCGTTGTAGTCAAGGCGCCCTGTCCCACCACTGTGTCGAATGTCATCGGACGATACTTGCGTGCTGATACCATATAACCTTCCATGATTCCTTCGTTTTAATTGCAGTGCAAAGGTAGTAAAAAAAAATGACTCATACGAACTAAAGTTTCATAATGTATGATTCATGATGCATAATAATTTGTTTCAGTGCGTATTTTAGCTTTGGGCAATGTTCACATTAGCCTTAATTTCACAATCCGCGGGGCTTTCGATATTCTCGTCGAGAATCACTTCGCCGATGCTGTCAGCGTGGATATAACCCGTCGTAGGATTTTTCACACTTGTTATCGCACCCTTGATGTCTGCATACACACTGCTGTACTCAAATCCGAGGTCTGCATCAGCACCCATCGTACATTCTTCCATTACCAACCCTTTTGCATAGCATAGCGGCTGCGTACCTGTGATGTGACAGCGGATGAGGCGGAGATTCCGGCTGTGCCATCCCAGGTATTCTCCGTTGATAGTGGAGTCGTACACCGTCACGTTTTCCGTGTTCCAGAAAGCGTCTTTCGTGTTGAGCAGGGAGTTGCGAATCACAATGTTCTTGGCATACTGAAACGAATAGTTCCCATTGAGTTGCAGACGGTCTAATTCGATGTCCTCACTATGCATTGCAAAATAGTCACTGTGTTCGGCACTCACGTCCTCCATCTTGATGTCCCTACAATGCCATAGTGTCTCCATTGCATTCGTCAGGTTTACGCGACGAAGTTCCAGTCGTTCCATGTCGCGGAACATTTTCGGAGCCACGACCTCGGTGTCCTCCATCTTCAGGTCTTGTGTGTACCAGATGGCAGCTCTGGCTCCTTCGCGAAACAGGCAGTTTGTAATCTTCACCCTCTTGTTATGCCAGAAAGGGTACTTCCCCTCAAACACACACTCACTTGCCACGATGTCGCTGCAGTGTTTCAGCGCCGACTCGCCTGCATGTATCGTTACCCGATGTATTTCCAGATCTTGGGTTGCGAACAATGGGCGCTCTCCACTGAATTCTTTGTTGTCTATTGTCATATCTTTTGGTTTTGTTGGTCTTATGAGTCCTTTTTTATCTTCTTAATCAATCTTGAGAGCATCACGATGCCTCTCACTGTCAGTTCAACAGCCATCGCTATCCACACACCAGTCAAGCCCCATTGGGTAGCAACCAGTGCAGCGAAAGGAATGCGCACGAGCCAGATGCTACCGAGTTGCATGATGCTGGGTATAAGCGTATCGCCCATACCGACGAAAATGCCGTAGCAGATGATGGATGTGGCGAACATGGGTTCAGCAAATGCTTCGATGCGCAGTACGCGGGTGGTGAGCTGCTGTACGTCAATATCTGGTGTCATCAGCGACATAATGTCGGGAGCAGTGATGTACATTACGATGGCGAGCATCGACATAATGCCTACGCCCAGCCCCAGTGCGATGAGTGCAAAGCGTCGGATGAGGTCGTGGCGCTGAGCACCCACACTCTGTCCTATGAGTGTCGTTGCAGCCTCGCCGATTCCGTAGCCAGGCATGTAGCACAGACTCTCGATGATGATTCCCATCGTGTTAGCGGCGATAGCCACCGTTCCCAATGGTGCCACGATGACCGTCGATGTGATTTGCGCAGCACTAGATATGATGCGTTCCAAGCCGATGGGCGACCCAATCTTCAGCGCTTTCGACAGCACACGGTTGTCGGGCAATAGTCGGCCTTTGAAGTTAAGGCGTAATGCTTTCGACTTACGGCACATGTAGTAGATGAGATAGAACGCGCCGAGATGCCAAGCGGTGCAAGTGCCGAGCGCAGCTCCCAAAACTCCAAGCCCCAAGCCCGGACAGGTGAACTGCACTCCCAGCAGGCTTATTTCGCGAGTAGGGAAGATGAAGAAGAAGTTGAACACCACATCGAATGCACAGATGATGACCGACAGGATACTAGGCAGTTTCATGTCGCCGCTACAACGGAGCATACCTACTAAGAGCATATAGACTACCATGAGCGGCAAAGAGCATACGAAAACCAGGAAGTAGATGCTGGCATCTTCAACGATGTCGGCATTACCGCCCAACCATACAGGCAGTTGCCGGCTGATGCTGATGCCGACCACCATAAGGAAGCAGCCGAAGATAAATGCTGCCGTGAATGCCTGTCGCATCACATCGTTGGCCTCCTTCTTCTTCCTTGCCCCGAACAAGTGTGCCACCTGAACAGAGAATCCCGATGTCATCGCACTACAGATGCCTCCCAACATCCATGTCGAAGTCGCCACTAAGCCGATAGAAGCTGTGGCGTGAGCACCCAGGCTGCCTACCATTGCCGTGTCGATATAGTCCATGATGATGTTCGTGAGGTTCGACAGAATAGCCGGCAAACTCAGCATGAAAGCCAAGCGAACTTGCTCGCCGAGTCGCACGGAGTCGGTCGAGTGAATGGTTAGTTCTAACCGTTCTTGTGTCGTCATCGAGTAGTCTTTTTATTGAAATGTTAGTTTGAAAGTCACATGGCATCCTGGCAAGTTCCTTTCTTCCAGTTCGAGCGATCCGCCCTGTTCTGTCATGATTCGCCGGGAGATGGATAGGCCAATACCGTTGCCGCTACGCTTTGTGGTGAAGAAGGGCACGAAGAGCGACTGCCTGTTTTCGGCAGGAATGGGCAGGCCGTCATTACCGATGCAGAGAGTAGGGGAAGCTGATTTCCGGTTCTCTTCCACAACAATCTTCTGGGCTTGTGCTTCAATGGCGTTCTTTACCAAGTTCATCAGTACCTGACGTAACATGCCTACATCTGCCCGGACGGTCAAGTCAGAGGAGACGCTTACTTCCCAAGCTAGCAGGGGATATGCTTTCCTGATGTCGTCTATCATCTTAAGCATGCCAACATCCTCTATCTTTGGTTTTTCCAGTTCCGACATCTTCCGGTAGTTTGATACAAACTCACTTAGATGACTCGAGGTTTCGTGAATAGCGCGGATGCCCTCTTCGAGTTGGCTATCCCTCACGTCGGGCCTACTGAGTAATGATTGGCTAATGCTGGTGATAGGGGCTGTCGCATTCATAATCTCATGGGTCAGCACACGGGTCAGCCGTTCCCATGATTCCACTTCGTTCTGGTTTACCTGCTGGTGAATGGTTTCGCCGAGACAGTTCAATGTCTCCTGCATGGCTCGTTCACCTAACAGTAGGCCGTCGGTAGGCAGGCGGAAGCTAAAGTCGCGATTGCGGATGGCTTCTTGCATCAGATGTGCACGCATGCTCAACCGACGCTGATGGCGGATAAACCAAACAGCGCAGCCAATTACGATAACACCTATTATAATTATTAGCCAAGTCATAAGCGCTTCATTTTGTTGTAGAGTGTCTGGCGGGTAATGCCTAGCAGTCCAGCAACCTGCGTGAGATTGCCGTGACAATGGTCGATGGCTCGGCGTATATGTTCCCTTTCCATCTCGTCGAGGCTGATAATCTCGTTTTTCTTATCGAGCACATCTTTCAGTTTATGCATCAATTCGTCATTGTCCCATGGCTTGGTGATGAAGTCGGCTGCGCCGCTCTTCAATCCTTTGATTGCCAGATTGATATCAGCGTAGGCAGTCAGTAGTACGACGGGTGTCTCAGGATGCTGACGGCGGATGGTGCGAAGCCAGAAGAGTCCCTCGTTTCCATTGTTCACGCCAAGGGTGAAGTTCATGTCCAGCACTACCAAGTCAATGGGTTGTTGTGCCATCAGTTTCAGAATGTCATCGGGCTGTGTTGTGGTCAGTACTTGTTCGAAAGTACCTTCAAGCAGATAGCGCATTGCTGTGAGGATAGCAGTATTGTCATCTGCGATTAATATGGTTCCATATTTGTTCATGGGGCAAAGTTACGAATAAGTGGCCAAACAAGCAAATAAAAACACGTTTTTCCGATGATGGCGTCAAATAATTATACAGAAAGGTGTCTAATTTTTAGACGTTCTGCATCACGCTGGCTTAATTTGTTTGTCCAATTTATAAGAATGCCCTAACTTTGCAGCATGAAACAGACAATAGCAATATTTTTGACGATGGCCGCAATGCAGACCCTGGCACAGAACAAGTGGACCATGCAGCAGTGTATGTTGTATGCCGTGGAACATAACCACGAAGTACGGCAGGCTGAACTGGAACTTGATAACCGTATGGCAGCAAAGAAAGGAGCCGTCGGCCGATTCCTACCTGCTGTAGATGCAGGCATTGGTGCTCAATATAACTTCGGACGTGCCATCGACCCCGAAACGAACGGCTATACAGATGTCAGTACCTTTTATAATGGCTACTCCCTGTCGGCCTCGTTGCTGGTTTTCGACGGGTTCAGTCGTCTTTATGCGCTGAAGGCTGCCAAGGCCAGTGTGCTGATGGGACGAGCCTCACTCCGTCAGCAACAGGACCGCTCGGCTCTCAGCGTACTGCAAGCTTTTGCCAACGTGGCTTATTATGAAGGTTTGATAAAGGTGGCCGATGAGAGGGTGAAAGAGACGGCATTGTTGCTCCAGCAGACTCGCCTGCTTGAAGAGGTGGGACGCAAGAGCGCTGCTGATGTGGCACAGGTGGAATCGCAGAAGGCAGAAGCCGACTACGAACTGATTCGTCAGCAGAACCTTTATGCCTCTGCCTTGCTCGAACTGAAGACGGAGATGGGCTATCCTTTGGAAGATAGTTTATGCCTTTTTATTCCCAGTGTGGGAACGTTTCATTCCCAGCGTGGGAACATTTCGTTCCCAGTGTGGGAATATTCTTCGCCTTGCGAGCAGTCTTCCGAGCTGCAAGTGGCGCGCTATCAGATGCAAGCCTCGAAACATGAGTGGCATCAGGCCCGAGCATCTCTTCTGCCTACGCTTTCGTTGAGTGCAGGTTTGAACACCACTTATTATAAGACCTTGCATTCAAAGACAGCCGCCTCGTTTGGCAGCCAGTTCAAGAACAATATGGGTGAATATGTTGGCGTATCTGTAAGTATCCCGTTGTTCAATCGCCTGCAGACCATTACAAGCATTCGACGGGCTAAGAACAACTATCGCATCGCGCAGGAAGCTTACGACCAGAAACAGCTAGAGTTGGAAAAGCTGAGTCGTGAGGCTTGGCAAGACTGGCAGGGCTACCTGAAGCAGACCACTCAGATGGAGAAAAAGGTGGAGGCCGATAGCATTGTCTACCAGCTGACCCGCCGTCAGTTCGAAGAAGGACTCTCGACAGCCATTGACCTGCACACCACTTCTTTGCAACTGCTCAACTCGAAGGCTACACTCTTGCAATGCAGGTTGATGGCGATGGTAAAAGAACAATTTGTAAGATATTATAGAGGAGAAACGATATGGACAGAGTAATTGAAAAGACAAAGACGCAACGACTGATGAAGTATTGGCCCTACGCTGCTGGCGGATGCCTTCTGCTGTTGATAGTGGCTTGGCTGATATTCGGCAATCATGCCTCCACGCTTAGGGTTAATAAGGACGAACTGACCATCAGCGAGGTGCAGCGGGCTGAGTTTAAGGACTATGTACGCACCAATGGGCAGGTGTTGCCCATCCAGGTCGTACAGATTTCGCCTGAGGAAGGTGGCATTGTGATGGAAAAGGTTGTCGAAGAGGGCACGATGGTGAAGAAGGGCGAAGTGATCGTCCGCCTTTCGAACAGCAACCTCGACCTCCAGATCCTGAATGCTGAAGCCGAATTGGCTGAGAAGCAGAACCTACTTCGCAATACCCAAGTGGCGATGCAGCAAGACCGTCTGAACAACCAGACGGAGCAGGCCCAGCTCGATATGGACACTCAGCGCAAGCAGCGCACCTACGAGCAGAACAAACGACTCTACGGCGAGAAGCTTATCAGCAAGGAGGATTACCTGCAGTCGCAGGAGGACTATCAGCTTTCTGCCAAGAAACGTTCACTGGTGACGAAGCGGCTGAAGCAAGACTCTATCTATCGCACCGTTCAGATGGACCAGATGGAGGATAACCTGCAGGCGATGCGCCGCAACGTGGTGTTGGTGCGTCAACGCAAGGACAAACTCGAAGTTCGCTCAGCCATCGACGGCGAGCTGGGCTTGCTTGATGTGGAATTGGGCCAAAGCATCCAACCCGGACAGAAGATTGGCCAGCTCAATGACCTCTCTAACTATAAGGTTCAGGCACAGATCGATGAGCACTATATTGATCGCGTCCGTCAGGGGCTTACTGCCACCTTTACACGTGGTGACAAGCAGTATCAGCTTCAAGTACGCAAGGTCTATCCCGAGGTGCGCGAGGGCAAGTTCCGCTGCGACTTCGTCTTCCGAGGTGAGCGCCCTGAGAACATCCGCACAGGCCAGACCTACTACATCGATCTCGAACTGGGCCAACCAGAGCAGGCCGTCATCATCCCTCGTGGTACGTTCTTCCAAACCACGGGCGGCCAGTGGATCTTCGTACTCTCCGCAGATGGCAGCAAAGCCTATCGCCGCCCCATCCGCGTGGGTAGGCAGAACCCTCAATACTACGAAATCCTCGAAGGTCTGGAGCCTGGCGAGCGAGTAGTCACCAGCGGCTACGAGGCATTTAAAGACAATGAAGTGTTGGAAATAAAATAGACAAAAGAATATGAATATTTTCAGAAACATGCTCTACATCGCACG
>CADAGO010000020.1 GCA_902787555.1 uncultured Bacteroidales bacterium
CTGCGTATTGCTTCTTCCCCAAGAAACCGTGCATCACATGTGAAAGAGTGTGGGACAACCAATTAGCACTATTCTGAATTCGTCGAACTCACGTTATTTAATATAATCATTAATAACGACATTTCCATTAGGGCTTAAAGAAGGAACAGTATCTCCTAGTATTTCGTATGATCTGTATTTAGCACTTTGAGAATCATATGAGTTTAGTGTATAGGTTGTTTTTACATAACTACGTTCAATTGATTCGGCATTCTCTGCATGGTTTGAAATTACCAATATGCCATTTAATGAACAATTAAAGAACGATGCTCCTACATACCTGTTATACTTATTAGCAGTAAGACTAAATATTCTTACTGCATCTAACATGTCTGCCCTAGGAATACCGCTGGAAGAATAACTAGGGTAAAATAATTGCAATGTTGCATTTACAGTTTCAAGATTTAAAAGCCAATTGTACGAAATAGAATGCCCAACACAATCTTTCCATGTACAAATATGTCCAGATCCCTCAACACTACTACGTTTTTTTCTAGAGGTTTTCTTCTCAGTTAATCCTAATAAAACTTCATTCCCATTTTTATATGACGTTTTAATGAATTCATATACTCTTTCTGATATATTAACTTCTTTACCAGATTTCTCTTTTATTGACGCCTGACCGTCTTTTTGAATAATTACTGTTAGCCTAGTACGGGCTTTAGCTACTACTTCCCAATCTTTATCTGTCATGTGTGCAAAAGAAGATTCTTTTATGTCCAGATATTCATAGTTAATATCTGCACGTGTTCCATTATAGTTAATACTCTCTTCTGGATTCTCAAAATCGAACCACTCATCACTTGTACAAGCAACCATTGCCATTACTGCAAGAGTACTACAGAATAATAATTTTCTCATGTTAAAATTGTTTTTAGTTTGATTAATAATGAATGAATATATAATTATACTCCAATGTATAAATCATAATAGTATCTTGTACACCTGAAATTGTTTGTCTTTCTTTTGATTAATTTGAATTTATTGACTTTTCAAATAGTTATCCGCTTTACTTTTTACTTCATCAACCATTGGTGATGGTATTTTAACCTTCTTGTTATGTATCTTCTTAGCAATGAGTATGGCGTGTGCCTTGTCTTTCTTGCAATTATATGCCTGCAATAAATAGCTATAAGGTAAGAATCTACACGGAATCATATTGGATGCCAATGTAGCATATTTAATAACAGAATCATTCTGATGTATATTCTGATAGTTATCAGCATATAATAATGCTACGTCATAATCATATATCTCCTTCAAACATTCATGCAGTATCTGAAGACTTTCATCATATCGATTGATAAAATTAAGTTCGGCGGCATAATTATAAAGGAAGTACCCGTCATACCGTAGAATTGTATTATCATGGATTTTTTGATAGAACGGAATCATTTGTTCTGTCTGTCCTTCCAATGAGCGGTCAGCAATACGTTTCCAATTGAGTTCTGCAATGACAGTATGGTAGAGGAAATAAAAGGCAATGAATGTAAAAGATATAAAGATGATTCTGAGTGCTACATGAATCCTCTTTGGTAAATACCGTGTGAATGGTAGTATAAATAAAATAGTCATTAATATCCATACAGGAGCATATTGTAACGGATAAGAAAAAGTCGCAAGTACCGCAAACGACGAGTAACAGGCTACAACTACAGAAGAATACCAACCTCTGTGTCTTAATGCCATCGTGATAGGAATTGTAATTAATATCATAAAAACTAACAGCCCTATTATCCCAAAATTAAATGCTACATTGATAAATTCGTTGAATGGATGGGAAATATTATCGGCCAGCCAGGCAAAGCGATCTCCTTCATGTTGTTGAAAGTAATTAGCCTGTTCATACATATATTCAGACTTAAAGCCGTTTATCCCATGCCCAAGCCATATCTTATCAAATATTAGCGGCATTGATGTTTTCCAAATGAACAAACGTCCGTAAGTGGAATTCGCCTTTAATTGAAATAATAGAATTGACACACCGCAAATAAGAATGATAACCACAGATGCCAGCACCTTACTATGCAGTAGTCTCTTTAGCCAAGTAGTATCAATAGAAAGCACAACGAGAGATGACACTATTATGGAGATTATGGCGGTACGAGCACCAGAAAGCACAATTGCTGACAGGTAAAGCAGTAGCAAAGAACTGATTGCGATCTTAATGATTCTATGGCTATTTATACACCATGATACCCCTATAGGAAATAATAGCGCGAGAACTGCCGTAATCCCTGCAGGATTTTCAAAGCTACCAGTAATTCTGAAACTTGGATGATTCGAAGGAAAAATGCTGATATATTGTAATAGGCCGTATAATGCCAAGAATGCACCCGTAATGAATAAGAAATGCATAGTGACAGGTGAGCAGATGTGCCGAACCAATCCTCGCGGTTTTTTGGTTAATAGGATGAATACAATAACTACGAGCCCACCAAATATGGCAAGATACTTCTTGATGTCATTTTCAACGTTGCAGAAAGAATTTGAGGTAATAAATAAACCCAACGCATACCAACATACGAAAAGTATGTTGATTGCGTTATGTTTAATATTACTGATTCTTTCCATTCTCGAATTCTAAAACTGGATGGATTTCGTGATGTTCTGGAGATACTTGTCCAAAGCCTTGTCTCCTTCTTTCTTGCAGAACAAGAAAAAGACAATAGGCGAATGTCCTTGTTTGACCATTGCTATCTCATACACAGCCTTGTATTCGTTCAATGTATTATAATCCTTATGGAGGGAATCGGGATAATAACCTACGTTTGACCTTTGGGCGAATGAACATGCGTAAATCGTATCTGCGTTGCAGTTCTTGGCCAACCGGCTGCTTCCCGTATAGGTTTTCACATGGCTATTATAAATCTTTTCCACATCTATGTCCTTATTTCTGCCAATTCGATAATTCAATGCAGAGCTTTCCGACTGCCCCATTTCATTGGTGAGGACGTTCTCAACCAACAACTTTCTTGTGTCCACAGGTTTGTTCTTTAAAAGGGTTTTACGGAAACCTATCTGAAAGAAATCCAGGAATACCATGCAATTTCTGTCTGTTGACTTCATTGAAAACATGAGGTTGTCATCATAAATAACGTCAGGGTGTACTTTCATTCCAACGCTTCTGCAATCAGTCTTGACAGGTACACAATCAAATGATTTAAAGGGAAGGCTGAGTTTTGACAATGTGGCAAACGACTTGAACTGTTGAGCCAATTGACTTACAACATCTTTTGGACAGTTCTCCTTATTATATTTATCAATCAAGGAATCTGTCTGCACTATTTCGTTTAGGTTTACAGAGTCATTTAAAACACTTGAAGCGAAAACATCAATTATGCAAAAAGCATAAAAAACCAATGTGAATAAAGTCTTCATGTGGGATTATTTTATATACTGAGGAATAAGGGGATAATTGTCAAAATAATCTAAAGCAGGAACCGTATTGCTTTTAATATCAAAGCAATAACATATTGAATTCTTGCTATCTAATAAAGTTATTCTATAATGACCTGCTACTTTAACTATTGCTATTGTGTTTACTGCATGTCCTGGAATTTCTGCAATGCCATATATGCTAGTTTCATTAACAGGAGTTGTTTCGGTAAAACAATTTTGAGAAGATGCTGTTGAATTAAATAATTGCACTGCACGAAGAAGATTATTACGATGGATGCCACTGTCTGCATAACAAGGGAAGACCCTGCTAAGGCTATCATTTACAACATTAATATCTAAGTTATAATAGTATGCTATAGCCTCTCCTACGCAGTCAGTTTGTGTCCCTCCAGTTGGAATAATTTGTTCAGGTGAGGACCTCTTTAACCTACGTATGCGTTTCGTCTTCTGTGCCAGAATATTATTACTATTATCATAGAATTGTTTGACTATCGAAAAGAGTTTTTCCGAGATATTAACTTCCCTTCCATTGCTTTCAAGAATAGAATATAATCCATTTTTTTTAACATTAATAGTTAAACGTGCAGAGGCTTCTATGATATTATCCCAATCTTCTTTAGTAAACTTTTGAATAGAAGATTCCTTAATATCCAGATATTTATAGTCAATATCTGCACGTGTCCCATAACAGTCAATTGTTTCGTCTTGGTTCTCCAATTCGAACCACTCATCACTTGTACAAGCAACCATTGCCATTACTGCCACTGCCACCAGCAGGGCATACATACTTTCTCGTTTGTTTACTTGTTTCATTTCTCTTTTGTTTTTTATTGGCTATAATTCTAATTTGAAATTTGCATGTAATATGATTAACGGCATATTTTCATTCTTCATTTCCGTTGTTTGATTTCCTTTTTTGCATCTTCCCTCATCTGTTCAGGAAGAAGCTCCCACATATCAACAAAATACATTTTTTCTGAGTCTTCAACTCCCGCTTTTACCCATGAACGGTAAGGGATGTTAATAAAATCCAGCCCATAATAATTACCAAATATTACATCCATTGGCTCGCCTGTATCCTCCCAAATATTAACGAACGAAGCAAAGCTCCATCCTAATTCTTCATGGGTCGCCCTGTCATAACTGAATTTGACTTCATAGTATTTTCTGCCAATTAATGGCTTTTCAAAGTCTTCTGCCTCTTCATCTTCTTCGTACGTTTTTAACGGAGAAATCACGGGCACCACCTTGCCTTGAATCCATCCTGGTCCGAAGTTATTCGTTACTTCTCTCGCCAATTTCACAAGATACTCATTTCTTGCTTTCTCATTCATCTTGCTCAAGTTCTTTTGTTGAGCAAAAACTGAGCAACTACATATCAATGCAATTGCCATAATAATCATTGATTTCATTTTTCTTTAATTTAATTGTTAGGAAAGAAATGCCTTCAAACTAGTCTAATCGTTGATTGAATGCACCATATTTCGAAATTTTCTTTGTTTTATTTTTGGACATGCCTCCTCTTAATGTATTTACTTTATAATCATATAGGATACCAGGGATTCCATAATTATTGACGAATGAAATATCCAAATCTGTCGGTCCTGTTTTTCGCTTCTTTCCTGGACAATACTCTAATGTTGTATGAGTATGAAAGAATGCGCACATATCCGATGGTGGATCAATGTTAACCCTTAACCTTGCGTTTGTATCACAACCTATGGTATCCCCATAGATTGTTTCGCTAAATGAGTATTGATGACTTGCCTTATTATACCTAATGAATATTGCCAATTCTTGTCTTCCTGCAGGACTAGCAAGTGATTTTGTCTCTTCCCAAAGTACATTCAGTTTATTTTTAACGACTGTTGAAGCAAGAATCTCATCAACAGTTGGGAATTGGGAGACTTCAGGTCCCTCCATTTCACTTCTCGTCGTCCTATCCGCCAAAGTGTAGAGTTCATCTTGAGGTGAGTACCCATCAAACTCCTCATCTGCTGAACATGAACCATAAATCGTAATACCAATCATTGTTGCTACTGCTATCAGCAGTGCATACATTCCTTTTAATTTATTTAATCGTTTCATTGTCTTTTTGTTTTTGTATTAATGGTTATATAAATTATACACATACATTATCTCTTATCATCACCACCATACCACATTCCCTTCCTTATCTATCAAGAAGGCACGTTCATCCATGCCTCGTGTGAGGTCGCTCACCCACATTAAGGCACCCTCGGGGATATTGTCATAATGCAGGGTATTACCTGTCGCGGTCTGCATACCGCATGAAGTCCATTCGTGGTTTTCGTTCCAATAGCGCAGCAGGTAGGTGTCGCCTGGGTGGATGTCGTTATCATCCCCTCTTGGTACGATCCGCACAAAGCTGACGGCTGTCGGTCTGCCCATGTCCACACCTACCCAGTTACCATCAGCTACACCCGTCTCGAAGTTACTCAGCCAGTCATGGTCGAAAGCTCGGTGGATAGCATCCTGGTCATCCGTACTGCCTATCGGCTTCCCATTCACCTCCGTGCTGTCGGCTGTGAAGAATGCCAATTCTGCAATGCTGCCATAGCTGCCGTTGGGTGATAGATAACGCCAATAACGATATTGCTTGTCTGAATGGATCGGGAGCTTATCGGGCAGATTCAAATCCTCTATACTGTAGATGGTATCTGCATCAGCGAAGTCGGCACGGTTTGCTGCCTGTATCACGCCATGGAGCAGACGCTTGCGCATCTTCGCCACGTTGTTCGACTGATAGTATTTACGGCGGACATCTACACTGCGCGTCTTCTTGGGGTTACACTCGATATAGTCGATGCTTCCGTCGGTATGGAGGATGAACGGCAGGGAGACGGGACGAAGGCGCTCGCCATCATATCCCATTACAAGATACATGACGTTACGACCCATCTTGCTGAAGTGGGCTTTGCCATCGCGTATTGTTCCGTAGTCCACCACGCTCCAGTCGGAACCGATAGCCGTGAACGTGGCAATACTTGAACGGATGCTTGTAGATAGACTTCTCACGGTATTCACGACGCTCGGGATTGACGGCATAGGTATTACGGAACACCTTCGGGATGCGCTTATCGGTGAAGAATGCTGTTCCGGGGAAAGATGACACATCCCACTCGGAGGTCAGTTCCTCACCTCGGTTGTTGAGGATGGTGTACCAGCTATGGCCTGCACGGTAGCGTCCCCAGTAAGGAGTTTCGTCGATGACACAAGGGATGCCCACACTGCGGTAGGTGAGTACGGCAAGGGTCACATAGTCGAGACAGGCACCGAAGGTGATATGATGCATGGTTGCATCGCTCAGCAGCGGATAGCCCTTACGGTCCCAGATGCCGAAAGGACGGGTACGCCAGTTGATTTCGTTGCGTACTGTATTGACGGCATTGACAGTGGTCTCATAGGTGTCGTCGTCACGGACCATATTGTTCAGCCCCCATGTGTAGTAAGTAGAGAGCGTGTCACGCCAGCAGTCCATCTCCTGCAGTTCCACTGCCTTATAGGGCAGCAGCCACTCACAGAACTCATCAAAGGTGAGGTGACTTGCCCATGGGCGGGTCTTCTTGATGACTTCGGCATCGCAGATGGTGTCGTGGTCAAGGTTAGGGAAACGGGTGTCACAGATACGGAGCAGTGAATCGCTCTGCTCTTTCGGGCTCAAACCGGACTTAAATACCTCGCGCGCAATATCATAATATGTGTGGATGCTATCGCTGCGGTAGGAATAGTGGCCGGACATGTTCTCAATCAGGTACATCGCCGCAGCAAGTTTCTCAGGGTCGTCCTTATAATGGTCAAGCACCTTCTCCAATTCACTGCGGTTATCTCCCGCATATCGCAGTGCTTCGTTCCTGCTGTCTTTGCATGATGACAGCAGGATGGCGGACAGCAGTATCGCAAATATCTGAAGATGTCTTCTCATTTTCTTCGTTTGTGGTTATTTGATGTATTTAGTCTCATCGCTTTGATTCCAACGTGGGAGGGTGCGGAGTGCACCCCACCCCTCGTTGACGGGGAACATGCAGTTACTACAAATGAATGCTATCTGTCATAAACTGTTTCACAAACAATCTTACTTTTGAAACATATTCACCCGTTTGAATCATGAAAAATGCCCATTTTATCGAGGACTTCACCTTATTAATAATTATGGTTCGAACTCTCCGACAAAAGAGGTTCCCCCACGATAGATGCGGAGTTCTATCAGTCCGACAAGTGTATCAGGGATTTCCACCTCGCCATTTGCGTTCACGACTCCGGTGAACACCACTTCATCATCCACACTGTAGGAATCTGGACTGGGGCTTTGGGATGGTCACCTTGTTCACTCCCTTGATTAACAACGATTTCGGGTTCCAACGGAACATGAGTCTGCGCTTTTACCAAACTGGCACAGAACAGAAATAATACAACGGTTAAAATTGTACTTAATTTTCTTTTCATTTAAAAAATGTTTAATGGTTAATACTCCAAATTTTTCGCTGCAAAGTTAGATAGAACAAAAATAAAGAACAAATTTTTTGAGTGTTTTTAGTACACGCAAAGTACACACTTAGATGAAGAGTATGGAAAAAAAGTCGATTTCATCGGTAGTTTTCATGGTTAAAGGCACAACAAAAAATGTACATGCAAAGTACACATGTTCAGGTAATTGCTCGAAATATGTCTCTTTTAAAGCAATTGTATAACAACTAAACACCTAAAGGGATGATTCTTTTACATGCTCAGAGTCCTCTTCCAAATAGAATGATGTGAGATAAGTAAACAGCTTTTTTGAAGAATCTAAATTATACAGCTTTTGGCTGATACGGTTTTTATAATTTGAAACAGCTTGTTTCTCAAGACCCATTAATCGCTGAATGTCGCCAGAACTGAAACGTAATCGTACAAGCATCACAATATCGATTTGCTTGTCGGTCAGTTTACTATAGGTGAATTTCTTATATAACCGAGGGAAATGGTTCTGAAACTCTGTATGAAGAACATGCCAATCATTAATGGTCAGTTCAGGAAATTTGTTCCAGTAATCAGCCTTTTCCTTGAATCGTTGATAGATGACAGTCTGAAACATGGCCGTATCATCTTCCTTAACATCCAGACCATGCAGTTGAGTTACCAGAAGATTCTTTTCTTTTTTCAATTGTCTGATCTGCTCTTCTTGATGCTGCTCAAATTGTAAAGCATCTGATTTGAACTGTTGAAGCCCTTTTTCTGCAATTTCTATTTGCTCTTGAACGGATTCATACTCCATGTGTAGTTGCAATACCTCAGCTTCTTGACTCCTTCTTTTCGTGTCGTATATCCAAAAGAGTAATAAAAACAGAACAATACCAATTATTAGTATAACATATAAGGTATATCGTGTATTTATTGTCTCTATCTCCTTTTGCTGAGCTATCTTTTGATTTCGGCTATAATCATAAATGGCATCAACTTGACGCATTGCTTGGGCATGTTTGCTATTTTCAAGTACGTTGAAGGAGCGTTCATACAATGGTATCAAAGATACAACAGAATCTGTTATTTGTCGCGTTTTGAAAACTGATATCAGTCCTCTGTATGCGTCTAATTCAAAACCGTATGGGAGCAGACGTCTGTAGTAGTATTCCGCAGAGTCCAACATACCGATTCCTTCATAGTAGATGCCCTTGGACTGATAATAGTGTTCCCGTGATTTGGCAATATTACCTTCTGTATCGAACAGACCGGATTGCGTCTCAAAGATGTCCATCAGTTCTTTCGCTTTTGGATAGTCATGGCGGGCAAGGTGGATATGGATGGCGGCAGGATAGACGCTGGCAGCTGCCTGAGGCATATCTGCTTGCGTATACAATTTATGCACACTGTCTGTCAGGGCAAGAATCATTGCTGTATCACTCATCAACTGATAGGCTCCGAGTTGCTTCTCTATGCCACGGATTGCCTGATAGGTGTTGCCTGCCTTCTCTGCATATATGCTAAACTTTCTGTTCGCCTCAATCTCTTCCTTAGGCATCAGCTGGCTGTGATACAGCTCTGCCATCTGGCCGTATATCTTCGTCAGGGCCCAGTTGTCGCAGTCGGGACTGAGGGTATCAGCCTGCTCTGTGGCATCGAGATACCACTGCAACGCCATCGGAGCCTCATGCCGTGTAAGGTAGATTCCACCCATGAGGTAATATGCCAACATCCGCTCATTCGCATTCCCATGACGGTCATAGTAGTCCACCACCTCCTGGAACACCGTATCTGACGGCATAGGCTTGCCAAGCTTATATGATGCATTGGCAAAGAGCAATAAATAGAATGCCCTCTCGGAACTTCCCTTTAGCTCTCCCCCTTTGAGGGGGAGTGAGGAGAGGGTCTCGTAAGCACTATCGGGATGGACCTCCATCAGAGCCTCCGCCCTGTCGAGTAATGCCCTCATCTCCCTGTCACCCGTACAGGCAACAAAGAGCAATAACAGTCCGATGATATACAATCCTTTGTGCATAAATGAATTTTTTGTTGCAAAGATAGCAACAACCGAGCGAAGTACAAAATAAATCAGTATTTATTTTTAATTCCGAGGTGCATTTTATCTTCGAGCGCAGCTCAAAGTCGCAACAACCGAGCGAAGTACAAAATAAATCAGTATTTATTTTTAATTCAAAGGTGCATTTTATCTTCGAGCGCAGCTCAAAGTAGCAACAACCGAGCGAAGTACAAAATAAATCAGTATTTATTTTTAATTCCGAGGTGCTTTTTATCTTCGAGCGCAGCTCAAAGTAGCATAATAAAACGAAAACGAAAAAAATGAAAAAATAGTAAAAATGAAAAAACAACGAAAATAGTAGATAGTAAATGGTTAAATAGCGAATTATTTTGTATCTTTGCAAGTGAAAAATGCAATTGAGCCGAACAAATGCCAAGCTTACTTGAACATTATTGAGGCGTAGTTTGACGACTGCACAACCCTCACCCTCTTATCGTTTTTACTAGCTACTAATATGAAAAAGGGGGCAAAATAATCATTGTGTTATTGAATCTCCCATGGTCACAAGGCCATCACGCCGCATGGCGGCTTGCGTAGCAAACAATAAAGGCAGGATGTGAGTCCTGCCTTTTATTTGTATGTACTTTTGTATGCTTTACAGTCCGAACAAGCGGCTCAGTCCGCCATCGACGCCACTGAAGCCCATGAAGGCCATGGCCAAGAGGCCGGCGGTGATGAGGGCTATCGGCATTCCGTCGAAGGGTTTCGGAACCTTGGAGAACTGCAGCTGCTCGCGCAGTCCGGCGAAGACTACCATGGCCAGGGCGAAGCCGAGAGCCGTTGAGGCGGCATAGACGATACCTTGGAGCAGGTCGTAGTCCTTCTGGATGACGAGGATGGCTACACCGAGGATGCAGCAGTTGGTGGTAATCAGCGGCAGGAACACGCCGAGTGCCTGATAGAGGCTTGGCGACACTTTCTTGAGGATGATCTCGACCATCTGCACCAACGCGGCTATCACGAGGATGAAGGCGATGGTTTGCAGATACTGCAACCCGTTGGGATTGAGCACATAGTGCTGGATGAGGTATGTGACGATGGTGGCGAGCACGAGGACAAAGGTCACGGCTGCTCCCATACCTGATGCTGTGGATACTTTCTTCGACACGCCGAGGAACGGACAGATGCCGAGGAACTGTGACAACACGATGTTGTTCACGAATATTGCGGTGATAAATATCAGAATGTATTCCATCTTCTCATTTACTATTTAACAATTTACCATTTACTATTTATTTCCATTTTTCTATTCCCCCTAAAGTGGGTTAGGGGGTCTATTGTGCTCTCATTTTGTTCACGATGGCGATGAGGTAGCCGAGTGCGATAAAGGCACCTGGTGCAAGGACGAAGAGGAGCATGCCGTAGTTCTCGCCCTGAAGGGTAAAACCGAAGATGGCTCCTGTGCCGAGGAACTCACGCACGGCTCCGAGGAGGGTGAGTGCGAGGGTGAAACCGATACCGATACCAATACCGTCACAGATGCTGGCCAGCGGGTTGTTCTTCGCTGCGAATGCCTCGGCGCGGCCGAGGATGATGCAGTTGACCACGATGAGTGGGATGAACAGTCCGAGGGTAGCATAGATATCGGGCACATAGGCCTGCATCACCATCTGCAGGATGGTTACGAGCGATGCGATGACGACGATGTACGATGGGATGCGCACCATGTCGGGTATCAGGTTCTTGATGAGCGAGATGATGAGGTTCGAGAGGATGAGCACGAACATCGTTGCCAGGCCCATCGACATTCCGTTGATGGCGCTCGAGGTGGTACCGAGCGTCGGACACATACCGAGGAGAAGAACGAAGGTAGGGTTCTCCTTGATGATTCCGTTTAAGATTATTCTGAAGTTATTCATCTGTCATGTCCTCCTTCCTGTTGGGTAGCCGCTGACGTTCCGTCGGGCTGCTGTTGTTTGTTTAACTCTTCGTAGGCATTCTGTACGGCGAGCAGGAAGGCACGTGAGGTGATGGTCGATGCAGTGATGGCATCGATGTCGCCTCCGTCCTTGCTGACGGTAAAGTTGGCCGTACCGGGGTTCTTGCCTGTGATGTCGCCTTTCTGACCTTTCTGGAACCATTCGCTGGCCTTGGCGCCCAGTCCCGGGGTCTCGGAGTGTTCGAGGATGGTGTAGCCGAGCACGGTACCTTCCTTGTCGAAGCCGACGAGCACCTTGAGTGCGCCGCCGAATCCGTTCGTAGTGCTTTGGATGGCAGTACCGAGGTCGGAGCGGTAGAAGGTGTAGTCGCCTACCTCCTCAGTGGTGTACTGGAAGTCGGCGTTGAGGTCCACACCCATGACTTGCTTGATGCCCTTGGCCAGGTTCTCGGCCTTTATCTTCTCGATCTGGGCAGATGTGGCGTAGTTGACGTATGCCAGTGCTGCGCCTGCTACGATGGTGATGAGTGTCAGCACTACCACCATATTGATTAATGATGACTTGAGCTTTTTCATTTCTTGACTACCTCCCCGAATCGCTTTGGTTTACAATAGTTATTAATCAATGGTGTGAATGCATTCATGATCAGGATGGCAAACGACATGCCTTCCGGGTAGGCTCCCCAGGTACGGATGACCATCGTGAGCAGACCTATTGCCACACCGTAGATGAGCTGTCCCTTGTGGGTCATTGGCGAGGTGACATAGTCGGTAGCCATGAAGACGGCACCGAGCAACAGACCTCCGCTCAGCAACTCGTACTGAGGTGCTACATAGGTGGTTGGGTTGGCAAGATGCATCAGTCCAGAGAACACTGCTACAGTGACGAGGATTGATACTGGGATATGCCAAGTGATGATTTTCTTTACCAGAAGGTAGATTAGTCCGAGGAGGATGGCAATGGCGCAAACCTCTCCGAGACAGCCGCCCGTGTTACCGATGAGCATATCGGTTAGAGAGTTCGAAAGGTCGCTCATCGATGCCTCACCCTTCGCGATGAGTTTCATCGTGGCGAGCGGGGTAGCACCCGTTGTGGCATCGAGCGTCAGGAATCCCTGTCCTGGGGTTGGCCATGTGGTCATCTGCACAGGGAAGGAGATGAGGAGGAATGCACGTCCTGCGAGGGCAGGGTTGAAGAGGTTGCATCCCAGACCGCCGAACGTCATCTTCACGACTCCGATGGCAAACAGCGCTCCGACAACCACCATCCACAATGGGAAGTTGGACGGGAGGTTGAACGCCAAGAGGATACCTGTGAGGATGGCAGAGCCGTCGGTAATCGTTGGACGTGGATTCTTCAACATGTATTTGTTAATGGCCCATTCAAAGAATACGCACGAGGCAACCGATACGGCTGTCACTGCGATGGCACTGATTCCAAAGAAATAGAATGAGCAAAGAAGGGCAGGGACGAGTGCGATGCACACCCCGTACATATTCTTCTTTACGCTGTCGCCCCCATGTACATGCGGCGACAAGGATATTGTGAGTTTATTTGCCATATTACTTCGCGTTTCTTGATCTGATTATTCCCATTACTGTTGATTTGCCCAGACGGATGTAGTCGAGCAGCGGACGGTTGGCAGGACAAGTGAACTGGCATGAGCCGCACTCGATACAGCTCACCACATCTTCCTTTTCCAAGCGCTCCCACATCTGCTGTTCGGCGCACTGGCTGAGAAGGTATGGCTCCAATCCCATCGGACAGGCACCTACGCACTTGCCGCAGCGGATGCAGTTCTCCACCTCACCACGCTTAGCTTCCTTCTCGTTCATGATGAGCACGCCCGACGAACCTTTGCAGATCGGTACATCGGTATTCAGGAGTGCCTTACCCATCATCGGACCGCCACCGATGACCTTACCGGTATCTTCGGGCAGACCTCCGCAGGCATCGATGAGCTGGCTCATCGGAGTACCCATACGGGTGAGGAAGTTGCTGGGGTGAGCCAGGCTCTTTCCTGTCACGGTGACGATGCGTTCGAACAACGGCTTGTTCTTCATCACTGCCTCATACACGGCAAAGGCGGTACCTACATTCTGGATGATGGCTCCAACGCTGACCGGCAGGGCTGGAGGTGCTGGCACCTGACGGCCTACGACAGCATCGATGAGCTGCTTCTCGCCGCCCTGCGGATATTTCACCTTCAAGGGTACAATCTCGATGCCGGGATAGGCTTTCGCTTTCTCCTGCATCAGTGCGATGGCATCGGGCTTGTTGTTCTCAATGCCGATAAAGCCTTTCTTCACATCGACAGCCTTCATCAGGAGGGTCAGACCCACGATGATTTCGTCGGCATGCTCGAGCATCAGACGATGGTCGGCTGTGAGGTAAGGTTCACACTCTACGGCATTGATGATGACCCACTCAGGCTTACTCCCAGGAGGAGGCATCAGCTTCACGTGGCACGGGAAGCAAGCGCCACCCATTCCCACGATGCCGGCTTTCTGTATCTTGTCGATGATGTCCTTGCTGGTCAGCTCAGGACGGTCGGCGAGGGTCACGAGGTCGGTCGAGCGGTCGATACTCTCTTCCCATTCGTCCCCCTCAACGGTAATGAACACGGCAGGTTTCTTATAACCGCTTGCCTCGATAATCGTATCGATTTTCTGCACGGTACCCGATACGGACGAGAAGATAGGAGCGGACACGAATCCACCTGCTTCGGCAATCATCTGTCCCACCTTTACCTTATCGCCTTTCTGGACGATAGGCTTGGCAGGGGCGCCGATATGCTGTCCCATAGGGAACACAGCTATCTTTGGCAGTTCAGCAACTCTTATTGGTTCGGCTGCTGACAATTTATTCTCTGCGGGATGTACTCCACCTATTCTAAATGTCTTCATGCGTTCTTCGTTTTAAGTCCCAATAATATTTGCTGTGATACGGGCAGCGGAGCAGTGAAGTCATAGTCTTTCACCTCTGCTGATTCGCTCTTGCTCTCGCCCTTCACCAAATCGACTGTTCCTGCAAGCATGAACTGCTGTGAAGGCAACAGCGGAGCATCGAACTTCACCTCGATAGGTTTGTCGTACGGACGGGTGTTGGTGCTCTTTGCTGCAGGAGCAGTGTTTTGGGCAGCTGGAGCTGCTGCTGAGCTGGCTGCTGGTTTAGCAGCAGGAGCCGCAGGTTTCTTGATTTCCTTACGTGGCTCACCCAGCATGATGATACATGCCTTAGGACAAGCCTCTTCGCAAGCACGGCAGGAGATGCATTTCTCTGCGTCGATATACGAGAGGTTGTTCTCTACCGTGATGGCTTCTGCACCACATACGTTTTTACACTTACCGCATCCGATACATGAAGCGGCACATACCTTGTTGGCAACGGCACCCTTGTCCTTGTTCATACAAGTGACTACCATACCTTGCTTCTGCTCGTCAACCTGACGGATTTCGATGATGGTACGTGGACAAGCCTTTGCACAAGCGCCACAGGCCGTACACTTCGTGCGGTCCACTTCTGGCAGACCCGTTGCAGGATTGATCTTAATGGCACCGAACTGGCATGCAGCCACACAGTCGCCACATCCCAGACAGCCATACTGACAGCCGGTCTCACCTTGAGCCGTTGTGTTGGCGATGCGGCAATTCTTCACTCCGTCGTATTCTACGACTCTCGGACGATTCTCGCACGTACCGTTACAGCGAACCACAGCTACCTTGGGTGCACTCACTGCGGCTTCCATACCAAGGATGGCTGCCACCTTGTTCATACACTCCTGGCCACCTACCGGACATGAAAGCCCTTCGAGCGAACCCTGGTCGGCTGCTTTGACACAAGCTGCCGCCATACCGCCACATCCAGGGAATCCACAGCCACCGCAGTTGGCACCAGGCAATGATTCCTGTACCTGACCGATGCGAGGATCTTCTTTTACTGCAAATTTCTTGGCTGTGCCCCAAAGCACCAATGCTGCAATCAGACCGATTGCTCCAAGAACGCATACAGCAATTAAGATTACATTTGTCATAATTATAATAAGTTTTTACACGATTTTTTTGTCTATCCAGAATTCAAACTGCTTACTCAGAACACCGTTCATCAGGTGTAGGGTCAGATAATAGATTGCCAACAGCACCACCATGATTCCGATGGCCAGCAGCTCGTTAATGTGGAACAAGCCGATTGCACAGAACAGCCAGGCTACGATGACGACGAGGGGCACGACAAACGCCAGAATCACTGCGTTGCGACCCATTGCCATCGACCCATAGACCATCACCTGTTCGCCGACAGCATAGTCCTGCCCGTTCGAGCGGCATTCGATGATTTTCTCCTTACTCTCAGAACTGTGACACAACGCCTTCGCTTCGCAAGCACTGCAAGCAGATGCCTGCAAGATGCGAACACGTACCTTTCCATCGCTCACGCTTTCAACCCTCCCGCTATGTTCAATTCTGTTTTTCATTCTGCAAAAGTACAAAATATTTACTATTTACCATTTATCATTTACCATTTTTTTTACAAATAAGGTGTGTTTCTGCATAAAAACAGTATGTTTTTGCTTTTTGCAAGAGTTTACTTTACAAATATCTTTTTCCCATCGATGATATACAGGCCACGCTGTAGTTGTCTGAAGTTGGATGTCACGTGTCTTAAATCCAATAGCCTGCCATTAAAATCGTAGATGACTCCCTCGCTATGGGAGAGGTCTGGGGTAAGGTCTTGAATGCCTGTATCTTCTGTCTGAGGAATAAAGAAGACGCGGAAGTTGTTGAAACAGGTCCAGTCGTACTGTACAGTTGTTGACTTCTTCATGCCGATACGCAATCTCCCGTTTGAACTTACTGTTGCTATTAGATAGTTGGCGAGTGTCTTTGGGCTGGTATTGAAAGCCTTTTCTGCTTGTGCACGATTGTCAAGATAGTTGTTCCATGACCCGTCGCTGAATGTCTGGTCGTAGACGGAGCGTATGAGGGTATAGTTGCTGCCCACATATAGACGAGCCAATAGCTGCTCCGTTCCGTTCTGATGCTTTGGGTATGCCACGTTGTGTGCTCCGTTACGGTAGAATGCCTGTACGCTAATCAGATACCTGCCGGGTTGTAAGTTTTGGATTGTTTGATACATGTCGAAGTTGGTATTGAAAAACTCGCCTACATTATGTTCAAGCGATGGAGTATTGCCCTGCCAACCTGTGGTCTGCATCGAAGTAAAGTTCGGATTCTTCATCTTTGATGTCACCTCGTTTTCTGCCTTCATCAATCCTGTTACATAAGTGTCCATTGCTTTCTGCAAAGACGTAATCATGCCGTCGAGAGCTTTGTTTGTGGCGTTCTCTTTGGCCAAGAGGTCTTCAGCGTCATTTTTGGCAGCAGAGAACTTCTCTGCACCTGCAGCGTTTTCCACGATGAGTGCCTCGGAATTATCGACAAGTGATTGCAGGGTCTTCTTCAGTACCTTCTGCCGCACCTCAGCCTCATTCGAACGGATGGGCGTATCGTCCCATTCGTAGGTAGGAATATCTAATGCCTGTGGTGTTGACGCGTCGGCCTTGATACGTAGAATGGTGAAAGAGCAAGGTTTGAAAGTGTATTCGAACTCTTCAGCAAAGGCATTGAAGGTTGTTGTTTTGGGAGCGATGCGCAAAGGATTCTCGAGCGAGTTCTCATCACTCAGTTTACCAGCAGCTAAGGTTATGACACTTCCTGTCGATGCAATATTGTTTGCATTAAGACGGATGGTTGCTGTTGTGGCACGCTCGAGTGCATTCACAACCTTCACTACCAGTTCACCCGCTTGTTGGTCGTAACCACCAAAAGCTTGCACACGTCCGTCTTCCAGGTCGCTTAGTGGTAGGGTGAGCTTCTTTACATCGTCGATATAGAGCGTCACGCCTACCGTTTCTTCCATTACAAGTTTGATCTTGTACCAACGATTGGTCTTAATGTTCATGCTGACATTACTACCCACCTGTGAGCCGTTTCCCTTTGTTACTTTCTCGAAAGCAGCTTTCGTATTGCCCCAACCGCCGATGTTTACACGCCAGTAGTTATCGGTGTTTGTGCTGTCGCCTGCAAAGCAAACGAGGAACCCCTCGCTACCACTTATTTTGCGTGCCTCTAACTCTACTATACTGTTGGTAAATGCAGCACCGTTCATCATCGCCAGGCAAGGCGTTCCGGTTGATGACTGTTTCAATGACGATTGGGACTCATCCATTGACCATGTCCCGCCTGCTTCTGTCCATTCATTAGGTCGGTTTTCAAAGTCGCTTTCATAGAGGACTTTCTGCCCGTCCAAGCTGGTCACGCGGATATTCCGGAACTCTGCTTTTGTGCTCCATGTACCCACACCGATGCGTCCACGCGTCTGCAATGTTTGGTCGTTCGAAAACAGCCGCGTCTTTACGTTATAGGTAGGACGATGTTGCGAATAGAGTTGCTGCACATAATACGAAGCACGTCCCATCACACGATAGTTGTCGAAGTGAATGAGGTTGCAAGCCCAGTTGGGCGCATGCACGTTTTCCAAAAGCGGAGCATACGAGGCCATTGTCACAAAGTCGCTGTTGCGTTCCATATTGCCAATAAATACAGCTTCCGACAGAGCAGCTTCCATATTTCCACTACCCACATCGTTGTTGGTAGCATATTCGCCTGCATAGATGGTATAGTTGCCACGAGGAGCTGTATCGAATAGTGTAGCTGAGTTATAGAACTCATCGGGGGCTACATACCAATGTACGTCAAACATATCTGTCTTCTTGAACTGCGATGCATCGTTCCACGACATCGTGTTGATGAACGTAATCTGAGGATATTTCTGCTTCAGATAGTTATAGAAGAATGCAAAGCGCTTCACATAGCGGTCGGTGCCATTTTCATTTCCCAATTCCACATATTTCAGCGGGAATGGTTCCGGATGTCCTGCAGCAGCGCGTTTGGCTGCCCATTCGTTGGTCAGCGGGTCACCGATTGCATATTCTATTGCATCCTCGATATCCTGACGGTAAGGCAGCAAAGCCTTTTCGTCAGACGCTTCAATGAAGTCACCATTACGTATCGAGCATGAAATACCCACATTGGCTACGAACATACCATCCATACCCATATCTTCGCACAATTGTAGGAATTCGTACATGCCTAAACCGTATGTAGAGCGGTAGCCCCATAAGCTATACTCTCCCCTGCGAGTCATGGGGTCGCCTAGCGTCTCTTTCCATTTCACGCGGTTCTCGAGCGTGAACCCCTCCACGATGCAGCCGCCTGGCCAACGCAGGAAATTGGGATGCAATCCTTCGAGCATCTCTGCTACATCGCGACGCATACCGTTCTCATGACCTTTATAAGTATCTGTCGGGAATAGCGAAACATAATCGATATCGTAAGTGGCTGCCTTGTCACCAAAGTCTGAGAGTTGCAGACGGAACGTACCGTCAGTCATCGTTTCTGTAGCAGTCAGCGTTCCTGTATATTCGTGCCATTCTCCATCATCCATCATATTGAAGTCTGACGTTCCAAAAGCCTTTCCTGCCTTTGTGACAAACTGAGCTTTGATTTTTGCAGCTGTATTTCCTTTTAAATAGAAACGTAGTTTATAGGTAGCCCCTTTTGTAGTAGCTACACCCCAATAGCCGCTATTTGTCACGTTGACATTAGCAGTTGTAGATGCGCCAGTGATACTAAGATGCAGGGCATTGGGTGTATTCTCGTGCAGAGGAACATCGGGCTTCTGCACATCCTTCGTCAGGGTACATCCGCTATTCGTTACTGTCCAGCCTGTCCATTTCTTTGCTTCAAGGTTCCAGTCAATCGAGAAGTCGGCATACCAACCTCCATAATAGTTCTGGGCATGAGGGGCTGTTACTCTGCCATTACTATATTTTGTGCCGCTGGGGTAGGCCTGCTCTTCGAAGCCGCGGTTCTGAAGCATTTCGGCATAAAGACCACCATCGCCTGCATGGTTTATTTCCTCGAAAAACATGCCATACATCGAAGCTGAAACATCGTGGCCACGAGAACCCATGTCCACATAAATCTTACTTTCCTGAGCATTCGCTATTAGTGAGGTGAACGACATCACAAATATCAAAAGGTATTGTCTCATATCTGTTTTGGTTTTGATGATAGTTACGCGTACAAAGTTAAGAATTTTTGTTGAATTGTGCAAGGAAAAAAAACGTTTTCTGCCGTTTTTGCTTTTTGCGGATGTAAATGTTCGCTTCTCAGCATCCTCCAGTTACTTTTTATGTTTTTTAGCATAGTGCAAATTAAACCAACTGAGGGGATGGGCGTCTAACTATTAACATTGCATTAATTATGATATAATTACAATCTATAAAGCATGAAAAAGATACTTGTGCTACTGTGTTTCAGTGCTTGTCATTTGATGATGAGTGCTGTTGGTTTGACCGTTACCAATCTTAGGGTCGACGGTTCGTTATGTCCATTGGGAGTAGGACACCAACAACCTATTTTTACTTGGACTGTGGAAGATGGAGGACTGAAAGGTGTGAAACAGCAGTCGTTCCGAGTTGATGTGTACAGCAACCCTCGTTGCTCAAAACGTGTGTGGACGTCGCGCAATCAGATTAGTTCGAACAGTTGGATACTGGGGCCTGAACTCGATGGCGACGGAACTATTTACTACTGGCGTGTGACGGCTTGGGATAACAAGGGCCGTCAGTGTATTTCGAAGATTTCGAGCTTCATCATGGGTATGAAAGACCTGGGATGGAGCGATGCGAAGTGGTTGAAAGGAAACCATCAGGAGTGGGACAGTCAGAACGGTGCAACCGTGTTGCGTAAGCAGTTCACGATGGACAGCAAGAAGAAAGTGCTCAAGGCACGTCTGTTCGCTTCTGCATTGGGTGTGTTCGAGGTCTATATGAACGGACAGCGTCTGGGGCGTGAAGACCAAGACGGTGCGTATGTGTACGATGAGCTGAAAGCCGGCTGTGTGGACTATCGTACCGAGGTGCCCTATATGACTTTCGATGTGACAGATCTGATTAAGAAAGGCGACAATATGATTGGTGCACAGCTCACCAACGGATGGTGGAGCGGCGACATCACTGCCAATGTATATAAGAAACCCGATCTTGCCTTCATGGCAAAAGTATATGTGATGTTCTCCGACAGTACAGAGACAGCTTTCGTTACAGACAATACCTGGGAGGTGAACAACTGCGGACCTGTGCTCTATGGCGACATCTACAATGGTGAGACCTACGATGCACGTCGCAACTACGAATGGACCAAGGTGGGCAGCAATTCATCGGGGTGGAAACCGGCCGAACTCTATCAGGGCACAATCGATTCTATCAGCGCATTCTACGGACCTTCAGTCGTGATTCGTCCTCAATACGAGCAGACGGTGAAGAAGGTGACAGTATGGGAAGGTACGAAACAGACAGGTACCACTTTCGGGGAAATCAATGTCAAGTCGAATCCTACGTTAGACGGCAAGAAGGGGTTTGTGCTGCATAAAGGTGAGACAGCTATCTTCGATCTCGGTCAGAACATGGTGGGCTGGCCAGAGATTACCGTAAGCGGCAATGCAGGTGCAGAAATCACCTGTCGCTTTGGTGAGGCACTCAACGATAATGGTAGCGAAGACCATGTGAACGACGGACCTGCAGGCAGTGTATATCTCAAGAATCTTAGGACTGCAAAGGCCACGCTGCGCTATATCCTTGCAGGTAATGCAAAGGGCGAAACATATCATCCATCGCAGACCTTCTTCGGCTTCCGCTATGTCAGCATGACCGCTTCTGAGGATGTCACCATCATCAATCTCAAGGGTCAGGTCGTAGGTTCCGACCTCGATGAATACGGTACTTTCGAGTGTAGTGATGAAAGTGTCAATCAGCTATATAATAATATTAGGTGGAGTGCACGAGGCAACTTCCTCAGCATTCCAACCGACTGTCCGCAACGCGATGAGCGACTGGGTTGGACAGGCGACACTCAGATATTCTCACGTGCTGCTTGCTATACAGCCGACATGCGTTTCTTCTATCGCAAGTGGATGCGCGACCTGCGCAACTGTCAGCGTGAAGACGGTGCACTGCCCGATGTGGCTCCGCTTGGCCGTTATGGCAGCTATGGTAACGCAGGATGGGGTGATGCAATCGTCATCGTACCTTGGAACGTCTATTCAATGTACAACGACACAGAAATCCTTGATGAAAATTATGAGGCAATGCAGCGTTACATGACTTGGTTGCAGTCGAATATCGACGAAACCTATTCTTTCAATGGTGCAGGTACCAACTATGGAGACTGGCTCGCTTTCGAGGAACTCGACCCACGCTACGTCTCAGTATGCTATTATGCCTATGTAGCCGACCTCATGGCTCGTATCAGCATCGTCTTGGGTAAGGAAGAAGAACCCGACCAGTACAATGCCCTTGCAGGAGCCATCCGTGAGGAGTTCCGCAAACGCTATGTGATAGGTCACCATCTCACCCTCAAGACTCAGACAGCCTACGTGCTTGCCCTCCATTTCAATATGTTCGAAGAGGAAATGGATTACGAGAATGCCAAGAAGGAACTGCGTGAGAAGATTGTCAGCAACGGATATTGTCTCACCACAGGTTTCATCGGCACAGCCTATCTGTGTCCTACCCTTACTGAGTACGGAATGGACGACCTCGCCTACGACCTGCTGCTGCAGCGCAAGAACCCAAGCTGGCTCTACGAAGTAGATAACGGAGCTACCACCATCTGGGAGCGTTGGGATTCATTTAAGACTGGTGAAGGATTCAATAAGCACGAGTGGAACATGAACTCACAGAACCACTATGCCTACGGAGTCATCGCTGAGTGGTTGTATCGCGATATGCTCGGATTCGGAGCCGACTACGAAGATGCAGGATTCCATCATATCGTCCTCCAACCTCATCCCGATATGCGTGAGGAGAGTGAACTGCCTCCTGGTCAGAAGCGAATAGACTGGGCACGCGGCAGCATTATGACCCCTTACGGACTCCTCTCGTCAGAGTGGCGCCGCGATAAGGACGGAAAGATACGCTATACGTTCGAAATCCCATTCAACTGTAAGGCTACTTTCTATCGCACCCTGCCTAACGGTCTTGAACAGCAGTTGGAACTCGAAACAGGTAAGTGGACATTCTGATACCACTTTTATCAACGCAGAAGCAGGCACTCATATACGGGTGCCTGCTCCTGTAGTTTTTCTAACAGCTATCCTACTTATATTCAAACCAATCGATATCGACATAGCCATCTTGTGGTGAGCCAGCTTGCCCTGAGCCTGTCGAACGTGTCGAATCCACTTGTGGTGAGCCAGCTTGCCCCGAGCCTGCCGAACGGGCCGAACCGATTTTCTCTTTGCTACACTGCGTAAACAGTCCAAGCATCACACCAGTGAATCCACCGATGGTTTCCGTACTGAGGAATCGGTATTCCATCTTGGCTAATTCGGTGAAATTGATTCCGTCGGTTGAGGCCATCATGTGATAGAACTGCTGGTCGGATGTGATGCGTAGGTAGGCACGGGTACCATCGATTGCGAATTCTTTTTCGCTGTGGCTGGTTTGTCCTAAACGTACATTTGATTTGAGGTAGATTTTTCCATCCCGCTTTTCTGCCACCACATCATAGTGATTCAGTGGAGCAGCGTAGGCGGTGATGCCCGCCTGCATGCTTTCTGTCAGATGAGATAGGTCGAACAAGGCTGTAGCTGTGAAGTTCAGTTCCGTCTGTCGGCGTGCGACGAACGTAGGTGAGGCAGTCATGCCGAGGTCTGTTGTGGTAGGGTAAAGGCGTAAGAAACCTTTTCGTTCCTTTAGCGAATAGCGTGTGTAGTCGGGGTTGCATAGGCTCATCCAACCCATTGGCATTCCCAGCGAATGATAGCTGTCTTTGGGCGCATTGCGCTCTACATAGTTGAATTCTTCTTTAACGGGGTCTTTCGCCATCGGAACTAAAGGAAGTGTCTTGCATAGCATATTAGTCTGTAGCGTGCCATCCGTGTTGACTACAGGCCAGCCCCCTTGTGGTGAGCCAGTTTGTCCTGAGCCTGTCGAACGTGCTTGCCCTGAGCCTGTCGAACGGGTCGAATCCACTTTTTCCCACTTCACTGGAGCCAGCATGGTTTCACGTCCCATCACGTGCTGCAGATAGCCACTTGTGCGGTATCCCAGGCAGATCATCCACCATGACTCATCAGGGGCCTGCACCAAGTCAGCATGTCCCAGTCCTTGGATGTTGCTGTTTTGCATCTTCATGTTGAAATGCGAGAGGATGGGGTTGGAAGGGTTAGACTCGTAGGGACCGAAAAGACTCTTGCTGCGCAGGATGTTTACATGGTGCCCATGTTCTGTGCCCCCCTCTGCAAGTAGCAGATAGTAGTAGCCATCCTTTTTATAGATGTGTGGTCCCTCAGGATAGCGCCCTCCAAGCCCTGTGCCTAAATGATGAATCTCGCCCAGCTGCTTACCTGTCTTAACATCAATCTCACAGATCTTGATGTCGCCTTCCTTCCATAGGAAGTAGCATCGCCCGTCCTCAAAGTAGAGGGTAGGGTCGCAGCTACCGATTGCAAAGTCTATGACGATAGGTTCAGACCATTCGCCGGCAGGATTGTCTGTCCAAACGTAGAAATGTCGGCGCGAGGGGAATACTGTTGTCACCATATAAAAGCGCCCATCGTAATAGCGTATGGTGGGAGCATAGATGCCGCTGTTGCCGTCTGTTCCTTTCAGGTCAACCTGCGAAGGACGTGTCAGGCAGTTGCCCACCTGTTCCCAATTTATCAGATCCTTTGAATGGAATACAGGCACCCCCGGGAAGTATTGGAAAGTGCTGTTTACCAAATAGAAATCATCGCCTGCGCGACATACACTGGGGTCAGCATGGAAACCGGGAAGCACAGGATTGCGATAGCCTTGAGCCAAGATGTTTAGAAACCCGATAAAAGTGATATAGATGATGAGCAGTCTTTTCATAATGTTATTATTCTTTTACGTGATAAGATGGATGTTCATTGTTTGAATTGATGATCATTAATCACCATTAAGAAACCTCCACGGGCCTGACAGACAATAGAGACATTGCCTGTGCTATAAATGGGATTAGTGACCTTGATGTCACGCTCTGATTCACCATCACTGAAAAGCAGAACTCTCTTGGAGTTGTTTTTTATTTTCTTTAGGTTGAACGAGAGGACAGTGGATTCATCCGAGCCATTGATGCCTGCAACGTACCATACTTTGCCTGAACGGCGAGCAATAACGGCACTCTTACCAGGGTAGCCGGCAAGAAATTTGGTGTCGTCCCATACGACAGGCAATGTGGCATAGACTTGTTTAGCCTCAGCAGGAAGGGACTCATAACCTTCGGGGCGGTCGGCCATGTGTTGAATGCCTGACTCGAAGAGGACGGGCAGGGCCAATTCGTGTGCATTGGTTGTGATGTGAGGGAATTGGCTGTCGGTGAATGTGCCAGGTGTGTAGTCCATTGGACCAATGACATTGCGGGTATAGACAACCGTGCTATTATGGGCTGGAGCCAATGTGGTCATTAACGCATAGTTGTTGTACCACTCTGCTCCGTAGATGCCTTCCATGCTCATCAGGTTGGGCCAAGTGCGTTGCCAACCATTTGGAATCGTGCAACCATGGAAATCGACAAGTAGATGGTGGCGGGCAGCATCCTTAAGGATGTCGATATAGTAATTGACCATAGCATCGTTGTCGGGTGAGAAAAAGTCCACTTTGATGCCGCTAACTCCAATGTTTTCTAGCCACTGCATCTCGCGTTCACGGCTTTCCGCTGTATTCAGACGGTCCTGTGGTTGTGGAGCATGAGGTCCTACTAGCGAAGTGCCGGAATTGTACCACAGGTTGATTTTGACTCCCTTTTGCCTGGCATATTTCATCACGTCATTGATGTCGCCACCATTAGTCATTTCAGGCCATTCCCAGTCGACAAGACAATAAGGCCATTTCATCTTGGCTGCCAAGTCGATGTATTGTTTCACCAGCATGAAGTCCTTTGAACCATGATTATAGGCCCAATAGATCCACGAACTGACGCCTGGCTTAATCCAATCCGTGTCGGAAATCTGGCAGGGTGTAGCCAAGTCGGTGACGAGGGTTGATTCTACTACATCTGCTAATGAACCAATGATGGCGAAACGCCAAGGCGACAATCCATCACAGAAAGCGGACGGGCCAACCATCTGCACTTTGTATTGCTCTGAATTGTCAGTATTGACAAGATACGAACCGCTATCGTTTTTGCGTAAGTCAGCCTCTGCGATAAGCATAAAGAGACCTTTTTGGGGTTCCATCAGGGCGGGATAACTCCATAGACCATTGGCAACGATGTTCATATTCCGATCTTTCACTGCCTTTCCTTCTGTATCGAATGGAAAGGGTTGTTCATTGCCAAAATCGTAGGGGGCAACCCAGCGATTTACGCCACTCGCCACAAAAAAGGAAGTGCGGTCATCTGTCACCTTCATGTCTTGAGGAATGCGATAGCGGATGGCAATACCGTCATTATAGAGGCGTACAATGGCATCCAGTGTCAAATTGGTTGCATTCGCATAGGTAAAAGTCTTTTCGTTTGCCCGATTATGGCAATGAATCCTCTTACCTGTGACCATGGTATAGTCGGCCTTGACCGCCTTGGGAGCAGTTGACTGTTTCAATACTAGGTCAGAGTCAAGATTGCCCCGATCTGTTATCAGTCCCAAATGGATGCGTGTCACCATCTGCCTGTTTTTGTCATAGACAGTGAGTGACTGGCCGTTTAACTCAGCGTTTAACTGATGGTTGGGCGATTCGAACAAGTCTTTACCATAGCTGCATACACAGAGTGAGGTAAGGAAAAGTGTGAATAGAATATGAAGTTTCATGATGTTGTTTTTATTGCATGATGACGGCATCTTCTGTGTTAAGTTCGGTGCTTCCATCTTATTTCTTTTTACTTAAGCCTTCTTGAGTAAGAGGGATAAATTTGATTTTGCCAGACTTGTCGAAGCTTAGATATTCTGCGCACACGCTGCGGCGACAGTCGCCACCCGGCTCTCCGTTCTGACTATAAGAGCCATCATGGTAGATATAATACCATTTTCCTTTAAATTCGATGATAGAAGGATGAATGGTAAAGCCATGATTGGCCGATGTGCTGATAAAGCCACCATATGTCCATGGCCCCTGTATGCTCTCGGCATACGAATAGGCCATCTGCTCAGGTTGTACACCGGGAGCATCAGAGGCGTAAACATTATAGTATAACTTGCCGCGCTTGAAGAGCCAAGGCCCCTCGGAATAATTGCGCATAGGCACTTTTTTCACTTCCCCGTCCAGTTCAATCATATTTTTCTTCAATTTCACCATGTAGCAGTCACCATTGCCCCATGCCATCCATGGGGTGCCGTTGTCGTCGATGAGTACGGTAGGGTCGATGTCGGCATTCGCCCGATGAGAATCAGGTGTCATATCGTCTGTAATAAGGGGCGTACCATCTTTGCGTGCAGGACGGAAAGGTCCTGTAGGAGAGTCGCTCACAGCCACGTCGATGGTATGCTGGCGTTTCTCTTTGTGGTCGAGCGTCACATAGTAGTAGAACATGCCATCTGCTCCTTTTACCACTTGTCCTGCCCATGAGCCGCCGGGTTGGGCATAGGGGAAGTCGGCAGCAGCAAGCACACGTCCGTGAGCAGTCCAGTGAATCATGTCGGTAGATGAATAGCACAGCCAATGGGGCATATTGAACCATCCTCCTACACCGGCCTTATCCTCGCCCACGTAGGCATACACTGTGTTGCCCATGACCGTAAATGCAGGGTCGGCGGTGAAATTGCCTGTAAACAATGGGTTCTGTCCTTCCACCCTTGGTAATGATTCGCCGCTGATAGATAGGTTGCGCAGGTCTCCGTCACGTACCTGCAAGGCATTAGGAAATCCACCAGGGAATCCACGACCGATGATCCACAGTGAGCAGTTATGACGCAGTGCTTTGCCTGGATAAGTGAGCTGCCCTAATTGACCATCGACTATCAGTCGTACCGTTGATGCATCCTTGCGGGCATCGTATTCCGCCCTTGCTTCCACTGTGTACCAACGTCCTGTTTCTACTTTGGGTCCTGCACAGAGACGGTGGGGCTGTTCGTCTTTATCGATGATTTCAACAAAGAACTGCCCATGCATATTGTCGTAGCCGATGGAGATATCGCCATTGAGCGAATTGCGGCCAATAAGATGGCTTGCCTTTCCTTCTTTGCATACAAACACCTGCTCTGTGCCAAGTGTACCACAGCGCAGGTCGGCTTTCACCGTCCAGCTCTTCTGCCAGTCAGCATATGGTAGCGGATGGTTGTAGTTCAGTTTATACTCGCTCACATTCAGATGAAGCGTTCCATTCTCGTTTACACCCTCAATTTTCCAATCGTTCAGGGTATATTGTGCTGATGCTAACATTACGACCAGCATGCTGCAGATAGTAAAAAATGTTCGTTTCATACGCTATAGGCTTTTGTTTTATTGAAGGATGATTGCATCGAGGGCAATCATCCCGCTTTTATTAATCAGTTGTATCTCGTGTTTGCCTTTGCTCAGTTTCTTTGAGGTGAAAACCACTGACTGGTGCTTAACGTCTTGACTCTTGACAAAGGCTACCTCACCCACGTGTTTGTTGTCAATGAGTACCTCCATGATGCCTTGCCCCATTCCTTGAGGAGCAATGATGCTGATTTTCCGGGCCTCAATGGTTACTGTCCAGGTGTCACCTACTTGATTGCTGAACGATAGGTCGTTGTTGAAGTCACCCTCGTTGATGTTGCAACGCCTGTTCCATCCATAAGTGTGAACTCCTGGGTCATCATCGTTAAACCATGCTTTATCGTGGCTGATTCTTACTACTTTGTATCCAAGTGCCAGATTTCTGTCTTTAATTCCTTGTGTCAAATAAGGCTCTCCCATTTTGAGGGTCAATCCTTCTGCTGACTGTTTGAATGGAATAGTGTGGCCATTTTCCACCAATTCCACTTTTTCGACTTTTCCTACTGATGCCGATTGATTGGAGAGTGCAGGCAGGACGACAGGTTCGGATGTGGGGTGTAGGATAGTGGCATAGATGTATCCTCCCTGACGGGTGTAGATAACATGATTGTCTCCCCATACATCGAATGGTCGTGCGCTGTAAATAGCCTCTTGGTTGATATCAATCCATCGACCGAAGTCCAGACATATCTGCCGTGCTTCATCGTCGATATTGCCACGCCCATGCTGAGTGATATTGAGGAGCAGACATCCATTACGCGACACATTCTGCATCAGACGAGTGACGATTTCCTCTGCACTGCGATATTTCCCGCCTTGCTGATAATGCCATTCTTGCAGACTCACCTCTGTCTGGAAAGGGAAAGCCATGATGTCGTCTTCGGTGTAGAGTTCTGTACTTTTGACCAATGAGCGATCCACGATGTCTATCATTTCGGGCTTTCGCTGAAAACTGTTGTAGCGTCCGCCGACACCCTTGAATGTAGCGACCACCTCCCTGTTGCCTTCTGTCCGTTTATCAGCAATGTTGTAGAAATTGGCAAGAATCTGGGGTGTCAGTTTTCCTAATCCCATGTCAATACCTAAGTCTATTTGCGAGTCGCCAGCATGGTCATCAAAGTAGATCATGTCGGGTTGGTATTTGCGGATGGCATCATCTACACGCCACATGAATTGGTTGGCAAACGGACTCTCTAAGGATTTGCGTCCGTCGTGATGAATCGGACCATATAAGTCTTGCGGATCCATTCCTTTCCACCATTTATCTGTACCATCTGCGTTGGGTTTATAGCCATCAGCTTTTGTCAGCATGGCATCGTATGGTACGCCAGCCATTTCACCCTTTTTGTCGCTGGTGTATCGGACAGGCATGAACTGTCCCCATGTGCGGGCAGGAGTATTATGGAACCCAATTCCAAAAGGCATTCCATGCTTTCTTGCTACTTTTGCCCAAATGCCTACTATATCTTGGTGCGGACCTATATTCACAGCGTTCCAAGGTTGGTACTTGCTGTCCCAACAATCGAAGTTATCATGATGGTTACCTAATGCTAAGAAATAGCGTGCTCCCATTTTCTGGTAAAGCTGCATTAAGTCCTCAGGATCCCACAAGTCAGTCTTCCAGTCTCTACATAGTTCTTTGTAGCCGTATTCCGAAGGATGTCCGAAGTGCTCACGATGGTATTTTGCTTGTGGGTGCCCTTCCATATACATGCCGCGTGAATACCAGTCGCCATCCTCTGCCATTGATTGTGGATCCCAATGTGACCATGCACCCAGTTTAGCCTCACGCCACCATGCCGGTGTGTTGTATTGTCTGCTCAGGTTTTCCCAGTCGGTAGTATAACGCCCTTTCTCTATGCTGAGGGGCGGAAGGTTCCATATGTCAATAGCATTTTGTGCCTTTGTCGATCCTATCGTTAATGTTACCAAGATGGTGGTCAATATAACTGTTCTGTTCATTGATTGTAAAATGATGTTGTAATTCGTCTGCAAAGGTACAAAACAAATAGTTGCTTATAGTTCATAATATTATCCAAAAATAGGACAATATTGTGATAATGGTAGACAAATCGTAATTTTGTCCTATCTTTATATCAGAGAATCAGATATTTTTTGTATTTTTGCAGTCAGATAGTCCAAGATTATTAAGAGATGATACAGATACCGATAGAGTCAATGAACCTGATGATGCTGAATGTGGGCTGTGCCACACATCATGCTGATTGGAACTGGCAGAAAGTGAGTTCTCCTTTCATCCGCATATTCTATATAGTGGAAGGGGAGGCAATGCTTCATTTGCCAGAAGAGGACGTACTGCTAAAGCCTGGGTATATGTATATGATACCTGCTTTTGTTATCCATTCGTATGAGTGTCATGGGGTATTCAAATTGTATTATATTCACATGTATGAGGGTTTTAAGAACGAAGTGAATTTGCAGGATACGTACGAACTGCCAACAGAAGTCCGAGCCGGTAATAGTATCAGACAATTGTTCGAATACGTGTCTTCGCAGTATCCTGATGCCATGCTTCCAGAACCTGATCCGAAGAGCTACGATACGTCTGCTCAGACTTCCAATTATGTGGAGCGGTACATGAATATGGAATTATGGGAGAAAATGGAACTGAGAGGTGCCATGCTGATGATTATGTCGCACTTCATTCGTGAAGCAAAACCACATATATGGACGTCTGACGAACGCATGAAACAAGTGCTTAGGTATATTCATGAGCATATTGCCGACAGGATAGACGTGGAAGACCTTGCCGATATGGCTTCCATTACCAAAACCTACTTCATCCGTCTTTTCAAGCAGGAGTTCGGTCTGTCGCCCGTTCGATACATCAACCTTAAAAAGGTGGAGCGGGCACAATTGCTGCTCTACACCACCGATTGTTCTGTAAAAGAGGTTGCCTACAAGCTGGGATTCAGTGACCATAGTTATTTCATCCGTCTTTTCCACAAGGTAGCAGGCATTACGCCTCAGGAATACCGCAGACAGCTTAGACTTTAGACTCTAGACTTTAGATACATCTTGAGCCTGTAGAAATGACTCTAGACTTTAGACCTCAATAACCAATAACCTATTACCTATAACCATTACCCCCTACTAAGCTATTTGGATGATGTAGAATGTCAAATGGTAAATGGTCAAATGGTAAATGAGATATGGTAAATGGTAGTTTTTTTTAGTTAGTAGGGCAATAAATAGCGGATTGTTGCGTTATTATTTATAATAACAAGTAAACTGATGATAGATTTTGTTAAAGGAAAGATAGACGAACTGACCCCTGCAACGGCTGTGATTGAGTGTGCAGGTGGTGTGGGTTACGCGCTCAATATATCTCTCAATACATACTCTGCTATACAGGATAAGCAGGAAGTGAAGTTGTATGTGTATGAGGCTATCCGTGAAGATGCATGGGTGCTTTTCGGCTTTGCCAGCAAGGCTGAACGCGAGTTGTTCCTGTTGTTGCTTACCGTCTCGGGTGTGGGTGGAAACACCGCCCGTATGGTACTCTCGTCGTTCTCTGTTTCTGAATTGGCTACCATCATCACAGAAAACAACGATCGCCTATTGGCTACGGTAAAGGGACTGGGCAAGAAGACCGCTCAGAAGATCATCCTGGAACTGAAGGACAAGGTGGCATCGTTGGTAGAGACCCCCTCCGACTCCCTCGCTATGGGGAGTGTCCCTGTGGCTTTCAACAAGGAGGTGCATGACGAGGCAGTGGAGGCTCTCAAGATGCTGGGATTTCCACCTGCTCCTACCAGTAAGGTGGTGAAGGGTATCCTGACCGAAGATCCGGATGCTCCTATCGAGAAGGTGATAAAGTTGGCGCTGAAGATGCTTTGACGAGGAGATCTAAAGTCTAAAGTCTAGAGTCATTTCTACAGGCTCAAGATGTATCTAAAGTCTAGAGTCTAAGGTTAAAGGTTTGGGAAATTGAAGACAAAGAATAAAATATCAGCTACAATCAGTATATGGCTCATCGTAATTGCGGTGGGCTTTGCTGCTATTGTGGATGGAAGGTGGGGACGCGTGATTGAGACGGGTACTGATTCGACAGGCTCACCATGTACGGATGAAAAGGCGAAGACTTATTCCACGTTATCAGAATCTGAAGAAGAACGGATACCTGTGGATACGCTTCCTCATGTGAAAGTAAAGAAGACTGATAATCCCACTGGTGAGCAGCAAGTGGAAACCTCGTTGGACTTGGCTGATCCTGAGAACTTGAAATATGATGTGGGTGAGTATGACGAGAAGAGCGGTTACTACAAGGTGGGTACGAAGTTAGGCGATAATTTCCTGAGCGCACCTACACTGATGACTCCTGAGGAGTATGCGACTTGGAACACACGCAAGTTGCTGAGCGACTATTTCAAGATGCGAAACGACTCTTTGTTTGTCCACAAAGGCAAGGAGAAGTTCGACTTCACGGATATGCATTTCGACCTTGGACCAGCAGAGAAGATTTTCGGTCCTGGAGGTGTGAGAATCCGTACCAACGGTAGTGCAGGCCTCAAGGCGGGTATTAACTATAAGTTTACCGACAATCCTACGATATCTGAGCGCAACAGGAAGACAACGAACTTTGATTTCGATGAGACAGTTCAGTTGGATGTGACGGCGAGCATTGGCGACAAGATGAATTTCAGCCTTGGCTATGGTACGGAAGCTACATTCAACTATGATGCTAAGAAGCTGAAGCTGGTGTATGAGGGTCAGGAGGATGAGATCATCAAGAAGTTGGAGGCGGGTAACATATCGTTCCCATCGAACAACTCGCTGGTGCATGGTGCGCAGGCGCTGTTTGGTATTCACACTGATTTGCAGTTTGGTAAGCTGTCGCTGCAAACCGTTATCTCTCAGAAGAAATCGCAATCGTCAGCCGTAGGAACACGTGGAGGTGTACAGCTCGATACGTTCATGATTGATGTGAGCAACTATGAAGAGAACATGCACTTCTTCCTGGCACAGTATTTCCGCGATAACTACAACAAAGCATGCGCTACGTTGCCTACTGTCACATCGGGTGTGACAATCAACCGTGTGGAGATCTGGGTGACCAACACATCGGGTATTACGGAGAATACACGTAATATTATAGGATTTGTTGATTTGGCTGAACGTAATAAAATCAGCAACCCTCAGTGGCAGGGAGTCGGTGCACAGCTGCCTCAGAACAGTGCGAACAACTTGTACTCCAAAATCGTGAACGACTATCCGCAAGCCCGCTATGTGGATCAGTCGAGTGCGGTGCTGAGCGAGGTGATGACAGGAGGTGTGGACTACGAGAAGGTGGAAAACGCACGACTGCTGCAACCATCGGAATATACGCTGAACAAGCACTTAGGTTATCTGTCGCTTCACACCAAGATGAACACGAACAGTGTGCTGGCAATAGCCTATGAATATACATACGGTGGTCAGACCTATCAGGTGGGTGAGTTTTCATCAGATATCAAGGATAACGATCAGTCGTTGTATGTGAAGTTGCTGAAGAACACCAGCAACTCGCCAAGGATGGGTAACTGGGACCTGATGATGAAGAACGTGTATGCGCTGAGAACACGGTCGGTGCAACGTGACAAGTTCAAACTCGATATCAAATACCTCAGTGATACGACTGGTGTGATGCTCTCGTATATCCCAGAGGGAGAATTCAAGCAGACGACGTTGCTGAGGATGATGAACCTGGACCGCTTGGACGATAACATGAAAACGAATCCAAACGGTAAGTTCGACTTCCTCGACGGCTATACTGTCAATACTCAATACGCGAAAATCATCTTCCCTGTGGTGGAACCGTTTGGCGACTGGTTGCGCGACCAGTTGGGTGACGATGTGATGGCTGACAGATATTGCTATGATGAACTCTATGACTCCACTAAGACTGTTGCCCAGCAAATGGCTGAGAAGAATAAGTTCACGATGCTGGGTGAGTATAAAGGTTCGTCGGCAAATGTGATAGACCTGAAACGAGGAAACATTCCACGAGGGTCAGTCGTAGTGACGGCAGGTGGTGTAGTGCTGACAGAGAATTCCGACTATACCGTTGACTATTCTGAAGGATATGTGACCATTACCAACCAGAGCATCATCGATGCCGGCACGAATGTGAACGTAAGTCTGGAAAGCCAGGATGCCTACGATATGCTGCGAAAGACGATGCTGGGTGTGAACTGGAACTACGACTTCTCGAAAAACCTGCAGTTTGGAGGTACTTGGATGAAACTGACTGAGCAACCGTTGACCAATAAGGTGTCGATGGGAACCGAACCGCTCAACAATATGATATGGGGACTGAATATCAATTGGAAGCAGAACAGCCAATGGCTCACGAACCTTATTGATAAAATACCGTTCATAGAGGTGAGTCAGCCATCGAGCATCAACTTCAGTGGTGAATTTGCCCAACTGATAGCGGGCAAGGTAAAGGGTGTGCAAGCTAATGCCTCGTACCTCGATGACTTCGAAGCGACGAAGCAGGAGAACAATCAGGGCATCCCTACTGCCTGGATGTTGAGTTCGACTCCTTCAGTCTTGGAATATGGAACAATGGGTAATGATGTGAAGAACGGTTACAACCGTGCACGCCTTGCCTGGTACACCATCGACCCGCTGTTTACTCGTCGTAGTTCATCACTGACACCAGGACATATCAAGAGTGATCTCGACCAGCTGTCGAACCACTATGTGCGTGAGGTGTTCGTGCGTGAGGTGTATCCGAATAAAGATGTGAACCAAGGGGATGCTAATACCATTTCGGTGTTCAATGTGGCGTTCTATCCTAACGAACGAGGTCCGTATAATCTTGATACGGATGTCGATGCAAACGGCAAATTGAACAACCCGCGTAAGCGATGGGGAGGTATGACACGAAAAATCGATGAATATTTGAGTAATTTCGAGTCGAAAAACATTCAATATGTAGAGTTCTGGTTGCTCGACCCGTTCATCTATACCAAGAACCAGAGCGACGGAAAGCGCTACGGAGGAGACTTCTATTTGAATCTTGGTGAGGTGAGCGAGGATGTACTGAAGGACGGAAAGAAATACTACGAGAGTGGTATGTCGGTCAGTGGTGCCTCGTCGTATTACGAAACGGTATGGGGTAGGGTTCCGAACGAGAAGAGTGTAGTTTATTCGTTCAGTAACGAAAGCGGCGCTCGTCAGAAACAAGACGTAGGATTGGACGGATTGACTTCAGAGGAGGAAAAAACGTATGGTGCATACGCCGATTATCTGGCAGCCATTCGTGGTAAGGTCAGTTCGACTGTCTACGACTCAATTGCAGCCGACCCTGCAGGTGATGACTACCATTACTTCCGCGGTTCGGACTTCGATGAGCAGCAGACTTCGATTCTCGATCGCTACAAACTGATAAACAATCCGGAAGGCAACTCTCCTAATACCAGCGGGAGCAGCGAATCGTATAGTACTGCCTATAAGACGACTCCAGATGTGGAGGATGTCAATCAAGATTATACGATGAATGAATATGAGAACTACTTCCAGTATAAGGTCAGCATGCGCCCAGAAGATATGGTCGTAGGTAAGAACTTCATCATCGACGAACGCAAAACCAACGTGAAGTTGCGTAATGGAAAGACTGAGGAGGCTACATGGTACCAGTTCCGTATTCCGCTCGATGCCTACGACAAGAAAGTAGGAAGCATCGGCGATATGAGCAGCATTCGTTTCATGCGTATTTACCTCACCGATTTCGAAGAGCCTATCGTGTTGCGTTTTGCTTCGCTCAATCTGGTGGAGGGTGAGTGGCGCGGTTACTCAAAACCTCTGTATACGGGCAATAGACCAAGTACGAGCGGTACGGTACGTACATCGGCTGTTAATATCGAAGAAAACAACGATAAGGCTCCTGTGAACTATGTACTGCCTCCTGGAGTGACACGAGTAGTTGACCCGAACGAACCTCAGTTGGCACAAGCCAATGAGCAGGCGTTAGCTATTATCGTAGAGAACCTGGCATCGGGTGATGCACGTGCGGTGTATAAGAATATCAGCAAAGACCTTCGTAAGTACAAGCACATGCAGATGTTCGTACATGCGAATGCCATGTTGGGCGACCAACAGTTGCAAGACAACCAGATGAGTATGTTCATCCGCTTGGGTAGCGACTACAAAAACAACTATTACGAATACGAGATACCGCTGGTACTGACTCCAGAAGGACATTACGATACCTATACCGCCAAGGGTTGTGAAGCTGTATGGCCTGCAGAGAATATGCTCGACATCGATTTCGAGACCCTCACTGCTGTGAAGCATGCGCGCAATCAGGCGAAGGCATCGGGTGCGGCTACCTATACACAGCTGTATTATGAATACGACCCCAACAACCCGAACAACAAGATTAGCGTTATGGGTAACCCGTCGTTGGGCGAGGTGAAGACCATGATGATCGGTGTGAGAAACAATGGCCGTTCGACTGGTTCTGTGGAAGTGTGGGTGAATGAATTGCGCCTGCAGGACTACAACAATGACGGTGGTATTGCTGCTCAGGGAAACCTTAGTGTGCAGTTGGCCGACCTTGGTAGTGTCAATTTGACTGGCCACATGGAGACAGCAGGATTCGGAGGATTGGAAGAAGGTGTATCCACACGTCGAGACGACAACCTCTATGAATGGGCTATCACCACCAATTTCAATTTGGGTAAGTTCTTCCCTGAGAAGTGGAAGATGAGTCTGCCACTCTACTATTCTTATTCTTGGCAGAAGATCGCTCCTAAGTATAATCCGTTCGATACCGATATGTTGTTGACGGATGCTCTCGATGAATGTGAGACGAAAGCCGAACGTGACTCGTTGAGCAGTTTGACGGAATCGGTTGTGAAGAACAAGAACCTTTCGCTGAGCAACTGGAAATCGACCTATTCAAGTCGGGTTCCGATGCCATACGACCCGTCGAACTTTGCCTTCAGCTATTCGTATAGTCAGCGTTACAAAACTGGTCAGACTATCGTGTATGAGAACGATGAGAACTGGAGGTTCAACATGAGTTACAGCTACTCGCCTAAGTACAAGACTTGGGAGCCGTTCAAGAACCTGAAGGGTGAGTCAAAGTGGTTGGATATCATCAAGGCGCAAAACCTGAACTATCTGCCGCAGAGCTTCTCATTCAACAGCGACATCACGCGTCACTATTATGAGTATCAGGAGCGCGACCTCGACTTCGACGTGAAGCTGCCTCTTTCCTTCTCTGAACAGTTCCTTTGGAACCGTCAGCTCTCCCTGCGTTGGGACATCTTCAAAGCATTGACGATGCAGTACACCTCTGCTACTCATGCAGAGATTGAGGAACCGTATACAGTCATCAACAAAGATTTGTATCCCGATGCCTATGATGCTTGGAAAGACTCTGTGAAGACCAGTCTTGCCCACTTCGGACGTCCGCTGACCTACACCTCGTCGTTCAACAGCACGTACAAGGTGCCGCTCGATAAGATACCTGTACTGAGTTGGCTCGGTCTCGATGGCAGCTATGCCAGCAACTACGGATGGAACCGAGGTGCTGAGTTGGAAAACGGAACCACATTGGGACATACAGCTACGACTCAGCGAACGATCAATATCAACGGTCGTATCAGCCTCGAGGCATTATACAAGATGTGGAAGTTCTTAGACGATGCTAACGCGCGATTCTCAGGCAGCAACACCAGTCGTACGACAACGGCTGCGAGACGTACGACAACGACCCAAAAGAAAGACGATAAGACAGACGACAAGAATGCTGCAACCAATAGTAGGAACAGCACTGCTCAGGCCAAGCCTACCTCGACGAAGAAGAACTTCTCGAAGGAAGTGACACTCAACGATACGACGTATACAGATGTGGCTCATGGGCAGAAGTCGAAACGACTGATTGTCAAGGCGACCACGAAGGAGGGAAAGACCTACAATCTGAAATATAAGAAGGTGGATGAGAATACCATTCGTGTGAAGAACCTTGATACCATTCCTGTGAAGATTACCGTCACAGCGAAGGAACCATTGGAGGATAAGGGTTGGTATAAGACGCTCCAAACTGTTGCACGTGGATTGATGATGATACGTAATGTCAATTTCACCTATCGTAACACCTACTCGATGACCCTCCCAGGTTTGAGAAACGAAATCGGCGATGCTTTTGGCCAGAAGTCCGTCAATGGTGTTCTGTCGCCAGGTCTTGGTTTCGCCTTTGGTGCGGTCGACGACAGTTTCGTAGATAAGGCTGTACGCAACGGATGGCTGATGAACAATGACTCCAACATCACCACACCTGTATCAACCAATGCTACAGAAGACCTGCAGATACATGCTACGCTGGAACCTGTGCGTGAGTTGAAGATTGACTTGAATGCCAGTCGTAATGTCAACAAGTCAAAGAGTGTGCAGTTCATGTATGCAGGTATGCCTACCACCCAGAGCGGTAGTTTCAACATGACCGTTATCTCCGTCAAGAGTGCCTTTGCATCTCGTGGAAATATCGGTAACAACTACAGTTCAGAGCCGTTTAATGATTTTATGCGCAACCTCGATGTTGTCAAGGCACGATTAGAGCAAAAGTACCAAGGTGTGAACTATCCAGTGGGAACGGGAGCAATGTTTGAGGGCAAGCCATACAGTTCTGAGAACGGAGGAGTTGATAAGTATTCAGCTGATGTGATGGTTCCTGCATTCCTTTCTGCCTACACGGGCACGAAGGCTTCTCATTGTAGCCTCGACCTCTTCCCGTCACTTCTGAAGATGCTGCCCAACTGGACGATTACCTATTCAGGACTTTCTAAGCTCGGATGGTTTGCCCGCCACTTCAAGAGCGTGAATATCAACCATACCTACAAGAGCTTGTATGCTGTAGGTGCCTATAATTCATATACCAACTACATGGGATTGACGAACGATATGGGATTCGTGCTTGATGTTACATCGGGCAATCCTATTCCAAGCAGTATGTACAACATCAGTACTGTTTCAATCAACGAATCGTTCTCTCCATTGTTGGGTGTCGATGTGACTTTCAACAGCGGCTTGAACACCAAACTTGAGTTCCGCAAGAATCGTACGCTCAACCTCAGCCTTACCTCTGTAGCTCTTACGGAAAACTATTCCGATGATATTGTTCTGGGCTTTAACTTCAAGTTGAAAGACCTGAACCTCTTTGGCGCAAAGCGTATCCAGTCGGGTGAGCCTAAGTCGAAAAAGAAGAACTCGAAGAAGACAGCAGAAACTGAGAACAAGCCTGCAACGACCACCAACACACGTGTGGGCGGAGTGAGTCACGACTTGAACATGGCGTTCAACTTCACTTATAGGTTGCAGAATGCGTTGAACCGTAATATCCAGACTCAAGTGGCGACAGCCACCAATGGAAGTACCGCTTATAAGGTATCTGTCACAGCCGACTATACTTTCAGCCGACTTCTTACCGTCAGCGGCTATCTCGATTGGCAAAAGAACGTGCCGATTGTGTCGACCACCTCATATCCTACAACTACCGCAGACTTCGGCATAAGTTGTAAGTTCATGCTGACAAGATAATGTGATTTACGGATTACGGATTTACAAATCATCAATTGACTGACACAGCATGCCCAAGACAGACATTATACTCGCATTGATTCGCACAAAAGACTGGGACGGACTATTCCAGCATTTTAGGTCTGCTTCTAATGCCGATTTCCGCAAGATGGAAGTTGTGGTTCGTGAGCGAGTGATGCCTCAACTATCCAATCAGGATTTCTGGGAGGCATATCAGCACCTCCTTGAGTATCGTCGGCAGGCTTTTCTGCCTTGTGTCTTAGGTGTTGCAGGACTGGCGAAAGATGGATTACTCGATTTTCGCTGCAAGGAGGCTCAGTCAGTAGCCAGATGGCTGCATGACAATTCTCCAGAGTCGCTCGCAAAGATTGTCAGGATGGCTCTTCCGATGTTGGTTTCTGCCCAACAGATAGAGGCGCTCTTTCAGTTTGCCGGATTTCATGATGAACGTGAGTGTGTTGCGGTGCTGATTAAGGAATCTACGCCGTATGCCTACTATGTTCTTTTCAATGTGTTGCGCCGGGCAGCCGATAATCGTCAGTTGCTTGTGGCTGCTTGTCAGGCTATCATGCGTAAAAACGACGATATGTCGTTCAATATGGCGAGCCTACTTAGAAGTTATTTTGATTTAAATGAGATAAAAAGTACTTTCTCCTTGCAGATTGAACCTTACGAACTGAGCTACATAGAGCAGTCGTACGACAACTTCATGCATGTGCTGAAAGGAAAAAGACCAAGGATATGAGAATGTAAAAATGTAATAATTATAAAATGTAATAAGAAACATGAAACAACTATTAACAAGCGTATTATTAGCGATAAGCCTTCAGGCTTTCGCACAAGAGTTCACACCTTATTATAAATATAGGGTGTATCTGACTGACAAGAAGCAGTCTGAGTTTTCAATCCGTCATCCTGAGGAGTTCCTCTCGCAGAAAGCGATTGAGCGACGCAATCGTCAGGGTATCAAAATCGATGAGACCGACATCCCTGTCTGTGCGACATACATCAACCAGATTCGTAATACTGGTGTCAAGGTGATGCATACCAGCAAGTGGAACAATACCGTTGTAGTGAGCTGTACCGATACCACAGTGATGGAACGTATCGCTCAACTGCCTTTCGTGTCTGGTACCCGTCGTGTGGCTCATTACACAAAAGCTTCTCATCAGCCAGTCGATGAGCGTAAGAACAATGTGATTCAGGGATTTGGTTTGTCTGAAGGCATCACTTATGGTAGCCTTGCCTTTGATCAAATCAACCAGTTGAATGGTGTGGCTCTTCATGGTGCCGGCTTCCGTGGACAGGGTATGACCATTGCCATTATCGACGGTGGTTTCTTCAATGCTGATGTCATTCGTGGTTTTGAAAATACAAAGATACTGGGAACAAAGGACTTTGTCGACCCTACAGAAAACTTCTATGCAACAGGCAGTCACGGCATGATGGTGCTCTCGTGCATGGGTGCCAACATCCCTAATTACATGATTGGTACGGCTCCAGAGGCTGGCTTCTGGCTTATCATGTCAGAAGATGGTGACAGCGAACAACTCATTGAGGAGGACAACTGGTCTGCTGCCATCGAGTTTGCCGATAGTGTAGGTGTGGATGTCATCAATACTTCGTTGGGCTATTACGATTTCGACAACAAAGCCGATAACTTGGGTTATGAATCGCTCGATGGAAAGACACATATCTGTTCACGTTCTGCCTCGATGGTGGCATCGAAGGGTATGATTCTCTGTTGTAGTGCAGGAAATGAGGGTAATGGCAGGTGGAAGAAGATTACCGCTCCTGCCGATGCTATTGATGTTCTGACAGTTGGAGCCGTTGACCCCGATGGTTCGCGTGTGGCATTCTCATCACAGGGTAATACAGCCGATGGACGCATCAAGCCCGATGTGATGGCAACAGGACTGCCATCTGCTGTCTATTCTACTACTGGTAGCCTAACCTATTCAGCTGGTACTTCGTTCTCTTCACCTATCCTCTGTGGTATGGTGGCTTGTCTGTGGCAGGCTCTGCCCAATCTCAATGCCTATCAAATCATGGATATCGTGCGCAAGAGTGGCAATCGTGCCGAAAATCCTGATGAACTGTACGGCTATGGCATCCCTGACTTCTTCAAAGCCTATACGATTGGATTAACCTATTAGGAGACCCTCCCCCTTTCCCCTCCCTTTAGGGCGGGGAGTGATCACTGCAAACACCGAAATGTTATTTGACGATATAGACATACAGGGCAATCAGACACCCAATGGTATCTACTCTCCCCCTGCAGGGGGAGTGGGGAGGGGGTCTGTTCTTTCCCTCTACGAACTCAACCTTCGCGTTCGGGCAGTCCTAGAGGATTCGCTCTCCGAACCCGTATGGATTCAAGCCGAACTGAGCAGTGTGTCCACGCGTGGACCGCATTGCTATTTGGAGTTTGTGCAGAAGGCAGAGGAAGGAAATACCTTCATTGCGAAGGCAAAGGGACAGATATGGGGGAGTAAGTGGGCACTGTTACGTCCTTATTTCGAGCGGACGACAGGCCAGCCCCTCAGTCCTGGTATGCAGGTGATGGTGCAGGTCGAGGTCACTTTCCACGAAATCTATGGCTATGCCCTCAATGTCATCGACATCAATCCTACCTATACGTTAGGCGACATCGCACGTCGTCGACAGGAAATCCTGCGCCAGTTGGAAGAGGAAGGGGTTATCGATCTCAATAAAGAACTGGAGCTTCCTATCCCTGTACAGCGTATCGCAGTCATTTCGGCTGAGGGAGCAGCAGGATGGGGGGATTTCCAGAACCAACTCCTGAACAATGACTACGGATTGGCTTTTCGCGTCCAACTCTTCCCTGCTATCATGCAAGGGGAGCGAGTGGAGCCGACCATCATTGCAGCCTTGAACCAGATTGCCGCAGAGCAGGACCGCTGGGATGTGGTGGTGATTATCAGAGGAGGAGGTGCTACGTCCGACCTTACAGGCTTCGATACCCTTTCCTTGGCTGAGAATGTCGCTCAATTCCCGCTCCCTATCATCACAGGAATAGGTCACGAGCGAGATGATACGGTGCTCGACCTTGTCAGTCACACACGTGTGAAGACCCCTACGGCGGCAGCTGAATTTCTGATTCATCAGGGCGTAGCGCAACTCCAGCAGATTGATGCCATCAAGACAGCTATCTCGACTGGAGCGAAACAAATGCTACATCAGCAGCAGATGCGGTTGGAACGTGTCACAGGACGCATCCCGTCGCTGTGGGAACTCTATAAGACGAATCATCTCCATCGGCTCGACACCCTCTTCGCAGACCTGCAGAATGCCATCCGCACCATCTTCGACCGTCAGCGTCATCAACTTGAACTGCTGACCACCCAGCTCGATGCTGCCGACCCAATCCGCATCTATCGGCTTGGCTATAGCGTGGTACGTAAGGATGGACGTGCTGTGCGCGATGCATCGATGCTTCGCCCTAACGATGAGGTGGAAATCACGATGGAACAAGGAACAACGAAAGCAGTAATAAAAAAAGACCCACCCCCTTGCCCCTCCCTCAGTCTTCCCCCTTTGGGGGACTGAGGGGGGACTAGAACGGATTTCTCCCCCTTCGCGCTCCCCCCAAGGGGAGAGAGGAGGGGAGTAGTTACCTAGAAAAAGTTATAAGCATGTATTATTTAATAATAGGATAAGATGGAACAAATTAACAATGAAAACCCCTTGATGGTGTCCACTCTCCCCATAGAGGGGGAGCGGGGAGGGGGTCTATATAAAGAAGCCATGCAGCAGCTCGAGGAGATTTCTCGTAGCATCTCTTCAGGCGAACTCGATGTCGACCAGCTCGCAGCCAAGTTGAAACAAGCAAAGGAATTGGTGGAATTCTGCAAACAGAAGCTCCAAACAGTCGAAGCAGACGTCAATCAGATACTTGGCGAGGAGAATGCATGAGAGTAAAAATGATTCTGCCTGCCTTGCAGGAAGCCGAAAGCCCGTATTGGCGTCCCATCAAGTATTCGCTATTCCCGCCTTTGGGACTTGCTACGCTGGCTGCCTATTTCCGCGATGATGATGAAGTGGAGATAGTGGATCAGCATGTGGAGAAACTGACACTTGATGATGCTCCCGATTTGGTTTGTATTCAGGTATATGTGACGAATGCCTATCGTGCCTATAAGATTGCCGATCACTACCGTCAGCAAGGGGTGTATGTGGCTTTGGGCGGACTTCATGTCACTTCATTGCCTGATGAGGCTGCTGAGCATGCAGATACCATTTTCCTTGGTCCTGGCGAGGAGGCGTTCCCTCGGTTTGTGAACGATCTTAGAGCAGGACATCCAGAGAAACGATATGTGGCTCGTTGGCGTTCCATAGAAAATATTCCTCCTGTACGTCGTGACTTAATTAAGCGTGAAAAGTATTTTGTTCCTAATTCATTGGTCGTGTCGCGTGGATGTCCTCATCATTGCGATTTCTGCTATAAGGATGCCTTTTATGGTGATGGCAAATCATTCTATACCCAACGTGTGGACGAGGCATTGGCAGAGATAGACCGTCTGCCGGGTCGCCACCTATATTTCCTTGACGACCATCTGTTGGGTAACCCTCGGTTTGCTGCTGAACTATTCGAAGGAATGCGAGGCATGGGACGAGTGTTCCAAAGTGCTGCTTCCGTTGCTTCCGTACTGAAGGACAATTTAATTGAAAAGGCTGCTGAGGCTGGTCTACGCAGTCTCTTCCTTGGTTTTGAAACCTTTTCGCCAGAGAATCTTCGTTCCAGCAATAAGTTGCAGAACCTCTCGAAAGACTATGTAGCAGCAGTGGAGCGGTTGCATAGCTTAGGAATTATGATCAACGGCAGTTTTGTGTTTGGACTCGACCACGATACCAAAGATGTGTTCCGCCGAACAGTAGAATGGGGTATCAAGCATAGCATCACCACGGCCACGTTCCATATCCTCACGCCATATCCCGGCACTCGTTTGTTCCAACAGATGGAACGCGACGGACGAATAACGTCATACGACTGGAGCAAATACGATACTCGAACTGTAGTCTATAAGACCATCGGACTCACGGCCGAAGAGTTGAAGCAAGGCTATGACTGGGCATATAAGGAGTTCTATTCGTGGAGCAACATCTTACGGGCCAGTTTCGGTCACGACAATCTGAAGCAGCAACTGGCACACCTGTTCTATATGGGTGGTTGGAAGAAGTTTGAACCATTCTGGAATTTCATGATTCGATATGGCAATCTTAACCGTATGTTGCCAGTCCTTGAGGCGCTCTTATCTAATACAAAGAGCAGGAAGTTGGCCTAGTAGCTATAGATGAAGAATTATTATAAGCAATGATATAGAAGTAGGCACAAAAAAATCATCTTCATCTATCTTGTCTTAAGCTTGTATAATTGGTTTGCAGTTTGCCAAGAACTTATTTTTCATGAGCCTGCCGAACGGACCGAATGAGCCGAACGGGATGAATGTTGAATGGCCTCATTATTAATGGTTTTGTTCCCACTAATGGGAATTATTGTTACCCTTAATGGGAACATTTTTGCCTCTTAAGGGTAATATCTACAGCGCCTTTTATTTGTGAATCTCGGGATTGCTTTTTTTCTATTTATTGGTGTCCGCTAAAAGTTGATAATCAGCAGCTAATTCAAAAGGGAAAAACAGCCGACTCAATCGGGAAGATGAGTCGGCTGAAAAGGGAAGTTGGCTATAGTCATCCGGCCGGATGACTAAAGCCATCCAGTCGGACGGCTAAAGGCGGACGACCGTCTGCCTTTAGCCGTCTACCCTCGAACTTATAATCGTGGAATGGGAATAGTATGCGGAATTTCACCACAAAGATACAAAAAGGAATCCTTATCATGGTTTTCAGCCTTTTTTGTTACCTTTGTTTCACCACAAAACCAAAGCGACATGAGCAAAGGTACGCATTTTACCGGACAGCAATAATAAAAAATGGTTATTGACCGTTTCTCTTTCTCCTGGGCTCTGTAACCCCTTACTTGTTTGTCTATCATCGCCTTTTTGCGATGAAATGGGCAAAAAATGGTGATTGTCTCAGATTTTTGATGTTTTTTAAAACTTGTTTTACGATATGAAACGTTTTGCATTCGTTAACATTTACTTTTCTTCGTCAAAATCGTTGTTGTAGATAGCTGTAGTTCCATTTTTGAGAGGGGTTTGTGAATTTTTTGTAAATTGTTAATTTGAAACAAATGAAAATGTAAATTTTTTGTAAACTAATTTTCTTGGTGGAAAACAAAAAATGTTGTTACTTTGCAGCGTAATCAATCACTAAATTGTGCAAAGTTATGAAAAAAATCGTTTTAATTCAAGTCATGTTGTGCATCTCGCTCTTTGCGATGGCACAGAAAGTACAGAGGGTGTTGGCTCCAGGTCAAGACTCTGTAAAGTTCACCACCCGTCGTAATCTTGCTCCAGGTCAGTATGCCTATCGTCTCGATAGCATCGTGAATGTGGCATCATACGGAACATCATCCTTTCATTTTACCTACGATAAGCAGGGCAGGATAGCCGAAATGATAAGGAAGTCTTCGAATTTTAAACCCGCCAAGTATATCTACAGCTATGACAAACGTGGTTTCTGTGTGGGTGAGGACCAATACCAAGAGGTTGATGGCAAAGACGTTCAGCTGACAGAGGTTCGTGCAACCTATACCGACGAAGGCCGTATGATGAAGCAAGAAACGAAGATGTTCGACAAAGACGGAAAGGTGAATCGTCTCGTCACGGACAGCTACACCTACGACCAGCGTGGAAACTGTGTGGAACACTTGAGCCAATCTCTTATGACACCGAGCAACACACTCAGTAAGTCGAAGACAACCTACGCCTACAATGCACTTAACCAGCGGATTGAAGAGGTAATATACGGCCATAAAACTCAGGAAGATGAGTTCTTCCCCAATATCACGACCACGAGGGAATACGATCAGAACGGCCGTGTGAGCCATTATACGATGATCCAAACGACTGGTCTGGTCGAAGACGGTACTATCGAGTGCTTCATCGAATATACCGAACAAAACGGACAGGTGGTGCGCGAGACACGCAAGGGCAATGGTCTTGAAGGTGATTGGAGTGTGGTTGTTGAAAACCGCGCATACGATAGCTACGGCAATCTGGTGCGTGAAGACTACGAGGAAAACGATCAGTACTATGGCTCCGCTAATTACTACTACGACCTCGCTACCAAAACGGAGAACGTGCAGGGACTTGACTGGTACGGCAAACCAGGAATGACGTTCTTGCAACTGAAGATGCTCGTCCAGGCATGTAAGTGCAAATGCCGCCTCATGCGCATCAACGGAGTCAATCCCCTTGGTGACTTCGAAGGAATGAGAGGCTCAAGTACAGTAGGTCAGGACGTGAGGTATTATTATTCGGAGATCAAATAGAAGAATTATGAAAAAAGTAGTGTTAATTCAAGTAATGTTGTGTCTGTCGCTCATAGCGATGGCACAGAAAGCGCTTGAACCTGCTGTTTATGGGAATTACGCATGCGACAGTAAAGACGCATTTGGGCAGTACTACAACGAGAAAAAAACAAAACTTCTGCACTTGAACAGATTAAGTTGTGGAGTGTTCCTCTTCCCATCGGTTGGATATGAAGGTGTTCTAGGGTACGACCCCGTGAAGCACGTATTGGTATATAATAAATCGATGAAGAACATCTGGGTTCAGGCATACAGAGAACGCATGGAACGAACAAAAACTGAGGAAAACTCCTTTAGTTGGACGTTGCGCGAAAAGCCAAAGAAACCGTGGGCAATACCTGTCGCATACCACCAGATACGCATACCCGATGACTTGGCATCCGACTTGCAAGCGCTATGGACAAATGCCATCAGTGCTGCCAGAGAAGATTTTTCTCAGATCCATGTCAATGATGGTACATCGTATGATGTCTTTGTCAGAGGTTCCAAACCTATGTATGCACGCACCAATGGATATGAAGAAGAAGATCAAGAGTACCTTGCGAGTCGCCTGTTTAGGCTTCATCACCAACTCATCGAGGCCGTAAAGAAGGGCAATCGTCGTGCACTTGATGCTTTACGTGTTGACATCAAATTTCTAGCAGATGATTTCAGACATGATGCCGCTGCTAACGAAAGCTCCAAGAAGTTCAGAGATGCGTTTTAATGAAAAAGAAATAAAAATATATAAAGTATGAAACGTACAATTTTCATAATGATGGTTGCCTGCATGGCTGGGAGCCTTGCGATGGCACAGAAAGAATGTAAAGTGTTGAGTCAGGAAGTTGGCTCAATCAAGTTTGAGGTGGACGAGAACCTCCCAAAAGTAGAGACTGAGGAGAAATCTTTTTACGAAAAGTCAACTGATGCATTGGCACGAACATTAGTGAATTCTTCCCTACCTTCGGGTTACAAGCCAGAGATTCTAGCCTATAGTTTTGCTGGCGAGAAGATGGCCTATGCTCGTGAGGATGTGTTCTTCTATTCTTTGGTGCGTGCATACGCTGAGCATCGACCTTTTGTGCTTTCTCCCGATATGATATGGCAGCTTATTGGCTTTGAATTCAGCGAGTATGTCAACAATCATTCAGAAGAGATGCGCTCGCTGTTGGTTGCCCATGAAGGCGTGAATGACTTGAAGATTATGACGGAAGAGGATATCCTGGACGACAAGAATGCCAACTGGAGCGACCTCTTCGACAAGTTCTCGGCTGCGATTGCTGAAAACACCAAGGGCGATATTGCCCAACTGATGACCTCCGACTTCTCTACTACAGGATCTGCAGAGCGTATTGCCTCACAAATCACACTGATGGAGTCGCTGAAGAGCTATTTCCACCATATCGCAGGCCGCCTCTCATGCGGTATACCTTATATTACACTAAAGGGTACACCCGATGACTGGCGAAAAGTGGCAGAGAAGGTGCAAGGATTGGAGAAGTACAACATGGGTTGGTGGACGAAGGAACTGAAACCCATTATCGCTGAGTTGGTCAAAACGGCTGAAGGAAAACCCAGTAGCAAGTTCTGGAAGGATATTGTGATGCAGGATCGTCCCGACCGTCTGCGTGGAGGTGGATGCAGCATGGATAAGCCTACAGACTTGGATGGCTGGATGGTGAAACTCTTTCCCGATATGAAGAATGGGAAGATAAGGGCAACCATTCCGCAAAGTCAGATGCAAGGTGTGGAGTTGTCGAAGGTGCCGTTCAAGTACCAGCTGATTGACCGTGAAACCATGCAGGTGATTGAAGAAACTGACATCATGCTCTATGCAGGATTTATAGGTATCATAATAGATGAGGCAACAGGAGCATTAGAACCCAAGATAGGGTGGATTGCCCGTAAGATAGACGAGGATGCCGAAACTTTGGCACGCTTCAAAAGCTCAAGTATCTCGTTCTCAAGTATCTCGTTGAATGGTTCTGGAAACAAGATAAAGACGGTGCCTGAAGTGCTGAAGCGAGAAAGCCACTATCAGCGTCTTCAGCTTACATTCGAAGACAAAGTGGTGATACCTGAATGGATGGACAGCATACAGATTGACGACTTTACCATCGAGGGCTACATGACAGATGCTGAGTATGCACAGCTCCAGAAACGGTTCCCCAAGGCTAAGGTGAAACGTCTGTTTCATAACATCACCACCCGTCGCGACCTTGCTCCAGGCGAATATGCCTACAGGCTCGACAGCATTGTAACAGTGGATTCGTATGCTACAATTGTCAAGCGCTTTCACTATGATGAGCAAGGACGGATTGCAGAAACCATACAGACTTCTACAGAATCCAAGAAACCGCGCAAACGCATCTACCACTACGACGAGCGTGGATTCTGTGTGGGCGAGGATGAATACGAAGTGGAAGATGGTAAAGACGTACTGGTAATGGTGACCCAGGTTACCTATACAGACGAGGGCCGTCTGCTGAAAAAGGATTCGAAGATGTACCAAGGAGGTGAAAAACTATGGCGTACGAATACGGACAGTTACACATACGACAAACGTGGGAACCTTGTTGAGGAAGTGAGTGAATTTGAATACATGAATAATATAGGCATCAGCAAGTCGAAGCTAACCCATGCCTACAATTCACGCAATCAGATGACTGAAGAGGTGATATATGGCTATAAACACAACGAAAAGGAGTTTTTCCCAAATATCACGAACAAGATGGAATACGACAAGAAAGGAAGGGTAATCCATCAAACGACCATTCAGACGACAGGAATAGCCGGGGATTATACGAGTGAGTGCTTCATTGAGTATACCGAACAGAACGGTCAGGTGGTGCGTGAACAGCGTAAGCGCAAAAATTCACAAGACGACAATTGGAAGGTGAACGTAGAAAACCGTGCATACGACACCTACGGCAACCTGGTGCGTGAAGACCACGAAGACGGAAATCAGTACAAAGGCTCCACCAACTACTACTACGACCTCGCCACCAAAGCGGAAAACGTGATGGGACCTGAACAAGGCAGCAAGCCAGGAATGGAACTCCTGAAGAATGCTGAGAGCTACAAATATCGCATTGTGCGTATCACAGGAGTCAACGCTTCTGGTGACTTCGAGGGATTGAATGGCACAAATACATCAGGCTCTGACGTGAGGTTTTATTATACAGAAATCAAGTAAGGAATACAGATTATGAGAAAAGTTATCTTAATTCAGATTATGATGTGTGTGTCGATGTTTATGTTGGCACAGACTACTGAAGAACCAAAGACGGTTCTGGTGGATGGTGTGTATTATCTGATTTGGACGGATAAAAAAGAGGCTTGGGTGTCGAACAACGAAACGGACGATTATCGCTATGAGGGCGAAATTACGATTCCTGAACAAATCACCTACAAAGGTAAAATATACCCAGTTGTGGCAATCAGATGGGAAGCCTTTGCGTTTTCCGACAAACTGACAATAGTGTATCTGCCCAACACGATTAAGCGGATCATGAATAGTGCATTCAATCGTTGCTCAGCCCTGAAGGCCATCAATATTCCTGAGTCGGTGGAGGAAATCGAGGGCTTTGCTTTTCTATGGTGTACAGGCCTGACCAGCATCAAGATTCCAACGTCTGTCACTAAGATGTCTCCGACAGCTTTCTATTGCTGTAAGGGCTTTCCGATGGAGAACGGTTTGCGTTATGCTGACAGATTTTTGATAGAAACGGACAAGCAGCAACAGCACTACACCCTGAAGGAGGACACGCGATGGATAGGCGTTAATGCGTTCTCTGACAATCCGAATCTGGCATCTATAGACCTGCCGCAGTCGGTAGAGATGGTAGGCAGCTTTGCCTTCAGTCAGTGCCCATCGCTCTTGTTTGCAGAGTTGCATCGGACAAGCATCACCTGGATTGGCGATGGTGCTTTCAGTTCATGTACTACACTTGATATGGTGACGTTGCCAAAGACACTGAAGGAAATTCCTCAGACAATGTTTTGGCATTGTTGGAATCTGAAGGAAATCTATTGTCTTGCGCCTGCGGCACCATTGCTTGTTGGTGACTCGGAAGACAATGCATTCCGTATGGTGGATAAAGAAAAATGCCAGATTCATGTACCCAAGGGTAGCCTGTTCGACTATAAGGAGGCAAAAGGCTGGCAGGATTTCAAACTAATCGATGATGAAGCAATCGCAAAAGGAATGTTAGAAAGATTTGTTAGATAAAAAAGATATATGAAAAGATTCGTATTGACAATGATTGTTGCCTACATGGCCGGGGGCTTTGTATTGGCACAGAAATGCAAGGTGCTGGACAGCAAGGGTGGAAGCATCACTTTCGAGGTCGATAAAGACCTGCCGAAGCCGGAGAGAAAAATCAGCTTGGCGGATGCAAATGTGATTGCACGACGGGTGCTCAACGAATTCCAGATTGAAGAGAAGTGTCAGAATGTGCTGGCAACCAGTTTTGCTGATAAGCGTTTGTGGTATAAGGGCAACGATGCCTTCTTTGCTACGCTTACAGAGGCGTTTGCCGACCATCGGCCTGTGAAACTGTCTCCTGATATGCTGTGGGAACTTATCTGCCTCACCTTCAGCGAGTATGTCAACAACCACGCTGAGGAGATGCGTTCGCTGTTGGTCAACCATGAAGGCGTGAAGGACTTGGTCATCAAGACCAACTTGGCGGAAGACCCTACGTTCGACCTCCTGCACCATCCGAATGCCAACTGGAACGAAGTTATCCGCCTGTTCTCAAAGGAGATAGAAACACATACGAAGGGCGACCTTGCCCAGACGATGACAGCCGACTTCTCAACCACGGGAATGACGGAACGTATCGCCTCACAGGTCACGCTGATGGATGCCGTGAAGCAGTATTTCCGTTTTACCGACTTTGCCGCAACATGTGGCATCCCATCCATCACGCTGGAAGGTACGCCAGCCGACTGGCGCAAAGTGGTGGAGAAGACGCAAGCATTGGAGAAGTACAACATGGGTTGGTGGACGAAGGAACTGCTACCCATCCTGCAGGAGTTTGTGAAGGCAGCCGAGGGTAAGCCTAATCGTAAGTTCTGGAAAGACATCGTGATGCAGGACCGTCCCGACCGTCTGCGAGGAGGTGGTTGCAGCGCTGTGAAGCCTACAGAGTTCGATGGCTGGATGCTGAAACTGTTCCCCAACACCAAGGACAAGACCATCCGCAAGACGGTTGCGCATACGGAGTCGTTAGGACAGGAGAATTCGCATGTGGGGTTCAAGTATGTGCTGTACGACCCTGCGACAAACATAATACTGGAAGAAGCCGACATCGAACTGATTGCAGGATTCGTGGGCATCGAGGTGGACGAAGCCACAGGCATGCTGTCGCCAAAGATTGGCTGGATATCACGTAAGGCAGATGCCGAAGCCGAGACTCTTGCACGCATCATCGAACAGCAACATGGGATGCCACTTGTCGTGGATGAAGTGCCGACTGTCTTGAAACGAACCAATCATCTGGAGAGGCTCTATCTGTTGTTCGATAAAAAGGAGGTCGTCATTCCTGAGTGGATGGACGACATAGACATCAAAGACTTCAAGATTGAAGGCAAGATGTCGGAGGAAATGGAGGCGCAGCTCAAGCAGCGTTTCCCTAAAGCCGCGATTCTCAGTGCTGAGAAACAAAAAGCTGAACGTGCCAAGCGAGAAACCGAAAAAGATGCAAGGAAAGCCAAACTGGCTCCGATACTTGCCAAGTACTCGCAGCGGCTTGACAGCGTGGTACTATGTAATGACTTCGACGGTATAACGACGTTTGTGCTCGACTATGACGACGAGGGAAATATTTCCTCCGTTACCAGCTATCGTGATGAGGAGAAGAATGTCCATGACAGTTACTCTTGGAAGACCGTCACCCGATACGACGCCCAAGGGCGTGAGGTGTCGGAAGTATCGTACCAATGGAACGACGGGTGGGTACCTACAGATACAGCATTTAGGGATGTACAACTGTATTACAACGACTCCCATCAGTTGGATTCAATGATTAAAACGAGTTATTATGATGGTAAAGTAAAGCCATCGACCATTCGAAAGTACACCTACCGATACAACCGCAAAGGGTTGCTGACTGAGGAACGCTTCTATCGTAAAGGCGAGTTGGAACTGACGGAGACCTACAAGTATGATGGCAAAAACCGTCTGGTCGAGAAGAAAAGCATCAATGAGTGGTCGGATATGGAGTATGAAACCCTCTACACCTACGACAAACATGGGCGATATGCGCTTTGTACGGAAAGCTCAAACAGCATCATGAGTAATGTTACCAAAGAAGTATGCCAATACGACCTCGATGGCGACAGGTCGATGGTCTATCAGATGCATTACACAGGTGAGAAGAGTACGCTGAATGAAGATTTCCCAGATGGTGATTGGGAACGTACCATAGCCTTCTTCTACGACAAAAGTACGAAGCGTGCGGAGGTGATGGGGTTGGAACCCTGGCTCAAAAACAACATCAGCGCCCTTCCCTGCGGCAGCAAGTTCGGCATCAGCTCCTACAAACCCACCCATATCGTCATCAGCGAAGAAGGTGACGAAGAACCTCGCATCTGCACGTTCTACTATTCGTATATCAACTAATTACGAAAAAACAGAAATATGAAAACATACCTTATAAAGGAAAACGATATGAAAGCAATGTTCATAATATTAGCAGCACTCTTTTGCAGTACTTGCATGGCTCAGCCACGCAATTTCACACATCGGCTGGATAGTATCGTTGAAATCAGCCGGAATGCCGGAAGTCATAGGGAACGATACCTTTACGATTTTGCAGGTCATTTATTAGAGATTGCAAAGACTGACACATTTGCCATTACAGGAATAGTACGGCGTTCCATAACGCTCTTCGAATATGATAAGAACGGTTGCAACACCGTTCGTACAGATTATCGTGTCGAGGACAAAACCGTACCTTATCACCGTTTTGTTGCCACCTATGATGCAAACAATATCCGAACCGGCTACGATAAGTATCGATATGATGCAGGTCAATGGGTTCTCATAGAGCATCAGGACCTATCCCAAGAAGAGGAGGAAAGTACGAAGGGGCATCGGCAGCAATCGGGATTCAACTATGACTACGATGCCTGGGGCAACCTGATTCGGATTGAACATGCAGAAAGAGCACACTATACAGGCTCAACGAACTATTTCTACGATATGAGCATCAACGGCGAGCAGACAATAGGCCTGAAATGGTACGAGGAGATTATAACCGACCGTTTTGATTCCTTCCTGCTGGAACGTTTGTCAGGATTCCATTCGTGTCTCGTCAGGATTGCAAATTATTCCAAGGACGGAACATGTGATCCCTCTCCCGATTTCCGAATCTATTATTCATCCATACCACGCTAATTTTTGTAGTAATTGCTATTTTTGCTGTGGCTTCCCTGTACGGCGGTGCAGGGGGCACAGCTTTTAAGAACTTATTCAAAACAATCGAATATGAAGACAATCCTTTTATTATTACTTACATTGCTACCTGTCAGTATGATGGGACAAGTGAAGACTTCAAGGCTTGAGGTTTTACAGAGGAAACCTCTGATAAAGAACGGTATCGATTATGCTCAAAAGCTATTCAATACGTTCAAGTATGAAGGGAACCTGGCTGCGGAACATTGGTTCGAAACAGATATGTATGCTTATAATCAAACAGAGAACGGTCTTCGAAGTCGCTATCAAAAAGCCAAGCACGATTATGAAGAACGAGGTGATTCAGCAGGTTTGAAGGTCGCAACAAAGGAATATGAAGCCGAAATGAAGGAAGTGGAGAATCTGATAGACCATTACAACGAGATCTACCCCCGTCATTTGCTCCTGTTTCTGACAAGCCCGTCGTTCGAAGCCCCCAGTGCTTTGGCCTACCTTAGGAACAGGGAGAAGACGGAGCTAATTGCGATGAAATGCCATGATAATATTTGGTATAACATTACTGAACAACCCCTCCTCACGACCGTCCGTATGGATGTTGATAAAGCTACGCTTGATTCTATCCTTAATCTTACAATTTATGCAGTTAACACGTCTGTGTACAGGGATACGAAGACGGTAGTATTCGATGGCGTGGCAAATTACTTGATGTGGAGAGACCGGGAATCAAAGTTTTCGGCAGAGGGAGATGGAATGCAAAGACTGTTGGCTCAGACCTATAACGATATTCTCAAGGCAATACTCGAGAGTGACAAAGACAAACTCAAATCGCTCGTACCCACCATCGACCGCCTGCTGGTTCATTACCGTGCATTGCAATTACCAGATCAATATATCAATAGTTATCGATAGAAGGTTTTAAATATGAAAAAAATCGTTTTTATTCAAGTCATGTTGTGCCTGTCGCTTTGTGCGATGGCTCAGGTCAAGGCGGGCGATATCGTACATGGTAAAGTGACAGACGATAAGGGGAGTCCGCTTGTGAAGGTAAATGTCATTGAGATAGATAAGGAAAAACGAATCATCGGTCATGCTGTGACAGATGTTAATGGTAGCTACTCCTTGAAGATAATAAACCCAAAGGATACTTTGATGGCTTCGTATTTTGATCAAGATTTAGAGACTAACATTATCAGGCACGGAGCTAAAAGAACGCTGATTACTAGTCATTCCATTGATATCGTTATTGAGGTGAAACGAAGTGATGAACAACCCAAACCCAAGCTAAAAGCATCGTCAGCAACTTTTGATCCAATGGGGGATGACTGGGAAACCTATGTGCGTAAGAACAAGGAGTATTGGGGTGTTTCAATCTCTTTTCCTCATCATGTGAAGATAGAGTCAGAAGAAAACGTGCCGCTGAGTAAGATGCGTGTGTTTCAATTTGCAAGTATGAGGCAATCGGGTGGCAACATTCCAATTTTTGAGGCAGGTCCCATCATAACCCTTGACGATAATTGTATATTGTTGATGCCTTCGTTAAGATTTGCGAGCAAACCAAAACCTGACCACGAAGTACCAATAGATGAAAATACGATTCTACGGCACGGAGCTAGTTTTACAAGTGAGCTGCTCAACAACTGCGGGCTTCCTTGGTTCCATATCGATCATGAGCCTTCTATATTGAACGACAAAGAACTGATGGGGAAAATCAATGCAACTAAGCAGAAGCATATCCGTATGCATGCAAATGACAGATTGACGCAAATCACAAATTCAGACAAGGTCTTTGTTACTAAAATCCCTAATATGCAAAAAGTAAAATGTGAGGTTGTCTCTGTCACTCGGCATGTGAAGAAGAATGCCACAGACTGCTACGGCCTCGAATTTTATCGTGCCGACAAATACTATTCGGTCAACATATTGCTGTTTATCAACTCCAAAGGCAGCAAAACAATCGATGACTATGTGGAGCAGATAAGTGGATATATCAACTTCGACAAAGACTTCAAATACTAAATTCTGTATCCCCCTACACAGCCATACGGGGAGGATGTAGGTGTACACAACGTGTACTCAATGTTACAAATCTGCAAGTATGTTACATTTTTTTACACTATCTTTGCAGCCGGATTCAAGGGTTAGCGGATAGTGGTTAGCGGTTAGCGCACTCTTCGCTCAACAAATTATCAACATCAAATTATGTTTAGTATGAAAAGAATGTATTTGTTATTACTTGCTCTCTTGCCACTCGGTATGATGGCACAAGATGATGATGGAATAGGACCGTTTACGGCACCTGTTCATGCATGGCTTTGGCCGCTATCCGACCTATGTGTCGATTCTGTAAAACAGAGTAAGGACAGGCGGTGGAAAGGGTATCGTGTGTTGGGGTATGAGCATGCCGCTTTTGGTGTGCTTTTCACTTCTTGTTGGGACGATTTGCGTATTTTGTATTACGATACATTAGCGCATGCGTTGGTGTATAAGCAGCAATTAGAAACCACGATACGCAATCCGAAGATGACGACACAGATGACGATTCCTGATGGGCACCTCAAGCTGTTAACTCGTCTATGGAGTGGGGCTGTGAGCCGCGCCAAATACCCAGAAACATCGTGGGTAAAATGCAGAAATGATCAATGGGATTATCTGTACTCTCCTTTGGGAATGTGTCTGGACGGGGAAAATTCAGAATTCTTTTTTCATGAGAAATGTGCTTGGCAGGAATGTAGCGAAGGACATGGACGGGTGGAATTCCTCATAGTGTTTACCAAGCAACTGATGGAAGCCGTAATAAGTAACAAGTCAAGCAGAGTGGATTCATTGATGACGGTAGCAGAGTTTCTTGCTCCAATGTTTGATGGACTTAATTGTAACAACTATGATAACGAAACCTCGTTCTTTGTACTCCCTCCAATCATGAAACCGATTGCCCACTTGAAAAACCTTACTGAGGCGCAACGCCATGAATATCTGACAAAAAAGGCTGCTGAGGTTACAGATTGTTTCTCAAGTGGCTATACACCTGCTCCTCCAGTGGAGTATGAGGTGTCGGATTTGAAGACTTTCAGAACAACTGATTTCATGCCGGAAAGCCGCGAGCAGAAGGGAAGAAAGTTTTATGAGGTTATCATCCGATATGCATCATCGGCTCAGAAAAGTTGGCCATTTCAAGCTAAGGTGGCCATCTGGGAAGATGATGGAGAGCCTCTTGGCATTATCTTTGGTAATCACTTGGGACATAATTTCTTCGTCAATCCTTATCATGAGTGGGTCAAGCACAATATCTCGCAACCTATGCCGATCCCATAATTAAAACCAAATAGTTATGATGAAACAAATATTGTTTGTCCTAATGGCTTTGCTTAGCATGCCATTGTGTGCACAGATTGGGTCTGCCACGAATCTGAGTAAGATGACAGAGGAGTCTCGGAATGAGTATTTGAAGAAGGCCGCTAAGGAGGTGATGATGAATTGCGCTCCAGATTGGTATCGGGAGCCGATGAGTGTGGAGATATCAGGTGCCAATCGGTTTGATCCAAACATAACTTATCGTGAGTTCATCAATCATCCGAATGTTCAGAAACGAAAAGGTTGCTATTACTATAAAGTAACATATTGGTACGATCATTATAAATCTTCCCCCAAACGATTATTTGCATTTTCGGTATCCTTTTGGGAGAATGATGGAGAACCCCTCGGCATCGCCTTTGGCAACGATACGGGAATGACATTTGTTGTCCAGACCTATCGCAGTTGGATAAAATCGATAAAAGATGGGGAACATAAAATGTATAAAAAGTATTTTGATGAAGACTGGTATGATTATTTTGCAAAACTATATTCGGGAGAGAAGGATCTTGACCTAAATACAGACAGATAAGTAAAACAATGTTATAAAAAGCTTCTTGTTGTAGCTAACCCTACTTTACAAAATCAATCGATACGAGGACGTTAGCGCAAGGGGAGCGCGATTATGCTTCTCGGGTAGCATCATTACGTTTCGCTGCCCGAGATGTTACGTTTCGTCATTTATTGCCCTCAAACACGTCGATTGTGCTAATGAATGCTAATAAATCAAAAAAAAGGGGGCAGATATTTGGCTGTTCCAAAAAAAAATCGTAATTTTGCAGCGTTTTATGGCATTTAGCCAGCGAAGATTGAAAATAAATTATGGAGAAAACGCTTGTAATACTGAAGCCGAGTGCAGTGCAAAGAGCTATTGTAGGTGAGGTGACAGCACGATTTGAACGAAAAGGTCTGAGACTCTGCGGAATGAAGATGATGCAACTGACAGATGAGCTGCTCGACAAACATTATGCTCACTTGGCATCAAAACCTTTTTTCCAGCGTATCAAGAACTCAATGATGGCAGCTCCTGTGGTATGTTGCTGCTATGAAGGAGTGGATGCAGTGGAGACGGTCAGAACCATGACGGGCAGTACAAACGGTAGAAAGGCTGCGCCTGGTACCATCCGTGGCGACTTTGGTATGAGTTTCCAAGAGAACATCATCCACACGTCCGACTCTCCTGAGAACGCTGTAGCAGAAATCAACCGATTCTTCAACGCAGATGAGATCTTCGATTATAAGCAGGCTACATTCCAGTACCTGTATGCCAATGATGAATATTAAAGCAACCCAATAATATGTTACGATTACTAAAAACAATTATTTTGGCGGTTCTGACAACAGCTTCGACAGCCGTTTCGGCTCAGGACTTGTTGGCTAACAGAGCACCGTCTGACAGAAAACTGACTGACCTGAAAGCAATTAAAATCAACAATACGCCGGCATTCATCGACCTGCACAATCCTGCTGCTGACATCTACTCTACATGGGACCATACCTCAGCACTGATTGCCCCTGGAGCAATGCCTCCAAATTTCAAGGTTGACCTCCGTGGATTTGCTATGCCGACACCAAGTCGTAAAATCACTTCTAAGTTCGGACCTCGCTGGGGACGTCAGCACAAAGGACTGGACATCAAGGTATATACAGGCGACACCATCTATGCTGCATTCGATGGCAAGGTGCGTATCGTGAAATACAATGCAGGCGGATGGGGATACTACGTAGTACTGCGTCACCCCAATGGTTTGGAAACCCTCTACGGCCACTTGAGCAAGCAATTGGTAAAGGAAGATGAAATCGTACGTGCAGGACAGCCAATCGGATTGGGAGGAAACTCAGGTGCCAGCACGGGTTCGCACCTCCACTTCGAAACCCGACTCTTGGGTACTGCCATCAATCCTGCACTTATGTTCGACTTTGAGGCGCAGGACGTTACAGGCGACTACTACGTAGTGAACTCAGGTAAAATACAGAATGCCAAGCAGCCGGCTGCTACATTGGCAAAGGCAGAAATCGTAAACGAAGAAGAAACGGCTCCTGTGGCTCAGACGACAGAAGTTGTGCTCACGACTCCAACCGTTGCTCCGGCAGCTAACGAGGCACCGGCCCCAGCTACTCCTAAGCAGACCGAAAGCAAACCTGCAGCGACCAAGCGCTCGTCATCAACCACTAAGAAAGCCAAACCGAAAACATACGTGGTGAAAAAAGGCGATTCTCCTTGGCGCATCGCTAACAATCACGGCATTACGGTAGAGAAACTCTATAAGCTCAATGGCCTGAAGAAAGACAGCAACATCAAACCTGGACAGGTGTTGAAGTGCTCATAAGAGATTGAAGTAGAATGAAAAAAGGCGAAAGACGAAAGGCAAAAAACGCTTGCCATTTGCCTTTTGCCTTTTGCCATAAATATAAGTTTAATGGAAACGCAAGAACAGTTCAAACAGGAGATGGCGAAATGTCGTGAGGTGTTTGCCAACAAGTTGCATGACTATGGGGCATCGTGGCGAATACTGCGTCCTTCGTCTGTAACCGATCAGATACTCATCAAGGCCAAACGAATCAGAAGCCTGGAAGTGAAAGGGGTGTCGTTGGTAGGCGAGGGCATCTATCCTGAGTTCCAGGCCATCGTGAACTATGGCATCGTAGGACTCATTCAGCTTGAACTTGGTTATGCCGATGTCGTCGATATGACGGCTGACAATGCGATGATACAATACGACAAGTATGCACAACAGGCACTCGAACTGATGCTCAGGAAGAATCACGACTACGATGAGGCTTGGCGTTCGATGCGGGTCAGCTCGTACACCGACCTGATTCTGCAAAAGCTTAACCGCACGAAAGAGATTGAGGGGCACGACGGACAGACACTGGTGTCGGAAGGTATTGATGCCAACTATCTCGATATGATCAACTACTCAGTATTCGGACTCATCAAACTGGATTTTGGCGAATGAGCAAAAGCGCCCTGCATATCGTGCTGAAGATTGTGGTGAACATCTGCCGCTTCTTACTGGCTGCCACCTTCCTGTTCTCGGGTTTTGTAAAGGCCAACGACCCGTTAGGCATGGTCTATAAACTGGAGGATTACTTCAGCGCATGGGGCATCACAGGCGTACCTGGGTTATTTACTCTGTTGATGGCAATGGGTATCGCCCTCTTCGAGTTCGTGTTGGGAGTGTATCTGCTTTTCGGCATGCGCCGGAAATGGGTGTCGCGCATCACATTGGTCTTCATGGCGTGCATGACCCTGCTGACTGTGTATATTGCAATAGCGAACCCCGTGAGCGACTGTGGCTGTTTTGGCGATGCCATCATCCTGACAAACATACAGACGCTACTGAAGAATATCGTGTTGCTGGGAGCAGCGATTGTGGTATTCCGATGGTATCGGCTCCAACCACATCTTATCAGTACAAAGGTATATTGGATCATATCTACATTGTTCACGCTGGGATTGATGGTATATATGATGTATTGCATCTATGCATTGCCAGCCATCGACTTCCGTCCCTACAAGGTGGGAACTGACTTGCGTGCAATGGTAGAGGTGCCAGAAGACCAGCGTCCACAGTTCGAGGTGACCGTTGTCTATGAAAAGGATGGCAAGACGTTGGAACTTAGCATCGACGACGATGATCCCGACTCTACATGGACATACGTCGAAACCCGTAGAAAGCAGCTCAGCGGAGCAAGCCGGCAAATTATCAACGACTTCTATATAGAATATGGTGACGAGGAGGTGACGGGCGACATATTGGCATACGATGGAAGCACACTGTTGCTATGCGCACCAAATCTGCAGACAGCCGACGAAAGCATCATGGACAAGATTAACGACCTCTATGATTATGCAAAGGCAAACGACATCATGTTCTATTGTCTAACAGCGTCTGATGAAGTTGCTCGCAGTCGTTGGGCAGATTACACCGGTGCAGAATATGTCTTCTGTACTGCCGACGAACGAACACTGAAGACAATGGTACGCTCCAATCCTGGACTCATTCTCCTGAATGATGGGCAGATCATCAAGAAGTGGAGCCATTGGAACTTCCCAAACCAGGAAGTGATTCAAGGACTTTTAATTCCATAAAACCCATTAATAAAATAACCCAACTAATAAAAAACAAAAATGAGAAAGAAAATCGTAGCAGGCAACTGGAAAATGAACAAGAACCTGCAAGAAGGAGTTGCATTGGCAACAGAGTTGAACGAAGTACTGACAGCAGAGACGCCAAACTGTGACGTTGTTATCTGCACACCATTCATCCATTTGGCAACCGTATCTGATATCATCGATCACAGCGTGATAGGTCTTGGTGCCGAGAATTGTGCTGACAAGGCATCGGGTGCTTACACAGGTGAGGTAAGTGCCGAGATGGTGAAGTCAACAGGTGCTGAATATGTCATTCTGGGTCACTCAGAGCGTCGTGAGTACTACAATGAGACTCCTGCCATCCTGAAGGAGAAGGTTGACCTCGCACTTATAAATGGTTTGAAGGTAATCTTCTGTATCGGTGAAAGTCTGGCACAGCGTGAAGCTAACGAGCAGAACGCAGTTGTAAAGGCAGAACTCGAAGGTAGTGTCTTCCACCTCGCTCCTGCAGAGTTTGCAAATATCGTCATTGCCTACGAGCCAATCTGGGCTATTGGTACAGGTAAGACAGCTACTGCTGAGCAGGCAGAGGAAATCCACGCATACATCCGCAGCATCATCGCTGAGAAGTATGGCGACGAAGTAGCTGAAAACACCTCTATTCTCTATGGCGGTTCATGCAAGGCTTCAAATGCTCCTGAACTCTTCGCTAAGAAGGATATCGACGGAGGCCTGATTGGTGGTGCATCACTCAAGGTTCCTGATTTCAAAGGTATTATCGACGCTTGGAAATAAAATGAGAATCCTATCATGTCTCGTTTTGGTCTTCATGGTTGCTTCGGCAGCCATGAAGGCACAAACGTTCACTTCGAAGGTGCAGAGCGAAGTGGAAGGGCAGGGTGTGTTCGAGATCGAACAAGACCCACGCCTCACCGCCATTGTCAATGGTGAGGAGGTTGTGCCCAGCTCGCTTGCTACTACCTCGAAAGTGGCTACCATCACTACAGAGAACAAGGTGAGACAGGATGCCGACGACCTTCTTGGCAAGGCGGCAGGTTTGCATCAGAAGGTGCGAGGCTATCGTGTGCAGGTGTATTTCGGTGGCAACCAACGTTCTGACCAGACCCAGGCACAGCGTATCGGTACCCGAGTCATGGGTATGTTCCCGGAACTTCGTGCCTACACCTCGTTTGTGTCCCCTCACTGGATATGCCGTATAGGCGATTTCACCACTTACGAAGATGCATCAGCCTATATGCGTAAGATTAAGTCTCGTGGCATCTCAGAGGCAATGGTGGTGAAGAGTGAGATTTATGTCACAGTTGACCAACTCAAATAACGATCATTCATTACGCTCGACATGTACAGACTATCATTCGACGACAAGCAGAAAGAAATAGAGGAACTGAAAGCGTGTATCACCCAGACACTCAAGGTGGTGGGCGAGGATACCCAGCGTGAGGGATTGCTCAATACCCCCGAACGTGTGGCGAAGTGTATCCTGACCTTCACCAGCGGGTACGAACAAGACCCCGTCGAGGTGTTGCGTTCCGCTAAGTTTCAGGAATCGTATGCTCAGCCTGTCATCGTGAAAGGTGTGGAATTCTATTCTCTTTGCGAACATCACATGTTGCCCTTCTTCGGAAAGGTACATGTGGCCTATATCCCCGATGGCAGTATCGTGGGACTCAGTAAGATTCCACGCGCTATCGACATCCTGTCCCATCGTCTGCAAGTGCAGGAACGGTTCACACGTGAACTATGCCAGTGTATCCAGGAGGCACTCCATCCACGTGGCGTGATGGTGATGGTGGAGGCGCAGCACATGTGTATGCAGATGCGAGGCGTAGAGAAACAAGGGGCAGTCACTGTCACCACATCCTACACAGGTGCCTACGAGGAAGAAAGCATGCGCGAAGAGTTCTATCAGTCAGTTCGGAAATAACCTATAACCCTTAGTTCCTCCCCTCGGGTAGGTTAGGAGGGGACTTCCCTTCTTTATGATATCTCCTATCACCATAGAACGAATACGAAGTGCAGCCAACATCGTAGATGTCGTGTCTGAATATGTTACACTTCGTAGAGCAGGGTCCAGTTTCCGAGGACTCTGTCCTTTTCATGATGATACCACACCATCTTTTTCCGTTTCGCCCGCACGAGGCATCTGCAAGTGTTTCGCATGTGGCGAAGGAGGCGATGTGGTGCATTTCATCATGAAGCAGGAGCAGCTGGGCTATTACGATGCTTTGCGGTTCCTGGCGAAGAAATATGGCATTGAGGTAGAGGAGCGTGAGCTGACTCCTGAAGAGCGTCGCACTCAAAATGAGCGCGAGAGTATGTTTGCCATCAATGAGTGGGCAAGCAATTATTTCCACGATGCCTTGCTCCATACCGAGGAAGGAAGGACCATCGGACTTGCTTATTTCCGCAGTCGTGGTTTTCGCGACGATATCATCGAGAAGTTCCGTCTCGGTTTCTCACCCACAGCATCTGATACCATGTCGAACGAAGCCCTTCAGGAAGGCTATAAGGAAGAGTATCTTGTAAAGACCGGCCTTTCGTTTAAGCGCGACAACGGCACCCTCTATGATAAATACCATGGTCGTGTAATCTTCCCTTGGTTCAGCATCAGTGGAAAGATAGTAGGTTTCGGCGGACGAGTACTCGACGCCCGCACCAAGGGAGTGAATCAGAAGTATATCAATTCAGCCGAATCCGAGATTTATCATAAAGCCAAGGAACTGTTCGGATTGTTCCAGGCAAAGAAAGCCATCTCAAAAGAACACAATGTCTTTATGGTAGAAGGCTACACCGATGTCATCTCCATGCATCAGTGCGGCATCGAAAATGTAGTGGCAAACTCAGGTACCGCTCTCAGCGAAGACCAGATAAGCATCCTGCATCGGTTCACCAACAACATCACCCTCCTTTACGATGGTGATGCTGCAGGACAGAAAGCAGCCCTGCGAGGAACCGATATGCTCCTTGCACGAGGCATGCGCATCAAGATACTTCTCCTGCCCGATAACGACGACCCAGATTCTTTCGCACGCAAGCACAACGCTACAGAGTTTCGTGAGTATGTCGATTCCCATCAGGTCGATTTCATCACTTTCAAGACCAATCTCCTGCTCAACGAGGCACAGGGCGATCCCGATAAGATGTCCGACCTCATCCGTAGCATCGTTGAATCTATCTCGGTCGTGCCCGAAGAAATAGAACGCTCTGTTTATATCCATAAATGCAGTGAGATGCTGCAAATCGACGAGAAGATGCTCATTCGTGAGGTGATGCGCACACGCAAACGCAACTGGGAGCAAAAACAGCGGGAGCGCGAGCAGGCAGAGCAGCGGAAACGCTATTTGGAAAACCAAATTGACCCCGGCGACAACCAATCTGCTGATGAAGGAACCACGGAACCACAGAACGAAGAACCACTCTCCTTTCCTCGCCCCTTTGAGGGGGAGTCGGAGAGGACTTCTACGTCTTCAGAAGTCTCACCTGAAGACCAGCGTTTCTACGATATGGAGCAAGTCATCATTCAGGCCATTGTGCGTTCAGGTGAACAAGAACTGGAGTTCCGTCAGTCCGATGAGAACGTACAGACGCGAACCGTTATTGATTATATCTACGACGAATTACAGGCCGATGGCCTTGTGTTCCGCCATCCCCTCTATGCTCGTATGCTAAGTGCTGTTCACGATGCCGATAGGAGCGAGGGATTCATTGCCAGCCATTACTTCCTCAATAGTCCTGATGCCGACTTCAGCAAGACAGCTTCACGACTCATGAGCGACCGTTACGAGTTGTCAGCTCGCAACAATCAGTCGGGCGATACCATTTCACGCGATAGCGTAGTGCGCATGGTGCTCGAATATAAAAACCTTATCGTCAATGCCGAGATGAACAGCGTGATGAACCAGTTGTCCAATCCCGTATTCGTGAACAACACAGAACAATATATGCACCTCCTGCAGAAACAGATGGAGCTAACCAAACGAAAGAAAGAGTTAGCGAAACTTTTAGGAGCTCGTGTAATCTAACCCCATTTTCTTCTCTGCCTATTTTTTACGCTACCACAAAAAAACTTTACGAATTATTTGGAAACGGAGAATTCTTTTTGTATCTTTGTGGTGAAATTCCACATACTATTCCCATTCCACTATAATAAATTTGAAAGTAATTTGGCTAAAGGCGAACGATGGTGCGCCTTTAGCCAAATGATAAAATGCCTTTAGGCAAACGATAGTGCGCCTATAGGCAATCTCCCTTCGCAGCCGACTCATCTTCCCGATTGAGTCGGCTGTTTTTCCCTTTTGAATTAGCTGATTGTCCCTAAACTATTACCCCATAACCATTACCCCCTATTAAGCTACACACTCAACTCTAAACTTTTAAATATAGGTGTTCAAAACTTGAATCGATTCATTCGATCGATTGAATCGATTCAATGGATGAGTTGAATCGATTCAAATTTCTGATGTGTCTACAGATTCAGTACGACTTCAACAAATGTGTCTACAGATTCAGCTAATGAAGGAAAAAAGTGTCTAGAAAACCAGAAAAAATGTACCTCCCCCCCCCAAACCGTGAGTTAACTCAAATCATCTGAAGTGCACCCCAAAAGTTGGACAAAAAACTTTTAGGGTACATTATGTCATGTAGGCCAAGGACAATGGAAAAATGGCTTAGTAGCTTAATAGCTTAGTAGGTTAATAGATAACGGTTATGGGTTAAAGAAAGATGAAAAAACACAAGGAAAATCCCCTTTGTCCACGCTACATGAGACTAACAAGACTTGTGGACCAAGAGGGTAAAACCGCCAACGGTGACTCTTGACTATAAAAGCAACAGCGGCAACTATTGCTGCCGCTGTTGTGTTAACTCAACACCACACCCTCCACACTCAGCCCCGATGGGGGGATTCTGCTTGATAATCGTAATCCGGATGGCATCGACGAGTGAAAACTGATCAAGGATGGCCTGAGTGATGCGTCCACAGACATGTTCTATCAGCTTGGAGGGAATCTGCATCTCCCGTTTTACCACTTCGAATACCTTGGAGTAGTCGACGGTGTCGGATATCAGATCGCTCTGAGTGGCAATCTCATTGCTTACCGTCAGTTGGAGGTTAATGGTATACCAATCGCCAACGATGTGTTCCTGAGGCATTACGCCATGATAGGCGAAGATGCGGATGTCATTAAGTGATATTACCATAACGATAGGTTAAAGTGGTTAGTGAAGTCTTCGCTTGGACTATGTTTTGCGCCAGGCATTAGCCACAACGTGAGTGACCGCAGTTGGTACAAATGAGACATCCTTCTTGATAAACCAAAGTCTCTTGTCCGCAGTTAGGACATTTCTGTCCTGCTGCTTTGGTCCCGTCCTGCACATATTTCTTGAGTGCTCGCTCCACACCATTCTTCCATGTGTTGATGCTTTCGCTCTCGAGCTGAAGCGAAGAAACCAGTTTGATGACATTGGTAAGTGGCATGCGATAGCGAAGTACTCCACTGATAAGTTTGGCATAGTTCCAATACTCTTTGTTGAATCGCTCTGACAGTCCCTCAATCGTGGTCTTATAGCCTCGGCGGTTCTCGAACTGGAAATCGTATCGTTTGTTGCCGTTCTCGTCGAAATTCTTGATGATATGTCCTTTCGATACGGTCTTGGGCAGTGCAATACCATCTTCGTCATCGAGCACACCGGTGAATATTTCATAGGGATATCCGTCGAGTAGTCCGACGAAGGCTACCCACTTTTCCTTATTGTTCTGGAAGCGCATGACATCACATTCCAGACTCTTGGGACGTACTTCGGTCACCACTGGTGGCGGACAATTACATTCGTTGTCCTCGGTTTTCTTCTTGGATTCACTCTTGGTGGAGATAAGCACACCGCTACGGCTTCCGTCACGATAAACGGTACAACCCTTGCATCCGCACTTCCATGCCTCGACATAGAGTTGTCCGACAAGTTCTTCGCTGACATCGTTAGGAAGGTTGATGGTGACGGAGATAGAGTGGTCGACCCACTTCTGAATGGCTCCCTGCATCTTCACTTTCTCCATCCAGTCGACATCATTGGCAGTTGCCTTGAAATATGGTGAGCGCTGCACGATGGCATCAATCTCTTCCTGTGTGTAGCGCTTCTCTGTGTCGATACCATTGAGGCGCATCCAAGTGAGGAATTTTGGATGATAGACGATGTACTCTTCAAATGAATCGCCAGTCTCGTCAGTGAAGTCCACATGGACATTGGGGTCGTTGGGGTTAACTTTGCGACGACGCTTATAGACAGGCATGAAGACAGGCTCGATACCCGATGTGGTCTGGGTCATGAGACTGGTGGTTCCTGTAGGTGCAATCGTGAGACATGCAATGTTGCGACGTCCATACTTCACCATATCCTCATAAAGCTGTGGGTCTACCTGCTTGATGCGGTTAACAAATGGATTGTCTTTCTCGCGCTGTGCATCATACACCTCGAAGGCGCCACGTTCCTTTGCCATCGCTACCGAACTGCGATAAGCTTCTACGGCAATTGTCTTATGGACTTCGGTTGAGAAGTAAGTTGCCTCTGGTGTGCCATAAGTCAAACCTAATGCTGCCAACATATCGCCCTCAGCGGTGATGCCAACTCCGGTACGACGTCCCTGTTTGCTCTTGTTATAGATCTTTTCCCACAACTTGCGCTCGCTGCCTTTGATTTCCTCACTTTCAGGGTCTTTATCGATTTTGTCCTGAATGAGTCGTATCTTTTCGATTTCGAGGTCGATGATGTCGTCCATAATGCGTTGTGCACATGCCACATGCTGACGGAATTTGTCAAAGTTGAAGTGAGCATTCTTGGTAAACGGTTCCTCAACGTATGAATAGAGGTTGATGGCAAGCAGACGGCAACTGTCGTATGGGCAGAGGGGTATCTCGCCACAAGGGTTGGTTGAGATGGTCTTATAGCCCAAGTCTGCATAGCAGTCGGGCACACTCTCGCGAATGATGGTGTCCCAGAACAGTACACCTGGTTCTGCACTCTTCCATGCATTGTGGACTATCTTTTTCCACAACTGGCTTGCATCGATGTCTTGCTCTACCAGTGGATTCTCGGCATCGATGGGGTACTGCTGCTTAAATGGCTGATTATTGATTGCAGCCTTCATAAAGTCGTCGGTGATACGTACGCTGACGTTGGCACCCGTTACTTTGCCCTCTGTCATCTTTGCATCGATGAAAGATTCTGCATCAGGATGCTTGATTGATACAGACAGCATGAGTGCACCACGACGTCCTTCTTGTGCTACTTCGCGTGTAGAGTTGCTGTAGCGTTCCATAAATGGCACAAGACCTGTAGAGGTAAGTGCAGAATTCTTTACGGGGCTGCCTTTCGGACGAATGTGTGAGAGGTCGTGTCCCACACCGCCACGTCGTTTCATGAGTTGTACCTGTTCCTCATCGATTTTGATAACGGCTCCATAACTGTCGGCAGGTCCTTCGAGACCAATGACAAAGCAGTTGCTGAGTGATGCCACCTGGAAGTCGTTGCCGATTCCAGTCATAGGGCTTCCAGCAGGTACGATGTAGCGGAAATGGTCGAGCAGATCGAACACTTCTTGAGCACTCATCGGGTTTTCATACAGTTTCTCGATACGTGCAATCTCGTTGGCTATTCGCCAATGCATATCGGCAGGAGTTCGTTCGTAGATATTACCGAACGAATCTTTCATTGCATACTTGTTGACCCATACACGAGCTGCCAGTTCGTCACCGTCGAAGTATTTCAACGAGGCAGCTAATGCATCATCATAGGCATAAGTAGTTTTTGTTTCCATTATGTTTTGGTAATTGTGAGCTTCTTGTGTTGTTTCTATCTGTTACGTTTGATTTCCTCCACCAGATCGTCAAGTTCCTTTTTGAAAGCGGCATCGACCTCCGTCATTTCCTTGATGTGACGGATGGCATGTAAGATGGTTGCATGGGAGCGGCCGCCAAGGTTACTGCCTATCTGCATGTTAGAAAGTTCTGTGAGGATGCTGGCAAGATAGGCTGTGGTCTGACGAATATGATTGATGGGCTGACGTCGACTTTGTGAGCATAGCTCTGCCTCGCGGACGTTGTAGTGTCTGCACACCTCTTTTTTGACATCGTCGATGGAGATAGGGCGGATATCGACCTTGACGAAACGTGGCAGTACCAAATCCGCGAGTCGCATATTGATTTCGCACTTGTAAACCACTGAGTGTGCCATCAGTGAATTGAGGATTCCTTCCAAGTCTCTCACACTGCCATTTACTTTCTCTGCGATGTAGTTGATGACATTGGCAGGGATCGGTAGTGCATCTTGCTTCACCTTAAAGTTAAGAATTGCGAGACAGAGTGCCTTGGTAGGTTTGAAAATCTCAGCTTGGAGTCCCCACTTGAATCGGGTTAGGAGACGCTCTTCCAGTCCCACGATGTCGATTGGCGGACGATCGGCGGTAAGAATTATCTGCTTATGATTAAGATGGAGATGGTTGAAGATATGGAAGAAGGTGTTCTGGGTCTTGATGTGCCCAGACAACTCCTGTACGTCGTCAATCAACAACACATCGATGGTCTGATAGAAGGCGATAAAATCGTTCACCTTATTCTGACGCACTGCGGTGATAAATTGTACCTCGAACAGATGTGCAGACAAGTAGATGACTCTTAGCTGAGGATGATATTGCTTGATACCCCATCCTATGGCATTGATTAAATGAGTTTTGCCACATCCTGATGGACCATAGAGAAATAAAGGATTGAATGTCTGTGCGGGATTCTTGGCAATGGCTTCGCCTACACTGCGAGCTAAGCAGTTGCTTTCGCCCTCAATGAAATTAGCAAAGGTATAGTTGGCATTCAGCCGTGAATCAAGGTCGTTGGTGGGGGTTAACTGAGTCAGTTCGTCAAACTCAGTATCTTTCCTTGTTCCCTTGACGGGTTGCTGTATGATGTTATTGCCGTTAGATGGTCTGCTGATTGCTTTAGTGCCCGCTATCTGACAAATAGTATAGCTTAGCTGGACTTCCTTTCCGAAAACCCTTGTGATTACCTTATATATTAGATCTATATAAGTTGTCTCTAGATGTTCAAACACAAAACGGCTTGGAACCGCTATGACTAGCTGCTGTCCGTCGAACGACTGAGGTTCGATGCAAGCAAACCAGGTGTCAAACTGCTTTGGAGATATATTGTCTCGGATTATTTCAACACACTCATCCCACAATTCTTTCAACGCTTTAGTCATCTTTGTAATGTATTAAGCTATTGTTTTACTTTATTAGCACAATAATTTCTTTTTTCGGTCGGATCTCATTTCCGTGATGCAAAGGTACAACCTTTTTTTGTACTGGCAAAAACTGTTTTTTCAAGGGGTGTTTAGTGTGCTTTGACGTAATGCGTTTTATTTCATTGACTTACATAATTGTAAATGTTTCAAGCCCCGACATCAATTGAAAATAGATAGTAGAATGCGTAGTTTGGCTTTGTTTTTTATTTATTTTTTGAAAAAGAAGTTTGAACAATGTAAAAAAGTTAAGCAGACCCCAATCTTTAGTGTTTTGACATTTTTCAATTATGCCATGAAGTCCCAAAATGCTATTTAGACATGATTTAAATAGCGCTATTATTTCTCTTTTCTTCCAAATAGCGAGAAATGTACATAACGCTTTGGATGGAGGCGTAAATCTTCGAGCAAAAGTGAAGCATTGTTCATCGTTGAATCGAGGTGATTGTATATGCTGGGGTCGTTCATCAGTTTACCCAACGATGAATTCTCGTTGTTTAACTGGCTGGTGAACGATTGTAGCTCAGAGACTGCCTGGTTGGCGTTTTGAAGGGTAGTATTGGCATTGTTCGCTATTCCTGCCAAGTCGATTTGGTTGAGTTGGCTCGTGGTTGTTTCCAAATTACCACAGATCGTATTAGCATGCACCATAAGCTGTGGAATATCGCGTCGCATCAGTTGGTTTACATCGTCAGTTGTTGTCTTCAGGTTGTTGGTAATATACTCCATGTTTTGCAGCGATGTTGCAAGAGCCGGATCGTTTGTTAAGGTGTTGACAGCTGAAAGGATAGAGTCGAGTTTGGGCATTAGGGCTTTGAGTTGTGGCACCATATCACCAATGGACGACATGAGGTCGCCACCGCCCTCACCAAAGATGGTATCGCCTACCGCCAAAAGGTCGTTGGGATTCTCTCCTAAGATAATGTTCATCTTAGGTGCACCTAACATATCTTTTGTCGTGGTGGCTCGACTGTGACGAGGTAGTCTAAATCCTTCATTCAGTTCTACCGCTACGGTTAGCATCTGACGCTTGGCATCGTAGCTGATGTCTTTTACTGAGCCGATATTCATACCATTGGCTATTACCTCGCCTGCTTTCGACAGACCAGCTACGTTCTTCATCTCTACATAATAGATGTTGTCGGAGCCAAATAGTTTTAGGCCTTTCATGAAGATGATACCCAAATACACAATAACAACTGCGATGATGGCAGCAATGGCAATCTTTATCTCTTTCGATTTCATAATTCTTATTTATTATTCTTCCATTCATTGATGGCATCGGCTACATTCACCTTCTGCCCGTCCTTGAATGCAACAACAAATGCATCAGGGAATCGGTCGGCGATGGTGTTCTTCAGCTTAGTAGCTTCATTGTAGTCGGTAGTTGAGCCATACATATATTTATATACATTACCTTCTTTGTAGGCCTCGCCCTGCACACCCTTGAACTGGGTGCTTCCTGGTACCAAATGTTTGGGTGAGGAGAGGAACTGCACCTTGAACACCGGTTTGGCATTTGATGTCGATGTTGTTTGTGTAGTTTCAGTTGGTGTAGTGACAGGTAGTACTACCACAGGATTGGTTTGAGGAGTCTGTACCACTTCGGGTTGTGGCTCTTCCGTTTCGTTGGCACTTTCTGCCTGCTCAATAGCCTCTTTCAGTTGGGCGTTGTTTTCCTCAATCTGTTGCTGCACAGCCTTCGTATCTATCTTTTCTAAGTTAGACATACGCCCTGTATGCTGGGTCTTATAGCGCGAAATGGCGTTATAAATACACTTGGCCATCACTGAGCGCCCCTCGTCACTCATCAAGAACAACTCTTCTTCTGGGGTAGAGATGAATCCAACCTCTATTAGCACAGACGGCATGTATGTCAGTCGCAACACTGCAAGATTGGCTTGCAAGACTCCCATATCCTTGCGTCCGCCTGTCTTTACCATCTCTTCTTGTGCCAGTTTCGCAAAGTTCACGCTCTCCTGCATATCACGGTCTTGCATCAGTTCGAACATGATTTCGCTTTCAGGGGAATTCGGATTCATGAAACTATACTTTTGTGCTCCATCTGCCTCAAACTGAATCACAGAGTTCTCACGTTTTTCCACTTCCAGATTCGTTTGGGCCGTGCGTAGTGTTAGTGTGTAGGACTGTACACCCATTGGGCGACGAGAGGCACTGCGTTCGATGGCATTCGTGTGAATGCTCACAAACAGATCTGCTTTCGCTTTGTTCGCAATGTCGGCTCGACCGCTCAGTGTGACAAATACATCCGTGGAACGAGTGTACAACACTTGCACGTCGGGACAGTTCTGCTGTAGTAACTTGCCTACTTTTAACGCAATCGCCAGATTGATGTCTTTCTCGCGGTTCGTTGTAGGACGTCCCACAGCTCCTGCGTCATGTCCGCCATGTCCAGCATCAAGAACAACCAGGAATGGTTTGTTCTGTCCCATTACCACAGACGTGACACCCATCAGGAGCATCACAAATAAGACCATCAAAAATGTCGTTCGTTTCATCAATCGTAGTATTTGCCTGCAAAGTTAGCATTTTTAATTCATAATTCATAATTCATGATGCAGATTTTTTGTATTTTTCTTTTTTTTCATTTTTAATTCTTGTTTTTTCCATATCTTTGTACCCAAAACAAAGATTATGGTTGAAGTAGTAAAGGAATTGCAACAGTTTATCGAAGCGGCTATTTTGCCGTGCTACGACCGTTTCGATGCTGCCCATCAGCGTAATCATGTCATTAAGGTCATAGAGGAGAGTATGGTGCTCGCTCATAGCTATGAAGTGGATTCTAATATGGTTTATGCAATTGCTGCCTATCATGATTTAGGTCTCATAGAAGGACGTGAGTCTCATCACCTTGTATCAGGTTCTATCGTCAGGGGAGACGAGCGCCTGAGACAGTGGTTTACCCCCGAAGAGATTGAGGTAATGGCACAGGCTGTGGAAGATCATCGGGCATCGGCTACCCATGCACCACGTAGCATCTATGGGTGCATCGTGGCAGAGGCCGATCGGAATATTGACATAAATGACATCATCACTCGTACCCTGCAGTATAGTCTTGCCCACTATCCCGAATTGGACGAAGAAAGGCATATCCAGAGGGTACTCCAACATTTGAACGAAAAATATAGCCGCACGGGCTATCTCAAACTGTGGATTCCTGGTTCAAAAAACGAGAGCGAGTTACACCGTCTATGGAACCTCATTGACGATAGGGATACCCTGCGCCGCATCGTTACTGAACAATTAAAAAAAGTAATAAACAACTGACCCTTTGAGTGGTTTGTTTGCTGAATAGAATGGGGGATTCATTGAAAAAATTTGGTGGTGCAGCAGATTAAGCCTTATCTTTGCAGTCGAAATAGCAAACATATAAAAACAATACGTTATGAATAAGATTTTATTATCTCTGGTGACGTTGATTGTGGGGTTGGTCATGCATGCCAGCGTTACCCCTATCCACTCATTCTCTGGATTGATGAGTGATTTTCCCTATCTGACCTTTGAGACGACTGATGGTGCAAAGTTTTCTGTTCCTACTGAGTCTTTGAGTTTGACTATCAATGGTACTACCCTGACGGTGGGTAAGCAGACTTTCACCTTATCAAACCTTTCTAAAATGTATTTTTCAAATACAGACGAAACCACATCGGGAATCGTTGACGAATTGAAAAATGAAGAACTCACCGAAATATACGATCTTAATGGCAAGAAAGTATCAAAAGAGCAGATGCGGAAAGGGGTATTCATCGTGAAGGCAAAAGATAAAACTTATAAATTGATTGTCAGATGAAACGTACCTTATTATATGTGATAGCCTTTATGCTGACGGTAACAGCAATAGGGCAGACGTTGAACGTGCGAGTGGGTAGTGTGACCTATCAGTTCTCTGCAGAGCAGACGGGTGAGATGACTTATGCCAACGGTGAAACGCTGACTATCATGGGTAAGACATTCATACTGGCCGACATCGACGGTATGACAGTGGACAACAGCGAAGTGAAAGACAACCAGGTGAGTGTGGAATATGGAATGTCTACCGCTACCGTTCTTGTGGCTGGCAATGTGGCTCAGTATGTGTCTCCAACTGTCAGTGGGGCGCATGTAAGCATTGACCAAACGAACACATCTGCTATAGATGGCGAAGAGATAACGTATCAGCTCAGCGGTACAACTACTGATGGAGAATTCGCTCTCACAGGCTCATATAAATGTACCATATCGCTAGCAGGCGTGATACTGACTAATCCAAGTGGTGCCGCAATCTGTATAAACAATGGCAAGCGTATCCAGATAAGTGCAAAGAAGAATACAGTGAACACGCTTGCAGATGGCACAAGTGGCGAACAGAAAGCATGTATCTACAGCAAGGGACAGATACAGATGCAAGGAAATGGAACGTTGAACGTGGAGGGTAATACGGCTCATGCCGTTAAGAGTGGTGACTATATTACCGTCAAGAATCTGACGCTGAACATCACTAAGGCTGTAGGCGATGGTATTTCATGTAACGAGTATTTCTTAATGGAGAGTGGCAATGTGAGTATTGGTAGCATAGGTGATGATGGCATTCAATGTGATCTTGATGGAACAGCTTCAACAGGTGAAACCACTGGCCACGAGGATGAGGATAGTGGTAACGTTTATATTCAAGGTGGCACACTCAATATCAGTACTACGGCGACGGCTTCAAAGGGCATCAAAGCAACAGGAACGCTCGTTGTCAATGAAAGTAGCGGCACCACCATCATCACTATAACCAATAGTGGCGGTGTGGACACATCGGATGCTACAGACCTCTCTGCCAGCGCTTGCCTGAAAAGTGACGTGGCCATTAGCATCAATGGCGGAACGCTGACGTTGACCAATACCGGACAAGGAGGACGTGCGATAAACTCAGATGGTACACTTTCCGTCAGCGGAGGTCTCATCGATGCGAAGGCACAAGGGGCGAACTATGGTTCATCTGGGGGCGGAGGCAGACCTGGGGGCGGAAGATGGCCAGGTGGAGGAGACAGTTCTTCCTCCAACCATAAATATGCAAAAGGTGTGAAGGCTGATGGCAATATCACCATCACCGGTGGTGTACTTAATGCCTACTCTGCCAATCACGAGGGTATGGAATCAAAGGGAACGATTACTATCAGCGGTGGACAAGTAGCGTCACAAGGAAGCGATGATGCCATCAATTCAGCTAGTGACTTTACCATCAGTGGCGGTCAGGTTATGGGCTATTCAACGGGCAATGACGGCCTTGATGCTAATGGTAATTTCTATATTAAAGGCGGATTGGTGTATGCTATTGGTAAAACTTCGCCAGAATTAGGCATTGATGCCAATACTGAAGGCGGCAAGAAGCTCTACGTCAGCGGCGGTACTATCGTGGCTATTGGTGGATTGGAGTCGGGTGCTAGTCTTACCCAGTCGTGCTACTCTACCTCGTCTTGGAGTAAAAACAAATGGTATGCCATTACTGTGGGTGGCGAGACCTTTGCCTTTAAAACGCCATCGAGTGGTGGCAGCAGCATCGTGGTCAGTGGTAGTTCGAAACCAGTACTAATGTCCAATGTGACTGTCTCGGATGGCACTACTATCTTCAGCGGTATGGGCAGCATAAATCCAACGATCAGTGGTGGTTCGTCTATAAGCCTTTCTTCCTATACTGGTGGTGGCGGCCGTTGGTAAGACAATATTATTCTGCTTCTTGCGTTATTGAATATGAGAACAACTTATTGGATGAAGCAATCGCGAACAGAAAATTTGATTTATCTGGTGGTGTGGGGGCTGCTTTTTGTCACCCCTGTACTGAGCCTTTATGTGCGTACATTTAACACTGCGTTTCTTCCATTTGACTGGAAAGAGGTGTTTTTCGTATGGCATAAGTTCGCTTTTTTCCTGTTGCTGTTTCTTGTCCATAACCTCTTATTAGCGCCGCTGTTGATTCATAGACGCAAGCGTGTATTGTATTTCTCCATTGTGACCGCTATATTGGCTGCTTTTGCTGTTTATCAGTGTAGCCACCGACCCCAAAGAGGAGAGCATAGACCTCCGATGGAGTGGACTGAACGACATCAGCCATCTCACTTTGACAAACGTCCTCCACATAGTATGCGCCATGAAGTCCCACCTCCCATCGTTGGAGAGCGAGAGATATTGGCTGTTGTGGTGCTCGTTCTCATGTTTGGTGCCAACCTTGGTATCAAGGGCTATTTCCGTAGTCGCGATGACCGTGAACGGCTGATTGAACTGGAGCGTAAGAATCTGGAGCAACAGTTGGAGTATTTGCGTTACCAGATCAGTCCACATTTCTTCATGAATACACTGAACAATATACATGCCCTTGTGGATATTGACTCTGAGAAGGCGAAAGACACAATCTTGGAACTGTCGCGGATGATGCGCTTCGTTCTCTATGAAGCCAACAAACAAGGTGTTCCCCTCTCTCGCGAGTTAGATTTCATTCAGCACTATGTTACACTGATGCAACTACGTTATACAGAGAAGGTTAAGATTACTCTCGATTTACCTCAAAAAGCACCCGATTTCCAGATACCGCCTCTGATTCTCATCACTTTTATCGAGAATGCTTTCAAGCATGGTGTCAGCTATCAGCATAATTCATTCGTTGAGGTGAAAGTCTCGGTAAAAGGAGACAACCTGAAATTCTCTTGTCGCAACTCGAAAGTTGAGAGGGAGCAGGTTAATGGCCATAGTTCAAAGGTTAATGACCAACAAGGTGGCGTGGGTCTTGCCAATGTCCGCAAACGTCTTGACCTGCTTTTCGGCCATGATTACTCCCTTATCTTCCATGATGATACTGATATCTATGTTGTGGAACTAACACTTCCACTTAGAACATAACATGTAATAACAATTCTCACACTATGATTCGTTGCCTAGCTATCGATGATGAGCCTTTGGCTCTCCAACAACTCGCTAACTATATTCATAAAGTGTCTTTTCTTGAACTATCAGCCCAATGCCAGAGTGCTTTGGAGGCTCGCACATATTTGGAACACGATATGGTGGATGCCATCTTCTGCGATATCAATATGCCCGACCTCAACGGAATGGATTTTGTGAAATCGCTCGCTGTCCCGCCGCTCGTGGTCTTTACCACAGCCTATTCTGAATATGCTGTAGAAGGTTTCCGTGTCAATGCTGTCGACTATCTGTTGAAACCTTTTGGATTGCAAGATTTTCAAAGGGCGGCAAATAGGTTGAGAGAGCGATTGGAGATAGGGGTGAAGGAAATAACAATCAGTGATAAGTCCCCCGTTAAGAGTGGTTTAAAGGATTCTGGCATAGATGAAATCTTTCTTAAGACAGACTACCGTATCGTGAAGGTTAATATACCTGATATTCTATTTGTTGAGGCAATGAGTGAGTATCTAAAGGTATGGATTGATGGAGAGGCAAAACCCGTGATTACACTCCTTTCGATGAAAAAGATGGAGGAATATCTACCCAGCTACTTCATGCGCATCCATCGTTCCTATATCGTCAACTTAGACAAAATCAGAGAAGTAAACAAGAATCGCATCATCATAGGGACCAATACTTATCTCCCAATTGGTGACCTTTACAAAGAGGCGTTTCAAACCTATTTGAATGCAAAATTCTTAGGGAAATAGATGTCTATCCGTTTATCAGAAGGCCTTAATCTTCTTTATTCCTTTTCGTAAGGCAATGATAGAAGTTGATACAAATGCACCATCCGCATCCGGTTCCTATTAATGGGAATTTTTGTTACCCCTAATGGGAACAATTGCTACCCTTAAGGGTAACAGTTTTTTCTTTTAAGGGTAATTTCTATTATTGTCTCTTATTTGTGGCTCTAGGGATTGCTGTTTTTATATTGGCAAATATATGCATTTATGCTAACAGTTATATTATTGCCTTTCGTAAAGAACTTTATTGTCAATTAAGTTGTTTGCTATTGCATAGATGGTGAGTCCGGCAAGCGAGTGGATTTGAAGTTTGCGGGCGATATTGCGACGATGAGTGGTAACGGTATTGATGGAGATAAAGAGTTTTGTGGCTATTTCCTTGTTTGACAGACCTTGTACAAGGCAAACGATGATTTCGCGCTCACGGTCAGATATGGATTCGGTTGTATCAACACTCCGTATCATACTGGAGATGCGACTTGTTACGTCGTCGTTCTTTACCTTCTGCTCAAGTATGCGGATAGCGGGGATGAACAGCACTTCCTCAACGTTGCTATGATTGGAGAGCCATTCTTCATTATTATATATATCGTAGAGGGTCGCAGTCAGTTGGTTGTTTGCAAGGCTATCGTGTGGCAGGTATTTGATGATGATGTTTTTCAGTTCATGAAATTTCCCTGTCGTGTCGCTGTGGTGCTTTGCATAGATGTCAACGTTGTAGTTTGGTTTCTGAATACCATGAATGAGAGCTTCGACGTAAGGGAAGAGTGTGCGTTCCTCGTAGTTCATGTGGAGTCGGATGTCGTGTGCATACTCATCATAAAGCCGCATAATCAGCATGACGAGGGCAGCACCCTCTTGGCTTCCCTCGGTAGGGGAGGAGATATGGAAGGTCTGCTCGAGCTGCTTACGGATGGACGGCAATTGGAAGTCGAGGAAGTAACGATGGGAAGCTCGCAGGTAGTCAAGCAATGTCTTTACTGAAATCCTGTCGTCACCTGCTTTTGGAGTGTATCCGTTAATCAGGAAGTTTACAACCGTGAGGAAGGTGTAGCAGTCAACCCCTTGTTCGCAGCAGATCTCATTGACGGTTTTGTCGCCAAATCCCAAATGAATACCAAACGCACTGAGTCCCTGCAGCATGCTGTGATTGTCGCTGATAAGGTCAATCATCTTATCGTCGGCTTCGTATAATTTCATTCTTTTCATCTTCTATGTCTTTAACCCTAAATCGGGTGCAAATTTACGACTTTTCTGTGATGTACGCAATACCTATTTATGGGTAATTCGTGATTTCTGGTGCAAAAAATATAATTATTTTGAGGTAAGCGAATAATGCCAATCGAGTAGTGCCCCTGTCAGCTCACTATCCTAAACACTCTTTTTTGGGTATTGTGGCATTGTTTTTTTTGCCGTAACTTTGCAGCCGCAAAACAAAAAGTTCACTATTCAATGAAAAAAAAGATTGTATTCGTATTATTATCGATGATACTGTGTTTGGCGGCTCATTCTCAAGAAAGTGGTACAGACAGTATCAAACAAACTGCCAAAACGCGCCTCAGCGTAGGTGGATATGGTGAGGCGAATTTCACTCGTAATTATTTTAGTGACCACGTGAGTCGTTATAGTCAGCCCGAGCAACATAGGAACGACCCAAGTCACGGACGTTTTGACATTCCTCATGCAGTTATCTATCTCGGATATAACTTCGGAAAGGGATGGAGTTTTGGTACTGAGATAGAGTTTGAACATGGCGGTGTAGGTATTGCCTACGAGAAAGAAGATGAAGAAGGCGGCGAATGGGAACAAGAGACAGAAAAAGGCGGAGAAGTGGAATTGGAGCAGATGTGGCTTCAGAAGTCGTTTGCTCCTTGGGCAAACATTCGCATAGGACACATCGTGGTGCCTGTAGGACTGAACAATGCTCATCATGAACCTTTGAGCTATTTCACAGTTTATCGTCCAGAGGGGGAGAACACGATTCTGCCTTCCACATGGCATCAGACAGGTGTGTCGTTGTGGGGACGCTATAAGGATTTCCGTTATGAGGCACAGTTGATAGCTGGTTTGAATGCCGATCAATTCACTAATACCGGATGGATTCACAAGGGTCATAAGTCACCTATGGAATTTGATGTGTCAAATAAATACGGTGTTGCCATCCGCATCGACAACTATTCTGTTCCAGGCTTACGCATTGGCTTGAGTGGCTATTATGGTCATTCCATTGGGAACAGCTATCCTCGCAATGCCAGTGGAGTTGATGACAGATATAAGGGTGAGGTGGCTATCGGCGCCATTGATTTTACCTACAAAGCTCACAATTGGATTGTGCGCGGACAGGCTGACTATGGTTATCTTGGCGATGCAGAACAACTAAAATATGTATATAACCGTTTAAACTCCAAGTCACCCTATAAGCATTCTGCCTTTGTCTCGAAGAATGCATATGCAATAGGACTAGAGGCAGGTTACGATGTGTTTTTGCAAATTCCACACATGCGTAAGGACAACCAAAAGCTATATGTTTTTGGGCGTTACGAGGCGTATAATCCCTATGCCAGCAACACGAAGGGAACAGCCTACGATTATACGGCTGTGAAACGTATGGCTTTCGGACTGAACTATCACCCTGTGCCACAAGTGGTCGTCAAAGCAGAATACTCGAAGCGACTGCTGAAGAGCCGTTATAATGATGAACCTACTGTCAATATCGGCGTGGCCTACGAAGGATTCTTTCTTTAGCTGAAATAGCAAAACCATAATAAAACCATCATAACGAATAATTAAAAAGCAATGAAGAAAACAATTTACTCTATGGTAGTCCTCATGATGGGACTGACGTTCACTGCATGTAGCAGTGACAACGATGACAATGACATCAATGACCAATCATTTAAGATTGTAACAACTACTCCAGTTGTCGATGACGACACTTATCCTGCAAATACCACAGCTGCTAACTATTCAGACAAAGCATTTGGGCAGGTGGCTATAGAAGGGTGTGTCAGTTTGGTAAACAAGTTGGAGGGTGCTAATGCTGAGATTGCCTCTTCAAAACTTACAGAGGCTCAAGAGGCCTATCTGCGTAAGGTCCTCGAAACGATAGTCGGCAAGGTGATTGTTCCTACTTACACGCAATTGGCTGACGAAACCGAGGCATTGGAGAAAACCCTCAATGGACTGACCGTCAGCACGATTACACAGGCTCAAATCAATAGTGCCTGTGATGAGTTCAAACAGGCTCGTAAATATTGGGAGCAGTCAGAAGCCTTCCTCATGGGAGCAGCCAGCGATTTCGATGTTGACCCTACTATTGACTCCTGGCCTTTGAATCGCAGTCTGTTGCTCAACTATTTTAATAATGGAATGAACGAAGAAATGTTGGAAGATGCGACCATTCTTGGTTTTCACGCGCTGGAGTTCATTCTTTTCCGTAATGGCCAACCCCGTAAAGTGGCTGAGTTGAGAACAAATGATACTTATAAAAATTTTGAGAGCATCAGTGGTGAGCAAGAGTTAGCCTATGCTCAGACCATTTGTAAACTATTAAAGGAGCGTTGCTTCCAATTGCAATGTGCATGGGATGAAGGTGCCAATCGTAGCCGTCTCAACGCCGTCAAGGCAGCAGGTCTGGACTACCAGACAGAAAAAGGTCTGTCGTATGCCGATAATCTGACAAAAGCAGGTGTCAGTGGCTCTGGTAGTTCGTTCTCAACTTTGAAGGCTGCCGTTGCGCAGGTGTTGAGTAACGATGAAGGGTCATGTGTGGCTATCGCCAATGAGGTGGGAACTGCCAAGATTGCCAATCCTTTCTCTGCTGGAGATGTATCGTACGTAGAATCACCTTATAGCTACAACTCGATTGCAGACTTCCGCGACAACATTCGTTCTATCCGCAACGTATGGTTGGGTTCTACAGACAAGTCTGCCAACCAATACAGCTTCCATACTTTCTTTGCAAGTGTTGGGAGTGAATCTGTCAACCAAAGGGTGGAGGAAGCTTACGTTTATGCCATAGATGCCATCAGCAATATGCCGTCTCCTTTCGTGAAATACTGTAGCATTGTATGGGGAAAGGATTTCGATGACCCGGATAACTGGGACTCAATAACAGAGGAAGAATAATAAAGAACATTTAATTGTATTTTTATGTTGAATATATCGAAACTATCAAGTATCGTATGTTTCGGAATGCTGTCAGCTACTATAGTGACAGCATGTTCCGATAATGACGACAGCCTGACCGAGTTAGGTCAGTTGGTGCCAGATGAGCAGTCTTTTGGCAAAGCTACAGGCAACTTTACTGCCGAAGAGTGGTATCCTGGTGGACAGTTAGGTACTACAGAGAAAGCCAGTTATTCTGCTATCACTCCAGCTGCTCAAGCTGCAGGAATGGAAGATGATTTCAATACAGGCGAGGGATTTTTTGAGAAACTTTATACCTTCGAGCAAGAGCCTCGCAAGGGGTTGGGACCTGCGTGGGTGCGTAACTCGTGTATAGCTTGCCATCCAAGTTACGGACATGGCAAACGTCAGACGGAGTACCGTGCCAACCAGATTGGAAACGGTTATCTGTTGGTTATTTATCATCCCGACAACAATGCCTATATCAGTGAGGTGACGGGTATGCCTCAAACTCAGGCCATGTCACCCTTCAAGGCGCCAATCGACGAGAGCCAAATCAAGATTGAATGGAAACAAGTGACCGCCATGGAGAGTGGGCTGCCTATGCAGTTTGAGGATGGTGAGGAGTATGAACTCATCTATCCAGAAGTGACAATTCCTCAGTCGGCCTTCAATACTAATCCCAAACCAGAGAATTACGAGGTGCGTTTGGAGTCGACCATCGGCATTTATGGAACAGGTCTGCTCGATGCTCTTGACGATGAGGATATAGAGGCGCAATGGGCTGCTGAAGCTGCTTACGTCGAATTGAATCCTGCCATGTGGGACAAGGAGACCGGTACATTTAAACCGTCAGCCTACTATTCAGCCGGCTATAATGATACCGGTTCGCATCGTGATGGCCATGGACCACTGAAGCGTTTTACCTATGCGATGACACGAGGAACGCTGCAAGATGGTGCTGGGGCTAATGCTATTTGGAACATTACCAATGTAACGCGCAGCGATCGTCATTGGCTTTACACCACTCCTGCTTGGGCTAAAGCTCAGAGTCAGGATGCCGATGTTATCCAATATATCAAGCAGCATGGGGCATCGGAGTGGAGTATCCTTCATCCCTATTATGCAGATGGGACAGACGAGGGGATTGCTGAACGTGTGAATGAGATTTTGGGCTGTTCGTCGATTGCCAAAAAGGACGCTTTTGACAAGTATTTGTTCAGTGGGGCTCCCTACAATGGGAAGGAAGAGATGAGCGACAAACAGTACTATCAGTTCATGGTATGGCATCGCGGACTGGCTGTTCCTGCTGCCCGTAATTTGAATGACAAACAGGTGCAACGTGGCAAGGAATTGTTCTCACAGATGGGTTGCGCACAGTGTCATCGTCCTTCGTGGAAAACAGGTGAGGATGATATGTGGGTAGATGCTTCAACGAAAGCGTATGCGAGGAGCATCGGTAAGGATGCCGGTAAGATGTTGCCTAAATATCCCAACCAGACAATTTGGCCCTATACGGATATGGTGCAGCACCGATTAATGATGAAGAATGATATCCGCACGGGCTGGTGTCGTACAACACCGCTTTGGGGGCGTGGACTGAGCCGCATTCTTACAGGGGCTGATGACCGTCTGCATGATTGCCGCGCACGTAACGTTCTGGAGGCAATCATGTGGCATGGCTACTCGAAAGAGTCGGATGGCTACCAGGCTACAGAGCGATTCTATAGACTGCCTAAACCAGACCGTGAGGCAGTTGTCAGATTTATTGAAGCGATTTAAAACTGAGATTTTGTAATGAAACGTATAGTTATAGTTTTTTATATTGTGGTGGTTGTCGTGATGGCAGCCGCCACTATCGTTGAAAACCGTTATGGTGCTGAGTTTGTTGCCGTTAATATCTATGGTGCCTGGTGGTTTATTGCTTTATGGGCTTTGCTGGCAACCGCCGGCATCGTGTATTTCATCAGGCGGAAAGTGCGCCGCCTTTCTGTGATGATGCTTCATCTCTCTTTCATCATCATTCTGTTTGGCGCCCTGCTCACTCATCTTACGGCTATTCGTGGAGTAATCCCTTTGCGCAAAGGGATACCCACTAATCAGTATCTCACTCGTGACATGTGTCTCCACCAGTTGCCTTTCACCCTCTGCCTGGAGGATTTTGAAATCAAATATTATGAGGGCTCAGACGCCCCGTCCGACTATCTTTCGCGAATAACAATCGACGGTGAGTCTTTTACTATTAGTATGAACCAGATTGCTAGCCACAGCGGCATCCGCCTCTATCAGATGGATTACGATGCCGACTTGCAAGGAAGCATACTTGCTATGAATAGTGATCCTTGGGGCATCCCGTCTACTTATTGTGGTTATGCGTTGCTCTTCGTTTCGCTCCTTTGGATGCTCGTTGACCCATTTGGCAAGTTTCGCCAGCAGATTGCTCTGCTGAGGAAGCGTCGCTTCCCATTCTTGCTTTTTGTTATTCCCCTTTCCGCAGGTTTCGCCCTATTGCTGTGGCATTTCTTAGGGAAGTATTCCGAGGCTAATCACCCATTGCCAGTGCTTAATTCATCCTTGCTTCCCATCCATGTTTCTGTCATTATACTAGCATATTTCCTGCTTTTACTGTGCTTTGTCACTTCGTTTGTTGCTCTCTTTTGGACAAAGAAGAGGCAAGGACTTCGTGTGCTTTCCCAATTCATGCTTTATCCTGCGCTGACTTTCCTTGGCTATGGTATATTCATCGGAGCCATTTGGGCAAACCTCTCTTGGGGTACCTATTGGTCATGGGACCCTAAAGAGACATGGGCACTCATTACTCTTATGATCTATGCTGTCCCTGCCCATAAGTCTTTTAGCAATCAGCATTATAAACATCGCGCTTTCTTTTTCTATCATCTTTATATGGTCTTGGCGTTTCTCGCCATTCTCATGACCTATTTTGGTGTCAACTACTTCCTAGGAGGTATGCATTCATACGCTTAAAGGGACCTTATGCGGTTCTTTTTTATGAACTATTGGCTTTTTTCCTTCCTTTTTTGCCTTCGTATCCTTTTTTTTCATTAACTTTGCAACACTATTTATGAACAGGGAAATATAAGCGACCCACCATGATGAAAAATCTATTTACATTTGCAGCAATCCTCTTCATGGCTGTAGGGGCAAATGCCCAACTCGCACGTCAGGAAGTCTATGAGAACATCCATCGTGCAGGAGGAAACTATTACGACTACGATTATGAATTGCCGTTGCGGCCTTTGACCAAGGCGCCGAAAGGATACACTCCTTTTTATATCAGTCATTACGGACGTCATGGTTCGCGCTGGCTGTTGGACGACAACAACTACATGGGGCAGATTAATATCTTGCGCAAGGCAAACGGTTATGGTAAACTAACTGCTAAAGGTCAGGAAGTGTTGGCAAAGCTCGAGGCTTTCTATCCGACAACTATTAAGCGACTTGGAGATCTTACCACAGTAGGTGAGCGTCAGCATCATGGTATTGGCCGCCGCCTCACTGAACATTTCCCCGAGGTATTCAAAGGGAAGGCAGAAGTTGATGCGCGTAGCACAGTTGTTATCAGATGCATCCTAAGTATGGAGGCCGAGTGTGAAGAACTGATGGCATTTAATCCAAAGATGAAGATTCACAATGATGTGAGTGAGAGTTTCCAGTATTACTTAAACGCAGGAACTACAGGTGAAGTACGTCGTCAGAGTGGAAGCCGTGAGCGTCGTGATGCAGAGGCATGGGCGAGAAATGAGTACACCCACCCTGAGCGGTTCTGTGCGCTCTTGTTCAATGATTCCCAATATGTGACTGATAGTATTGATGCAGGCGGATTCATGCGCCATCTGTTTGAAGTAGCCATTAATATGCAGAGTCACGATACTGACATTGACTTGCTCGACCTCTTCACCAAAGAAGAAGTATACGATCTGTGGCGCATTACCAACATTGGTTGGTATCTGGGCCATGGAGCAGCACCGCAGACCGGAGGCGTTATGCCATTCAGTCAGGCAAACCTTCTAAAGAACATTCTGTCAACTGCCGATACCATCGTGGATAAGAAACGATGGAATGGTGCCACTTTGCGCTTCGGACACGAGGTGTGTGTGCTCCCATTAGCCTGTCTGCTTGAACTTGATAGCTGCGGGCGCGTGGTATCGGACCTCAGCAAACTTGATGAGCAGTGGGTTAACTACCGCATCTTCCCTATGGCGTGCAATATACAGCTTGTCTTCTATCGGCCGAAGAGAGGCAATGGTGATATCCTTGTCAAGGCGTTGCTGAACGAAAAGGAAACTACCTTGCCGCTTCCATCGGACAAACATCCTTACTATCGTTGGACTGACTTCAAGCAGTATTACGAGAAAAAACTGGCAGATTTCGAAGAAAAATACCCGCCTAATACACCGAGGACGCAGCAGCGTCCCAGATGAAGCAGCTTTCTATCTTTATTCGTACTTCCTTTTAGGATTCTTGGGGAACCATCCTTTCTCTACGCGTTTCTTCTGTGCGAAAAGCTCCCCGATGCCCCAAAGTGCAGATGCCCCAAATACGCCAAGGAATGACGAAAGGTAGATGTTGCTTACGAACAGGGCAGCTATGCAGCACCCGATTCCAATAAACAGATAGATAATCCAAGGACGGGTGCCCCAGTGGTATTCTGTTTTGATGACGATGGGATGCCAGATGCCGATGGTAAGAAAGGTCATCATGGCGATGGTAATTCCTGTGAAGTTCATGTGATGTTTAGTTATATCTGTTTTTTTCGAACCATAAGGCGCAGGTGTAGATGGTTGCTATGCCAATGGAGTAGGCTGCAATGTCTTTCCACAAGAACCCTTGCCCAAGTATCAGGTGACCGAGGGTGGTGGAGCGCAGCTGTGTTAGCCAGTTCCACTGAATCAGCTGAGAGGCTTCTACACAATACGATATTAGAAGACTGAGAAGAGCGATAATGGCCAAGCGTTTTCTGACCATGATGGCGCGGCACATGCAAAACACCATGACTGCCCATAGAGCGTCTCCTGTTTCTGCGGGAACGAATGGCAGTTTGCGTGATAGCAATCCTATGGCGATGGTTATTGACAGCGCAACAAGATAGTAGATTCTTCTTTTATCCATACTCTTACAAACGATAAAGCTGTCGTTTTATTGTCTTTTTCATTAATTTGTTTGGTGGATTCGGAGAAAGTTGCTATCTTTGCACAATGAATTAAAGAATAGTTTTACGCTTTTAAACAAGAAAGACCTTGAAAAAGATATTTTTAATGACTTTGTTCTCCATGATGGCGCTGTGTATGACAGCACAGATGGCCAACCCTGTAAAAGTGCAGAGTCAACTAAAGGAAGTGTCTGCAACCGAAGCAGAACTGGTATTTAATGCGTCGATTGAGTCGGGTTGGCATATGTATTCTACCGAAGTGGTGGAATTTGGACCTACGCCAACATCGCTTAATGTTGAGAGTATCAGTGGTGCAACGTTAAAGGGTACATTAAAGCCGAAGAATACGCCTGTCAAGAAGTATGAAGAGATGTTCGGATCCGATGTATATTACTTTGAACATACTGCAACATTTGTGCAGAAGCTAATTCTTGAGGGCGGAAAATACCATGTGGAGGGTTTTTTGGAGTATGGTGCATGTAACGATCAGAGCTGCACTCCTCCGACGAAGGTTGACTTCAGCTATGATGGTGAAGCGAAGAAAGTGGAAGCAGAAGTGAAGGAGGAAAAGACGGAGTCAGTAAAGGGTATAGTCGAAGAAGTAATACCAGAAACTCCTACAGAGGAGCAAAAAAGTGCATCTTCTGATACGCTAAACGCCGCTATAATCAATACGCCATCTGCTTCGGAGCTATGGGCTCCAGTGATTGATCAGCTGAAAGCCTTTGAAGAGAGTACCACTACCAACAATTCGTTGTGGCAAATATTTTTGTTGGGATTGTTGGGCGGACTGGTGGCGCTTGTAACACCTTGTGTGTGGCCCATTATCCCGATGACAGTCAGTTTCTTCTTGAAACGTTCTGGTGACAAAAAGAAAGGTATTCGTGACGCTATCATTTACGGAATTTCGATTGTTGTGATTTACTTAGCACTTGGGCTGATCGTGACTGCCATCTTTGGCGCAAGTGCCCTGAACGCATTATCTACAAATGCTATCTTTAACATCTTCTTTTTCCTGATGTTGGTGGTGTTTGCTGCATCGTTCTTTGGCGCTTTTGAATTGCAACTCCCTTCTTCTTGGAGTAATGCTGTTGACAGCAAAGCAGAGAAAACAGGTGGTTTGCTTGGTATCTTTTTGATGGCATTTACCTTGACGCTAGTGAGTTTCTCGTGCACGGGTCCCATCATAGGATTCCTGCTTGTGGAGGTTTCTACATCGGGCGACTTGTTGGCTCCGGCAATCGGTATGCTGGGATTTGCTATTGCTTTGGCACTGCCGTTTACCATATTTGCTATCTTCCCCAGTTGGTTGAAATCGATGCCAAAGAGTGGGGGATGGATGAATACCGTGAAGGTGGTTTTGGGATTCATCGAGTTGGCATTTGCGTTGAAGTTCCTTTCTGTTGCTGACTTAGCTTATGGTTGGCACATCCTTGATCGGGAGACTTTTCTGGCTCTTTGGATAGGTTTGTCTTTGACCCTGAGCTTCTATTTGTTAGGATGGATAAAATTCCCACATGACGATCCTGACGAGAAGAATATAGGAGTAACACGTTTTTTCCTGTCGCTCATATCGCTAGCTTTTGCCATTTACATGATTCCCGGTTTATGGGGGGCTCCATTGAAAGCTGTAAGTGCATTTGCTCCACCAATGTCGACACAGGATTTCAATTTGCAGTCGACAGAAGTAAAAGCAAAGACAAACGACTATGATCTGGGTATGGAGATAGCTCGAGCCGCTAACAAACCCGTACTAATTGATTTTACAGGCTATGGCTGTGTAAACTGTCGTAAGATGGAAGCGGCTGTATGGACAGATCCACAAGTGGCTAGCATCATGACGAATGATTACGTTCTGATTCAGCTGTTTGTGGACGATAAAACACCTCTTCCTGCACCAATTGTGGTAAAGATTAATGGACAGGAGCGGAAATTACGAACAGTAGGAGATAAGTGGAGCTATCTGCAAAGCAGCAAGTTCGGAGCAAATGCGCAACCGTTCTATGTGTTGCTTGACCATCAAGGAAATCCTCTTTCGCAGAGCTATGCTTTTGACGATGACGTTGATCACTATCTTCATTTCTTAAAACATGGATTAGAGCAGTATCGTAAGGCAACGTCAACCCCACTGATAGAAATGGGTATGGCCTTAGATGCCTCAGTGGAAGTGAACGGAGATAAGAAAGAGTTGCACATGAAAGTAGGTGAGTCGGATTAACGTTATGCGCCACAATGCGATGTGTTTTTTCGTACACCTTATTTATTATTATGTGCGCGAGAGTATAAAGTATAACTAGAATATAATTATTAAAACAATATAAAATGGAAAACGAAAAACAGAAACAACTGCAAATAGAACTGAAGCCCGAGGTCGCTGCAGGTGTCTATTCAAATCTCGCTGTCGTAGCGAATACACCATCAGAATTTGTCATGGATTTTATAGCTATGTTACCAGGCATACCAAAGGCTGAAGTACGTTCCCGAGTAATCATGACACCCGAGCATGCAAAGCGTTTACTTTTTGCTCTTCAGGAGAGGGTCAATGGGTACGAGCATCAGTTTGGTACCATCAACCTTCATCAGCCCGAACAGAAAGGACGGACTATCGCACCTTTTGGCACAGGAGAGGCATGATTTTGAGTTAAATAAACTTAAATATTGCTGCTTTTTGCAAAAAACACGGCTTTTTGATAAAAAAAATCGAAACAAAAGTCGCTGTTTCATTTATTTTTGCTAACTTTGCACCGCTTTTTGGACTTTTATGCCCAAACTATGCCCTTTTGGGGGTGTGGAAAGGTACGCCCTTAGGGGCGCAGGGCGAGGGTCCGAATATGCGTAGAAACGAATATTTAAAAAATAATATATAAATCATCAAAACAAAAACAAAATGCCTACTATTCAACAACTAGTAAGAAAAGGTAGAAAGGTGTTGGTAGACAAGAGCAAGTCACCGGCTTTGGACTCATGTCCACAGCGTCGTGGCGTTTGCGTCCGCGTTTACACAACTACACCTAAGAAACCTAACTCAGCGATGCGTAAAGTAGCACGTGTTCGCTTGACAAACAAAAAAGAAGTTAACTCCTACATTCCAGGAGAAGGTCACAACCTTCAGGAGCACTCAATTGTGCTTGTACGTGGTGGCCGTGTGAAGGACCTCCCAGGTGTACGTTACCACATCATTCGCGGTGCACTTGATACCGCTGGTGTCGAAAGCCGTACCCAACGTCGCTCTAAGTATGGAGCTAAGCGTCCTAAGGCAAAGAAGTAAACAAAGTTATTAACTGTTTGATGGACGCTAAGGAGGGTTGAGTAAATGTTCAAGAGAGAGCATTGAAGTAACACAATTTGCAACCTCAGACTAAAATTCAAACAAACAAAACAATGAGAAAAGCTAAACCAAAGAAACGCGTGATCTTGCCAGATCCAGTTTATGGTGATGTAAAGGTGACAAAGTTCGTAAATCACCTGATGTATGACGGAAAGAAGAGTATCGCATACTCTATCTTCTACAACGCACTTTCAATTGTTGAGAAAAAGATGAAAGATGCAGACAAGCCTTCGCTTGAAATCTGGAAGAAGGCTCTTGATAACATTACTCCACAAGTGGAGGTAAAGTCTCGCCGAATTGGTGGTGCTACATTCCAAGTGCCAACCGAGATTCGTCCTGATCGTAAGGAAGCCATTTCAATGAAGAATATGATTTCGTTTGCTCGTAAGCGCTCTGGTAAAAATATGGCTGAGAAGCTGTCTTCAGAGATTATGGATGCTTATAACGAGCAGGGTGGTGCATTCAAGCGTAAGGAAGATATGCACCGTATGGCTGAAGCAAACCGTGCATTTGCACACTTCAGATTCTAATATAAGTATTAATAAGGTAATAAGGTTAGTTTTAGGTTAAGTTAAGATATAGAATATGGCTAAACGTGATTTGCATTTGACGCGCAATATTGGTATCATGGCCCACATTGATGCGGGTAAGACAACTACTTCTGAGCGCATCCTTTTCTACACTGGATTGACTCATAAAATAGGTGAGGTTCATGATGGTGCTGCAACAATGGACTGGATGGAGCAGGAGCAGGAGCGTGGTATCACTATTACATCAGCTGCTACAACAACATATTGGAACTGGAATAACGACAAGTACAAGATTAACTTGATTGATACTCCAGGACACGTAGACTTCACTGCAGAGGTGGAGCGTTCGTTGCGTGTGCTCGATGGTGCTGTGGCTGCTTATTGTGCTGTAGGTGGAGTTGAACCGCAGTCGGAGACAGTGTGGCGTCAGGCAGATAAATATAATGTGCCACGTATGGGATATGTTAATAAGATGGACCGTTCAGGCGCTGATTTCTTTGAGGTGGTTCGCCAAATGAAAGAAGTGCTTGGCGCTAATCCGTGTCCAGTCGTTATCCCAATCGGTGCAGAAGAAAACTTCAAGGGTGTAGTTGACCTCATTAAGATGAAGGCGATTTACTGGCATGATGAGACAATGGGTGCAGACTACTCGGTCGAAGAAATTCCTGCAGCACTTCAGGCTGAAGCAGAGGAATGGAGAGATAAGTTGCTCGAGAAAGCCTCTGAAGCAGATGAAGCTCTCATGGAGAAATACTTCGATGATCCTTCAACGATTACTGAGGATGAAATTATCGCAGCGATTCGCAAAGCTACAGTAAACATGGAACTTACTCCTATGCTGTGTGGCTCGTCATTCAAGAATAAGGGTGTTCAGACCCTGCTTGATTATGTTTGTGCATTCTTGCCATCTCCTCTTGATACTCCAAACGTAGTGGGTACTAATCCTTCTACTAAGGAGGAAGAGGATCGTAGACCAGATGAGGATGATAAGACAGCGGCGTTAGCATTCAAGATCGCTACAGACCCATACGTGGGTCGTCTTACCTTCATTCGTGTTTATTCAGGTAAGGTTGTAGCAGGTTCCTACGTTTATAACAGTCGTTCGGGAAAGAAAGAGCGTGTATCACGTCTCTTCCAGATGCATTCTAATCATCAGAACCCTGTTGAAGAAATATGCGCAGGAGATATTGGAGCTGTCGTAGGTTTGAAGGACATCCATACCGGTGATACACTATGTGATGAAAGCGCGCCAATCGTACTCGAGTCAATGGACTTCCCAGAGCCAGTAATCGGTATTGCCGTAGAACCAAAGACTCAGAAAGACCTTGATAAGCTTTCTGTAGGTTTGGCCAAATTGGCAGAAGAAGACCCAACGTTCACAGTACGTACGGATGAGCAGAGTGGTCAGACTGTAATCTCAGGTATGGGTGAGTTGCACTTGGATATTATCATTGACCGTCTGAAACGTGAGTTCAAGGTTGAATGTAACCAAGGTAAGCCACAAGTAAACTACAAGGAGGCTATAACCAAGGCGGTGAACCTCCGCGAGGTTTATAAAAAGCAGTCTGGTGGTCGTGGTAAGTTTGCAGACATCATTGTGGAAGTCGGTCCAGTGGACGATGATTACAAAGAAGGTGGTCTTCAGTTTGTTGACGAAGTGAAGGGTGGTAACATCCCTAAGGAGTTTATTCCTGCGGTACAGAAAGGATTCACCAATGCTATGACGAATGGAGTCTTGGGAGGATTCCCAATGGATTCGATGAAAGTGAGACTGATTGACGGTTCATTCCACCCAGTGGATTCAGACCAGTTGTCGTTCGAAATTTGTGCCCTTCAGGCATACAAGAACGCATGTACACAGGCTAAGCCTGTTCTGATGGAGCCAATCATGAAACTAGAAGTCGTTACTCCAGAAGAAAACATGGGTGATGTAATCGGTGACTTGAACAAGCGCCGTGGACAGGTGGAAGGAATGGATACTAGCCGTTCAGGAGCAAGAATCGTTAAAGCAATGGTTCCGCTTTCTGAAATGTTCGGATATGTAACAGCCCTTCGTACCATCACCTCAGGTCGTGCAACATCAACTATGACGTATGACCATCATGCTCCTGTTTCAAGTTCAGTTGCTAAGGCTGTATTGCAGGAGTGCGGTGGAAGAGCCGACCTAGTGTAAAGAAAACATGGGCAAGGTGTAGGTTAGCAAACGACTCTTAATCTGCATACCCGCCTAATTCATTCATAATTAATAAAAAAACAAAACATGAGTCAGAAAATTAGAATCAAACTCAAATCTTACGATCACAACTTAGTGGACAAGTCTGCTGAGAAAATCGTGAAGACGGTGAAAGCAACGGATGCTACTGTAAGTGGTCCAATTCCATTGCCAACGCACAAACGTATTTTTACAGTAAACAGAAGTACATTCGTAAACAAGAAGTCACGCGAGCAGTTCGAACTGAACACTTATAAGCGACTGATTGATATTTACAATGCAACTCCAAAGACAGTGGATTCACTGATGAAGCTTGAATTGCCAAGCGGTGTAGAAGTAGAGATTAAAGTTTAGAATTCAGAGAACATTAAACAAATTAAGAAATGCCAGGATTATTAGGAAAGAAAATCGGAATGACATCCGTTTTCAGTGCCGAGGGAAAGAATCTTCCATGCACTGTTATCGAAGTAGGTCCTTGTGTTGTAACCCAGGTGAAGACCGTTGAGAAAGATGGCTACGCAGCTGTTCAAGTTGGTTTCGAAGAAGCCAAGGAGAAGAACACTACCAAGCCAATGATGGGACACTTCAAGAAAGCAGGTACAACACCAAAGAGACACTTGGCCGAGTTCGCATTTGATGAGGAGCATAACCTTGGAGATGTTATTACAGTAGAACTCTTCAACGATGCTGTTTATGTAGATGTTATCGGAACATCTAAAGGAAAAGGTTTCCAGGGCGTAGTTAAGCGTCATGGATTCGGTGGAGTTGGTCAGTCAACTCACGGTCAGGATGACCGTCTGCGTAAGCCAGGTTCAATCGGAGCTTGTGCCACTCCATCACGTGTATTCAAAAACCTCAAAATGGGTGGTCAGATGGGTAATGTGCAGGTAACTACACACAACCTTCAGGTAATTAAAGTGATTCCAGAGCATAACCTTCTTCTCTTGAAGGGTTCAGTGCCTGGATCAAAAGGTTCAATCGTAACAATCGTGAAGTAATGGAAGTATCAGTTTTAAACATTAAAGGTCAAGAGACTGGTAAGAAGGTTGAATTGAATGACGCTATCTTCGGAATTGAACCTAACGACCACGTAATTTATCTTGCAGTGAAGCAGTACTTGGCAGCACAGCGTCAGGGTACTCATAAGTCAAAAGAAAGAAGCGAAATCGCAGGTTCTACCCGCAAACTGATTCGTCAGAAAGGTGGTGGTGGTGCTCGTCGTGGTGATATTAAGTCACCAGTGTTAAGAGGTGGAGGCCGCGTATTCGGTCCGCGTCCACGTGACTACTGGTTCAAGCTTAACAAGAAAGTAAAGAGTCTGGCTCGTAAGAGCGCCTTGTCTTACAAGGCACAACAGAATGCAATCGTTGTAGTCGAGGATTTCAATCTCGATGCACCAAAGACAAAAGCATTTGTTGAGATTCAGAAGAACCTGAACATTGAAGGTAAGAAGTTACTTCTTGTTTTGCCAGGTATTAATAATAACATATATTTGTCAGCTCGTAATATTCAGCGTGTTGAAGTGATAACAGCAAGCTCACTCAATACTTATAAAGTAATGAATGCAAATGTACTTGTTGTAACTGAAGACGCGCTCAAATTGGTTGATGAAACTTTTAATAAGTAAGGAGGTACAATATGGCATATATTATCAAACCATTGGTTACTGAAAAGATGACAGCTATCTCAGACAAGCAGAACAATAAGTTCGGCTTCATTGTGCATCCTAAGGCCAATAAAATCGAGATTCAGAAAGAAGTTGAAGCAAAGTATAATGTAAATGTAGTTTCAGTTAACACCATTAAGTACGCTGGTAAGCGTAAGAGCCGTTACACACGCTCTGGTGTTATCAAGGGTCAAACTAATGCTTTCAAGAAAGCAATCGTAACCCTGAAGGAAGGCGAAACTATAGATTTCTTTAGTAACATTTAATTAAACATGGGTATTCGTAAATTCAGACCAATTACACCAGGTCAAAGACACAAAGCTATTGGTACTTTCGATGATGTTACTACATCAGTACCAGAGAAGTCTCTTGTTTTCGGTAAGAAGAGCACAGGCGGTCGCAATAATTATGGTAAGATGACCGTACGTTACAGAGGCGGTGGCCACAAGAAACTGATGCGTATCATCGATTTCAAGAGAGAGAAAGATGGAATCCCAGCTGTAGTGAAGACAATCGAGTACGACCCAAATCGTTCAGCTCGTATCGCACTTCTATTCTATGCAGATGGTGAAAAACGTTACATCGTTGCTCCAAACGGATTGCAAGTAGGCTCAACCATTATGTCTGGTGAAAATGCAACACCAGACCTTGGTAACTCACTTCCACTCCAGAACATCCCAGTCGGTACTGTCATCCACAATATCGAACTGCGTCCTGGTCAGGGTGCCAAGATGGTAAGATCTGCCGGTAATTTTGCTCAGTTGACTTCACGTGAAGGACGCTATTGCGTAATTAAACTCCCTTCAGGTGAAATACGTAAAATCCTTTCAGTTTGTCGTGCTACAATTGGAAGCGTAAGTAATTCTGACCATGCACTTGAATCATCAGGTAAGGCTGGTCGTTCACGTTGGTTAGGACGTCGTCCTCACAACCGTGGTGTTGTAATGAACCCACACGATCACCCAATGGGTGGTGGTGAAGGCCGTCAATCAGGTGGACACCCACGCTCACGCAATGGTTTGTACTCTAAGGGTCTTAAGACTCGTGCTCCTAAGAAGGCATCAAGCAAGTACATTATTGAAAGACGTAAAAAGTAATTAGTTAACGAAGTAAATTATGAGTCGATCACTTAAAAAAGGTCCATATATCAACGTAAAGCTCGAAAAGAAAGTCCTTGCTATGAACGAGAGCGGTAAGAAGAGCGTTATCAAATCATGGGCTAGAGCTTCAATGATCTCCCCAGACTTTGTGGGACATACAATTGCAGTTCATAACGGTAATAAATTCATCCCTGTTTACGTTACAGAGAACATGGTTGGTCACAAGCTTGGTGAGTTTGCGCTCACACGTACTTTCCGTGGTCACGCAGGTAACAGAAAGAAGTAAACAGATTCACGTAATTAAGCAAATTAAATAATGGGATCAAGAAAGAAAATAATGGCCGATAGAATTAAAGAGGCCAAAAAGACTACCTACTTTGCTAGTCTTCGCAATGTCCCATCATCTCCACGCAAGATGCGCTACGTAGTTGATCTTGTAAGAGGTATGGAGGTAAGCAAGGCTTTGGCAACGCTTAAGTTCTGCTCAAAGGACGCTTCAAAAGATCTCGAGAAGGTAGTTCGCTCAGCGATTGCTAACTGGGAGCAGAAAAATGATAGAAAAGCTGAAAACGGTGAATTGTATATCTCTAAAATCTACGTTGACGAAGGTGCAACTCTCAAACGCATGAGACCAGCTCCACAGGGTAGAGGATATAGAATTCGTAAGCGTTCTAATCATGTAACAGTATTTGTGGACGCTTTAATTAAAGAGGAGAAATAACTATGGGACAGAAATGTAATCCAATAAGCAACCGTCTCGGTATCGTAAGAGGCTGGGATTCAAATTGGTTTGGTGGCAAAGATTTCGGTGATAACATCCTCGAAGATAGCAAAATCCGCAAATATTTGAACGCTCGTCTTTCAAAAGCTAGCGTTTCAAAAATTGTCATTGAACGTACACTCAAACTTGTCACTATCACTGTTTGTACTGCCCGTCCGGGTATCATCATCGGTAAGGGTGGTCAGGAAGTAGACAAACTGAAAGAAGAACTCAAGAAGTTGACGGACAAGGATGTTCAGATCAATATCTATGAGGTTAAACGTCCTGAATTAGATTCTGTGATTGTTGCCAATAACATTGCACGTCAGATTGAAGGTAAGATTGCTTATCGCCGTGCAATTAAGACAGCTATCGCTAATACAATGCGTTCGGGTGCCGAAGGTATTAAAGTACAGATTTCTGGTCGTCTCAATGGAGCTGAAATGTCTCGTTCTGAGATGTATAAGGAAGGAAGAACTCCACTCCACACTTTGCGTGCGGACATAGACTATTGCCTTGCAGAAGCACTTACTAAGGTAGGCTTGCTTGGTATCAAGGTATGGATTTGTCGTGGTGAAGTGTTTGGAAAGAAGGATTTGGCTCCTAACTTCTCTCAGTCAAAAGAGACTGGTCGTGGTAATAACGGCGGCGGTAGAAGATTCAGAAACAGAAAGTCTAACCGTTAAATTCTAGGAACATGTTACAGCCTAAAAGACAAAAATACAGAAGACCGCAAAAAGGACGCGGTCGTTTGAAAGGTGTTTCTCACAGAGGAACAGAATTGGCATTTGGCAGCTTTGGTATCAAGGCATTGCAGACTCGTTGGATTTCTGCACAGCAGATTGAGGCTGCCCGTGTGGCCATCACACGTTATATGCAGCGTCAGGGTCAGGTATGGATTCGTATCTTCCCTGATAAGCCAATCACAAAGAAACCTGCCGATGTACGAATGGGTAAAGGTAAGGGAGACCCATACAAGTATGTGTTCCCTGCAAAGCCAGGTCGTATCCTTTTCGAAATCGAAGGTGTTTCATATGAAATTGCCAAGGAAGCGCTCCGTCTTGGTGCACAAAAGCTTCCTACAACAACTAAGTTTATTGTAAGACGTGATTACGACAAAAACGCTTAAGAGTCATGAAAATTTCAGAAATAAGAGAATTGACAACAGCTGAACTCACAGAACGTGTAGAGGCTGAGGTAGTGAACTATACAGACTTGAAGTTCAACCACCATATTTCTCCTGTAGAGAATCATTCACAAATTAAGAAGCTTCGTCGTGATATCGCTCGCATGAAAGGCGAATTGCGTCAGAGAGAACTTAACAAATAAAATTGAGTCTACATGGAAGATAGAAATTTAAGAAAGCAAAGACAGGGTGTTGTAGTAAGCAATAAAATGGACAAGACTATCGTTGTTCTTGCCAAGTTCAAAGAAAAGCACCCGATTTATGGTAAGTTCGTCACTAAAACGAAGAAGTACCATGCTCATGACGAGAATAATGAATGCAATATCGGTGATACTGTATTGATTATGGAAACTCGTCCGTTGAGCAAAACAAAAAGATGGAGATTAGTTAACATCGTAGAAAGAGCTAAGTAATTATGATACAGGTAGAATCAAGATTGACAGTTGCAGATAATAGTGGTGCACGTGAAGTACTCTGTATCCGTGTACTTGGCGGTACTCGCCGTCGCTATGCTACTGTAGGCGACGTGATTGTTGTCACGGTTAAAAACGTAATTCCTTCAAGCGAAATTAAGAAGGGCACAGTCTCTAAGGCGTTGATTGTTCGCACAAAGAAGGAAATTCGTCGTGCTGACGGATCTTATATCCGTTTTGATGATAATGCATGCGTTCTTCTGAGCAATACAGGTGAAATGAGAGGTAGTCGTATTTTCGGCCCTGTGGCTCGCGAACTCCGTGCTGCTAATATGAAGGTAGTTTCTTTGGCTACTGAAGTTCTTTAATTTTAGATTAATAAAGTAATGAGCAAATTACATATTAAGAAAGGTGACACGGTTATCGTAAATGCTGGTAACTCAAAAGGTAAGACGGGTAAGGTCCTGTCGGTACTTGTTGATAAGCAGCGTGCCGTTGTCGAGGGTGTGAACATTGTTTCAAAGAGCACAAAGCCAACAGCACAGCACCCACAAGGAGGTATTATTAAGCAAGAGGCTCCTATCCACATATCTAACCTCAATGTAGTTGATCCTAAGACAGGTAAAGCAACTCGAATTGGTAGAAGAGAAGGAGCTAACGGCAAATTAGTTCGTTATGCTAAAAAATCAGGGGAGGAGATTTAATGAGTACTACTGCAAATCTTAAAAATGTATATGCAGAGCAGATTGCTCCTGCATTGATGAAACAGTTCAACTATTCTTCTCCTATGCAGATTCCTGTGTTGAAGAAGATAGTAGTCAACCAAGGTCTTGGTATGGCGACTGCCGATAAGAAGGTAATTGAAGTTGCAATGACCGAAATCGCACAGATTACAGGTCAGAAGCCAGTTGCTACATTGTCAAAGAAAGACGTGTCAAACTTCCATCTTCGTAAGAAAATGCCTATCGGTGTTATGGTCACTCTACGTCGTCAGAGAATGTATGAGTTCCTTGAGAAGTTGATTCGTGTGTCATTACCACGTATCCGTGACTTCAAGGGAATCGAAAGCAAATTCGATGGTCGTGGTAACTATACTCTTGGTATTCAAGAGCAGATTATCTTCCCAGAAATCAATATCGACCAAGTTGATAAGATTATGGGTATGAATATAACATTTGTTACATCTGCACAGACAGATGAAGAAGGCTACGCACTTCTCAAGGCATTTGGATTACCATTTAAAGACGCTAATAAATAATTGATATGGCAAAAGAGTCAATGAAAGCACGTGAAGTTAAACGTGCGAAGCTGGTAGCAAAATATGCTGCAAAGCGTGCAGCGTTGAAGAAGATTGTTGCAACAGGTGATCCTATGGAAGCTTATGAGGCAGCTCGAAAGCTTCAGTCCATCCCTGCAAATGCAAATCCTATCCGTCTTCACAACCGTTGTAAGCTTACAGGTCGTCCAAGAGGTTATATCCGCCAGTTCGGTATCTCTCGTATTCAATTCCGTGAGATGGCTTCTGCAGGATTGATTCCTGGGGTAAAGAAGGCCAGCTGGTAAAATAGAGTTATTTTTCATTGTTAAATATTGTCGGGGAGTCCCGATTAATTTAAGTAGTATGACAGATCCAATAGCAGATTATCTGACGAGACTTAGGAATGCTATCCAGGCTAAACACAAAGTCGTGGAAATTCCAGCCTCAAATTTGAAGAAAGAGATCACAAAGATCCTTTTCGACAAAGGCTATGTACTGAATTACAAGTTCGTAGAAGACGGTCCTCAGGGAACCATCAAAATCGCACTTAAGTACGATGCCGCAACAAAGACAAGCGCTATTCAGTGCTTGAAGCGCGTGTCAAGACCAGGTCTTCGTAAGTACACTGGTTACAAGGACATGCCAAGTGTTATTAACGGATTAGGTATAGCAATTATATCTACATCTAAAGGTGTAATGACAGACAAGGAGGCTTCTGACCTTAAGATAGGTGGAGAAGTGCTTTGTTATGTATATTAATAGGAGGATATATAATGTCTAGAATTGGTAAGTTGCCTATTAGTATTCCTGCAGGAGTAACAATTACTCATAAGGATGACATTGTAACGGTAAAAGGTCCAAAAGGTGAACTTTCACAGTATGTAAACCCCGCAATCAAGGTTACGGTTGAAGAAGGTCAAATGACTTTGGAAGAGAACACTGAATTGATGACAGACAACACGAAGCAGCGCCATGCATTTCATGGTCTCTATCGTGCGCTCTTGAACAACATGGTTGTTGGTGTTTCAGAAGGTTACAAGAAAACGCTTCAGTTGGTGGGTGTTGGATATCGTGTGTCAAATACTGGTAATGTACTTGAGTTTGCCATTGGTTATTCACACGCAATCCTGTTTGTCCTTCCTAAAGAAGTTAAGGTTGAGACAAAATCTGAACGTAACCAAGATCCTCTTATTATGCTTGAGTCATGCGACAAACAGTTGTTGGGTCAAGTATGTGCTAAGATTCGTTCATTGCGCAAGCCTGAGCCATATAAAGGTAAGGGTATTCGCTTCCAGGGCGAAGTTGTTCGTAGAAAGTCTGGTAAGTCAGCTAGTGCTAAATAATTTTAAATTGTACGAATTATGATAACTAAGATAGAAAGACGTATCAAAATCAAATATAGAGTACGTAATAAAGTTTCCGGTACTGCTGCACGTCCACGTATGTCTGTATTCAGAAGTAATAAGCAGATTTACGTTCAAGTAATTAATGATGACGAAGCTAAGACACTCGTTGCAGCATCTTCACTTGGATTAGAGAAATGTAATAAATGCGAACAAGCAGCAAAAGTAGGCGAACTTATTGCAAAGAAGGCTCTTGAGGCTGGTATTTCAACAGTAGTGTTCGACCGCAACGGCTACTTGTATCATGGTAGAGTTAAAGAGGTAGCAGAAGCTGCCCGTAAAGCAGGACTTAAATTTTAATTAGGATTATGGTTAATAGAGTTAAAATAGGAAACGACGTCGAGCTTAAAGATCGATTGGTTGCTATTAATCGTGTTACCAAGGTGACAAAGGGTGGTAGAACATTTACGTTTGCTGCTATCGTTGTTGTTGGTAATGAAAACGGTGTAATTGGATGCGGTCTTGGTAAGGCAGGTGAAGTTACCGCTGCAATCGCTAAAGGTGTAGAGGCAGCAAAAAAGAACTTAGTAAAAGTTCCTGTCCTCAATGGTACATTACCTCATGAGACCTATGCAAAGTTTGGCGGTGCTCGTGTTTTGATTATGCCGGCTTCTGAAGGTACAGGAGTAGTAGCAGGCGGCGCTATGCGTGCCGTTCTTGAAAGCGTTGGTATTACTGACGTTCTTGCAAAGTCTAAGGGTTCTTCTAACCCACACAATCTTGTTAAGGCTACAATCGCTGCATTGACAAGTATTCGTGACCCAAAGACTGTTGCACAGAACCGTGGTGTAAGTTTAACAAAGGTGTTTAGAGGATAAGGAGGATTATCATGGCTACAATTAAAATAAAGCAAGTTAAGAGTCGTGCAAATCGACCAATCGATCAAAAGCGTACTTTGAACTCTCTTGGTTTGACTAAGTTGAATCAAGTAGTTGAGCATGAAGACACTCCTTCAGTGAGAGGAATGATTAAAAAGGTGAATCACCTTGTTAAGGTTGTAGATTAAAGTTATTTATTTCAAAAAATTGAAACAATGGAATTACATAATTTAAAACCAGCTGAAGGCTCTACTCATACAGGTAAACGTGTCGGACGTGGTTACGGCTCTGGAAAGGGACGTACAGCAACCCGTGGTCATAAAGGAGCTAAAGCACGCTCTGGTTACAAGAAGAAAATTGGTTTCGAAGGAGGTCAGATGCCTTTGCAGCGTCGTGTACCTAAGTTCGGCTTTAAGAATATCAACCGTGTAGAGTACAAGGCAATCAACCTGTCAACACTCCAGAAATTGGCAGATGATAAGAACCTCTCAAAGATTGGTATCGCTGAACTGATAGAAGCTGGTTTTGTGAATTCAAAACAGTTGGTTAAGATTCTTGCTAATGGAGAGTTGACTTCAAAGTTAGAAGTTGAGGCTCATGCCTTCTCTCAGAAAGCAGAAGCTATCATAACTGAAAAAGGTGGTAATGTTGTAAAACTCTAAGCAAATGGGAAAAGCAATAGATAAACTTAAGAACATTAAGTTAGTAAAGACGATATCTAATATTTGTAAGATTGAAGATTTGCGTACGCGTATCTTGATCACAATCGCTTTTGTCGCAGTATACAGGTTTGGGTCGTATATCGTACTTCCTGGTGTGGATACTGCTGCTTTGGAAAGTTTGTCTAAGCAGACAGAAGGTGGATTGATGTCTTTGCTTGATATGTTTTCAGGTGGCGCATTCTCCAAGGCATCCATTTTTGCACTTGGTATCATGCCATACATCTCTGCATCTATCGTTATGCAGTTGTTAGGTATTGCTGTCCCATATTTCCAGAAAATGCAACGTGAAGGAGAAAGTGGAAGAAGGAAAATGAACCAATATACCCGTTATCTTACTGTGGGTATCCTTATTCTGCAAGCTCCTACATATTTGTTTAATCTTTACAAAACCACAAATGGAACTGCTATCTACTCGAGCATTGATTGGACGATGTTCTACATCACTTCAACCATTATTTTGGCAGCAGGCAGTATGTTCATCTTGTGGTTGGGCGAAAGAATTACAGACAAAGGTATTGGTCAAGGTGTATCACTCATCATCATGATTGGTATTATCGCACGATTCCCGCAAGCAATTACTCAGGAATTCCTGACACGTTTCGAATCTATTGGTCAAGGAGGTTTGATCGGCTTCTTGGTTGAGTTCGTAGTATGGCTTGCAGTGATAGCTGCCGCAATCTTGTTGGTTCAAGGTGTTCGCCGAGTGCCAGTTCAATATGCTAAACGCGTTGTAGGTAACCGTCAGTATGGAGGTGCACGTCAGTACATTCCGCTTAAACCATATGCTGCGAATGTGATGCCTATCATCTTTGCACAGGCAATCATGTTTATCCCTATTACGGTTGCACAGTTCATGGGAGCTAATCAGAATGCATTTATGATGCAGCTGCTCGACAACACAAGTGTAGTTTACAATGTGATCTTCGCAGCATTAATCATCATATTTACATATCTGTATACGGCTATTACTATCAATCCTACTCAAATGGCAGAGGACATGAAGCGCAATAATGGATTTATTCCAGGTGTGAAACCAGGAAAGAGTACGGCTGATTATCTTGATGGTATCATGTCTCGTATTACATTCCCAGGTTCATTGTTCTTGGCCTTAATTGCTGTCTTGCCTGCATTTGCAAGCTTGTTTAATGTGCAGCGTGAATTCGCTCAGTTCTTTGGAGGCACGTCATTGCTGATTCTTGTTGGTGTTGTATTAGATACGCTTCAGCATATTGAGAGTCATCTGTTGATGAGGCATTACGACGGTCTTTTGGATTCTGGTCGTATCCGTGGCGCACATTGATTTGTAAAGCATTTTTAGGATGATTTATCTTAAAACAGATGATGAAGTAGAACTTCTGCGAGAGGCCAATCTCTTAGTGGGAAAGACCCTCGCAGAATTAGCCAAAATAATAAAGCCAGGTGTTACCACCCGCCAGTTGGATGTTTTAGCGGAAACATTTATAAGGGATCACGGTGCAGTTCCAACATTCAAGCACTTCCCAAATCCCTATGGCGACCCTTTTCCTGCCAGCATTTGTACTTCTGTGAATGAACAGGTCGTACATGGCATTCCTAATGATGTTCCACTTAAAGACGGAGATATCGTGTCTGTGGATTGTGGAACGAAGTTGAATGGCTTTTGTGGTGATTCTTGTTATACCTTTGCTGTAGGTGAAGTTTCTGACGAGGTCAAGGCTTTGTTGAAAACGACGAAAGAAGCATTATATAAAGGTATAGAGCAGGCAGTCGTAGGACACCGATTAGGAGATATTTCCTATGCTGTCCAGAATCATTGCGAGAGTCACGGATATGGTGTTGTAAGAGAATTTGTGGGGCATGGCATTGGAAAAGAAATGCACGAAGATCCTCAAGTGCCCAATTATGGGAAACGCGGTAATGGCATTATGCTCAAGAATGGATTGTGCATTGCAATCGAGCCGATGATTACGCTCGGTCAGAAAGAAATCTATATGCAACAGGATAAATGGGGTATAGTGACGCGTGATTCGAAAGTTGCCGCACATTATGAGCATACAATTTGTGTGCGAAAGGGTAAGGCAGATATTTTGTCATCGTTTAAAGAAATAGAAGAAATTATTCAAGAATAATCATTTTAATATGGCTAAGCAGTCAGCAATAGAGCAAGATGGAACAATTGTAGAAGCATTGTCTAATGCAATGTTCCGGGTTGAATTAGAAAATGGTCATGAGATTATAGCGCATATCTCTGGAAAAATGAGAATGCACTACATCAAAATCTTGCCAGGCGATAAAATCAGGGTTGAGATGTCTCCTTATGACCTTTCAAAAGGAAGAATCGTTTTTAGATATAAATAATCAACTGCATATGAAAACAAAAGCATCTTTAAAGAAACGTACTCCTGATTGCGTTATAGTAAGACGTAAGGGTCGTCTGTTTGTAATTAATAAGAAGAACCCTAAGTATAAGATGCGTCAGGGATAAAATTCAAGCCAAGTAGATAAGTAAAACAATTTAAGATATGGCAATAAGAATTGTAGGTGTAGACCTCCCACAAAACAAGAGAGGCGAAATTGCGTTAACATACATCTTTGGTATCGGACGCAGTAGCTCCGCAAAAATATTGGAAAAGGCAGGAGTTGATAAAGATTTGAAAGTAAAAGACTGGTCAGACGATCAGGCAGCAAAGATTCGTGAAATCATTGGTGCTGATTATAAGGTAGAAGGTGACCTTCGTTCAGAGATTCAGCTAAACATCAAGCGTTTGATGGATATCGGCTGTTATCGTGGAATCCGTCACCGTATCGGACTTCCTGTTCGTGGTCAGAGCACAAAGAATAATGCTCGTACCCGTAAAGGAAAGAAAAAGACTGTTGCAAACAAGAAAAAGGCTACTAAATAATAAATAATTATGGCAAAGAAAACAACTTCTGCTAAGAAGAGAAATGTCAAAGTTGGTGCTCAGGGACAGCTTCATGTTCACTCATCATTCAACAACATTATTGTTACTTTGGCAAACAGTGAGGGCCAGGTTATTTCATGGTCTTCTGCAGGTAAAATGGGCTTTAGAGGTTCCAAGAAGAATACTCCTTATGCAGCACAGATGGCCGCTCAAGATTGTGCCAAGGTTGCATACGACTTGGGCTTGAGAAAAGTCACCGCTTATGTTAAAGGTCCAGGCAATGGACGAGAGTCTGCTATTCGTGGCTGTTGTGGTGTTGGAATTGAAGTGACAGAAATTGTTGACGTTACTCCACTGCCACACAATGGTTGTCGTCCTCCTAAGAGAAGAAGAGTATAAACATTAAGTAAATTGCATTACGGAGTGTATTTGTAAGACGGCATCATTCCTTTCTGCCGTTGCGGCTGCACACGAAGTAAATGCCAAAAATAAAGATTTAATATGGCAAGATATATTGGCCCTAAATCAAGAATCTCTCGTCGTTTCGGAGAGGCAATATTTGGACCTGATAAGGTGTTATCAAAGAGAAACTATCCTGCAGGTCAACATGGCAACAATCGCCGCAAGAAGTCTTCAGAATATGGACTTATGCTTGCTGAGAAGCAGAAAGCAAAGTACACTTATGGAGTCCTTGAGCGTCAGTTCCGTAATCTGTTTGAAAAGGCTGCATCAACCGATGGAGTAACAGGTGAAGTCCTGCTCCAGAGCCTTGAGGCACGACTTGATAACGTTGTATATCGTCTTGGAATAGCTCCAACAAGAGCTGCTGCTCGCCAGTTGGTAAGCCATAAGCACATTACAGTTGATGGACAGGTTGTGAATATTCCTTCATATTCTGTAAAACCAGGTCAACTGGTTGCTGTTCGCGAAAAGTCTAAGTCTCTTGAAGTGATTGCCGCATCATTAGCAGGCTTTAACCACAGCAAGTACCCATGGATTGAGTGGGACGAAAATGCCAAAGGTGGCAAGCTTCTGCATATGCCAGAGCGCGCAGACATTCCAGAGAATATTAAAGAACAGATGATAGTCGAGTTGTACTCTAAATAATAATTAACAATGGCGGTATTAGCATTTCAAAAACCCGAGAAAGTAATAATGTTGGAAGCCGACGACAAGTGCGGAAAATTCGAATTTCGCCCTTTGGAGCCAGGTTTTGGTATTACTATAGGTAATTCGCTGCGCCGCATCTTATTGTCTTCATTAGAGGGCTTCGCCATCAATACAATTCGTATTGCCGGGGTAGAACACGAGTTTTCTACAGTCCCAGGAGTCAAAGAAGATGTAACCAACATTATTTTGAATCTTAAAAAAGTAAGATTCAAACAAAATGCCGATGGAATAGAGTCCGAAAGAGTCTCTATTGTAATCGAGAAAGAAACAGAGTTTAAAGCTGGGGATATTAACAAATATCTTACAGGATTTGGAGTGTTAAATCCTGAATTGGTCATTTGTCATTTAGATCCAAAAGCGACATTAGAGATTGAACTTAACATCAATAAAGGTCGAGGATATGTTCCTTCAGAGGAGAACAGGCAGTATTGTAAGGAAATCAACGAACTGGCTATCGACTCCACTTATACTCCAATACGCAATGTCAAGTTTTCTGTAGAGCCCTATCGTGTTCAGCAGAAGACTGACTATGACAAATTGGTGATTGAGATATTAACTGATGGTTCTATTCATCCAAAAGACGCATTGAAAGAAGCTGCGAAGATTCTGATTTACCACTTCATGCTCTTCTCTGATGAGAAGATTACATTAGATAATAATGATTTGGATGGTACAGAAGAGTTTGATGAGGAAATATTGAGAATGCGTCAGCTGCTGAAGACTAAGCTTACAGACATGAACCTTTCTGTTCGTGCTCTTAATTGCTTGAAGGCAGCGGAAGTCGACACGCTTGGTGATTTGGTTAAATTCCAAAAGAGCGATTTGCTCAAATTCCGTAATTTTGGTAAAAAATCTCTTACTGAATTAGATGATCTTCTCGAGCATCATGGATTGTCATTCGGAACAGACACTTCTAAGTATAAATTAGAAAAAGATTAAGCAAAGATGAGACATAATAAAAAATTCAATCATCTGAGTCGTACAGCATCACACAGAGCTGCAATGTTGTCAAATATGGCAACCTCATTAATTCTTCACAAGAGAATTACGACGACTCTTCAAAAAGCAAAAGCTCTTCGTGTTTATGTGGAGCCATTGATTACAAAGGCAAAGGACGATACGACAGCTTCTCGTCGAGTAGTATTTAGCTATTTGCAGAACAAGTATGCTATCACTGAGTTGTTTGGTCCAGTAGCAACTAAGGTTGGAAATCGTCCAGGTGGCTATACACGAATTATTAAGCTCGGCAAACGTGCTTCTGACGATGCAGATATGGCATTCATCGAGTTAGTTGACTTTGATGAGAATATGGCAAAGACTGCTAAGAAGGCTACACGTACACGCCGTTCTAAGAAGTCTGCACCAAAGGCAGAGACTCCGGAAGCAGTAGCTACAGAAACTGCAGCAGATGCAGCAGCTCCAGCCGAAGAAAAAGCAGCAGAATAAGTTTTGCCACAAACTTTTCAATAGAAAGCTATGCATGATTTGTGCATAGCTTTTTTTTGTCTGCCATTTAAACCAAGAAATATGCTAACGTCTTTTTCTTAACTCTACACGAAACTCTAAACTTTTAACCCAAATCGGTCATTAGCGTTATGAGATAATAGTTTTTAATTTTTGAATAGATGTTTCGCTGATTTGAGGGCGCAATGGGGTACCATTGTAACCGAAAAGCGGTGAAACAGATGACAAAAAGAAAACATATTTGCGCGTAACAGCCTAATGACCAATTTGGGTTTAAATATAGGTGTTCAAAATTTGAATCGATTCATTCGATCGATTGAATCGATTCAACTCATCCATTGAATCGATTCAAATTTCTGACAGTATTAATTGTGTTTCAGTTAGTGACTGGAAACAACGTCTAGAAAACCAGGATAAAATGCACCCTCAAAAACCGTGAGTTAACTCAAATCATCGATCGAGTTAACTCAGAAGACAAATCGAGTTAACTCACGTATTTTATACACTGATTTATATACTGACGAAAAGGGCTGAAACTCCAAATAGATTCCAGCCTAAATCTTTATTCCGGCTTAATATTTTGCGGATAGTAGTTCTCTCGAAATAGCGTATTAGTTTAATCTCTTTTCTGTTGATAATTTGTATAAAAACTGTAATTGATTTTACACATCTTTCGGCATTTGGAATCCAGCTGATTGTGACAACTCTTTTTGAAAAAAGCCTATATTGTTTTTCTAAACGTGCTTTTTGAGGTTTCGCTTTCTATAAGAAAGCAGAATGCTGTCAATTATATGCTTTTTGTTTGTGAATGAATAATTCCTCCTTTTCATGATTAAAGACTATGTCTTTGATGCTAAAGCGATACTTTTTAACTATTTTATGAATAAAATAGAGGCAGACAAGCATTTTTTTGTTAAAATATATTATCTATTCAAAAAAAAATAGCTAAGTTTGTACACCAATAAATGCTAAAGGTACCAAATATTTATTAACAACGGATTTAAAATGAGACTTGCAAGCAAAATTTTATTCTTTTTGACAGCCATAGTGATGGCTTGTCCTTCCGTTGCTCAAAATTGGTATATGATAAACACTCATTCCGACTCTAAGTACAATTATAATTGGAGTTTCCCTTATGAAATAAGTCAGTTCCCTTATTCCGATTTCTCGTCTGACGGCCGCTCTTTCCGTATGTTTGCAGGAGAGTCTGATGAAGATGCAGCAAACTATGTCCCCTATGCTATTTCAATGATTGATAGTGTAACATTCGTTGATGAAATGCCTGAAGAGCTTCAGTCGCATAACAAGTATCAGGTTTATACATTAAGTGTTACGACTAAGGGTCAAGTGGGAGTTCATTCAAGGGAACAGTACGTAGATTGCGTCGTTTCTTTGGATGGTAAAGATGGCTATAATTGGTATTCTGGCACTGGTAGCATTCGTGGACGAGGAAATTCAACTTGGAGTATTTACCCCAAAAAGCCTTATCGTATTAAGTTGAATGAAAAGCATAAGGTTTTGGGATTGGCAAAGGCAAAGAGTTGGGTGCTGTTGGCTAACTATCGCGACCTTACAAGTATGATGAATACATATGTATTTGAGGTTGCACGTTGGATGGGTATGCCTTATGTGAATCATACTCGTTTTGTGGAGTTGTTTATTGATGGTAAATATGAGGGCTTGTATCAACTGACAGAACAAGTACAGCAAGGCGCTAATCGTGTAGATGTGTCAGATACGAAAGGTATTTTGCTGTCTATGGATAAGGACGACGGTCCAGAGCTTAGTCCGGAGTCGACCGACAACTTCTGGTCAACAGTTTATAATTTGCCTATGTGTGTGAAGCACCCAGATGAAGTGACCGCAGTTCAGCTTGATTCCATCAAGGCTGTGTTTGCAGAGTTGGAGAGTGTTATTAAGGCAGTTGATTATCAAGCACTTGATTCACTGATGGATATGCGTTCGTTCATGACAATGGCAATGATTCAGGAACTTGTTGAGAATGTCGAGATTTGTGCACCACGTAGCATTTTTATGTACAAAGACGGCACAGGCAAGTGGGCTATGGGCCCGTTCTGGGATTGGGATGCAGGCTTCGACTTTGACTGGGGGACATTCTATGATGGCAACATCTTCCGTTATTTCAACGATTATCGCGAATTGGTTTTGGGCACAGATCCTGCAAACCGTAAAGGACAATATGGTGCTACTCCACGATTCTTCACTGATATGTTTAAATCAGATCGTTATACCAAAGAGTATAAAGAGCTGTGGAATTCTGTGAAAGATTCGATTGTTGATCACAGTTGGGCTATAGTGGAACAATATGTGGTAGAACTCAACAAGGGTGCATACAATCGCAATAAAATGCGTTGGCCAATTGTGGAAAACTCTTCTTGGTGGCAACCAGCGACCTATGATGTGAACCAAGAGCTGTCGAAGATGAAGACATGGCTCGATAATCGTGTTGCGTATCTCGATCAGGTTATCAATGCTTACCCTCAGACGGGGTCTGAAGAAATTGAGGAGCAACCAGAGTATGGCATCTTGAATACGTTCATTTCTGGTAACAATATTGACATTTATGCAATGTTGAGTCTTGCCGATGGTTATTCTCAGGCGGCGTATATCGAGATCAGTCCAAATACGTTGGCAGAAATGTTAGGTCTGTCAATAAATGATTTTAACAACGCACAGGTTAGGTTGAGCGCACTCAATGCCAACGGTTCAACAGGCGGCCATACTGCACAGGGCGCGTGGGGTGCTTGGTTTGATGATAAAGGCAATGTGGAAAATTATGGTGGCAATTCTCGCGTGTTTATAGAACCGAAGAATCTCAGTACCAGCGATGTGTATAGCTGGAACTATGGTTGTCATCCGAATAATTGCCAAAAAGGAGACCAATATGTTGCTACCATGCGTTATGCTATAACACGAAACAGACAGACAGCATACGTGACAGTATCTGTTCATTTCGGTATTGACTGCATACCTACAGGCACTTATGATGATGTCAACGTAGACCCATCGCTTTATTCATGGCGTAATATGCAGAAAGTTGGTGAAGAAACTATTACTAAGTCATTTGACATGGGTTCTGTGGACGCCTACAGCAAACAGCCGATTTCTATCAACCTGAATGCCATACAGGCAAAGTTCCCCGAAGGAGCAACGGTTGATGACCTTAAATACATGGCATGCACAGATATCAAGACGGGTGAGCTGACCTCAAGCTTAACTTCTTCTAACGGTTTTTACTTGATGTTTGACGGAACCGCCACTTCCTGGGGCAAAAGTGAGTGTAAAGTGGGATACAATCCAAGTACAAGTACTTTGGATTTTGCCTATACTTCAGATCTTGAAGCACCAGCCAGCGGCAGTAAATGCACTGCGAGTGTCTTTCTCGTATACGATGATCGATACTATTATAAGTTCAAAATGGATATCACATTGAATTAATATAAATATTAACATTAATAACCAATTAAACAATTCAAAAAATGAACAAAGAAACAAAAACAAGATGGTTTTACATACCCATAGACGATAGCTGAAGTTCAGTAAGTTATCGAAGAGTGATAAAAATGATGTTGAATAATCAAAAAATTATATATCAAAATCAATAATTAATAATTCTAAAAATTATGTTGTTTAACTTTCAGAGTAACAAACTACGCAAGCATCTTCTAATAGGAAGTGCTGTGTGTGCTGCAACTCTTGGTTTCTTTGGCTGTACGCCAGATTATAACCTTGATGAAGATCAGCCTTCAGGACTGAACACCATCTATGGTTATATGGAAGACCAGGGAAACTACAAGAATTTCTTGCGGCTTATTGATGACCTGGGTGAGAAGGCAACTCTCTCAAAGACAGGTAGTAAAACCCTGTTTATTGCAGACGATGACGCTTTTGCGAAATTCTATGCAAACAATAAATGGGGTGTGAAAAGTTATGATCAATTGTCAGAAGCACAGAAGAAACTGATTCTTCGTTCTTCGATGATTGATAATCCAGCGACAATCAGTTTGCTTTCAAGCGTTCAAGGACCAATTGAAGGCGAATGTATGCGTCGTACCGCTTCTTTGCAGACTTATGACTCCGTTTTGGTTGTAAGTGCTACAGACCCTCAGATTCCAAGATTGGCAGGCGAACTGACAAAGTACTGGAAGAATTTGGCACAGACACATGATACGATTGTGCTCTTCAAAGACTTCTCGGGTGCAGCTCCTATGATTCACTTCTTGCCACGTTTCTTGGAGCAGAACATGATTACAGGTCATGACGTAGACTTCCTCTACAACGACCCAATTGGAACTCATGTTTCTGATGATGCTTATGTAAACGACTGTAAGGTCATCGAACCTAACATCTTCTGTAAGAATGGTTTCTTGCATAAGGTAAATAAGGTGATGTTGCCACTCGACAACATGGCAGAGCTGATCCGTGTCAGACCACAGTTTAGCATCTACTCATCTTTGTTGGAGCGTTTCGCAGCACCTTATTACAACTATGACATCACTCGCGAATATAATCGTATTTACAAGACAGATGTCGATTCTGTTTACCAGAAAGCTTATTTTGCTACGCGAGGAAGCGAAAGCCAAGGTATCACTTCTACAGCGCGTAACCAAGATAAGGACAGGTTGTATTCACTCCAGTTGACTGAGTTGCTGAAATTCGACCCAGGATGGAACCGTTATAGTCCAGGTACCCTGAACGACCGTGACCGCGATGAGGTGATGGAAGACATGGGTTGTATGTTGGTTCCTACTGATGCTGCCCTCACTGAGTGGTGGAATAACGGTGGCGGTAAAGTTCTCAAGGACAACTTTGGTACATGGGACAATATTCCTGACCGCGTTATCGTAGAACTTATCAAAAATAATCAGCTTTACTCATTGGTTGGTTCCGTTCCTTCAAAGTTCAAGTCAGTATTGAATGACGCTGCGATGGAAATGGGCATCACCACATCTGATGTTGACAGCGTATTCCTTGCATGTAACGGTGCAGTTTATCAGACTAATAAGGTGTTCTCGCCAATGTCTTATTCATCAGTGCTCTTCCCAGCAGTGGTTACAGATAACCTCAGCGTTATTTATAATGCAATCTCATTGTTGGAGTATCAGGCATATTTGAACTCAATGGTTTCTCGCTATAGTTTCTTCATCCCAGTTAATGAAGGCTTGCTGACTTATATCGACCCAGTTTCCCTCGGTCAGGCAGAAACCCATATTTGGAAGTTCATGATGAATCCTAATCCAGGTAGCAACATGTTCTCACATATTCAGGCAGTTGTTTACAAGGCAGAGAAACAGGAAGACGGATCATGGCTTCAGACCGACTCTTTGAGAACAATCGTTGGTAGTTCTTCTACCGACCAGCTGTTCGACCGTCTTGAGGACCTCCTTGATAACATTATCGTGATAGGTGATGTTGTTGAAGGTAAGGAGTATTATCAGACTAAGGGAAGAAACTTCGTAAGGGTTGGTGGTACAATTAATGTACCAGGCCAGATGACAGTTTCTGGTGGTTTCCAGATTGAGAATAATGCACCTCTGACCGTGTCGAATGTCTATAATATGGAGAACGGTAAGTCTTATATCGTTGATACTCCAGTTTATACAGCACACAGAGCTGTCAGCGATGTGCTTGCTGATCATGAAGCAAAGGACGGTGAGTTCTCAGAATTCTATGAGTTGCTTCGTGAGTGCGGTGCTTTGGCTGTAAGTACTGGTTCTAAGGTGAACTGGTCGGCTACCTCAAGAAATGGTAACCTGATTTACATTCCAGAGAATGATTCCAAGGAGAGTGTCAACTATCTGTTGAACACCTATCATTATACCATTTACGCTCCTACTAATGCTGCTATGGATGAAGCTCGTGCAATGGGTCTTCCAACAATGGAAATGCTTGATGAGGCGCTTGCTATTGATGAAGATGATTCAACAAAGATCAAGATTCCAACTGATCCAAGCGAGAATCCTATGCTGTATAAGATGATTCAGTATCATTTCATTGACACGTTGGGCGATTCAATTGCCTTTGATACTGTCAGCCTTACTGCTTCTCGTATCCGCAAGGTGATGCTCGACTTCGTTAAATACCACATCCAGGATAATTCAATCTTTATCGACGAAGTAGGCGAACTCTTTGAGAAGGATGAGCAAGGCAATCTCAAGGTGACGCCTGATTTTGCCAGTGGTAGATACGAAACAGCAAAGACCAATCCTTCAACAGGTCGTTCATACAGACTGACGATTAATAATGATGGTAAAAACCTTACGGTTACAGGCGTTAACTCTAACGTGCAGACCGTCAATAAGGACATAATGTTTAATGAAATCGCTCGTGAGTATTGGTTGAATAATTCGAAGGCAGAGAGTGCAACGATGATTGAAACCTCTTCAAGTGTTGTACTTCATGCCATTGATCATCCTCTCCTATATAAATATAAAATAGGTGCAGATTTGGCATTACCAGAAAACAATCAGTTCATCTATTCTCCATTTGAGATTTATAATCCTGATGAAGAGGAGGCTGCAGCTGAAACAAAACGTAGACGTAAATAACTATGAGTATGAAAAGAATATTATCAATATTAATGCTTATGGCTTGTTTCTGTGGAATGGCACAGGCACAGGTTCAGGCTGGCGACATTATTTCTGGTACTGTCTCAGACGAAACAGAACCATTGATGATGGTGAATGTTGTCGAAATAGACGCAAATAAGCGTATTGTTGCCCATGGAGTTACAGATATCAATGGTAACTTCTCTTTCAAGGTAGTGAATCCAAAGGACCATATCCAGGTTTCATATATCGGTTACAAGACGCAAAGTCTTCCTATTAATAAAAAGGTGTTCAAGATTGTGATGCAAAGTGCAACTACAATCACACCAATCGTTATTGAAGCAACAAAGAGAACTGAAAGCGAAGGTCTGAAAATCCCTATCACAGAGATTTCTACTGCACAGCAGACAATCGATATGAAGGAATTCGAAGGTTTGGCAATGACTTCTGTTGATGAAGCTTTGCAGGGACGTATCGCAGGTCTCGATATCGTAATGAACTCAGGTAACCTCGGTGCTGGTTCAACCATGCGTCTTCGTGGTGTTGGTACCATTACAGGTGATGCAGAACCGCTGATTGTTGTAAACGGTAACGCCAGCGACTTGAGAATCGATATGAACCAGAAGGATGACTACAACGAAGAAAAGTTTGCAGAACTCCTCCAGGTTAACCCTGAAGATATCGAAAGTATCACAGTCCTCAAGGATGCTGCTGCAACAGCAATCTGGGGTAGCCGTGGTGCAAATGGTGTAATTGAAATCCGTACGAAGCGTGGTCAGCGTGGTAAGACACGTGTGACTTATTCATATCGTTTCAGTGGTACTTGGTCTCCACGTGGTATGAAGATGCTCAATGGTGACGACTATACCATGTTCTTGAAAGAGGCATACTACAACCCAACGTTGAAGAGCTCAATTGCTGATAATACCGCATCTGATTACATTCCTGAAATCAACTACGACCCGAACTACTCTCAGTATCACATGTTCAACAACAACACTGACTGGGAGACAATCATCAACCAAACAGGACAGAATCATTCACACTATGTTTCTTTGTCAGGTGGTGGTGATAAGGCGCGTTTCCGTGTAGCAGGTGGTTATGACCATCAGATCGGTACCGTTATTAACCAGAAGCTCGACCGTTACACTACTCGTGTTGCTCTCGACTACTACGTATCAACAAAGATTCAGGTATCTACCAACTTCTCATTGACCTACACGGAAAACAAGAGAACGGCTACATCAAGTGGTGGTCTTGCTGACCTCGCTTATGAAATGATGCCTAACCTTGCTCCTTACGAGGAAGATGAGAATGAGCAATCTACAGGTGATTTCTACATCATGCAGAAAGAGTATACTTCTTCTCAGTTGAATGACCGTTTGAGTAAGGGTAACCCATTGGCAGCAGCCTATCTTGGTAAGAGACTGACTAACGACTTGTCATTGAATCCGGAATTCATTTTCCGTTATGACATTTTGGGTACTGAGCCTAAGGAGCACCGTTTGCAGTATCAGGGTCAAGTATCCTTCAGCGTTTCTGCAAACGATAGTCACAACTTCACTCCTTCTGCTCTTCAGTCAGATGGTTGGAATGGTGGAAATGCCAACGTGGCATCTACCAGCCAGAGTAAGAGCAACCGCTTCAGTACTCGTCACAGTTTGACTTACACACCACACTTCAACAATGAAGACCATTCATTGATGTTCATGGTACGTGGTGAGTATAGTACTGGTAACAGTTCTAACCAGAGTGTGTCACGCAAGTGGTTGCCAACAGGCGATATTACTTCTGCACTCGCAGGTGGTGTGCTCAGTAGTGCCAATGGTAGTGTAAGTGCTCCTTCTAAGTCAGAGAACTTCGCATTCCAGACTCACTACTCTTTCAGAGGTAAGTATAGCTTCGACTTCACAGCTCGTTTCGATAAGTCAAACGGTAACCCAAAGAAGTGGGGTGCATACTATGGTATCTCAGGACGTTGGAATATTTCCGATGAGACATTTATCAAAGAAAAGCTGAAATGGATCAACATGTTGTCACTCAGCCTCGGTTGGGGACGTTCAGGTCGTCCATCAGGTGGTTCAACCTCAATGTATAGTACATATAGTTCAGACGGTTCATACCTTGGTGTGACAGCCGTTGCTCCTCAGCAGATTCGTTTGAAGATTATCCGTCCTGCAAACAACGATACATGGAACCTCGGTTCTCACTTTGCATTCTTCCGCAACAAGATTTCCGGAGACGTTCAGGTTTATACCAGTAGAAATGAGCAGGTACAAAGTTATCCTATTCCTACTTCTTCTGGTTACAGCAACCTTCCTGCTAAGTTGCAAGGTATCGTTCGTAATAACGGATGGGAATTCAACCTTAACATTAATAACTTCATCCGTCGTGGAAAGTTCTCTGCATCATTCAATATGGCATTCTCGAACAACCGTAACCAAATCCTCGAGATGGATGCAATGGTGCTCGATCAGATGAACAATGAGTTCAATCATGAAAACGGTCAGTACCTCTCTCGTGTACAGATTAAGAACCCAATCGGTTCTATCTATGGTTTCCGTTACAAAGGTGTTTATGCATACTCAGAATGGAGTGCAACCGAGATTCCAGGCGTCAGCGGTCCTGATGCACCAGTAGCACGCAATGCTGCAGGTGAAGTTATCTTGAACGAGAACGGTCGTTCAAAACCAATGATGTTCGACTACGGAGGCATTCAGTATGAGTTCAAGGGCGGTGATGCCAAGTATGAAGATATCAACCATGATGGTAACATCAACGAACTCGATATCGTTTATCTTGGTTCGTCTCTTCCAAAGCTGACTGGTGGTTTCGGTATCCAGCTCAACTATGGCCGATTCAATGTGAACATGCGTTTCAACTATCGTATTGGTCAGAAGGTTGTCAATGGAGCACGTATGACGGCTGAAAACATGTATGAAAACAACAACCAGTCACGTGCGGTTAACTGGCGTTGGCATAATGAAGGTGACATTGCTGTTATTCCTCGCGCACTTCACGATTTCGGATACAACTGGTTAGGTTCAGACCGCTTCATGGAAGACGCTTCATTCCTGCGAATGAACTTCATCACCATGTCTTATAGCGTTCCTACCAAGCAGTTGACCCAGTTCGGTATCAAGAGTTTGAGTCTCAACCTCAACTTCAACAATGTATTCGTTCTTACGAAATATTCTGGTGCTGACCCAGAAGTTTCTCAGGGTGGATATAGCGCAGCAAGAGACAATGGTCGTACACCTCGATCAAAGCAGTTTACTTTAGGTATAAATATCGGATTCTAAAAAACAGGAACAATGAAACTAATAAATATTATAAAGTCAATAGGTTTGGCAACACTTTCCAGCCTGTCATTGGTTTCGTGCGATGTTGAGGTTTTACCATTGAACCAGATTATTGCGCAGAACTATTGGACCAGTAAGGCTGACGTTGAGAGTGTCGTATTCTCATGCTATACAGGCTTGACATCGAGTGATGTTCTTAACCGTATGATTATCTGGGGCGAAGTCCGCTCCGATAACATCAAGGAAGGACAGCAAATCTCTCAAGCAAGCAAAGACCTTCAGTATTTGCTCAATGGAAATATCCTTGAAACAAATTCTTTTTGTAGTTTTAGTGCATTCTATAAATTGATCAACCGCTGTAACACTGTTGAACTGTATGCTCCAGTGATTCAGGAACGTGACCCTAACTATACAGAATCTGACCTTCGTCAGAATTTGGCAGAAGTAAAGGCCATTCGAGATTTGTGCTATTTCTACTTGATTCGTACATACGGAGATGTTCCTTTCACTTTCGTTGCGTCCATTGATGATGATCAGAATTACTATCTTGGTGCAACAAAGCAGGAACTGATTCTTGATACGCTGATTATGGATTTGGAAGCAAATGCCATTTACGCTCCAAAGCGTTATGTCAACGATATTGAGAATACTGCCCGTATTTCCCGTAATGCTATCTATGCCATCTTGGCTGATATGTATCTTTGGAGAGCTTCGAATGCTAACGTGGCTCCAGCAACTCGTAACGCTGACTATCTCAAGTGTATAGAGTATTGCGATAAGATAATCGATGCTAAGATTGCAGAGTATAAGGAAGACCGTTATGGAAACTTGAAGCCACAGGTCAGCCGCGATATTTATGCTAAGTATGGTTTCCCTCTGCTTGAAGAATGGACAGAATCAGATCAGACTTCTGGTCAGGGAACGGTAGCCAAAGCATCTACCAAAATCTTCGGTGGAGATGGCAATTCATTCGAAAGTATTTTCGAGTTGAATTTTGAAGAGGAAAGTCACCGATATGGTAGCTCAGCATCCAATTCTGCTATTGGTAGTCTCTATGGAGGCCGTAATAGTAGTGAGAGTGGTGCGCAGTTGGCTGCAAACGATGTCATGATGTCACAGAAGCCAGGTCAAAACTATGAGGCAAACGGCTTGTTCTCATCCTATGACTTCCGTAGTCAGACAAGTTTCTTATGGCATGAAAGTAATCCTTATACGATTCAGAAATATGTTGTGGAAAGTTCTAGGGTAAGAGTTGGTTCAAGTACGAACTGGAGTGTGGATGGATTGAGCAATAGCGCACGTCAGGAGAACTATGCAAACTGGATTCTCTATCGACTCACCGACGTCATGTTGATGAAGGCAGAGGCAGAAGTTCAGGTTGCCGGTTATCTTGATGACAATGCAGCTGCTGCAGCTACAGATGAAACGACTCCAGCACCTCGTCGAATTGCTCCTACTGGCAACGTTTACACAACAGCGAAGGAGTATTACGATGATGCATTCAATATCGTCATCGCTATTTATGAGCGCTCTGCTCCACAGGCCATCGCATCAGCAAAACCTCAGCGCACGAATTTCAATATCAAGAAAGACTTTGATCTTCTTGTAGAGAACGAGCGTCGTAGAGAGCTGCTGTTCGAAGGCAAGCGATATTATGATTTGGTTCGTCGTGCTCGTCGTGAAGGCAGTACAACATACGTATCTGGTTTGCTCAGCAGCAAGTTCACTCAGAACGCTTCTGCTATGCGAATCAAGATGGCGATGATTGAGTTCTTGTACATGCCATTCGCTGAGGACGAACTGAAGCGCAATCCTCTTTTGAAGCAGAATCCTGCATACGACAAAGAAAAGAAAAATGAAAGAAACTATTAATTAACACTATGATAACTAAGTTTATAAATAATAAATGCCTTGCAGTCGTGATAGCGCTTACGGCGACCTTGTTGGTTGGCTGTGACGATGATCCAGGCGTGGAGAACTATTACACTGCAAAAGGAGATATGGCTAATACATATCTCACCAGCCGTCCTGAGACGTTCAGTAAGTTCGTCGATATCATCAATAAGTCAAAGTTGGTTAATCTTGACTTGCTCGGAACTTACGGCTCTTATACCGTCTTCGCACCTACCAATGAAGCTGTAGATGCTTACTTGGCAGGCCGATCTATGAGTTCTGTTGATGATTTGTCAGTTGCCGATTGTGACACAATTGCTTGTACTCACATCATTGAGCAATCATATTTCACAACCGACTTCTCCGATGCAACTCTTCCGACTCAGAACATGTTGGATCGTTATCTGACAATTACCTGTGACTCTGATGTTACTTCAGAACCAGGTAAGGTACAGATTGTCTATCAAATCAATCAGTCGGCAAAGGTTATCCATCGTGACGACTCAGTGGAGAATGGTGTGGTTCATACCGTCGATAGAGTTATCGATGCAACCACAGAAATGCTCCCCGACTTGATGAAGAAAGACTCTACGATTTCGTTGTTCTATAATGCGATGAAACTCTGTAAACTTGATGAACTGATGCGCGAATACAAGGATGAGAATTATACTTTGGGTATAGACTCAATCGACCAGTGGTTCGCTCAGAAAACTGCAGTCGAGCGCGACATTGTAGGATACGCAGAGAGCCGTTTCTATGGATATACAGGTTTCGTCGAGCAAAATGATGTCTATGCCGAGCATGGTATTAATAACCTCGAAGACTTGAAAGCTTACGCTAAGCAAGTGTACGACGAGGTTTATCCTGAGGATGCAGATGTGACTGACTACACAGACCGTCGAAATTCACTCAACAGGTTTGTGTCCTATCACTTCCTGCCAGCACGTATAGTTTACAACATGTTGACTGCAGATAATGTGCTCTTGAAGTGTTTTGACCGTCGTCACTGGGATGTCGCAGACTGGTACGAGACGATGCTTCCTTATTCTATTATGAAGATTTCCTTCCCTTCTGGTTCACAGGCAGGACGTTACGTCAATCGCCGTGGTGTTCAGAACCGTAAGGACAATCGTGGCGTATTTGAACCAGGTGCTAAAATCAAGTCTCCTTCAGAGGCTGGTCGAGACCTTGTGGCAGTGAATGGAGTTTATCACTACATCCAAGACATTATCACTTATGGTGAAGTTACTCAGACGGTGGTGCTGAACGAACGTATGCGAATCGATGCAACGACGTTGTCACCTGACTTCTTGACAAGCGGTGCCCGTGGTCATAGTGTTGTTGGCACAGGAGGTGTACCTTCTTATCCTGGTCAGTATGGACGCTCAAGTGACTCTGCCGACCCGAATGTGAATCCTAATCACTGTCTTGGTTTCAAGCGTGGCTTTGTAACGAATTTCGAGTTTACGCAGAAGACCCATATGCATGTCCGCAACCGTTATTTGAACTTCTGGTCTTATCAGGGTGATGAGTTGCTGATTTCGGGTATGTTCGATATCACCTTCCGTATTCCTCCAGTACCAGAGGGCGACTATGAGTTCCGAATTCAGACCTGTCTCGGATTCGATAACCGTGGTATCTTGCAGGTTTATTTCGACGACAAACCTTGCGGTATCCCTCTTGATATGAGAAAACAAGGAACTGACCCGTCAATCGGAAACAAGCCTGATTCAGACCTCGGTGACCAAGAAGCCATTGCAGCTTATGATAAGTCTCTGCACAACCGTGGCTGGATGAAGGGACCTGCTTCCTATGGAAGTATTGGTCAGGATGGTACAGGTAACCCATTCTGGATGCGTGATGGCATGACAGAGATGAGACGTATATGGACAACCTTCCATTCAGACGGTAAGACCGATCACTATGTAAGAGTTCAGCAGAAACTTGATATGGGCGACATGGGAACATTTGCATTCGACTATATCGAACTCTGCCCTCGTAGTGTTTATAACAATGAATACTATCCAGAAGATAAGTACTAAAAACAAATTATTATGAATAAGAATATAAATAAATCAATCCGCACAGGCGTCTTGGTGTTCGCTGGCTTGCTGGTGAGCTATGCCTGTTCAGATACATGGGATGAGCACTACGATGCAAACCTTGCAACTGGAAATGTAGTAGATGCCACCATCTATCAGCAGCTTAAGACTGAAGGGTTAACGGATTTCGTAGAAATTCTTGACGCAACAGGCTATAATGCACTTCTCGATGAAAGTCAATTAGTAACGGTATTTGCTCCAGTGAATGGCTCGTTCAATAAAGACAGCCTTCTCACCGAGATTAAAAATGGTCACAAGGATTTGGTGATTACCAGATTCGTGAAGAACCACATTGCACGTTACAACTTCTCAAATAACACCAACAAGCAAGATGTCATGCTTCTCAACCAGAAGAAGACTACAATGCTCAATGGTGTTGTGGGTGTTGACTCTGTTCACATGAAGAAAGACAATACTGTATGTAACAATGGTATCCTACATATCATGAATTCAGAACTTCCATTCCACCCAAATATCTATGAGTTGTTGGAAACGGATCCTGATATCGATTCGATGTACACCATTATCCGTTACTACGATGATGACTCTTTGGACGTTAACCGAAGTGTTTATCGTGGTGTTGACGGCGATGGTAACCGCATCTATGTCGACTCTGTAATGATTAAGGCAAACCGTCTGTTGCAGCGTCTCGATTCTTACATCTATCGTGAAGACTCCAACTACTTGGTGATTGCTCCTCGTAAGGAAGCTTACAATGAGCGTTACAACCTGGTGAAGGATTATTTCAACTTTAATATTCACGAGGACGACCGCGACTCTTTGCAGCAGTACTATTCAAACTACTTTACTTTGAATTCGTTGTTCTATAACCGCAATGCAAATATCTACTCTGACGACTCTTTGGTAACTACGACTTACAGCCGTTGGGACCCAGAGCACAATGTGTTCTACAAACCATTTGAAGAGGGTGGACTCCTTGCTCCGGATAAGTATTACGAGAAAGTGACTTGTAGTAATGGTATTGTTTACAAGACTGATTCGTTCCCAACGTCTATCTATGATGCGTTCTTCCACGAAATCAAGTTGGAAGCAGAAAACACTGGTAATGTAAACGTAGAGGAAGACGAAAAGGGTGCTCAGCTCTTCACAAAGAACTGTGATTATACAGTGAGAACAGACAATATCCACCCAGGTATTGCAGAACGTGCTTATCTGGATGTCATGCCTAAAACTGCTTCAGCTCAGCCATATATTGCATTCAATGTTCCTGGCACGCTGTCAGGAGAGTACGATGTATATCTGGTGACTATTCCTCTGAAGTGGGGTAGAAACTTGGCTTCTGAGGCCGACTCAACGAAGGCTTATCAGTTCCGTGTCAATATGTTCTATCGTACCAACAAGGAGACAGATACCGGTTCGCAGTGGCCAAAGACCCGTAATGAAGTCTTGAAGAACCCTGCCGACCCATCTGGTAAGGAAACGAACTTCCAAAGCAACCCAGAAAAGATTGACTCTATCTTCTTGGGTACATTGAAGTTTACTGAGTGCTATTATCGTACTAGCAGAGCTGGTGTGATGATTCAGATTCAGTCTTATGTGTCTACTGCACAGACTAAGGATTTCTCTCGTCGTATGTTGTTTGACCGTCTGATTCTCCGTCCACACGGAATGCCGGTGAAAGTTGACGAGGACGATCTTCCAGTCGTTGCTCCCGATCCTGAAAACGAAGAATAGTAACTCCTAAACAATGAATTATATGAAGACATATTTTGAAAATAATATGCTGCGTTTCTGCAAGGCAGGAATTGCAACTATGATATTCTGCATAGGAGTTCTCCCTATGTCTGCACAAGATGATGATGCAGAATCCACGGAGGAGATTGAAGCTCCTGTAAAGAAGAAAGTACAGAAGCCAATCAAGAAATATCCAATGAAGGAAGTTTCTGGTAAGGTAGTTGATGCAACAACAGGTGAACCACTTGCCGGTGTTAAAGTGAAGTCGTTCAACAACAGTTTCTATGCTGCGATGACTGACGAAGACGGAACATATACTATTAGCGTTCCTACATTCGTTACTTCACTCTCTGCGGATCTTGAAGGTTACAACTTCACACAAGTTGCCATCAACGATCGTTCAGAAGGTGTTGACATCAAATTGTTCTCCGATTTGTATCTTGAGGATTATGTGACGAAGACATCTGCTGCAAGAACTGTGGCAACCAAAGACTTTGGTACAACAACCGCTCTGACTTTAGACCAAGAGGTGCAGAACCGCTTTGGCGGTGATGTACGTTCAATTTCACGTACAGGTATCCCTGGCATGGGTGTTAGTATGTTCGTTGAAGGTTTCCACTCAATCAATGCCGCTTCTCAGCCGCTCATCGTTATCGATGGAGTAATTCATGATATGATGTATAACTCATCCATGTTGCACAATGGCTATTGGAACAATCCATTAGCTAATATCAATATGGACGATGTGGCTGAAATCAAGATAATGAAGAATGCTACTGCTATTTATGGTGCTCAGGGTGCTAATGGTGTGATTCTCATCAAAACCAAGCGTAACACCAGCATGAAGACTGTCATCGATGTAAATATCAGTGGCGGTGTGGAACTGGTGCCTGCATCTGTTGATATTATGGATGCCGATCAGTATCGTGCATACGCATCAGGTCTCTTGAAGACTGCAGGTAGTAAACTGGAGAACTTTAAGTTCTTACAGACCGATCCTACCTATTATTATTATAATATGTATCACAACAATACGGATTGGAAAGACATTGTATTCGACGAGGCATTCTCTCAGAACTATGGTATTCACATCCAAGGTGGTGACGAAGTAGCAAACTACAACCTCTCTGTAGGTTATATCGAGTCTCAGTCTACATTGAAGAAGAATGACGTCAATCGTTTCAATATCCGATTCAACTCAGATATTATCCTGACTGATAAGTTGACTACTCGTTTCGACGTGGCTTATGCAAACTTGAAGCGTAACTTGAGAGATGATGGTTTCACTCCTGAGTTCCAGGCAAATGCCATTTCTTCTCCTAACGTACTTGCGCTTTTGAAGTCTCCATTTGTTGCTCCATACGACTTCTCAACCGATGGTAAGATCTCAACCTTCGTATCTGATGCTGACGATTACCTCGCAGAAGCACTTGGCAGCAAGGCTTCATTGGCTAACCCTCTCGGTATCTTGAAATATGCTGATGCATTGAACAAGAACCGTGTGGATAACACCGACGTAAATATTGTAGTTACTCCAGTATGGCACGTCAATCGTGACTTCACCATTCAGGAGCAGTTTGCTTACTCTCAGCTCAGCTGCAGTGAAATCTATTATACACCAGTTCAGGGTATGCCAAACTACTATGTGAAGAACATCGGTACTGTTCAGAACTCTACAGGTACTAGCTTCTACAAGCATAAGGCTTTGATGAGTGACACTCGTATCGACCTTGCTCTTCCATTGGGTAAGCATCGCTTTGATATCTTCGCTGGTGTTCGCTACCTCAATGATAACTTCAAAGACTCTTACACCCATGCTTACGACTCAGGTAACGATAAGACACCTGACCAGGCAACACGTAACCGTCACGCAGAAGGTGTAGATGAGACATGGAAGTCAATCAACTGGTATGCAAATATCGATTATAACTATCGCGAGAAGTACTATCTCCAGGGTTCGTTCGCATTCCAGTCTTCTTCACGCTTTGGTAAGCAGGCAGATGCTGGTATTAAGTTGTTCGGTGTAACATGGGGATTCTTCCCATCTATCCAAGGTGCTTGGGTGATCAGCAACGAAAACTGGTTCCGTCCAAATCGTAGCGTCAACATGTTGAAGCTCAACGCTGGATTCGAATCGTTGGGTAACGACTCATACGATAACAACGCTGCATTCACTTATATGGCTGCTCGTAGCTTCCTCAAAGAATATGCAGTAGGTATCGGTCTTGAGAATATCGGTAACTCTAAACTCCGCTGGGAGAGCACAAACCGTTTCAATGTCGGCTTGGAAGGTAACTTCTTCAATAACCGTCTGAACGTGAAGCTCAACTACTTCTATGCTAAGACAAGCAATCTTGCTACACTTGGTGCAATTTCTTATCCTACCGGAACTAAGCAGTACTGGACCAATGACGGTGCAATGAAGAATGAAGGTTACGATGTTGCAGCTCTTGCAAAGGTTGTCAACAGTAAGAAGTTTAAATTCGAACTCGGGGCCAGTGTAGGTCACTACAAGAACGAAATCACTCAGCTTCCTAATAACGTACCTTCTATTGAAACCGAAGTTTACAACGGAACAATCCGGACTGCTGTTGGAAGTCCTCTCGCTATGTTCTATGGATATAAGACTGATGGTGTTTTCTCAACTACTGCAGAGGCACAGGCAGCTAATCTTGGTATCCTTGACAAAGCAGGCAACAAGATTGACTTCAAGGCAGGTGATATGAGGTTTGTTGACATGAACAACGACCAGCTCATCACAGAAGCTGACCGTACTGTCATTGGTGATCCTAACCCAGACATCTACGGAAACCTCCATGCCAACTTCCACTTCGGTAAGTCATTAAGCTTAGCTGTTAATTTCAACTACAGCCTTGGCAATGACATCTACAACTACCAGCGTGCAGTTCTTGAGGGTGGTAGCGAGTTTGTTAATCAGACTACAGCAGTTTGCCGCCGTTGGATTGCAGAAGGCCAGACCACTGATATTCCTCAGGCTACTTATGGTGACCCAATGGGCAACAGCCGTTTCTCTGACCGCTGGATCGAAGATGGTTCTTACCTCAAGTTGAAGAATATCACTTTGAGTTATAAGCTTCCTCTCTCTCCTGAAAACAAGTTCTTACAGGGTATCACTATTTGGGCAGCAGCCAACAACTTGTTGACATTCACCAAGTACTTAGGTGCAGATCCAGAAGTGTCTTGCTCTAACAGTTCATTGTTACAGGGTATCGATGCAGGATTTACTCCTTCAGGTCGTAGTTTCACACTCGGAGTTAAGTTTAACTTGTAATCAAACTCATCTGTTTCTCCCTTCGGGGAGGAACAGAGAAAACAAAACAGTAAATATATGAAAACAAAATCAATCATATTTTCAGGCTTGCTCCTTCTTACACTTGGAGCTGCTACTACTTCGTGCGAAGATATGCTTTCTGTAGAAGATGAGTTGCATACAACGAATCTTGCTCCACAGGATACGGTGCACCAGCTCATGGGTATTATCAATCGCATGCAGAGTTTGGTCGATCGTACTGTTGTCCTCGGTGAACTCCGTGCCGACCTCGTTGATATCGACCCTTCTGTGGCTAAAACATCTTTGCAGGATGTTATGAATAATAACATTCCAATAGAGAATGAGTACAACCAGGTATCTGACTACTATGCTGTTATCAATGCATGTAATGTTTATCTGGCGTACGTTGACTCTAACTATGTGTCTCACAATCGTAAGCATTTCGAGAAAGAAATCCAGGCCGTTCGTGTATTCCGTGCATGGACTTATCTGGAACTCGCTAAGATGTATGGAAAGGTTCCATTCGTTCTCGATCCTGTGCTCAAATCAGGTGATGCTGACGATATTCTTGCAGATAACTCCAACCGTGCAGACATGAATACCATCTGTACATACTTCATTAATGAATTGATGCCTTACGCATCAAAGGTGATCGAATCGCCTAATTACGCTACGATGTACGGTATGGCAAGTTCTACATTCTTCATTCCTTCTCGTCTGATGTTGGCTGAACTGTATCTCTGGAGAGGTTGCTTCACACAGGCTCAGAGCGATTTTGTAGAGGCCTGCCGCTACTATCACGACTATTTCACCTTTACCAACCATGAAGTGACAACAGGAACCTCATCAGTTACTTGGGGCGACCGTCGTATGCGTAACACAAGCGGTTCTTATTCTATCACAGACGATAAGATAGCTATCATTCCTCTTGATACTTGTGCTTATGATGGAACATGGAGTGAGCTCTATGGTTTCTTCAACTCACAGTTCGAGAACAACTACTACGTACCTGTAGTTCCTTCTAAGTATATTCGTGAGTTGTCACAAGAGCAAATCTGGTGTGGATACTTCGAGGAGATGGGTAACCGTGATACTATCTATAGTGTTGATAAGGTAGAATGGGAGGATTCTCTTGAAATGGGTGACCTCCGTTTGCAGGCTGTTTACGACCGCTCTCAGGTGAGCGACCGTTATACCGACCGCTTTGCAAAGGATCGTCAGCACATTATGAAGTATGCAACTTCAAGGTCCAACGAAGGCCCGGACAGCAAGTTGCGGTCATACACATTGTATCGTAAGAACATTGTATGGCTCCACTTCGCTGAGGCTCTCAACCGTGCTGGATTCCCACAGACAGCATTCGCTGTCCTCAAGTATGGTCTCTCGTCAAATACTATAAGTAATTTCGTGTCACGTGTTGAACGTAACAACTTATACAAAGTCGGTACTTACTTCTTGGGCGATCTTGGCTCATGGTCAAGTACAGTATTTGTTGACAGACACTCTCCAATGGCTGCCCAGCCAAATGTCACTGTCTCTATGCAAGGTATCCATTCTCGTGGTTGCGGCGACTCATACTATAACAAGTACTATGTGCTTCCACGCGATTCAGCAATCTGGGCAGAGTTTGATTCACTCGAAGTGCGTTACGCCCTGTTGACAGATAGTCTTGAAAAGGTAAAGGATGCGCATGAGATTCATGTAATCCCAGATGATAGTGTTGATTGGTATTATGATAACTACCCTGGATACATAGATAGTGAATACAACAGAGTTCTTAATAAAGCTCAGTACTTTGTTTATGTGTATGAGTCTGAATCCGATTCAATTGCATTCTTGCAGCTTAATGCAGAAGAAGCTTTAACATACTCACGTGCGTATAATGCTGAGGATGCTGCATATAATGCAAGCGTTCCTCTTTATCAGACAGCACTTGAGAAGATGATTCTCGACGAGGAAGCACTCGAAGGTATGTTCGAAGGTCATCGCTTCTTCGACCTGATGCGCTATGCAATGTATCACAACGATCCTAATTTCATTGCTACTCAGGTTGCTCGTCGTAAGGGTGCATCAGAGTACGATACTCGTGCCGATGCACTCAAGGGCGGTAAGTGGTATCTGCCATTGCCATAAACCTCCATTGAGTTTTCTTAAGGGGTGTCCGACAATGAGTCGGGCACCTCTTTTTGTAAACCGAAATGACCGATTAGAGATCATGCAATACCAAAAAAATGACGGCTTTGTAGCATAAAGACAGTAAAAAGCGCAAATTCTTTGCCATTTATTTTGTGGAATGAACAAAAAAGTGTAATTTTGCATCCAAAATCAAAGGTATAGTATGAAATCTATTAGCATTATCGGCATTTTGTTGTCACTACGACTTAGTAAGCTCGGAGTGAGAGAGGCCTGTATGTAATGCATAATTGATAAAGTCAAATGTATAACTGAAACGAAATATAAGCCTTTCTTGCTCCGAGCGAGAGGGGCTTTTTGTAATAGGATGAAGGTGGAATGATAATAGAAAATAGTAAATCGTTAAATAGTAAATATAAAGATGGATCGTTTATTTATTTTTGACACAACATTGCGTGATGGCGAGCAAGTACCCGGATGCCAGCTCAACACGGTAGAGAAAATTCAAGTTGCCAAGCAACTCGAGATGTTGGGAGTCGATGTCATCGAAGCAGGATTCCCTATATCCAGTCCAGGCGACTACAACTCTGTCATCGAAATCTCGAAGGCTGTGACATGGCCTACTATCTGTGCACTGACTCGTGCCGTCGAGAAAGATATTGATGTGGCTGTTGAGGCTCTGCAGTATGCGAAGCGTAAGCGTATTCATACCGGTATCGGTACGAGTGATTCGCACATCAAGTACAAATTCAACAGCAACCGTGAGGAAATCATCGAGCGTGCTGTCGCAGCAGTGAAGTATGCACGTCGCTTTGTTGACGATGTAGAGTTCTATGCCGAGGATGCAGGTCGTACTGACAACGAGTATCTGGCTCGTGTGATCGATGCTGTATGTAAGGCTGGTGCTACCGTTTGTAACATCCCAGACACAACGGGTTTCCGCGTGCCGAACGAATATCATGAGAAGATCAAGTATCTTTATGAGCATGTCGATGCCTTCGCTGCTGGTACGTCTGTTCTTTCAACTCACTGCCATAACGACCTTGGTATGGCTACCGCCAATACCGTAGCGGGTGTGTTAGCAGGAGCACGTCAGGCAGAGGTAACGATTAATGGAATCGGTGAGCGTGCTGGCAATACCTCGCTCGAGGAGATTGCTATGATTTTCAAGACTCATCCCGATCTTGGCATCGAGACCAATATCAACACGACGAAGATTTATCCTACCAGCCGTATGGTGTCGAGCCTCATGAATATGCCTGTTCAACCCAACAAGGCAATCGTGGGACGTAATGCTTTTGCTCATTCCAGTGGCATCCATCAGGATGGCGTGTTGAAGAATGCATCGACCTACGAAATCATGGATCCAAAGGATGTAGGTATCGACGAGGCATCAATCGTGCTGACTGCTCGTTCAGGACGAGCCGCCCTCAAGCATCGTTTGCATATCAACGGTGTGGATGTCGATGAAGAAAAGCTCGACAAGGTATATCAGGCATTCCTCGAACTGGCAGATAAGAAGAAAGAGGTGACTGACGATGACATCCTCGTTCTCGCAGGTGCTGATCGTACAGAGGCACACAACATCAAACTCGACTACTTGCAAGTGACTACTGGTAAGGGTGTACGTAGTGTGGCATCCATCGGCCTGCAGATTGCAAACGAGCACTTTGAAGCAGCTGCAACAGGTAACGGTCCTGTCGACGCTGCTATCAAGGGTCTGAAGCGAATTATCAAGCGTGATATGACCCTCAAGGAATTCACTATCCAAGCAATCTCGAAAGGTTCTGACGACCTCGGTAAGGTTCACATGCAGGTGGAATACAACAACCACATCTATTATGGATTTGGTGCCAACACCGACATCGTAACAGCTTCTGTTGAAGCATATATTGATTGTATCAATAAATTTAAAGATTAGAAGACCCCCTCTGCCCGCTGGGCATCTCCCCCTCTATGGGGAGATTGGGCTTGCTTACTCTATGTTGCGTGATTTCCAGACAGCAAGTTCTGACAGGTATTCTTTGTTGAAAGAGTATGCTCGGAAGAACAGAAATAATCCAACGACAGCAGAAGTGTGTTTATGGCAACGGTTGCGTGGAAAAGTGTTAGGGGAAAAGTTTAAGCGCCAACATGTTATTTATGACTATATTGCAGATTTTGTTTGCTTAGACCGAAAGTTAGTGGTTGAGGTAGATGGGGCATACCATTTTACGGAGAAGCAGTCAGAAGAAGATATTTATAGAACAAAGAATTTGGAGCAGTTCGGTTTTCGTGTAATACGATTTACCAATGATGAAGTGATCAGTAAAACAGAAGAAGTAATACAAATAATAAAGGAAACAATGGAAGAAAACAAAAGTGTTAACATCCCGAATGGTTCTCCCCATAGAGGGGGAGATGTCCGTAGGACAAAGGGGGTCTGCCTCTTCGACAAAATATGGGATGCCCATGTAGTGCAGCAGGTGGAAGATGGACCTACTCAGTTGTACATCGACCGTTTGTATGCACACGAGGTGACAAGCCCTCAGGCATTCGACACATTGAGAGATAAAGGTATCAAGGTGTTCCGCCCTGACCACGTGGTGGCAATGCCCGACCACAACACACCAAGTGACCAGCAGGAACGTATTGACGACCCTGTAGGCCGCAAACAAGTAGAGACCCTCAAGTCTAATTGTGAAGAGTATGGTATCAAGCACTTCACGATGGGCACTAAGGATAATGGTATCATCCATGTGGTAGGTCCGGAAAAGGCCCTGTCTCTGCCTGGTATGACTATCGTCTGTGGTGACTCTCACACCAGTACCCATGGTGCAGTAGGTGCTATCGCAATGGGTATCGGTACCAGCGAAGTGGCTCAGGTATTGGCTTCTCAGTGTATCCTGCAAGCCAAACCAAAGACCATGCGTATCAACATCGAAGGCGAGTTGCGCCCGAATGTGACTGCCAAGGATGTGGCACTCTATATCATGGCCCAGATGACGACCAGTGGTGCAACAGGTTATGCCGTTGAGTATGCAGGTAGTACCATCCGCAACATGTCGATGGAAGGCCGTCTCACCCTGAGCAATCTCAGCATCGAGATGGGTAGCCGTGCAGGAATCATCGCCCCTGATGAAACGACATTTGCTTACCTCAAAGGACGTGAATATGCACCCAAAGGAGCAGAATGGGATAAGGCCGTCGAAGAGTGGCGTAAGTTGAAGAGTGACCCAGATGCTGTGTTCGACAAGGAAGTAACCTATCGTGCTGAAGATATTGCACCACGCATTACCTACGGAACTAATCCAGGTGCCGGCATTGCTGTCGATGAGTGTATTCCAACCCTTGAGCAGATTGCTGAGGCCGATCGTGGTCAGTTCCTCAGTATGTTGGATTACATGCAGTTCAAGCCTGGGCAGAAGCTCGAAGGTACACCTGTCGATTATGTCTTCCTTGGCGCTTGTACCAATGGACGTATCGAGGACTTCCGTGCCTTTGCTTCTGTCGTGAAAGGCAAGAAGAAAGCCGATAACGTAGTTGCTTGGCTTGTTCCTGGTTCATGGCTTGTTCGTCAACAGATTATCGATGAGGGTATTGATAAGATTCTTGAGGAAGCAGGTTTCGAACTCCGTTTGCCGTCATGTTCAGCTTGTCTGGCCATGAATCCCGACAAGGTACCTGCAGGCAAACTCGCTATTTCGACCAGTAACCGTAACTTTGTGGGACGTCAGGGACCTGGTGCACGCACCATCCTTGCTTCACCACTCACCGTTGCGGCAAGTGCAATCATAGGAAAAATAACCGACCCAAGAAAGATTTAAAGACCCCCTCTGCCTGTTAGGCATCTCCCCCTCTATGGGAAGAGAATTACCCAAACAGAGATGTATCAATAAGTTGAAAGATATAGAGTAAAATGGCAAAAGAAAAATTTAACATCATACAGTCAACCTGTATCCCCATTCAGATTGACAATTGCAATACCGACCTGATTATCCCAGCCAGGTATCTTGCAAGTACAACGCGCGACCCAAAGTTCTTCGGAGATGCTTTTATGCACGATCTTCGCTACGATGCCGATAACAAACCAGTTGCCGACTTCGTGATGAATCAGCCTGCATTCTCAGAGGCACCTCATGAGGGGGTACATGAAATCATCGTAGGAGGACAGAACTGGGGCTCTGGTTCCAGCCGTGAACATGCCGCATGGGCCATTGCAGGCTATGGTGTGCGTGTGGTTATCAGCAGCAGCTTTGCGGATATCCATCGCAACAACCTCCTCAACTGCTTCGTGCTGCCTGTCATCGTGTCACCAGCATTCCAGCAGGAACTCTTCGCCAGCATCGCTGCCGACCCACAGACCAAGGTCAAAGTCGATGTGCCCAACCAGACAGTCACCAACTTGGCAACTGGTCACAGCGAGCAGTTCGAAATCAACTCTTACAAGAAGTACTGTCTGATGAATGCCTTCGACGACATCGATTTCTTGTTGGACAATAAAGATAAGATAGAGAAATATGAGGAGACCCACCCCCTGAACCCCTCCCTGTGAGTGAGGGGAGTGGTTACCAATCAGCGATAAGCGATATGGGGTTCAAGACAGCGTCAGATCATTCTGAACGTCAACAGGAAGAAGATGACGAACGAAGAACCAGAGAATGAAAAGCTAAGGGGTTTGATGTAATACGTTTCACCAATGAAGAGGTTCTATATACAAACAAGGTGATAGAAGATATTATTCAAAAACTGCAAGAATATGAATAATCAGCAGCAAACAACATCTAACGGAGTATATACTCCCCTCCTTTGCAGGGAGGGGCAAGGGGGTAGGTCTATAGAAATCATGGACACTACACTTCGCGATGGTGAACAGACCAACGGAGTGTCGTTTGTGCCGCATGAGAAACTCATCGTAGCGCGTATGCTACTTCAAGACCTGAATGTAGACAGGATTGAGGTGGCATCAGCACGTGTGTCCGATGGTGAGAAAGAGGCTGTTCGCAGCATCTGTAAGTGGGCCAACATGGCAGGAAAACTCGATAGGGTGGAAGTGCTGGGATTTGTCGACGGTCATACCTCTATCGACTGGATCAACGATTGTGGCTGCAAGAACATAAACCTACTCTGTAAAGGTAGTGAGCGCCATTGTGTCTACCAGCTGAAGAAAACCCTCGACGAGCATCTTGCCGATATCCGTCAGTCCATCGACTATGCCCACCAGATGGGTATTGCCGTCAATATCTACTTAGAGGATTGGAGCAACGGCATGAAAGATTCTCCGCAGTATGTACATGATTTTGTTGACGCGCTGAAGGATTGTGGCGTATTGCGTTTCATGCTGCCCGACACCTTGGGTGTGCTCAATCCTATGCAGACACAACAGTATGTCCATCAGATGGTTCAGTGGTTCCCTGACTTGCATTTTGACTTCCATGCCCACAACGACTACGACCTGGCAACATCGAACGTGATGTATGCCGTGCTCGAAGGTTGTCGAGGCATCCATACCTGCATCAACGGTTTGGGCGAACGTGCTGGTAATGCACCGCTCAGCAGTGTGCAGGCCATCCTGAAGGACCAGTTGAAGGTACAGACTTCCATCAACGAAGTGAAGCTTGGTGAGGCAAGCCGTCTCATTGAAAGCTATTCAGGAATTGCCATTCCGTCCAACAAACCTATCATCGGTGAGAACGTCTTCACCCAAGTGGCAGGCGTACATGCCGATGGTGACAATAAGAACAACCTCTATTGCAACGACCTGCTTCCAGAGCGGTTCGGACGTAAACGTGAATATGCATTGGGTAAGAACAGCGGTAAGGCCAACATCTTGAAGAACCTCGAGGAACTTGGACTTGAACTCACGCCCGAACAGACACGCCGCGTTACCGATCGTATCATCGAGTTGGGCGACAAGAAGCAGATAGTCACTCAGGAAGACCTTCCCTATATCGTCAGCGATGTGCTCAAACACACCACACCCGACGAGAAGGTCAAACTGCTCAGCTATATGGTCAGCACCGCCTATGGACTCAAACCGATGGCGAGTGTGAAGCTCGAAGTTAATGGTGAGGTCTATGAAGAGTCAGCAATGGGTGACGGTATGTACGATGCTTTCGTGCATTGTGTGCGCCACATCTATCGTGACCGTCTCCACCGCACCTTCCCATGGCTTACCAACTACGTGGTCAACATCCCGCCAGGCGGACGTACCGATGCCCTCGTTCAGACGACCATCTCATGGACATACGAGGACAAAGCTTATCGTACTCGCGGACTTGATGCCGACCAGACCGAAGCAGCCATCAAGGCAACCATTAAAATGTTGAATCTCATAAACCTCCCCTAACCCCTCCCTCAGTCTTCCCCCTTTGGGGGACTGAGGGGGGACAAGAACGAATTTCTCCCCCTTCGCACTCCCCCCAAGGGGAGAGAGAGGGGAATTCCTGATGCAATGGGAAAGCAACGGTATCATTACGAGACTTCGACAACAGGTACTTATCATTTGATGAAGGAGTTTGCTCAGAGGAATCGAAGTAATCCCACTGAAGCAGAGAGTGCTTTATGGAATATGCTAAGGGGGAAGCGGTTGAAGGTTAGATTTCGACGACAACATCCTATTGGCAATTATATTGCTGATTTTGTATGCTTGAAGGCTCGACTAATCATAGAAGTTGATGGTGAGTATCATTTTAGGGGGGATATGCCTGAGAATGATCAGGAGAGAACAGACATATTAAATAGCATGGGGTATGTTGTGATGCGGTTTTTAAACGAGGAGATTATCTCAGGCGCAGAAAGAGTAGTATTAACAATTAAAAATAAATTAGAAGAAATGAAGGAATTAGAATCTTCTCCCCTTGGGGGAGATAAGAGAGGGGTTTCCTTAAAAATTGCAGTCCTTTCTGGTGACGGTATCGGACCAGAGATTATGGAACAAGGCGTGAACGTGATGAGCGCCGTGTGTGAGAAATTCGGACATGAGGTCAGCTACAAGGAAGCACTCTGTGGTGCTCACGCCATCGATGAGGTAGGCGACCCATTCCCAGAGGAAACATTCCAAACCTGTATGGAGGCTGATGCAGTCCTTTTCGCCTCAGTGGGCGACCCAAAGTTCGACAACAATCCCAATGCCAAGGTGCGTCCTGAGCAGGGCTTGCTGGCCATGCGTAAGAAACTCGGCCTCTTTGCCAACATCCGTCCCGTTGAGACCTTCGATTGTCTCATCCACAAGTCACCATTGAAGGACGAACTCGTACGTGGTGCCGACTTCATTTGCATCCGTGAGCTGACAGGCGGTATGTATTTCGGAGAGAAGAAAGAAGGTACCGATGTGGCTTACGACACCAACTACTACACCCGCAAGGAAGTAGAGCGTATCCTCCGTGTAGCTTATCAGTATGCCATGCAGCGTCGCAAGCACCTCACCGTAGTCGATAAGGCTAACGTCCTTGCATCCAGCCGTCTGTGGCGTGCCGTTGCTCAGGAGATTGCTCCTCAGTATCCTGAGGTAACAACTGACTATATGTATGTCGATAATGCTGCTATGCGTATGATTCAAGAGCCAACCTTCTTCGATGTGATGGTTACCGAGAACACCTTTGGTGATATCCTCACCGATGAAGGTTCATGCATCACAGGTTCTATGGGACTTCTCCCATCAGCCTCTACAGGCGAGCATACTCCAGTGTTCGAACCTATCCACGGTTCATGGCCACAAGCAAAGGGACTCAATATCGCCAACCCATTGGCACAGATTCTTTCAGTTGCCATGTTGTTCGAGTACTTCGACCTCAAGGCTGAAGGGGCACTTATCCGCGAGGCAGTCAATGCCAGTCTCGATGCCAATGTGCGCACTCCAGAGATACAGGTGGAAGGAGGTGCCAAATATGGTACACGGGAAGTGGGGCAGTGGATCGTCGACTATATCAAAGCCAAGTGAGCGCATATAAATACAGAAACAACGAGGGTATGCTAAGCGATTAGCATACCCTCTGTTTATCTTTGCGAAGTGTGACAAACGAGTTTGTCACCCAACAAGATATTTTCCAATCTTTGGAATACGCTGAATGATGATTGACACAAATGCAGTCAGCAAGAATGTGAAAACAGCGGTAGAGAGGATAATGGTAGGAGTGGTCATAAAACCAAGTTTGCCTTCTGTGCCCACGCCTAATGCTTGACGCAGAGCTGTGCATACCACAGGGAGCAGCATCAGGTGCATCAAGTACATGCCATAGCTGGCCTTTGATATCGGGACAATCAACATTTGATAGAACTTACCGTCAGACTTTATTTTCTTCAACAGCATGACAGTTCCCAGTGTCATAAGTGCAACGCCAAGCGAGTCGTTGTGCCAGGTGGTCTCTATCCATATCGTGGTCTCCCAGTCACCATGAATAGGGAAGGTGCTGCCTGAAGTAGCTAGAGATTTGAGCAGAAATCCACCTTCGATGATGGCAAAACCTATGAGTATTAGTGGCAATGCTATACATAGGACTTTCTTCCAGCGCATGTCGCCAACAAACCTGCGGAGATAGAGACCTGTGAATAGATATCCTATGCATCCGCTGATATAGTAGAAGGTGCCGTAGGCATTCCAGCTACATTCGCCCCAAAGCGGATAATCTGCCTGACGAGGAATATAGTCCGATCCTGTGATGTAACTCACGTTGCCTAAAGTCATGATGTCGCGAACCAGTGGTAGGATGGTTGTAATCAGCCATAACACAAGATATATCCTGAGTTCCTTGCGGCTTACTTGCTTTGCCCATGGAGAGAGCAACGGCATGATGATGTAGATGCCTATCAGCATATAGATGAACCAAAGGTGCGCTGCAGAGAAGTTGAAGTTGAGCAGCAGCAACGGAAGGTTTTTCGTGGGGTTTCCATAGCATAGTGCATAAGCAACTGACCAGATGAAGAAAGGAATGAGAATTCTGACGGCTCTTCTTCTGAAAAACTCACCAACAGAATAGCGCAGCGGGAAGAGCAGGTAGGAGGAAGCAATCACAAATAGAGGTACACTCATCCTCGATGCCGAGTCTATGGCTGAAGCCCATATCAGATCAGCGTCGGTCAGTATCAGTGTGTCGTAGCCGTCGAGGTAGAACGGTTCTGAACTATGAACTACCATCACCAATAGGCAGGCTAGCACCCTGAGCCAGTCTACCCACACTTCGCGTTCTGTGTTTCTGTCAGTTTGCTGCATCATAGCTTGGGTTCCCACTTGCAACGAACGGGTGATACGATGGCACCCTCTTTCTTTAACTCGGCAAATGCCTTGTCTACTTCCTTACGGTCGGCACCCAGTGCCTTTGTTACGTCGCCAGCAGAGACAGGCTTACCAGCCTCACGCATAGCTTTTAATACTTGTTCTTTCATACGATAATACATTTAAATACGTTAATAACTCAATGGTTCGATTCTATTGCTTCTGTTTTTTCGTTGGTTTACCCCATCACCACATCAAGTACCATCATCAATACAAAGCCAACTCAGGCCGAACGGAGCATTGTGCCCAGCAATGGGATGAACAGACCGATTGCTATTGTTTCCATAAATGCAAAGGAACAAGGGTTGTTAGTATCCTTGTACTTAATTTGCGATTTTTATTTGCAAATTTAGCAATAATTTCCGAATTATCACTATATTTGTACCCACATTTGGAATAAATAGAATAAATTATGCAGAAAAGAAGCTTTATCACAGTATTGATGGCCATTATGATGATGGCAGTTACGCCTGCGTTTGCACAAGAGGACAATGGTTTTAAGAAGTTCGACGTTAAGGTAGATTTTACGGAGAATGGTTTCCAATGGTTTCAGGATGCCGAACTGCTTGCAGCAGGCGACAAGAAAAAGAGTAATGCCATGACGATTGGCTGGGGTGGAATCGGAACACTTTGGGGACGCACAGCCCTGACAGTCTATGTGGCTGAGAAACGATATACCAAGGAGTTTATGGATAAGGCTGAATACTTCACTGTGATGGCGTTTGACGTAGAGCAGAGCAAGGTGCTGAACTACATGGGAACGAAGAGTGGACGTGATGGTGACAAGGCGAAGGCGCTTGGACTCCATACGGCCTATACTGCTAATGGAACGCCATATTACACTGAAGCTACGATGGTGATAGAATGCAAGATAATGTATGCAGCCCCCTTCGATCCTCAGTATTTCAAGAGCGATGTGCCCAAGAGGATGTATGCTAATTTCCCCGCCGGCATCCATTCCATGTATATCGGTGAGGTTGTTAATGCCTGGAAGAAATGACGAACGAAGCAAGAGCAGCCTTCGTCGTGAGCTCAAGCCGAACGGAGCCAAGCTTGCTTGAGCTTTGCCTTGTAAGGAGGAATTCGATGTAAATCAAATAGAATGATGGAGAATCCAATGTTCCGTCAAATGAGACGCAAGCGTCAGCAGCTTGCAGAGGAAGAATGTGTCGCTATTTTGCAGAAGGCTACGTCAGGTACTTTGGCATTGCTTGGCGACGATGACTATCCGTATGCCGTTCCCATTAGCTATGTCTATCACGAAGGGAAACTATACTTCCATAGTGCTTTGGAGGGCCATAAGATCGATGCCATCCGTAAGTGTGACAAGGCGTCTTTCTGTGTCATCGAACAAGATAATGTTCAGCCGGAGAACTATACAACTTTCTTCCGTAGCGTGATAGCTTTCGGCAGAATTCATATCATTGAGGACGCGCAGGAGAAGTTGGAAATTGCCAGAATGCTGGGCAATCGTTATAATCCAAATCAAGATGAAGCTCTCCAGAAAGAGCTCGAAAGCGGATTATCCCGTATGTTGGCAATCCGTTTTGATATCGAACATCTGACAGGTAAAGAAGCGATAGAACTGATGAGGAAGCGAGAGCAGCCTTCGTCGTGAGCTCAGGCCGAACGGTGATGGAGATAAGATGACACTGACTACACAGGTTGTTTTAGTTTCTGATAGGCTAGCCGCTCATCTCCAGACAGCAGATAGATGATGCCGCAATAGGTGAAGCCGTGCTTCATGATATTGTGCTGCATAATCTTGTTATCACGATGGGTATCGATACGGATATTCGTTTCGTGGGCGAAACAGAAGTCCATGATACTGCTGAATATACCGCTAACTTGTGGAAAGCTGGCAATCCGGTGGATGACATGATACGGTTTAGTGTCGTCCAGCCATTTACCCTCGTAGATTGTGTTGTAAGTAGGTTCTGGGGAGGGCAGGAATGCAAAATATGCCACTACTTCAGCATTCTCTTCAATGACAAAGCCACCATGCTTTTCTATGTCAGCCATAATCACTGCCTCTGATGGGTAGCCTTCTCCCCATTGGTGCATATTGCCCGACTGTCGCATAATACCCTTTGCGGCATCCATCACCTGCATGATTGCAGCCATGTCCGTCGGTATTGCTTCTCTGATAATCATATCCATTTCTGTATAAAGCCTTTCATCTATTAATCCATGTCATTTTTCGCCATAAGCTCTCCATTGGTCCTCGTTGGTGGTTACTGAACCAATAACGGCAGAATAGGTATTGGCATATGACCATACCTAACCCAATGAGGACAGCGTATGTGATGCCGACATGACGATAGCAGGCCAGTCCATAGCCGTAGAAAATGAAGCAGCCAATGATGGACTGGAGTAGGTAGTTGGTGAGACTCATACGACCAAAGAAACACAGGTGATGCAATACATTACGCACACTCTTACAGGCATACCATGCTGAAACCACGGCTGCGACGATCATCAATAAAATGAAGAGGTTGTAAATGGGAGTGAGCCAAGGTTTCAGTATGCCAAAGTCCACAAAACTAAATGCGATGACGATGATGACCGACAACGCAAGGATGCAGTGCCATGTCTGTAAGTTGCGTCCCTCATTGTAGAAGAGACGTTGTCTGCCTAACTGCATACCAAGGATAAAAAGGCATAGTAGTTGTGTCAGTCGCCCACTAAAAACGTTGTAGCGTAAGTTCAGTTCGAATCCATATCTCAGGTTGTTCACGGCATTCTCCCAGAATGTACCGTGCTCATGAAAGGCGATGGTCTGATTGTAAATGTCAAAGAGCCTGGTATGATCGAGGGGGGTATCCGTCAGCAGGCAGAACAGCTCAATAGGCTGGATGGCCAGCAAACCAATAATGCACCACACTATGCCAGACGGCAGATAACTGACAGGTATGAGCAGTAAGCCGTAGGCGGCATAGAGCATCAGAATGTCGCCGTCGTAGAAAGCGACATTAACTAGACCGAACATGAACAGCAGACACATGCGCCAGGCAAAACGGCCAGAAAACGAGCAGCCTTTCTGCTGTTGGTTGTCATTCATGATGAAGAAACTCAGTCCGAAAAGCATGGCGAAGATTCCGTACATCTTGCCACTCAAAAGCCAGGCTAGCACATTGCCTACCATTTGGTCGCATGGCAGTGTGTAAGTGATTGGTTCCTCTGTGAAGACATCAAAATGCTCCACGGCATGATACAATATGATGCCTGCTACAGCGATTCCCCGTAAAGCATCTGCCACATCGATTCGGACGTTTTGCTCGCGTCGAGTGTGATACATTGTTTCCCTTACCTTAAGAATGTCAATGATAACTTACTCTCTGGACTTACAACAACCGAATTACGCTAAGATCTTTTCTGCCATTTGTCGGCCAGCATCATAGGCTTTCTGCAAATCCTGCTCCCAATGTTCGTCTCGCCACTGACGTTTGGCTTCTTCTGAGAATCCTGCAAGTTCGAAACGGTCGTAGTTTTTTACTTGGTATGTGTTGTATGCGACCAAGTGTTTTGGTTCTCCGAGAGCTGCTGTGATGCAGTATTCCATCGAGCCGTAGCCCTGACTATTGTTCCTTTCAGGCGTTCCGTTCATGGTCTCTATCAGTACTACTGGCATACGCTTGGGAGCCGTCATGCTGTAGTCATTGTAGGAGAGCCATGGAAATGCCAGACGTTCGAGGAACGTACGCATCTGACCTGTCACGTCACCAAAGTAAATGGGTGAGCCCAGTACCAGTCCGTCTGCTTCAGCAATCTCTTCCAGCATGGGAGTCAGTGCATCCTTGAATTTGCATACGTTTGATGCCTTTCCTTTCATCTTACATGCCATACACGACATGCATCCCTTGTAGTCAAGAGTATAAAGGCGCACCGTCTTTACTTCAATTTCGCTGCTCACTGAACTTGCTCCATCAGCAAACTTCTGCAGCATCGAGGCCGTATTGAAATTCTTTCTAGGGCCTCCGTCGATAATGATAATCTTCTTCATGAGTCAGAATGTTTCTTTACAGCTTCATCACGCGTTTCATCTCCAGATTCTCGTAGCCTTCCGGACAATGTGTGGAGAGATATACGGTAGGGTTTTCCTTGATGAACTGGCGCACACGGTCGAGTGTTTCACGTGCTGCATCCTTATCCTCGAACACAATGCTCAGTTTGTTGGCTTTCAGAGCTGCATCGCAATAGGTCACATCACCATGGAACATATAATAGAGACCGTCGCATTCGACAATGATGATGCTGTTGCCCTTGGTGTGCCCCTTCGCTTCGATAAACCAGATGCCAGGGATTACCTGCTGGGCATTGGGGAAGTTCTTGTATGCCTCGCCATATTGAGCGCGGACGATGTTTTCACCCTCCAACTTCATGGCATCAGCATCCTCTGGACCAATGAATACCTTGGCATTGGGGAAATATTGCAAAGCTGCTGTGTGGTCGGGATGTTTGTGGGTGACGAGAATTTTAGTTACTTGCTCTGGCTTGTAGCCTGCTGCCGCAAAGGCATCCATATAGTCGGCTATCTTTTCGCCCATGTAGAGCGGGGCACCTAGTTTCTTCTCAGGTGCTTTCATGTCGTTTTGAAAGCCAGTATCAATAAGGATGACCTCGTCGCCCGTGTCAATCAGGAAATTCTGGAGGCTGCTGCGGTAGATGATTTGTTCGTCTGTGCCTTCTTTTGATTCACCGCCAAAGGCAAACTGCTGGTTCATGAAACCGCCGTCGAACATTCGGATTGCTTTAATTGTCATCGTCGTAGGTTTAGTAATAAAGTAATTATAGTAATATGCCTTATCGGATTTCTTTGCTGATGTCGGCCTCGATGTCACTCATCTTGTCGGTCGGCTCATAGCGCTTCAGCACTTTTCCTTCGCGGCTGACGAGGAACTTGGTGAAATTCCACTTGATATCGTTCTTCTTGTCGAAATCGGCATCGCGCTTGCGAAGCATGTCGTCCATCATCTTACCACGCTGGTCGTTGACGTCAAATCCGCCAAAGCCTTTCTGCGCCTTTAGCCAGGTGTAGAGCGGATGGGCATTCTCACCATTCACATCAATCTTGTCGAACTGTGGGAACTTGATGTCGTAGTTCGCTGTGCAAAACTGATGAATCTCCTGAATCGTGCCGGGAGCCTGTGCGCCGAATTGGTTGCAGGGGAAGTCGAGAATCTCCAGCCCTTTACCTTGATACTTCTCGTAAAGAGCCTCTAAATCCTTATACTGAGGTGTGAATCCGCAACGTGTAGCTGTATTCACAATCAGCAGCACTTTTCCTTTGTAGTTTGAGAGAGACACGTTCTTACCTGCGTCGTCCTTTACTTTGAAATCATAAACATTCTGTGCGTTCATGGTTAGCACACTTGTAACTGCCAATAGGCAGATTGTCATTAGTTTCTTCATACTCTGTGATAATTTATGGTAATGCTATTTGTCAAACAAATTAGTGAGTTATTAATGCAAAGACGTTGTGCACGGTAGCAGTGCAAGTGCAAAGATAAGCAGAAATAATTATATCGCAAGCGATTTATGCTAAAGTTTAAGGTTGTTTAACTAAATCGCATGCGATATGACTTGTCGTAAGCCTGTCGAATCGGTGGAAAGTGATAGCCATTAGTCGCTTAACGGACGTTTGGCTGTAATCTTAGGAAGAACTGTCCGATGAATTACTTCAGCTTATTATACACCTCATCCGTTACAGACTCTAACCACTCGTTGGAGGCTCCTTCCTGCACATCTTTGTGGTAAGTGAGGTGTTGGAACCATGAGTCTTTTGCTGCTCCGTGCCAGTGCTTCACCTCGGCAGGGATGGCGATGACGGTGCCGGGAGTCATTGGGATAGGAGCCTTGCCCCATTCCTGATACCAACCGCGACCGGCAACGCAAATCAGTACCTGCACCTGCTTGTGGTGGATGTGCCAATTGTTGCGGCAGCGAGGTTCAAACGTGACATTTATCACACCACCACCAACATCAGCCAGATAGCTCTGGCCTATGAAGTACTTGCCGTAAGGATTAGGATCGCCCTTTGACCATTTGGTGTCCAGGGTGTAGCCCTCTTTGCAGAGCCATGCGCAGAGTTCATCCACTAGCTGCTGCGAGTTACCCATATTTACGGCACCCTGCTTGTGGGCGGCGAGTTGTGCTGAGAGCTGGTCGCCAGCGAAGATGTCACCAAAGAGGTGTGACTTCAAATAGTAGTCGTCCTGCGGACAGAATTCATAGTTGAAGGGCTTTCCTGAGAGCTGCGTCTGATTCTTAGTTCCCAGTTCGTAGGCCTTCTTGGCATCATCCCACTCAGCAGGACGTGTCCAAGGCTTTCCTTCCTGCCAATTCGCCTGCTTGCTTTCCAAAACCTTACTCAAAACCCCCAGCGCATTCAGACTTCGTGGGAAACCTGTGTAGGCATAGAGTTGCGAGAAAGCCTCCTTCAGCTCGTTGATGGTTACACCATTGTCGAGTGCCATACGCACGGCAGGCTCCAAACGGTTCATATCTCCCTGTGCCATCAGGCAGGCACATGCTGCCAATCCCTTTTGACGCTCCGTCAGCGTCTGTGCATTTGCTGTTACCATAGTCATCATCATGATTAATAGAGCAAAAAATAATCTTCTCATATATAAAGACCTTTTCATTCTTC
>CADAGO010000021.1 GCA_902787555.1 uncultured Bacteroidales bacterium
GGGAGAAATCTGGCAGAATGCCTTCACAGGGTGCACAGGCTTGAAGGACATCTACAGCTATTCCGACATACCTCCAGCTGCAGATGAGATGGCATTCGACGACAGCAGCTACGATGCCGACCTGCATGTGCCGGCTGCTTCATTGGAAGCGTATCAGTCAACCGCTCCTTGGTGCTATTTCAAACGCATTATTCCACACGAGGAATCAACCTACGGCGGCATCATCTGCCAGTATGAATACAATACCACCGACATGACGGCGACGCTGGTTAAGGTCACCGTCTCAAATAATACACACGAAGGCAAGCTGGTGATACCAGCAGAACTTGAAGCAGACGGAAAGATATATAAGGTGACATCGATCGCCCAAAATGCTTTGTTGGTTGTCTCGGAAAATTTTAAAGGCTTTACTTCCATCGAGATACCAAATACTGTCCGCTCGATAGGTCCCAATACCATCTTTATTACAGAACCACTTAAAACCATCAGGATTATGGGTGATATGGAAGAAATACGTGAACAGGCATTTAAAGGTGGCATTTATGCTGTAGGCGGCCATCTCTTAATCTGTTCGCTGAATGATTTCTACTGCTATTCATCGTTCGTTCCCAAACTCAGTCCGCTTGCTTTCAATGGACAGGTCTCACGTTTCAAGTCCGATGACGACATAGCTGTGGTTGATTATTATGGGGCCCCATACTATTTGCCGCGATATTACAAGTACAATTGGAGCGATACCGAGGGTACGCATAATGAAACCATATACCAATACTATATGATAGAACATGCCACTTTGCATGTGCCAGCCGAACTGTTCGAAAGCTACAAGCAGACCTTCCCTTGGAACATGTTCGGCAACATCGTAGCACTCACGGAGGAGGAAATGGCAGATGGAATTGATGAAATCGTAAATGGTAAATGGACAAATAGTAAATCAATCTACAACCTCCAAGGTCAGCGAATTGGACCTTCTAAATCCTCCTTAAAGGAGGACTTCATGTCATCCCCCTCTAAGGGGGACAGGAGAGGGTCTAAGGGAATTTATATTGTGGATGGGAAGAAGGTTTTTGTGAGATAAAGCCCCTCCTCTTAACCCCCCGAGGGGGGAGGTAAAGGTTTTGGTTATAGGTTATTGAATTTCGTTTACTGTTTACAGTTTACCGTTTATTGTGTATAGAAGAGTTTTTTTGATGAATAGTTTGGTGGATTCATGAAAATGTTGTAATTTTGCAGAGGAAATCATATCCTAAAGATATATGACGAAAGAAACGGATCATAATATTAGCGAAATAGTCATCTACCAATCGGACGATGGGAAAGTGCAATTAGATGTACGCCTGGAGGACAAGACAGTGTGGCTGACCATAGATCAGATGGCAGAATTGTTTGGTAAGGCCCGCTCTACTGTCAACGAACATATTCTTAATGCATTTGCTGAAGGAGAGATAGAAGAGGCTAAGACAATGAGAAAAATCGGAAATCCCGATTTTTCTGCCAAGCCCACCAATTATTACAACCTTGATGTTATCATTAGTGTGGGCTATCGTGTGAAGTCGAAGCAAGGTACACGTTTTCGTCAGTGGGCTACAGAACGTCTCGCCGAATATATCGTGAAGGGCTTTACGATGGACGATGAAAGATTGAAGAATCTGGGTGGAGGCAACTACTGGAAAGAGTTGTTAGATAGAATCCGAGACATCCGTTCGTCGGAAAAGGTGATGTACCGTCAGGTACTCGATCTCTATGCCACTAGTGTGGACTACGACCCAAGAACGGATGCATCAAAACTATTCTTCAAGATGGTTCAGAACAAGTTGCATTATGCAGCACATGGACATACTGCTGCTGAGGTGATTTATGACAGAGCGAATGCAGACCAACCTTTCATGGGACTGACATCATTCAAAGGAGAATTGCCAGGAATCAATGACATCAAGATTGCTAAAAACTACCTGACAGCCGATGAATTGAAAATCCTGAATAATCTCGTTTCTGGATACTTCGATTTTGCCGAAATGCAGGCACTGCGTCATCGTCCGATGTACATGGAGGACTACGTGCGACAATTAGATAGTATTCTTTCTGCAAACGGTGAAGAACTGCTAATCGGTGCAGGCTCGGTTACGCATGAGAAGGCAATTGAGAAAGCTCTTACTGAGTATCGTAAGTATCAGGTAAAGACGCTCTCGCCAGTAGAACAAGCCTATATTGAATCTATCAAGATGATAGAGAATAAAGCTAAAGCAAAGTAGAAAACAGCTCTGCAAGTATCCACATCGGATTGTCGTAATGATATGAACAAAAGCAATGTTTATGTTGGATCTTTACGTGCTTTTATTCAAGTTAGAATATGGAACCATGGAGAAAAGATGCCATTCGTGATTCATACCAATTCTTCATCAATATCGACAGCGTTAGCTCCATTGTCAGAGAACCAAAGGAATAACTTCAACCTACAGGGTCAGCGCATCAATGGGTTGCTGAAAGGACTGAATATCGTGGATGGGAAGAAAGTTGTCGTCAAATGACAATGTAAAAATTATAAAATGTAAAAATGTAAAAATGAAAGAATGTAAAAATGTAAAAATGAAAGGTTAATGGTTATAGGTCAAGGACAATGTAAAAATTATAAAATGAAAGTTTTTCGGAGGAGGAAGATAATAAGGAGATAATAAGGAGATAATAAGGAGATAATAAGGAGATAATAAGGAGATAAGGGAAAGATAACGGGGGGGATTTGCTTAAATTACGCACGAAACGATGATTTTATGCCCCCATTTCGAGAAAAAGTAGTATCTTAAATACAGTCTTATTGATTTCTCCAGTTATGTACATCTCGGTAAAATATAACATTCAACTGAACATAAAATGACATACCGAAGTTGAATTTCGTTAATAAATCAGCGGAATTTAAGTATTTCATTAACTTTCCGCTTGTTTTCTCCCGAAAAAGTATTATCTTTTTGGCGTGAATAAAAATTAATGGATGCCATGCTAATAGGTCGAGAAAAAGAAAAACAAGTATTACAGAATGCTCTCTACGAAGAGTACTCGCAATTCGTTGCCGTATATGGAAGGCGTCGTGTCGGTAAGACTTTTCTTATCAGAGAAACCTTTGAGAATCGATTCGTTTCCAATTTACCGGTGCTGCAAATTTGACTGCAAGAAAGCAGTTGGTGCGTTTCCGTCGTGCGCTCAAAGAACATGGGCAGAAAGATACTCCGGAACTAACCAATTGGGGCGATGCACTTGCCCGCAAACGAAATGTGTTCCAGAATGTAACTGGCACAAAGAAAGCCATTCATTCCATCATGGTCACCACTGATGGCCTAACTCGGAATGAATACTGGGGAGACATTCAGGCAGAAATACAACTAGACGATTTATACGAACTATAAAAAACGATTGATTTGCTATATTCGAGAGGTTCGCATCTCTTGTTTAATAGCTCAGGGTCTTACCCTCGTTCCACTGCGGCAACAGCAGTCCGTGTACGTCGGTACAGTGTTCATAGATCCATTGGCGGCGTTCGGCCGTGATGGTGTTCCACCACTGTGAACAGGCGGGGTAGTGTACTTCGGCATTCTCGTCGCCGTCCTTACGTGCTGCTTTCGTAGCGATGCGCTCTTTTTGTGTGATGGTGAGCGATGACCACCATTTGTTCAAGTCTTCCATATTCTAATTATTTAGACCACTTCTGTCTTTCAGACATCTCCCCCCTCTATGGGGAGGGTCTTTACATCACTATTGCATCTATATTCTTTCTTACTTTCTCCTTTGGTTCGTCGGCCGCATAGCCGATAGGAATGAGCACTGCTACTTCTTCGTTCGCAGGAATATCGAACAGACGGCTGCATAGCTCCACGTCGAAATTGCATACCCAACAGGTTCCGAGACCCTGCTCGGCAGCAGCGAGGCATAGGTGTTCCACCGCGATGGCAACGTCGATATTACCGTGGTGCTTTCCGTCGGAACGGACCCACTCCTCATTGTGCAGCACCGAAGCTATGATGTAGGTAGGAGCGGTAGCAAACCACTCTCGGTTGTAACACTGACAGAGTCGTTGGCGGTCGGCATCGCTTTCCACCACCCGAAACCGCCATGGTTGACGGTTGACTGCTGATGGTGACATGCGGACACATTCCATCACATACTCTATCTTTTCTTTCTCTACAGCCCGCTCCTGATAGCTGCGGCAGCTGTAGCGTTGTTTCGTTAAATCTAAAAATCTCATAAGCTATTATTAAGACCCCACTACCACGAGCGTTAACGTCCTTTGGTAACAACTCTCCCCATAAAGGGGGAGCGGGGAGGGGGTCTGTCTTATTTATACACTTTCCATTCCCATATACCCTTGATGCCTTCGTTGATGCTCACGCGCAGATAGCGGTAACGCTTGCTGATGTTATCGACGTGTGGCGAACATTTCTCTAATCCGTGCACAGCGATGCGCTCCCATTTCAGTCCGTCGCGCGACCCCTCAAGTTGGTATGCATGCCCTGCAGTCGGACGTACGAATGCAATCTCGCTACGCCCAATTTTCACTGCCTTACCCAGGTCGATCATCATCGTCGCACCGTTATCTGAATCGGCTGCCATCCATCGTGAACCATTCTGATTATCTATAGCAAACTCCGGGACAAACTGCTCTGTACGCTGGCAACGCTGGTCCTTATTCGGACGAATCCTTCTATCGGGCATTTCCGATGATGCCGATACTGACTCCACCTGCAGCTGACCGGGCTTCGCATTCTTATGCAGATAGCCCACGCCGTTGAGGTCGACTTTTACCTGACGGATGGTTCCATCGTCGTTGAATTCCATACGGTTGACATACGTCTGCCGGTTTGTCCCACCGCGCCCGTACTCAAGAAAAGCCAGGTAGAAATCATCGGTACCGTTGACGTTAAACACGCATCCGTGACCCGGACCGAACACACCAGTCTCGATGTTGGTGGTACACACCAGGTCTTTCTCGGGTGTAATCCAAGGTCCCAATGGTGACGTGCGGCTCATCTGATAGTAGTATTCGTAGCTTTCGCTTCCTCCGATGGTGTAGAGATAATAGTACATGCCTTTCCGCTTGAATATGATCGGTCCTTCCGAGTATTCCGTGCGCCGTGTGCGGATAGTCTGGTACATCGTGTCGATAGTTGCCATGTCGGGTTTCAGGCGAACTACATTACGACTCCCCCAAAACGCGTAGGGTGTACCATCGTCGTCAATGAGGATTTCGGTGTCGATAGCGTGCACGTTGTCACGCTCCCACAGACGATTTTCCACCGTAAAAGCATCGCCTTTCATCAGATGGAAAGGACCGTCGGGTGAGTCAGCAACTGCCGGGTACATGTAGCCGTTGACGGTGGGGTAGATGTACCACTTACCACGGAATGAGACAGCCTTGCTCGGTGCCCAGTATTTTTCAGTGTATGCCTGTGGGAAATAGGTACCCTCGAAACTCCAGTTGACGAAGTCGCGCGACTTCCAAACTACGGGCGGACCCGATGTCTCAAGTCCGCGTCCATATCCGTCGGTCGTCGCATAGCAGTAGAATGTCCCGTCGATTTCTACGATACTCGCATCCGCAATCATGTCGGGTACGAGTGCATTGCCAAACGGATTCGTCTGCGCCATAGTGCTAAGTCCATGCAGGCAATATAAGGCAAGTAATAGTTTTTTTAGGTTCATATACGGAAAAGGGTCTCTTCTAAAAAAGAATCCCCTCACACCTTATTATATATAGGAGGAGGGGATTAAAACGTGTATGAAATTATTTGTTGAGTGCGAGAGCAACGTTTACTGCGCATGCAACGGTCGCTCCGACCATTGGGTTGTTACCCATACCCAGGAAGCCCATCATCTCAACGTGTGCAGGAACGGATGAAGAACCGGCGAACTGAGCATCTGAGTGCATACGTCCGAGGGTGTCAGTCATACCGTAGGATGCAGGACCCGCTGCCATGTTGTCGGGGTGAAGCGTACGGCCTGTACCACCGCCTGATGCAACAGAGAAATATGGTTTGCCAGCGAGCACGCGCTCCTTCTTGTATGTACCTGCAACTGGGTGCTGGAAACGAGTTGGGTTGGTTGAGTTACCTGTGATGCTGACATCAACGTCTTCCATCCACATGATAGCAACACCTTCGCGAACATCGTCAGCGCCATAGCAGTTCACCTTAGCACGAGGACCGTCGCTGTAAGGAATGCGCTTTACAACGTCAACCTTACCAGTGTAGTAATCGAACTTAGTCTGTACGTAAGTGAATCCGTTGATACGGCTGATAATCATTGCAGCATCCTTACCGAGACCGTTGAGGATGACACGCAATGGGTTCTTGCGTACTTTGTTGGCCATCTCAGCAATCTTGATAGCGCCTTCAGCAGCTGCAAAACTCTCGTGACCTGCAAGGAATGCGAAGCACTGAGTCTCTTCGCGCAGCAGACGTGCAGCAAGGTTACCATGTCCGAGACCTACTTTACGGTCATCAGCAACTGAGCCTGGAATGCAGAAAGCCTGCAGACCGATACCGATTGCCTCGGCTGCATCAGCAGCGTTCTTGCAACCTTTCTTGATAGCGATTGCGCAACCACAAACGTATGCCCACTTTGCATTCTCGAAGCAAATCATCTGTGTTTCTTCACATGTCTTATAGGGATCGAGACCTGCCTTCTCGCAGATTTCGTTTGCTTCTTCAATCGAAGCAATGCCGTTCTCGTTCAAAGCAGCGAGAATCTGCTTCATACGACGGTCTTGTGATTCAAATTTCACTTCTCTTATCATAGTCTTATTTACTATTTGACGATTTAACTATTTACAATTTCTATTATTTAGTCATTCATTATTTTATGATTGGGCAATAGAAAATTGTCCAATTGTAAATGAGACTATTCTTTACGTGGGTCGATAGATTTAACTGCGCCTTGTTCTGGTTTTGTGCGGCCATAGGTACCAGTTACACTCTTGAGAGCTTCGTCAGCAGGAACGCCTTTCTTTACGGCATCCATGAACTTACCCATGTGAACAAATTCGTATCCGCATACTTGATTGTCGCTGTCGAGATACATCTTCGTGATGTAGCCTTCAGTCAGCTGCAAGTAACGAGTACCCTTTGCCTTCGTTCCGTAGAGGGTACCACACTGTGATACGAGACCCTTTCCAAGGTCCTCCAAACCTGCACCAATCACGAGACCACCTTCTGAGAACGCACTCTGAGTACGTCCGTAAACAATCTGAAGGAAGAGTTCGCGCATTGCAGTGTTGATAGCATCGCAAACGAGGTCGGTATTGAGTGCTTCAAGAATCGTCTTACCAGGAAGAATCTCTGATGCCATAGCAGCAGAGTGAGTCATACCTGAACAACCGATGGTCTCAACGAGACATTCCTCGATGATTCCATCCTTAACATTAAGACTCAGTTTGCAGCAGCCCTGCTGAGGGGCACACCAACCAATACCGTGTGTCATACCAGAGATATCCTTAATCTCCTTTGCCTGAATCCATTTTCCTTCCTCAGGAATTGGAGCAGGTCCGTGATTAGGACCTTTGGCTACACAGCACATTTCTTGTACTTCTTTTGAATAAACCATAATAAAACTAAATTTGTTATATAACTAATAGCTGTTAATATATATCGAAATCTTTTGCAAAGATACAAATAAATTTATAATTTATAATGTATAATTTATAATATTTTTAATTTTTCTTGCTTATTCATGTCGTATAGCATCGATTGGGTCCATGTTTGCTGCTTTGCGGGCAGGGATATAGCCGAATAGCACACCGATAACTACACACACACCGAACGACAGAAAGATAGACCACGCAGGTACGATGCTGGGCATTCCCATTTTCGGCAGCAGACTTGATGCTCCGACCCCCAACAGTACACCGAAGATACCTCCTGTCAGACTGATGAGAATAGACTCAATCAAGAACTGAACGCTGATGACGAAGCCTGTAGCACCCACTGCCATACGCAGACCAATCTCTTTCGTACGCTCTGTCACACTCACAAGCATGATGTTCATGATACCGATACCGGCAATCAACAGCGAGAATCCTGCTGCGATACCCAGAATCATCGTCACAGTATCCATTGTGTTCGACATCGTCTCCATCATCTCGGCTTGAGAACGGATGTTGAAGTCGTCAACCGCACCATCTTTTATTTTATGTGAGCGACGCAGTATCTGGGTCAGCTCTTCGATGGCATGATCAGACATCTCTTCCGTGATGGCTGAGCAGACGATAGACCCATAGTAGGTCTGGGCAGAGATACGTTTCATCACACAGGTATAAGGTGCGACAATCACGTTGTCTTGGTCCATTCCCCAACTGTTGTATCCTTTCGACTTCAGTACGCCTATCACCTTCATTGGGATGGACTTGAAGCGGATGTTCTTGCCGATAGGGTCAGCACCGTTGAACAATTCGTCGACGATGGTTTTACCCACTACGCACACTTTGGCCGACTTACGGATATCTTCCTCTGTGAAGAAATCTCCGTCTTGAATGTCCCATTGCCTGATTTTCAGGTAGTCGGTCGATTCGCCGTAAATCGTGGAAGTCGTGTTGTTGTTTCCATAAATCACCTGTCCGCTTGATGACACTTCAGGCGATACATAGGTCACATATTTCTTCTCGTTCATGATGGCTTCGAGGTCTGCAGGCTTCAGGGTCTGCATTTGAGACGGGTCACGACGCACACCACCACGCATATCAGCACCCGGGCGAATGGTCAGCAGGTTCGTGCCCTGCTTGGCCAACTCCTCACGGATACTTTCTTTCGAGCCTTGACCGATACTCATCATCGTGATGACTGCTCCCACACCGATGATGATACCCAGCATACTGAGAAACGAACGCAGTTTGTTGCTCGCCACAGCTCGCAGTGATACCTTAAATAAGTTCTGTATATTCATTATCTATAAACTCTAAACTTTTAATTCTTCGCTCTCCACTCTTTCCTGGCTCCCTCCCTTTGAGGGGAGGGCGGGGAGAGGGGCATTTTAATCATCCGCTTTTGGTAACGCAGCCAAAGCTTCAGCAGCAGATTTGATGTTATTGTTAATTGTATCCTCACGTATCTTACCATCGCGCAGGTAGATATTCCGTGATGAATACTCTGCAATCTCAGGGTTGTGCGTCACGAAGATGATGGTATGTCCTTGCTTGTATAGCTCTTGGAACAGTACCAGCACTTCGAACGAAGTACGGGTGTCGAGGTTACCTGTTGCTTCGTCTGCCAATAATACGGCAGGATCATTCACCAATGCTCTTGCAATAGCAACACGCTGCATCTGACCACCCGACATCTGGTTTGACTTGTGATACAGACGGTCACCCAGTCCTACTGCTTCTAATGCCTTGATGGCAGCTTCTTTACGTTGCTTCGAATTATACTTGCTGTTGTACATCAACGGCAGTTCTACATTCTCTACTGCAGTCGTGTTTGCCAGCAGGTTGTAGTTCTGAAAGATGAACCCGATTTTCTTATTGCGCAGATGAGCACGCTGGCTTTTCGACATCTTTCTCACAGGTACACCATCCAGATAATACTCTCCCGACGTAGGGGTGTCGAGGCAGCCTAACTGGTTCAGAAGGGTAGACTTACCCGAACCTGATGTGCCTTGTATGGTGACAAACTCGCCTTCGTGAATCTTGAACGATACGCCACGAAGGGCTTTCACCACTTCCGATCCCACGTGAAAGTAGCGCTTCACGTTTTCGAGTTCGATAACGACCTTGCTATTCTCTTCTTTCATGGTCACTCTGTTTTTGTGTGATTTATCGGCCTCCACCCATTGGACGACCACCTCCTGCAGCTCCGGTACCTGGACGGCCTGCTCCTGCTCCTGCTCCTGCACCAGCAGCACCAGCACCTGGACGGCCTTGTCCTGCAGCACCGGCACCTTGACGGTTGTTGTTTCTGTTACGTCCTGGCATGAATGGGTTGGTTGGAGCCTCTTCTATTTCTTCCTCAGGCATTACAAACTCGGTGATGATTTCCGTTCCTTCCTTGATGCCTGAAAGTACTTCTGTGTAAGTTCCGTTTGTGCGTCCTACCTGAATAGGAATGGCTTTGAACACCTTTCCTTCTTGTACCCATACCTTTGTTGGGCCTTCACAGTCCTCAATCTTCTCGTCGTCTTGCAATAACAGTTCGTTTGGTGCAAATCGCAATGCCTTAGCAGGTACCGACATAATATCGTGCATCTCCATCGTATAGATGGTCACGTTGGCAGTCAGACCTGGTTTCAGCTTCAGTGATTCGTTGGGGGCAGAGATGACAACCTCGTAAGTAACCACATTGCTCTCAGTGGTAGCTTGCTGACGTACTTGTGTGACTGCGCCTTCGAATGTGTCGTCAGGATAGGTATCTACGGTGAACATCACACGCTGACCTTCCTTTACTCCACCTATGTCGGCTTCGTCAATCTTTGCAATCACTCGCATGTTTGTCAGGTCCTGAGCGATGATGAACAGGGTAGGGGTGGTCATCGCCGACGCAACGGTCTGACCCTCTTCCACCTCACGGCTCAGCACGATACCGTCGATAGGTGAGGTAATGGTGGCATAGCCCAGGTTCGTTTGTGCTTTCTGTACACTCATTCGCTGTACTGCCACTTGCTGCAGTGCCTGCTCATAGCTCAGACGAGCACTCTCGTAGTCGTTTGTACTCACCAGTCCTTTCTCGTATAGTGTCTTGTAACGATTGTAGTTTGAAGTCTGATAGTTCAGGTTACTCTCATAGTTCGACAGGTTGCTTTTTGCTGAAGCCAGTTCGCTCAGCAGGTTTGTCTTGTCCAGTTCGGCAATCACATCGCCCTTGTGCACCTCACTGTTGTAGTCCACATAGATTCTGTCGATGATACCCGATACTTGTGTACCTACTTCCACCTGCGTTACTGGTTCAATAGTTCCTGTAGCGGTGATACTGGTTGAAAGGTCGTGTTTTGCCACTACGTCTGTATTGTATGTCACCTTGGCTTCCTTGGAACAACTTGCAAAGGTGAAACCTACGATAGCAACAAGTGCTGCTAATTTGATCATTGATTTGTTCATATTGTTATTCTTTATACTTTCACTAAACTCTTCTTTCTTCACTCTTTGCAAAACTCCTTAGAGTTTGATTGCCTCCCCTTGATAAAATCTCAGCATTGCCAGATTGTACAACGTGGTGTACTTGCTTTGCAACAACTGCTGTTCTGCCTGCAGCAAGTTCGTCTTGCCCGATGTCAGTTCGATGATGTTCTTCAGGCCCAGTCTGAATTGTTCGCTCACCAGGTCGTAGCTCTCTTGCATACTTTGCACGTTCGTCTTAGCATAGATATACTGCTGCTGAGCGGTGTAGGCATTCAGCCAATAGTTCTCGATTGTGCTGTACAATGTCTTCTGCGCATCCTGCAACTGCAACTCACTGTTGTACTGTGTCAGTCGGGCTTTTCTTACGTTTGTCAGATTCTGCTTCTGGTCGAAGATAGGCACTTGAACCGATACTCCGAGAGAGTTGCTCAAGTTTGTCTTCACCTGCTTGAAGAATGCAGTGTGGATGCCGCTCGAGTTGCTTGTTCCCATGCTGGCATTCAGGTTTACAGTAGGCAGATATCCGGCTTTTGCTATTTCGATAGCCAAATCGCTTGCCTCCATATTCAGCTTGCTGCTCTTGATTTCCGGGCGGTTAGCAAGTGCTGCGTTATATACCGTAGCCTTGTCGGGGATAGGAGCTAACACCGCTGCTTCCGACACATTGTTTGCCACAACATTGAATTCCTGCGAATCCATCAGTTCCAACAACTGCTTCAATTGCATCTTGTTGTTCTCTAACTGCGATTTGCTGTTCACAATGTTATACTCGTCCTGCGACACTTGAGCCTCTAATTGCACGAGGTCAACCTTTGCAAGGCTTCCCACTTCTACCATCACCTTGGCACGGTCGCGCTGCTGCTGAGAGGCTTTCAGGATTTCCTCGTTCACCTTTACTGCCTCAGTCTGATACAGAATCTGCACATACAGCTGTGTGATTTGCTCCTGAATCGAGTTTGCTGTGCGCTCAGTGTCTAATTCCGACATAGCTTGCGTGTACTCGTTGCGCTTGATGGTTTTTGTGTTTCTTCCACCGTTCCACACCGTCACGCTTGCGTTCAATCCGTAACTACCATTATACGAGGTTGTGTTTCTCGTGGTAGTCATGGTACCATTGGTAAGGTTGATGGTCGATTCACTGAAGGGTCGCCAAGAACCGTTTTGGTTAGTACTGAACGACAGTGAAGGGAACAATGCCGCTTTCGACTGTTTTACGTCCAGTTCATTCTGAGCATTGGTCAGCCTACTCTGTTTCAGCTGAATATTGTTTTCCAATGCATAATCAATACATTCCTGGAGTGTCCACTGACGCTGAGCCAACACCCCCGTGCTGCCCAGACAAACTCCAAGAACTACAAAAACCAGTTTTCTCATTACTTTATCTATCTATTACTATAATCCTTCGCCTTATTTTGTGTAAGCTCCCTCCGAGGGAGCGAGTCTTAGTAAAAAGAAAGCAGCCAGCCTATAAGCCGGGTTCTGTCATCACGCACGCGTGATGGTCTGTCATTTATCCCAGTTGAGTGTCACCACACAACTTTAGCGTTCTACCCTGTAGCTCGGGCGAGCAACCCTCAAGCGCTACTATACATGAACTTGCAGCTTCCAAGATGCACAGCCGGTATGTCGCCACACCGCTGGTAGGCTCTTACCCCACCTTCTCACCCTTACCCTCTTAATTCGTGAAGCGTTTAGCGGTTAGCGTTTAGCGTTTAGCGATCGTACTTTCTCTTCACTCTCCACTCTTCACTCTCCACTTTAAGAAGGCGGTTGTTTTCTTCTGCATTACTCAACCCTCGCGGACTGCTTCTATATTAGGAAGTGGAATGCTCTGTGCTGCCCGGACTTTCCTCCCACGTTACCGATGTATGCATGCATACCAGCGTAAGTCAGCGACAGACCGTCCGACTGCTTTCATTCTGCAAAATTAGTAATAATTTTGTACAGCACAATAGAAAACACCTTCTTTTTATGTTTTTTTAGCGAAAAGAAACCGTGATAAAACAAAAAAGAGGGTAATCCCCCCTAATCATATTCTATGATTATTTCAGTTTCGCAAATTCAACAGAGGAAGTTATCGCGATCTTTGACCGCTTAGAAGTTATCATTTTGTTCGGACTTATCGCTTCGCTCGAAGTTATATGTTTCGCATAATTAACTCGCTTTCGTTCGTGGAAATAAAGTTTTTCCTGATAAAAAACGTACCTTTGTGTCGTAAAAAAAACAGCAGGCAGCTTGCTCCCGAGTGCCGAGCACCTACCGAGCACCTACCGAGCACTTACCGAGCACTTACCGAGCACTTACCGAGCACTTACCGAGCACTTACCGAGGTCTAACAAATCCTCCATAAGGCTTCGGTACAATCTCGTGAAATTGGCAGGAAGGCTGTCTTGAAAACCGCGTGTTCCTGTCTTACCCTTTATTACGATTTGCTGCCAAACAAAAAAGGCGGAATAATCCGCCTTCCTGTGTGACCCGCTTGGGGCTCGAACCCAAGACCCCCACATTAAAAGTGTGATGCTCTACCTACTGAGCTAGCGAGTCTAACCTTATCAGCTTGCGAGTGCTTTTTGCAGACTTTTAACCCTGCTTTTCTCGTAAGCGGCTGCAAAGTTAGTAAGTTTTTTTGGTTTGACAATAACTTTTTCAAAAAAAAACACGTATCTTTGCAAAAAATTACGCAGACCCCCTCTATCTCCCCCTCTATGGGGAGGAGGAAAATGTAAAAATGTGGTTTCCGTTATCGTTTTCGTAGAGGGTCTTTCGACAGGCTCAAGATGTCTCTAATGTCTAAAGTCTAAAGTCTAATGTCTAAGGTCTAAAGTCTAAAGTCTAAAGTCTAAAGTCTAAAGTCTAAGGTCTAAAGTCTAAGGTCTAAAGTCTAAAAAAATATGTACTGGTTAGTAATTATCATTCAAATAGGTGAGTATCTGTTCGATTTGTTGTTGGATCTGCTGAATATCAAAGCATCGCATCGTCCGATTCCCCGTGTGTTGGAAGGAATGTATGATGATGAGGCATACGCGCGTCAGCAGGCTTATTTCCGTATTAATAAAAAGGTGGGGTTCGTTACAGGTTTTGTGACGACTGCGTTATCGGTAGGTCTATTCGCTTTCGGTGCGTACGGATGGTTTGACGGGGTGGTGCGCGAGGCAACCGATTCCGACATTTGGCGCACGTTGCTTTTCTTCGGTTTCTTCGGAGCAATCAGCTGGCTGGTATCGCTACCTTTCGACATATACGATACGTTTGTGGTGGAGCAACGGTTTGGTTTCAATAGAGTAACTCCTCGTCTTTTTGTGCTTGACACATTGAAGAGCCTGGCGCTGAACATTGTGTTGAGTGGTGGTCTGCTGGCCTTGGCGGTATGGATTTACCAACTTACACCTCAATATTTCTGGCTTCTGGCTTGGGGTGTACTGACGCTGATCATGTTGTTTTTTCAGTATTTCTATTCGGTGTTGTTGGTGCCTTTGTTCAACAAGCAGACGCCGCTACCTGCAGGGGAACTGCGTGATGCTATCGAGGCATTTGCTGCGAAGGTTGACTTCAGGCTAAAGAACATATACGTGATTGACGGTTCGAAGCGGAGCACGCATTCAAATGCTTATTTCACGGGATGGGGGCGCCAGAAGCGGGTGGTACTCTACGACACACTGATGGAACAACTGACAACTGAGGAGATTGTGGGTGTATTGGCACACGAGATAGGACACTACAAGCATCGTCATATCATTCAGTCGCTTTTGATAGGTATCGTGACCTCACTGGTGACGCTCTATCTGTTTGGTTTGGTCATCGATAGTACTGCTATAGCTATGGCTGCAGGGAGTACAGAACCTTCGTTTTATGTGAATCTGACGGTATTTTCACTGATTTATTCCCCGCTGACGATGTTGCTGGGTATTGTAGGTAATGTGCGGTCACGCCACAACGAGCGCCAGGCTGACGCGTTTGCACGTCGGCACGGGGTAGGAACCTTTGAGGCTGATGCATTGAAAAAAATGTCGGCGAAGAGTCTGTCGAACCTCACCCCACATCCTTTTGTGGTGTTTGTGTGTTATTCTCATCCAACGTTGGAAAGTAGGGTGACTATGCTGGGGGAAAGTTCGTAATGATTACAACAATAACTTCTCTATCACAATGACTTTTTGATGCGTGAGAGTGCCATCATATAGGAAGTGTTGTTGTTTTTGAGCACCATTTCATCATTGGTCAACTCATGGATTTGGGTTTCTTTCTGACTGAGTTGTGACTTAATGAGTGGCTGAATAACCGCTGTGTCGGAATACTCCTTCATGATGTTGACATAGTAGTCGGCATCAAAGTTGGGCATGGGACGCATAGCGTATCCTTTGACGAACTCATAGGTGCACGATTCTCCTGTCAAGATGAGATTATCATCTTTTACTTTCCACGTACCCTGATAGTCCGTTTTGTATTCTAGTATGATAGTGTTGGTGAAACCATATTCCCCAAGCGTCAGTTCATAGTATATTTCAAATTCGCCCGATTCGTGCTCGGTGTGGTCTTCATTGAATACATCGATACTTTCGAGTAACCAGGTCATGTAGGTTGGTGGGAGCTGTTGGGTTGAGTCGGATTTGATGTTGTCGGAGTAACTGGACGAATATGCCCATTTGCCTATGATTTTGTTTTCTATGGCCGACGGTCCGCACGAAACGACAAGCAGTGTGGCAATGAATATGAATGCAAACTGTTTCATAATTGTGGTATGTGGATTGATGATTCGACTGCAAAGATAGTGTTTTTAATTCATAATTCATAATTCCTCATGCATAATTTGATGTTTTGGACTGTTTTTTTACGAAAAAAACTATTCGTTTTTCAAGGTTTTTGTAAATTTGCAGTCGTTTTCAATATGAAACGTTTGTTTGGCATATTATTGATACTATGTAGCATGTGTAGCATGTTGCTTGTTTCATGTCGGTTCGGCTCGAATGAGTCGGACGAGGATGTCGCAAACGATTCTTTGTCGGTTGATACACTCGGATTGGAAGAGTTGGATTTGTTTGAGGAGGAGGTAGTTCCGAAGGCTGCCGATGAAGTGTTTGATGACTTTTTGTTTACATACGTTTCAAATGCATCGTTCCGGAAACAACGCACTAAGGGTTCGGAGTCGCTTGATATGGACGATGATGATGCTGTTGTGATGATTTACGAGCGTGAGAACGATTTGGAACTACAGAAAGACACAACTTTGCAGCAAGTGATATTAGAGAAGATCAACTGGGACATCAATACGCTCCGTCATTATCAGTTCAGCAAGAATCAAGGTCAATGGTTCCTCTCATCGGAGCAAGATGCTGATATCTCTGATGTGCCCAATGCCAGTTTCCTGGTGTTCCTAAAGGATTTTCTCACCGACTCGCTCTATCGTCACGAATCGATTGACCTTCCTCTGCTGATGAAGTACTATTCGGAGGAGGACGACGGAATGGTGGAGGCAGAGTTGTCGTTCGAGGAGTGGAACGAGATTTTTAACGACCTACCCAGATTGGACGATTATATGTATAACGTAGACTATGGTCAATCGCTTATCAGTAGTAATCGCAAGTCGCTCCTGTTGAAGGGAATGAGCAATGGGTTGTTCATGAAGTTTCATTTCGGCTTCTCCGAAGGAAGATGGAGGCTGATAGAAGTAGAGTAGGATATAAAGTTGATAGTGTAAAGTTGAAAGTGTAAAGTCAGTTGAAACGTTCATAGTAGAGAGTAAATTTACTTCTAAACTTTAAAATCTGCCTTTAAACTATAAACTATAAACATTAAACTTTAATAATGTATAGGAAGATACAAAATACATTTGGAATAGATGTTCAAGCTGATAGGGTGCTGGAATACAGCACAGAAGCTGAGTTGCGTACCATTGTACCTGTGTTGGCGGGCGATTCTGTGTTGCATATAGGTGCGGGAAGCAATCTGCTGTTTACACGCGATTTCAAGGGTACGGTACTACATAGTGGAATCCGTCTTGTTGAGCCAGTACAGGAGGACGCAAATCACGTATGGGTAAAGGTAGGAGCAGGCATTGTGTGGGATGATTTTGTGGCATACACCATCGCTCGTGGGTGGAGTGGGGCAGAGAACCTTTCGCTGATACCCGGTGAGGTGGGTGCGAGTGCTGTACAGAACATCGGTGCATACGGAGTTGAGGCAAAGGATTTGATTGAGTGGGTAGATTGTATCAGTCTCACAGACGGGTCTTCACGCCGCTTTTCGGTAGGAGAGTGCCAGTATGGCTATCGCACCAGCATCTTTAAGACCGACCTCAAAGGGCAGTACGCTGTGACCTATGTCACCTATCGACTTACGAAGCAGTTTATACCCCATCTTGATTATGGAAACCTCCGCAGTCTGTTGGCAGACAAACCGGAACTGAAAGCGGCAGATGTGCGTCGTGCAATCATTGATATCCGTCGCGCAAAATTGCCGGATCCCAAGCAGTTGGGTAATGCAGGATCTTTTTTCATGAATCCTGTGGTGAGCCGTATGAAATTCGACGACCTGAATGCTCTATACCCCCAGATGCCGCATTATGAAGTGGAAAATGGGGTAAAGATACCGGCTGGATGGCTTATTGAGCAATGTGGCTGGAAGGGACGTTCGCTCGGACAGGCAGGAGTGTACGAAAAGCAGGCACTTATCCTTGTGAATCATGGTGGAGCTACGGGAGCCGACATCTTGCGGCTATGTCACACCATTCAGCACGATGTTGCTGAGCGGTTCGATATCATCATCCAACCCGAAGTGAATATATTATGAGACTCACGATATTAGGAAGCGGAACCAGTAATGGGGTTCCTCAGATAGGGTGCCTTTGTACCACATGTAGGAGTACCGATCCACGCGACAAACGTTTGCGTTGTTCTTCGCTCATTGAACATGAAGGGACTACTATCCTCATTGATTGCGGTCCCGATTTCCGTCAACAGATGTTGGCTTTGCCCCAGTTCCCTAAGATTGATGCCATTTTCCTTACCCATGAGCACTATGACCATGTGGGTGGCATTGATGATATCCGTCCTGGTATTCTCTTTGGAGACGTTGAGATATATGCAGAAGACCTTGTGGCAGAACATCTCATGGATCGCATCCCATATTGTTTCACTCCGCCCGAAAGACGTTATCCAGGAGTTCCTGCCATCACTCTTGAGCACATGGAGCCACATCATGCAGTGCATGTGGGGAGCCTTACCGTGATTCCTCTTCGAGTGATGCATGGGAAATTGCCAATCGTAGGATTTCGTATAGGGGGACTTGCTTATATCACCGATATGAAGACCATGCCTGATGAAGAGTGGGCATACCTTCAAGGGGTTGATACACTCATTGTGAATGCCTTGCATTATAGATTCCATCCAGCCCATCAGACTGTGACAGAAGCCATCGCATTTGCTCAGCGAGTAGGAGCGAAACAAACCTACTTCATCCACATGAGCCATTTCGTGTTGCCACATGCTGAAGCAGAACAGATGCTGCCCCCCAACATCCATTATGCCTACGATGGAATGACAATAGAAATACCGACAAATGTAGGAGATTCCAAAAAATGTGATTAGAACCAGATTTTCTTCAGTGTTTCCACATCCTCGCCCTCGATGGCGTCTTCCTTTAGGTTAGGCAAGTTGTGGAAAAAGTCGATGCCTGTCTTCTTTTCCAAATCATCAATATTGACAGCCTTATCGCGCACCACACTCAGTGGCGCGTATTTGTTTCCTGAATAGCCATAATCTTTGTGTTCAACCCAGAAACCGATAGCGCTGTAGTTTCCCGCCTTGAAGCGGAGAAGTGCTATGTAGTAGTAACGAGGTACTACGATGGATTTACCATTGCTGCTGGAGACAGTTCCCTGTGTTTGGTCTATGGTTCCTCCCTTGACAACATAGAGGGTGTCTGCAAAACTGGCGTCTCGGCCAATCCCTTGTACATATTGCTCATAGGCAGTCCAGTAATTGCCGTTGAAATCATACTGCATGGGAGACATATTTGTCATGTAGAAAGTCTGCTGGTTAGCTTCTTTGCTGTACTGACGGTCGTAAGAGGCACAAAGGTGGCCTCGTGTATATCTACTGAAAGCACCATATCCCACTTGGTATTTCTTCGGGAGCTTGGGATCATCTGCCCATGCATTGGTACGTCCGCTTCCTAAATCGCGCGTCAAACCGTCGAAGCGAAATGCAATCCAGCGTGAATGGTTCTTAGCAGGATTGTATTCGAGGCAGTAAGTCATGACTGAATCATTACCTATCTTGATGCTGTGCTGGATGAACAGATTGTCGCCTCCTGCGAGTTTGGGTACTTCAAGGCGTGACTCATATTTGCCGAGTTTCACGCCCGAAAAGATGACGTTGGTGCCTTCTTCTTTACTGCAAGAGGAAAAGACCATGCAGATCGTGGCAAAAGACACAAGGTATGGGACAAGATTGAAGAATGAAGTTTTTGTTGTTACCATGTTAAAGGTTTTGTAGGGTTAGTCGTCCATAAGTTTGCGATAACGGATACGTTTAGGTTCTTCGAGTCCTAAACGTTTGGCTTTGTTGGCCTCATAGTCGGTGTATGAACCTTCGAACCAGAAGACTTCTCCATCACCTTCAAATGCAAGAATATGAGTACAGATGCGGTCGAGGAACCAGCGATCATGGCTGATGATGACAGCGCATCCGGCAAATGAGTCGAGACCTTCCTCGAGGGCACGAAGGGTATTGACATCAATATCGTTGGTAGGCTCATCGAGCAGGAGTACATTGCCTTCTTGTTTGAGGGCTATGGCGAGTTGCAAACGGTTACGTTCTCCACCAGAGAGTACCCCACAGAGTTTCTCTTGATCAGCTCCGTTGAAATTAAAGCGGCTGAGGTAGGCACGTACGTTAATGTCACGTCCACCCATGCGGATGGTCTCATTGCCTTGACTTACTACTTGATAGACACTCTTATCGGGGATGATGTCCTGATGTTGTTGGTCAACATAGCTGAGTCGGACAGTCTCACCCACATTGAACTGCCCAGCATCGACTTGTTCAAGTCCCATGATGAGACGGAACAATGTGGTTTTTCCCATACCGTTAGGACCTATGACGCCTACAATCCCGTTGGGTGGAAGATTGAAATTGAGGTCGCGGAACAGGGTCTTATCGCCGAATGCTTTGGCCACATGGACAGCTTCGATTACTTTGTTGCCGAGACGCGGTCCATTAGGGATGAAAATCTCGAGTTTCTGCTCACGCTCTTTCTGGTCTTCGTTGAGCAGTCGGTCATAGGAATTCAGACGTGCCTTTCCCTTTGCTTGACGTGCCTTTGGTGCCATTCGTACCCATTCCAATTCACGTTCGAGTGTTTTACGTCGTTTGCTCTCAGTCTTTTCTTCCTGTGCCATACGGAGTGATTTCTGTTCGAGCCACGATGAGTAGTTCCCTTTCCAAGGAATACCTTCTCCTCGATCGAGTTCAAGAATCCATTCGCTGACATCGTCAAGGAAATAGCGGTCGTGGGTGACCGCAATCACCGTTCCTTCATATTGCTGAAGATGCTGTTCTAACCAATCGATGCTCTCAGCGTCAAGGTGGTTGGTCGGCTCGTCGAGGAGGAGAACATCAGGTTTTTGAAGTAAGAGCCGGCATAGTGCTACACGACGACGTTCACCACCCGAAAGATTGGTAACGGCCCAATCGCCTGGAGGACAACGCAAGGCATCCATTGCGCGCTCGAGTTTGCTGTCCATGTTCCATGCATCGGTGGAATCAATGATATCCTGTAGCTCAGCCTGACGGGTCATGAGTTGATCCATCTTGTCGGGATCTTCGTAAAATTCGGGTAAACCGAATTTCACGTTTATTTCGTCATACTCCTTCAGGGTATCATATACATGCTGCACCCCTTCCATCACGTTTTCCTTGACAGTCTTGGTAGCATCGAGCTGAGGATCCTGTGGCAGATAACCGACGGTGTAGCCAGGACTCCATACGACATTGCCCTGATACTGTTGATCAATACCTGCGATGATTTTCATGAGGGTGGATTTACCTGCTCCATTGAGACCGATGATACCTATCTTGGCTCCATAGAAGAAGGAGAGATAGATATTTTTGAGAACTTGCTTTTGGTTCTGCTGAATGGTCTTTGAAACGCCGACCATCGAGAAGATGATTTTCTTGTCGTCAGTTGTTGTGGCCATATTATGATTGTTGTAATGGTTGAAAGTAACTATGAGAAGAGAGGGAGTGCTGATGAAACCTCGTCGAGGTTCTTGAGCCATTCAGCAGCAATAGCGTCGCTTGGCATGCGCCAGTCGCCACGTGGGCTGAGACTCACACTTCCGACTTTTGGTCCGTCGGGAACACAAGAACGCTTGAATTGCTGGCTGAAGAAGCGGCGGATAAACGTGTGCAACCATTTCATGATGGTTTCGTCATCGTAGATGCCACGAAAAGCCTGTTGTGCAAGGAAGTTGATTTTTGCAGGTGTGAATGCATTGCGCATGAAGTGGTAGAGGAAAAAGTCATGTAACTCGTAAGGGCCAACGAGGTCTTCTGTCTTCTGTTTGATTTGTCCGTTTTCATCAGCGGGGATGAGTTCTGGACTAATGGGTGTATCGACGATATCGAGTAGTGTCGCCTTGGATGATTCATCCACACTGGTTTGTGCAACCCATTTGACGAGATGGCGTACAAGTGTTTTGGGAATAGAACAATTGACACCATAGTTGGACATGTGGTCTCCGTTGTAGGTAGCCCATCCGAGTGCGAGTTCCGAGAGATCACCTGTTCCGACAACGATGCCTCCTTCTTGATTGGCAACATCCATGAGAATCTGTGTGCGCTCGCGAGCCTGACTGTTTTCGTAGGTCACGTCGTGAATATTGAGATCATGACCGATATCGTTGAAATGCTGAATACATGCTTCGCGGATTGATATTTCGCGCAGAGTGACTCCAAGTGAGCGCATAAGTGAGAGGGCATTGTTGTAAGTGCGGTCAGTGGTTCCGAATCCTGGCATTGTGATGGCAATGATGTCTTTGCGGCTTCGTCCTAATTTGTCCATAGTCTTGGCTGCCACAAGCAGAGCAAGGGTGGAGTCGAGTCCGCCAGAAATACCGATAACAAGGGTCTTGGCATTGATGTGGTCGATACGCTTAGCCAGTCCTGCTACCTGAATGGCAAATATTTCGTCACACCGCTGATCAAGCAGGTCTCCCTTCGGGACAAACGGACTTGGGTCGATAGGGCGGATGAGGGTGGGCTTGGTGTCCCATGCATCATAAGCAACAGCCTCGATGATGGTAGGTTGCTGTGCATTGGCCATCAATTGATTGTCTGCAAAAGTAGTGTTGGCCTGACGTGCTGAACGCAGGTATTCAACATCGATTTCAGAGATGATAAGCTGTTCTTTCATGTTGAACCGACGGCCTTCTGCAATCAGTTTGCCGTTTTCATATATCATGCCGTTTCCTGCAAAGACAAGGTCTTGTGATGATTCTCCAAAACCGCAAGAGGAATAAACATAGCCGCTGATGCAACGTGCTGATTGCTGTGCAATGAGGCTGCAAAGATACTGATGCTTGCTGACTACTTCATCTGTAGCAGAGAGGTTGAAGATAATGTCTGCGCCTTGGAGAGCAAGGGTGGAACTTGGAGGAATTGGTGCCCAAAGGTCTTCACAGATTTCGATGCCAAATGCGCAGTTAGCAGTGCGGAACTGTAGGTGTGGGGACACAGGTACTGATTGCGCACAAATAGTCACTGTAGTGTTAAGGGTGGCTCCTGATGCAAACCAACGTTTCTCGTAGAATTCACGATAGTTTGGAATGAATGACTTGGGTACAATGCCAAGAATCTTTCCTTTTTGGATGACAGCTGCGGCATTCAAGAGGGTAGAGTTGATGCGGACAGGCAGTCCGACGATGATAATGATGTTGAACGACCGGGTGACGTCGAGCAGACGAAACAGTGCGTTCTCGCAACTCTCCAACAGCTGTTGCTGGAGAAAAAGGTCGGCACAGGTATAGCCTGTGATTGCGAGTTCAGGGAAACAGATGATTTCCACTCCTTTTCCATCAGCTTGAGCAACAAGGCTCTCAATCTGATTTGTATTCCATGTGCAGTCGCTCACTTTGACTTGTGGTATAGCTGCTGCAACCTTGATAAATCCGTAGTTACCCATTTTATTCTTTATTTAAGATTGACTATTTACTGTTTTTTTCTTTTTCTTCTTTCATTTTCTTTCGGAACAACGCCTTCCATGAGTCGAAGTCACGCTGGTAGGTGATGCCGATTCCCTGCGTGTTAAGCGTGGTCTTGGTAAAATAGCGGTCGTTAGTTTGGTTGTAAGCCTTGATGAAGGTCTTCCCGTTCTTTGTGAGTCGCCATTTTACATCGAAGTCACCAATGAAGTTAGCGGTATTGGTAAGGGCATTGTCACGATAGCCAAAGTTGCCGTTGATGAGCAGGCGGTCATCGAGCAATCTGCCAGATAGGATACCTTCTACATCGAGGTCGTTCCATCCTTTCTCCCCCGTTGACAGACCTGTTCCGAAGTTCCATTTGCTGTCTTGCCCAATTACGTTGGAGAGCATTTGGTTGATTTGTCCTGAGATGGTGGATGATAACAGGGTGTTGACAGCTTGGTTTGAACCGGATTCTCCTGCAGCTCGTGCATATTCATTGGAATAGAAGCGTCCGAGCCCCAGCAAGTAAATCATCTGCATATTCATCTCGTCTTCTGTGCTGATGAGACTCTTTACCAATTGGCGCGTCTCATCGTTTACGTTTGGCAATTGAATGTCGAATCCGAAGTTCATGTTGCCCAGCTTGCCAGTGATGTCGAGAACACAAACCACTTTTACCTTGTTGTTCGACCCGATGGAATAGCCAGCTGTGATGTCTTGCAGCGGTACGGCATTGAGGATGTGGTGGCAGATAAGGTGGATGTTGGCATCGAATGGATTGCCGTTAAATTCCACATTGCTGCCTTGCTGCAGGTCCAAATCGCGGAAGATGATGTCTTGCAGGTACAGGCGATAGCGTCCTCCTTCGATCTGATAGATACCGTTGAGTGAGAACGGACTCTTGTTATGATAGTGTGCGAGCAGGGTTCCTGAACCATAGGTTGACATATAGCCGTCTTCCACATTGTCCATGCGGAGCTTAATTTCACAGTCAGGGTTGACATGGATGCTGATGTCCATGAAGATATCACCCTGATACTCGAACTTGTCGGCAGTTTCGTTTGTATCTTCTTCCCATTCCTCTTCATTTGCATCGTTGAAAAGTAGGTATCTCTTAGGCTCTTCTTCACGAGGAGTAACATCGCGGAATTCGACAAAGCTACCCGTATTGATAGCATCGGGAGTAGCAGCATCGTAGGCGAACACACTGCCTCGTGTAGGAGTTACATCTGCAGTCATACGTAACGGATGCCCGTCAGAGCCGTGAATCTCTAAAGACGCATCCGCAAAGACAGTTGCATAGAACTTATCTGAGTTGAATTCATGCTCGTCGTAAATGGTGAGGTTGCGTGTATTGATGAGGAAATCGTACTTGAAGTTCTTCATGTTCTTATGTGCCAGAGTACCATTGACGATACCTGTGTTTCCTTGATTGTCTGTCAGACGAATATCATTGAACTGGAATACATAAGGACGCAGACGGAGCGTATCAGATGGGTTGATATGATACTGTACATTCGTAGCTCGCAAGGTCATCGCTACGTCGGCATTGATGTCGCCTACGAGGTTCACATCGTCCAATGGACCGATGACATGCAGCACACCGTTCGTTCGCCCATTGATGTTGCTGAATGTAGACGATAGGAAGCCATTGAGAAACTCGGCATTGGTATCGTGTGTGGTTATTTTGAGATCCATGTCATTCTGACTTGGAGCGATAAATCCTTCTACATCGGTGGTGCGGCTTAGGTTTTTGTAGAAGTCGGTGATATGCCCATTAACCCGCATACCCTTGATGGCGCTGTCCCAATAAGCCTGAATGTGACCAGTCCCCAACCGTCCCTCTTGCAGGTGCATATTGTTGACTGTGAGGTTGGCATTCAAGTGGATATCGTCGTATATGTTACTGATTTGTGCACGTCCGGAGGCTTGTCCCTGAAAGCGTACGGCATCAAAGTCGACGATATCTGTAATGTAAGCCACTTCGATGTTGTTGAGATCAACGATGAGTGAGTCCGACATCCTTTCTGAAATTGCACCATTGAGTACAATGGATTGTGTCTCATTAAACATCTTCACATCCGAGCATGTGAGACGATTGTCATAGTACCTAAGACTAGATGGTGCAACCTGCCATACGGTGTCGTTCACGGTCAGTTGGGATTTGTGGATGCTGACGTCTGCGTTTACTTTTCCCTGAATGTCAGAGAAGGTAGTTGTTGCATAGACCGTTCCGTTGGTCATGTTGTTTTTTTTGTCCTCCCAGTTGATGAAGGTTTCTAAATTGTCGTCTTTTGCGTCAGCGGTCAGCAGATAATTCATCACACTGCCACCTTGGCGCTGACGGGTATTGAGTGAGGCGCTTATCATGCGATGTGAGTTTGTACACAGTACATGCGTATCAACATACACATTGTCATTTTTACTAATACGAGGGGCTTCAATATCAACCATCATGGTGTCGGCTATCGCGTCGATATAGCCTTTGATATTGATGGGTTGCTCAATGATATAATCGGTCTCAATGAAGTGCTTCAGGAAGTCCGACTCAGTCAGAGTAGCATCGAAGACAAAGCGGTTGTTGTTGTCGGGCTTGTGCTGTACTAACGAAGGAAGATGGGTTGCCACTTGGTTCATGAAAGCGTCAACGACACCGTCGAGCTCAATCTGGCCATATAGGTGAGCTTCCGCAAAATCGGTGTTGATATCGATGGACTTATCTGCTTTGTCCTGACTGATGTTCAAGTTGACATGTTCCAGACTGAATGTATTTTCCTTTTCTTGGATCAGAAGATTGTTGATGTTGATATTGCCTAACAACGTATTCAGATTGTTTCCAAGGATGTCGACATCTGCAGTCATACTGAGTGTCTGGCCTTCCATCCCTTTGATGAGGTTCAGCGTGTGCGGACTGAGGTGATGTACATTCAGCGTTCCTGCCAAGTGGTTGTTGCGTTCGTCATATGAACCGTCAAGGTCGAATCGTGCTAGTTCGTCGGCACTCTTTATCACTCCTTTGGTGATTCCGTTCTTTCGGGTAGCATCGATTGAGATGTTGTTGTATCGGTGACCATTGTATTCTAGCGCATTGATATTGCCTTGAATAGTCCCTTCTGGAACTTGATTGATGAGCTGTCCATTCATTGTTAGGTCAAAGGATGTCAGTCCTAAATCCGTACTCTCCGTTAATTGGCCTATGTTGATATCGTTGCCTATCGCATGAGCCTTGAATGCCTTTCCGTCTGTTAAGTCGAGGTTCACTCGTGCATCTCCTGCATCACTGACTAACGTGCCGTCGACCGTCAGTTGCCCTGCTATTTTGTCGATGGTGCCTCGATAGTCAACGTGTCCAAGGTGGTCAATGATGGCAGGCATCGGGGTGTTTGAAGAAAATAGCTGATAGATTTGGGCTTTCGCATCGTTGTCTATCGACAGACGCTGTACCTCTGCGTGGATGTCCTTTTCAGCTCCTTGCAGATTGCTGATGGACCCATTGAACTGTACTATTAGATTTTGTGGGAGTGTTTGCATTGTCAGCCGCTCTACATCAATACACTCTTGTGTTCCTTTGAGTTTGGCACTGAGGTGGATAGGGGTAGTGAGGTGCTCAAATCGTGGAAGCAAACTTTTGAAGTCGGCTGGCATGATGTCAGCAGACTGGATTTCTGTAGCAAACTGAAACGACTTATCCTTTTCGTAGTTTTCATACGATGCTGAGAGTGTGTCTATCCGTAGCGACGATTGAGGTGTCTCCATCTGGAATTCAGTCAAACGTCCTTGTTTCTTGTTAGCTTCCACTTGTGCCTTTAAACCTTTCAGTTCCAGTCCGCTATGGTTTTCGATACCGTTCAGTCGTTTGATGGTTATGTTCAGACTGTCTTGGCTCAGTGCACGCAGCGACATGGTGGCATCCAGATGGTCAATGTCGAGATGGTTGGGGTCGAGAGTCGCTTGTTGTGCCTCGCTCGCTACGTCGTAGGTTACATGACCCCTGCGCATAATGAAAGAGTTGATACGTACGTCAATGGGGTTCGATTCCTCATCGTCCGATGAGAACGCATCAATCAGAAACTGTAAGTTCGTGTTGTCTTCCGGGGTTGCTTTCCTGATGTGTAAGGTTGGACCGAACAACTGTGCGTTTGACACACGTACTTTGCCCTGTGTCAGGGCAACAAGGTCAATCTTGACCGATGTGCGGTCAATACTGATAAGGTGTTGTTGGGATTGATCGGCAATGTATACATCGTCTAATATCAGGCGGTTCAGAAGTCCCAGTTTTACCTTCCCTATACGTACTTCCGTTCCGATTTGTTCCGACAAAAAATTAGCTACCCAACCTCCGATCGCTTGTTGGATACTTGGAATGTTGACCAGTATGATGAGGCATAAATAAAGAATAAGTATGCCACCAATCACACCTCTGCTTATTTGCTTAACTTTCTTGATAAAGCAATCATCTTTATTGCTGCGACGGCACATTCGTCACCTTTGTTGCCCATCTTCCCGCCACATCGGTCGAGTGCCTGTTGCATGTCGTTGGTGGTGATGAGACCATAGATGATAGGTTTGGACTGTGTAGCGTTCAGGCGTGCCAGTCCGTATGTGGTGCCTTCACAGATATAATCGAAATGTGGAGTGTCGCCACGAATCACGCAACCGATAGCAATGACGCCGTCGACCTCTGTCTGCACCATCAGTTGAGAACCATGAATCAATTCGAAACTGCCAGGCACTGTCTCAACCACGATGTCGCACTCTGCCACACCATGTTTCATTAGGGTCGTTCGCGCACCGTCAAGCAACGCTCCTGTGATGTTGTCGTTCCATTCGCTAACTACGATACCAACTCTCATGCCCTTTGCATTGGGAACGCTGTTGATATCGTAGTCAGATAGGTTATGGTTTTTTGTCGCCATAATTCTAGTTTTTAGGCCTTTGCCCCTAATCCTTGGACAGTAAGCCGTAAGCTAAAGTGTTACTTACTTACTCTTTCAATATACTTGTCGATCTCGCCACTACTTGTAAGTGAAGAGCGGAAGTACTTGTCCTTGATTTCTTTGTAAAGTTCAAGTGCCTTGTCAGGGTTGCCCAGTTCTTCATATACCTCACCGGCCTGAAGCAGGAAGATAGGACTAACTGCGTCGTTATTGGCAGCCTTGGCAGCTTTCACAAGCATTTCAGCACCTTTTTGGTTGTCACCTTTCTTTACATAGCAGTTACCGAGTGCGGCAATTGCACTTGGAGAAATCATCTGATCGTCCTGAGGGTTGAAAGATTCGAGCATCTTGATAGCCTCGTCTACCTTGTCCATGTTTGCATAGCACAGACCTGCATAAGCTTTAGCGAGGTTGGCAGTAGAAGTGCCGCTATACTCGTCGATAATCTTCAGGAAACCCTTTTCTTTCACACCGTCGCCGTTCAGAGCTTGCTCGTACTGTTCCATACCGAATGCAGTCTGGCTGGCAGCGATTGCTTCGTTAGCCTCTGCAGTCTGGTTCGACATGTAGTGACGATATATGAAAATACCAGAAACTACGATAACCACTACTGCAAGGATTGCGAGAATTAGTTTGAGATGCTTTTCAATGAAAGCCTCTGATTTGCTCAGTTGCACATCAAGTCCGATTACGTCGTTTGATGCTTTTTTGTTTTTTGCCATTTTCTTTTATGATTTTTAATTTTTAAATAGTTGCATCGTTTCTATTGGGGTCTACCCAATTAGCGTGCAAAATTACTACTTTTTCATGAATTGAAGAAATAAATAGTGGAAAAAACACCATTTTCCCTCTTAAATGTGCCATTATCACCCTGTTTTTTATTTCCCTGCGGAGGGCTAACGGACGAAGATGGGATATAATTCTCTCACTGCACTCCAACACTTGCTAGAGTACAGTGCAACAATTGTTAGAGTGTAGTCGTGCATTTTTTTGCTCCTATGGTTGCAAATGTGTGCTATAGTGCAGATTGTTTTCAATTTAATTGTTTTTCCATGCAATAATATCAAAAAAAAATAGTTTATATTAAAAATGAATAAAAAAATAATGGTGGACGGATTTTTTATTGTATCTTTGCAAAAAGATATCGTCAGATATAGAATACAGCTTATGGGTCAAAGAATAATGAAAAGATGTAGTAGTTTAACACGGGTATGGTTGAGTGTCTTCGCATTCGTCTTCTTGGGAATGTCGGCTTTTGCGCAGACAGCTTATCCTACTATTGCATATACGGTTACTGAAACGGTGAATAATGAGATAAGTACAACTGATGTGGAGATGAATCCAGGTGATGACCAGGTGGCAAATGCTCCGCTGACCATCAAGATGTTTGCGAATCTTGATGAAAATGTGGGTTGGGAATCAAAATGTGAATGGAAAATTTATGACCCAAAGGATGGTGAGTCGAAACCTCTCCTGAACCGTTTCGAGGAAAACACAACCTATACGCTGGAGAAGGCTGGCGCATACAACATTAAGTTCTATGTGACTTTCTCAAAGGCTGACGAAGAGGATTTTGAGTACGAATCGGATGTTTTCAAGATTACGATTACAGAATCCCAATTATCATGTCCAGATGGTTTCTCTCCTAATGGTGACGGAAAGAACGATGTGTTTTATGTGAAACATCAGTCGATTGTGAAGATGAGGGGCGTGATAGCTAATCGTTGGGGACAGAAGGTGTATAGTTTTGACCTTTCAAATGTAGATAAGGGTTGGGACGGCCGACAGAACAATGGTAGTATAGTGAAGGACGGTGTCTACTTCCTGAGTCTACAAGCAGAAGGAAGTGATGGCGTGAAATACAATATCAGGAAAGCGGTGAATGTGTTGAAGGGATTCAGGGAATATGATGAATGAATGGATTGAGGTGTATGGCGCTAAGGTGCATAACCTGAAAAATGTCGATGTAAGAATCCCTCGCAACAGCCTTACCGTTATCACAGGATTGAGTGGTAGTGGTAAATCGAGTCTGGCATTCGACACTATCTTTGCTGAGGGTCAGCGACGTTATATCGAGACGTTCTCGGCATATGTACGTAACTTCCTTGGCGGCATGCAGCGGCCAGAGGTCGATAAGATTACGGGGTTGAGTCCGGTAATCAGCATTGAACAGAAAACTACTAGCAAGAATCCACGCAGTACGGTGGGCACAGTGACAGAGGTGTACGACTACCTCCGTCTTTTGTTTGCACGCGCTGCTGATGCCTACAGCCATGTAACTGGTGAGAAGATGGTGAAATATACGGATGAGCAGATTCTAGACCTCATCCTTTCGCACTATGCAGGCTGTCGCATCTATATCCTTGCCCCTGTAGTCAGGAGTCGTAAGGGACATTATCGTGAGTTGTTTGAGAGCCTGATGAAGAAGGGGTATCTGCATGTGCGCATTGATGGTGAAGTGGTGGAGATGAGGTCAGGAATGCATGTGGATCGCTACAAGAACCATAATATAGAAGTAGTGGTTGACCGTTTGGCGGTTAACGAAAAGGATGCAGACAGGCTCGCTAAAAGTGTAGCTACTGCCATGAATTTAGGCGAAGGATTAATCATGATTCTCGAGAAAGATTCAGGCGAGTTGAAACATTATTCGCGCCGTCTGATGTGTCCTACGACAGGTATCAGTTACCATGACCCTGCTCCCAATAACTTCTCATTTAATTCACCCCAGGGTGCGTGCCCTTGCTGTAAAGGATTGGGATATATCAGTCTGATTGACCGCGATAAAATCATCCCCGACAAGACCCTCTCTGTTTATGATGGCGCTTTGGCTCCGTTGGGCAAGTATAAGAATACCATGATTTTTATGCAGATTCAGGGTGTACTAGACCACTATGAGCAAAGCATTCATACACCAGTGGAGCAACTGCCGGAAGAAGTTGTTCACGATCTGATTTTCGGCTGCAACGAACGTATCCGTATCCCAGCAGCAATGATTCATCAGACCAACGATCTGTATACTTCGTACGAAGGACTGGCGCGCTACATCAACCAATTGCGTGATAGTGAAATGTCGGCTCAGGCACAACGTTGGGCTGATTCGTTCGATAGTATCACAACCTGTCCTGAGTGTGGTGGCTCTCGCCTTAATCAAGAGGCGATGAGCTTTCGGTTTGCAGGAAAGAACATCTACGAGTTGTCTTGTATGGATCTCAAGGACTTGTACGAGTGGCTTGGAGGAGTGAATGAACAGCTTTCGAATAAACAACAGAAAATAGCCGCTGAGATATTAAAGGAGATTCGCAACCGCTTGCAATTCCTGCTTGATGTGGGTCTTGACTATCTGTCGCTTAATCGTAGCACCATGAGTCTGTCGGGTGGTGAGAGTCAGCGTATCCGTCTGGCTACGCAGATAGGTGCCAAACTCGTGAATGTGTTGTATATCCTCGACGAACCTAGTATAGGTCTGCATCAGCGAGACAACCAGCGACTGATCAATTCGCTCAAAATGCTGCGCGATGAAGGAAATACTGTCATCGTAGTGGAGCACGACAAAGACATGATGCTTGCTGCCGACTACATCATCGATATGGGACCGCTTGCAGGACGCAAGGGTGGGGAAGTGATGTTCCAGGGTACGCCCGAGGAACTAATGAAGACAGATACATTGACAGCAAAGTATCTAAGAGATGAGGGTGAATATGCTGCGCGAGTCCATTGTGCAGATCAAGACGCTTCTGCTTTTATAAGGTTGAATGGCTGTCACGGCAACAACCTGAAGAATGTGTCTGTGTCCTTCCCACTACGTAAGTTGATTTGTATTACCGGTGTCAGCGGAAGTGGAAAGTCAACCCTCATCAATGATACCCTGCAGCCCATTCTCAGTCAGCATCTTTATCGTTCGCTTAGGGAACCGTTGGCCTACGATTCCGTAGAAGGATTGGAATATATCAATAAGGTGGTGACGGTCGACCAATCGCCTATCGGACGTACACCCCGTAGCAATCCGGCGACTTATACAGGTGTGTTCAGCGATATCCGTGACCTGTTTGTAAAACTTCCAGAGGCTGTGTTGAGAGGCTACAAACCCGGGCGATTCTCTTTTAATGTGTCGGGTGGTCGTTGTGAGGCCTGTGGAGGAAATGGGTACAAAACTATCGCAATGAATTTCCTGCCCGATGTATTGTCTCCTTGTGAGGTGTGTCATGGGAAACGTTATAATCGTGAGACCTGTGAGGTGAAGTTTAAAGGAAAGTCGATAGCAGATGTACTCGATATGACCATCAATCATGCCGTAGAGTTTTTTGAGAATCAACCACACATCCTCAATAAGATCAAGGTGATACAGGATGTGGGATTGGGGTATATCAAACTGGGTCAGCCTTCGACTACCTTATCAGGCGGAGAGAGCCAGCGTGTGAAGCTGGCTACCGAACTGAGTAGAAAAGATACAGGCAACACGCTCTATATTCTCGACGAACCAACCACAGGATTGCATTCCGAAGACATCAAGGCGCTGATGGCTGTTCTCTATCGGTTGGTAGAGAAGGGTAATACCGTCATCGTTATTGAACATAACCTGGAAGTTATCAACCAGGCAGACTACATCATCGATATGGGTCCGGAAGGTGGTAAAGATGGTGGACGAATCGTCGCACAAGGAACGCTTGATGATGTACGCGCGTCCCGACAAGGATATACTTGGCAGTTTTTGTAGTTTTTTTGCCTTCATATTGCAAATAATCATGCTTTTTGCATGATGAATTATGAATTATTTCTTATCTTTGCAAAGTCAATAAAAAAAAAATTCGCTTATGATATACTACCCCAATGCTAAGATTAACATCGGACTGAATGTGGTGGCTAAACGAGCAGATGGTTATCACGATTTGGAAACGGTGTTCTATCCCATCAATTTGCAGGATGCTATTGAAATGAATGTGATTGAGGAGGATATTCCGATGTGTGGCTATCGCCTGAAAGTGACAGGAAATATACTCGATGGTACTCCAGAGGAGAATTTAGTGATTAAGGCATATAAGTTGCTGAAGTCTGACTATGATATTCCCGACCTGAGTTTCAACGTATTCAAGCATATCCCTACAGGTGCCGGACTTGGTGGAGGTTCTGCAGATGCTGCTTTCACCATCAAAGCCATTAATGATAAGTTTGCTTTGGGGCTGACCGACACGGATATGGAGAAGTATGCCTCGATTCTTGGAGCCGACTGCCCATTCTTCATCAAGAACCGGCCTGTGATGGCAACAGGAATCGGCAATGTGTTCCATCCCATCAAACTGTCATTGGCGGGAAAGGTATTGCTGCTCATCAAACCGGATATCTATGTATCTACGTCTGACGCATACCGTCATGTGATTCCTCAACGTCCGCAGGAATCGTTGCCGAAGTTGCTGGCGCGACCGATTGAGACATGGAAGGATACCGTGAAGAATGATTTCGAAGACAGTGTGTTCTGTAAGTACCCTGAGATTGCAGCCATTAAGGACAAGATGTACGATATGGGTGCGTTATATGCAGCAATGTCGGGTAGTGGAAGTAGTGTGTTTGGTATCTTCAACGAACCTGTAGAGTATGTTGACGAGACCTTTGCCGGATATTTCTGCAGACAGAGGACATTAGAGTGATAGTGAGATGGAAGATGTAAAACGTCAGATTGAACAACTCCGTCGAGAGCTACATCAGCATAATTATAACTACTATGTGTTGAACCAGCCGACCATCAGCGACTATGAGTTCGACCAAAAGATGCATGAACTGGAGGATTTGGAGCGTCAGCATCCTGAATATGCCGATCCAAACTCTCCCACACAGCGTGTAGGTAGTGATTTGAATCAGTCGTTTAAACAGGTTCCTCACAAGTATCCTATGCTATCGTTGGCAAATACCTACAACGAGGGTGAGATTCGTGACTTCTACGAACGAGTGCATAGCGGTCTGGAAGGAGAGGACTTCGAGATTGTGGCAGAAATGAAATACGACGGACTGAGTATTTCGCTCACCTATGTTGATGGACAACTGACACAAGCTGTGACACGAGGCGATGGTGTGATGGGTGATGATGTGACCGCCAATGTGCGAACCATCCGAAGCATTCCTCTGACGTTGAAGGAAGGATCGGGCTATCCACATGAATTTGAAATCAGGGGTGAGATACTGATGCCTTGGACTTCATTCGAGGCGTTGAACGCAGAGCGTGAGGCTAAGGAAGAGCCGTTGTTTGCTAATCCGCGAAATGCAGCTAGCGGTACGCTTAAGTCACAGAAATCAGAACTTGTAGCTGCTCGCAAACTTGATGCATACCTTTATTATTTAATAGTTCCGGAAGGAACTGCGCAAACTCAGACAGTAGGCGGTATGGCTGACCTGTTCGGCATGTCTGCTGAACCTGCTTTTGTGAATGAATACCACTATGAGGGACTGATGAAGGCCAAAGAGTGGGGATTCAAAATCTCAGAGGGGATGAAGAAGTGTAAGTCGATCGACGAAATCATGGACTTCATTAACTATTGGGACACAGAACGCAAGAATCTGCCTGTTGCGACGGATGGAATCGTGCTGAAAGTGAACTCGCTCCGTCAGCAACGTCATTTGGGCTATACAGCAAAGTCGCCACGATGGGCTATCGCCTATAAGTTTAAGGCCGAACGCGAGTGTACCCGACTGAACGAAGTGACCTATCAGGTAGGACGTACGGGTGCCATCACACCTGTAGCCAATATGGATCCTGTTCAGTTGGCTGGAACGGTGGTGAAACGTGCTTCGCTTCATAATGCTGATGTTATCAACGAACTCGACCTCTATATCGGTGATATGGTGTACGTGGAGAAGGGTGGCGAAATTATCCCCAAAGTGGTTGGTGTGAACAAGGACAAGCGTGAGCCAGGTATGCAGAAAGTGGAGTTTATCACCCATTGCCCTGAATGTGGTGCTCCGCTGGTGCGCTATGAGGGTGAAGCTGCTCATTATTGTCCCAACGAAAGCGGATGTCCGCCTCAGATCAAGGGACGTATAGAGCATTATATCAGTCGCAAAGCGATGAATATCGACAGCTTAGGTCCTGAAACGGTGGACGACTTCTATCAGCGCAAGCTTATTCACAATATAGCAGACCTGTATCAACTGACTGTTGCAGAGGTGGCTGACTATAATAAAAACCGCGTAGTATCGGCTACGAAGGCGGTTGAAGCCATCAAGAACTCTGTGAACGTGCCGTTCGAGCGAGTTGTGTTTGCTATCGGAATCCGCTTTGTCGGTGAGACTACGGCAAAATTGCTGGCTCGTAAGTTTAAGACGATGGATGCCCTTCGTCATGCCACACTCGAACAATTGCTTGAAGTGGATGGAGTGGGGCAGGTTATCGCTGAAAGTGTCATCCGCTATTTCGCAGACGAGAAGAATCAGGTCATTATCGATCGGTTGGCAGCAGCAGGAGTGCAGATGCAGATGTCGGAAGAAGAACTTGCAGGGCATACTGAGAAGCTCGCAGGACTGAGCATCATTATCAGCGGGGTGTTCAAGCATCACTCGCGCGATGAGTACAAGGCAATGATTGAGAAGAATGGCGGAAAGAATGTGGGAAGCATCTCGGCTAAGACGTCCTTTGTACTCGCAGGTGACAACATGGGACCTGCAAAATTGGAGAAAGCACAGAAACTCGGCGTGAAAATCGTGAATGAAGACGAATTTTTACAGATGCTCGCATAATATGTCATAGATTTTTCGTACCTTTGCGGCTGAAAACTAAAATGGCGGCAAAGGTACGTTTGTTTTTTGACGTCATCACAACAACAACATCATGGCACATAATAAATTCAGAGGATTAGGTATCGCACTCGTTACTCCTTTCACGAAGAGTGGGGCGGTAGACTATGACTCACTACGACACATACTTGATTATCAGTTAGGAAACGGCATCGATTTTCTCTGTATCCTTGCCACAACAGGTGAAACCCCTTGCTTAACGGCTGGGGAAAAGCAGAAAATCAAAGAGATTGTCATTGAAAAAGTCAAAGGAACCATTCCTATCCTGATGGGTTGCGGAGGAAATAACACTTCCGAAATCGTCCGTACCCTACAGACAGAAGACTTTACGGGTATTGATGGCATTCTCAGCGTTTGTCCTTACTACAACAAACCGTCGCAGGAAGGACTCTACCAGCATTTCAAAACTATTGCGAATGCAACCACACTTCCTGTTGTACTGTATAATGTGCCTGGTCGTGTGGGTGTGAATATGACTGCAGAAACGACCCTCCGTCTTGCCAACGATTGCAGTAACATCGTAGCCATCAAGGAAGCAAGTGGTAACTTCACACAGATTGACGATATCATCAAGAACAAACCTTCTCACTTCGAGGTCATCTCAGGTGACGATGGTATCACCTTCCCGTTAATTACTTTAGGTGCTGTTGGTGTTATCAGTGTGATTGGAAACGCTTTGCCAAATGAGTTCGGACGTATGGTTCGCCTGGCGCTCAGCGGCAACTATTCCGATGCTCTGACCATCCATCACAAGTTCACCGAGTTGTTCAAGCTCCTTTTCGTGGATGGAAATCCTGCTGGAGTGAAAGCAATGATGAATAGTATGGGACTTCTGGAGAACGAACTTCGACTTCCATTGGTGCCTGCACGTCTCACCACATTCGGCGAAATCAGTGCAATCGTTAAAGAACTCAATATTAAATATTAACCCTCCTTCTTTTTATAATAAGGTACGAGTCTCATAGGGTAAGCAAGCCTTATGAGACTTGTTGTCTTATGGTAATCTCATAGGCCTTATAAGGTGTTATGATACTAAGGGCATAAAAACAAGAGACCCGCTTCCCAAGAAGCAGGCCCCCCTCAATTAGGTAATTATTAATTCTAGGCTAGTTAGTCTTCGTTTTTTAGAATCGTCCGCCACCTGGCATTCCTGCTGGACGTCCGCCACCTGCTGGCATTCCTGCACCTGCTGGCATAGCTGCTGGAGTTCCTGCCATAGGCATGTTAGCCTGACGAGCTGCACGCTGCTGACGCAATTCACGACGTCCTGATGCACTTCCGAAGAAGTTGAATCGGTAGATGAAGTGTGCCATTAAGTAGCTGTTGACTGTCTGCGTCCAAGTATCTGTGCGGCCGTTTGCAGTGATGTTGCGGTTGAAGTTCTTACGGTTGTTCAAGATATCGTATGCCTGGAGGCTGATGGTAGCAGCACGTCCTTTGAGGAAGCGGTAGCTTACCTGTGCGTTCCATACCAACTCGTTAGAGTTTGCTTCCTTTGAAGCGTAACCACGACGGCTGCTCATGCTGATGTTGGTTGAATAACCAATTCCGTTGTTGAAGTTACCGCTTGATTCAACACCATAGCTGAAGTTGAAGGTGTTAGGACTGTTCACTTCCATGTATTTGTTCTCCTGGTGAGTGTAGTTGATGTTACCGCTGATACCGATGTCCCAATAGTCCTGACGGTAGTTCAAACGGATGTTCTCACTCAAGTTGAGGCTGTTGGTCTTGTTCTTCAAGTCATCATACTGGTAGATTGGTCTTCCTTGATCGTTGTATCCGAGGATGATTGCATTTCCTTTGTCGTCCTTAGCCTGACGAGAAAGGTAGCTGACTCGGTTGTTGTAACTTGATTGTGTTTGGGTATTCAACATCAGTCGTTCGTTTGCGAACAGAGGAGTATTGAAGCCGAAACTCAAACTTGTATTCCAGTTACCGTTGATGTTCATAGGCATTGTTACTGAGTTACCTGTCTGTGCATCATACTGGGTACGGCTACTTGTACTGTTAGATGTCATGCTGAACGATGCGTTCACGTTGTAGCTCTGCATGGTAGCAGTTACGTAGTTGTTCCAGCCGAGTGAGAAGTTGTGGCTGAATGAGTTCTTCAACTCTGGGTTACCCATGCGGATGTTCATTGGGTTACTGTCATCCACAATGTTGATCATGTCCGTGATGCTTGGCTGACTCATGTTCATGCGGTATGAGAAGTTCAGCTGGTTCTGACGGTTGAATCTGTAACGGAACTGGAGTGATGGAGAGATGCGGAAGAAGTGACGAGTTGTATCGATAGGTACACCCATGTAGTTCTGCTCCAAGTGCTGGCTCTGTGGTACCATCTGCACACCGATTGATGAGGTGATGAAGTTAGAGTTCCAACGTACCTGAATATTGATGTTATGGTTGGTGTCAATATTCTTGTTGTGGTTGGTCAGATCGTCGCTCAAATACAACTCTTGGTCACCATTCAAGTACCAGTCGGGAAGCATACCGAGATTTGCTAACAATGAGTCGCCGATGATAGCCCACTGTTCAGCCCACGGAGTATAAACTTGTCTCTTGTACCATTCTGTTGTTGGTTGTGCAGTAACTGGGTTGAAAGTTGTTCTTGAATCATAGATGAAGTTACCCATATTGTCCTTCACATATTTGTTGATCAGGTCGTATGTGTCGCTCATGTTCTTGCGGTAGTTATAGCTGAAGCTATAGCTGGTCTGCAGGATGAGGTTCGTTGCAATCGGTTCGCTGTAAGAAATACCTGCGCTGAAACTTCTGGTGGTATTTGGTGACAGACGGTAGCGGAATTGCGGGCGTACACTGTCAAGACCTGTTACATGACTCTTTACCTGGAAGTAGTGAGCGTCCGATACGTTGAAGTTACTACCATCGCTTGTGTTGTAGTTGAAGCTACCGTTGAACGTGAGGTTACGGTTACGAGTTGCAAATCGGCGGCTGAGGGTCATGTTAGCACTTACCTGCTTGTTGTCGCTGAATGAGAGTGAAGATGACTTATTGCTATTGATACGAATTGTATTAGGAATCATTGCATCCTGTTCAAATTCGTTCTCAACACCTGCGATTGAATATGGGTCGGCATTGAATTGGTTATTGTTGCCGCCGCTGGCTGAGAATGAGTTACCGAAACCTAATACAGGACGAATTAGGAATGTGGTGAGTGAGTCGAGCTGCAACTCGATACGGAACTCAGCATTTGCATTATCGCTGTGGTTACGGCTGTCGCTCAGACGGTTTGAGTAAGTGGTAACTTTATTACCTGTGAAGTTATCCACACGGTAGTTCTCAGAAGATGACTTGCTGGTGTTCTCGCTCTTGCTGGCGTTGTAACGGATGTTACCACCGATCTCATACTTTCTGTCCTTAGAAGCTACGGCATTGATACCGACCTGACCGCTGCGACGCTTACCGCCGCCACCGCCGCCTCCTCCACGGCCCATACCCATACCACCACCTCCGTTGGAGTTGACGTTACCGATGATAGATGCCTGGAAGTTATCGTCGATGAAGCGGTTCAAGTTGATACGGTTTGAATACTGGTCTTCTGTACCATAGCCAAGGTCGAAGTTACCGAACCAACCTCTGTTCATACCTTTCTTCACGGTAAGGTCGATCACAGTTTCTTCGTTACCGTCAGCAATACCTGACAGACGCTCTTGGTCAGATGCACGGTCGTATGTCTTGATTTTGTCTACGATTTCTGTTGGGATGTTCTTCATCGCCATATCCTTATCGTTCGAGAAGAACTCCTTACCGTTTACGAGGATACGGCTGATGGTCTTACCGTTAATCTTGATGGTACCGTCGCTGCTTACTTCTGCACCAGGGAGCTTCTTCACGAGGTCCTCGAGCACAGAGCCTTCAGGCACCTTGAATGCATCGGCGTTGAATATCAGGGTATCTTCCTTTACCTCCATCTGAGGCAGGGCTGCTGTGACCACGGCTCCTTCAATCAGGATGGTGTTCGGAATCAGCAGGGTAGTACCCACGTTGTGAATCGTCTCTGCATTTCTTACGGTAATCTTACGAGTAAAGTTGTGGTAGCCCAGGTATGAAATCTTTACGATATACGTACCTTCCTCCACATTTTTGATGGTGTAACCACCAAGTGTGTTAGTAACACCTCCGGCAACCATCTTCGTGGTGTCTTCCGACATAATCTGAATGGTTGCACGCACCAAAGCCTCTCCGTCTTCGGAGTCTTTTACGAAACCTGTCACGTTAGCTTTAGTCTTTTTTGTTGTTTTGGTTGCGGTTTGAGCTGTTGCTGTCAAGCCTGCGAAAACTACTAATAAAGCAATCGAAAGTAATTTTTTCATCTGTTATAAAATTTATTTCGCTATTATGACCATCGAAAATTAAAAAGGTTTAATGTTTTTGCAGAAAACTTAAATGCATTTTTAAACTTTCTTTATAAAATAATATAGGTATCAATTATTATTACTACCTTTGCAAGCAATTATAAAGATGAAGTTTGTAAAGGAAAATGAGTAAACTGAGATTTGATGTCGTACAGGATGCGTTCAAAAAGAAAGCACTTCCTGTTGAAGCTCCGACCGAGCGCCCTTCAAAATATTTTGGAGAGTTGGTGTTCAATCGTGACAAAATGCGCCGCTATCTGGATGTGGCTACCTATAACGATCTGATTGACTGTATCGACAACGGTCATCCACTTCCTCGTACTACCGCCGACAAGGTGGCTGAAGGTATGAAGACCTGGGCCATGGAGCACCATGTCACCCATGTCACCCATTGGTTCCAACCGCTGACCGAGGGCACTGCAGAAAAGCACGATGCCTTCATGGAGTACGACCAGAAGGGAGGTATGATTGAGCAGTTCGACGGTAAGTCGCTCAGTCAGCAGGAGCCTGATGCCAGTTCGTTCCCGAGCGGAGGCATCCGTGCCACGTTCGAGGCTCGAGGCTATACGGCATGGGACCCTACATCGCCCGTATTCATTCAGGACGATACGCTCTGTATTCCAACGGTCTTCATCTCTTATACAGGTGAGGCCCTCGACTATAAGACCCCGCTGAAGAAGTCGCTCAAGGCTGTGAGCGATGCTGCTGTGCAGGTTTGCCGGCTGTTCGACCCCAAGGTGAAGAAAGTTTTCGCCTATCTGGGTTGGGAGCAGGAGTACTTCCTTGTTGATGAAGACCTCTATGCCGCCCGTCCCGACCTCATGCTCACAGGTCGCACACTGATGGGACATGAGTCATCGAAGAACCAGCAGCTGGACGACCACTACTTCGGTGCCATCCCTTTACGTGTGATGGAGTTTATGAAAGAGGTGGAGATTGAGGGCTATCGTCACGGCATTCCTTTGAAGACGCGCCACAATGAGGTGGCACCTAACCAGTTCGAGCTGGCACCTATCTATGGTGAAGCCAACCTGTCGAACGACCAGAACCAGATGATCATGAACCTCATGCAGCAGATTGCCCGTAAGCACGGATTCGTGCTCCTGCTCCACGAGAAACCCTTTGCAGGCATCAACGGAAGCGGCAAGCATAATAACTGGTCATTAGGCACCGATACAGGTACGTTGCTTCTTGCTCCAGGTAAGGACGCGATGGGCAACCTGCAGTTCGTCACCTTCTTCGTGAACGTGCTCGTAGCAGTCCAGAAGCACAACGCCCTGCTGAAAGCCTCTATCGCCACAGCAACC
>CADAGO010000022.1 GCA_902787555.1 uncultured Bacteroidales bacterium
AGCATTAGCCTCGTTGTTGTTGAGCTGCAGACCGTTGATTGCAGTGATTGAACCGTCTGGCTCTTCAATGAATACGCGTGCACCTTCAGCAGGAACCTCAATGAAGTGGATGTAAGCACGGAATGCCTTCAGAGTGAGAGCTGTAGACTCAGTGTACTTACGTGCATCATACCAAGCACCCTTAGTCATGTACCACATATCCTGTCCGAAGATTGGAGTCTTGGCCATGAATGTACCGATGAACTCGTTACCTGCTGCGTCAGTGATAGCATTGTTCTTAGCCTCTGGCCATGCCTCAATGTTGACATTGTGGAATGTAACCTGGTTGAAGTTCGTCTTAGCAATACCTTCGTCATCAGTAGTCTTGATGATGAATGGAGTGTAAGCTGGGATGCTGCCAGAAGAGATAACCTGGAAGTGTACCTCACCCGGAGTAGTTCCAGCCTCGTTGAGAACGTCAACAGCAGCATAGCCGAACGCGTCACTTACCTCCTTAACGGTTGTTGCGAATGGCAGAGCGATTACGTTCCAAGTGCCGGCGTTGATCTTGCGGTCAGCGAATGTTACGTCAACATTCTTCAATTCCTCAGTAATCCAGTCTTCGTTGTCAGCGATGATGATAGCCTCGGCAGAGATGATCTCGAGTTCTGCTGGAGCTTCAACGAGAGTGTAGTTGTCGATAACATCCTCAGCAACTGCGAGTACGAGACCTTCCTTGTATACGCCTGGGTCACCAGTTACCTTACCGTCAGCGTCAACAAGACCTGGAGCGTCTACGTAGAAGAATTCCTCGTCACCTTCTGCGATACCCTCAGCAGTGAATGCGGTCTCGTCGAGAGTCTTGCCCTGCTGTACCTTCTGAGCGGTCAGAGTATAAGTAACCTCAGCTGGAACGATGTTGTAAGTACCGAGGATAGGAGTGATGTCGTAGTTCTCAAGCTCACCTTCGAGGGCGATGTTGTACTCACCTACGTTCACTGCATTACCGTCAGCAACTGTAGCAGTAACCTTGCCTACGAGGATAGCAGCTGTGTCGTCGAACTTCAGACCTTCAACAGCGATCATGTCCTCGATGTAGTCTTCTGTAATCTCGATTTCAGCTGGCTTACCGTCATAAGGCTTATCCTGAGCCTTGATAGATACGATGAGAGGAGCCTTGGTGATTTCCATGTCGACAGTACCGAATACTACGTTTGCGTAGTTGCCGAATACCTTGGCATCCTTCTTAGCTACGAGCTGGTAAGCATCCTTCTGGGTGCCGACGTTCTCGTCATAGTCGTTCTTCTTCAGCTCAACGCCTGCCTTGATAGCAGCTACGTCTTCTTCAGCTGCACCTTCGACAACGAGTTCAGGAACTGAAACGACTGCAGCATCACCGTAAACCTTAGTGAACTTGAAGCCTTCAGCTACGTTGATAGTAACCTCGTCCTCAGCTTGTGTGATAGTCAGCGTACCGTCGATGGTAGCAGTAATCTGATAGTTAACAGATGCACCGTCGAATGCGTCCTTGTCAACCTTGATAGTATAAGTACCTACCTTAGCGTCTGAAGGATCAACAATCAGGTAGTCAGCAACGTCGCCTGCAAGCTCGATCTTGTCATTTGCAAGAACGCCGTTGTAAACGAATTCACCAACCTCTGCGCCTTCAAGACCAGCCTTGCCGTTGTAAGCCTTCGTTACGTCCGGAGCAGTTACGATAACTGGGAGAGTAGCGATTGTTACTTCAACAGATGCTGGAGCTAGAGCTGCGTGGTTGTCGTCACCGTCAACCTTGTACCATACTTTGTATGTACCTGCATCCTTACCTACTGGCAATTCTTCAGCATAGGTCTCACCGTCAAGACTGTAAACCATAGTACCGAATGAAGGTTCACCACCTGCTTCAATCAGAGTCTGCTCAGCAGCAGTGTACTTCAGGCCTTCGATAGCCTTAGGAGCCTCAGCTGTGATAGCAGCCTGAACGATAGTTACTTTGTACACAGCCTCGCCAGTGTAGTTGCCCTTACCAGTGTAAGTCAATGTGTATTCACCTACGTTAGTCAAGCCTTCTGGATCGATTGCAAGCTCATAGTCCTTATCAGCCTCAAGTTCAGTCTCACCGTCGAACAGAACGAGTTCTTCATCTGTAAGAACTGGCTCACCAGTGTAAGTCTTCTCGATTTCGGTTTCCTCGCCGAATGCAGCAAGAACAGGAGTCCATGCCTTAGGAGCGATAGTGTTCTTGATCTCAACTGGCTCAGTGTCGTTGTGGTTCTTGTCACCTGCAACCTTAAAGAATACTGAGTATTCAGCAGCGTCAGTGCCTGTAGGAACAGTTTCAGCATATGTACCTTCCTTCTCTGTAGCGAACTGGATTGTACCGTATTCGTTGATCATCTCACCTTCAGTTACGAGAGCCTGTGCCTCACCTGAGAATACGAGATCTGGAACAGCTGTAGGAGCTGTGTAGTCTGTACCCTCAACGAGGTCAGCCTTGTTGATCTGAATCAGACCTGTACCTGAGAACTTGATGTTGTAGTTCTCAACACCTTCTTCTTCCCAAGTGATAACCATCTGGGTGAAGTTGTAGGTGCCGGCGTCGGTTACATCCTTCAACTCTTCTGGGAGAGAGAGTGTGAATGGAGGCTCATACTCGTCTTCTGCCTGAAGTTCGCCGTACATAGAACCCTGAAGCTTGTCAACCTGCTCTGCTGTCAGCTTCTCACCGTCCCAAGTCTTTTCAACGTTAGCAAGGGCGAATGTGAGAACAACAGGATGGATTTCTACTGTGATATTCTCAACTGTAGCTGGCTTGTGGTTGTCGTCTGGAGTGTAAGTAGTTACAATTTCATACTTACCGACATTCTTAGCAACAGGAATGTCCTCAGATTCCTCACCGCCGTTAACAGCGTAAGTTACCTTACCGTCTTCCGGAACTACTGCACCGGCTGAGAGCAATGCCTGCTCAAGACCGTTGTAAGTCAGGTTCTTAGCGAATGTAGGAGCTGTGATTTCAGATTCAGCCTTAGCAATCTCAAACTCAGCGGTAGCCTCAGCAGCTGCCCATTCTGGAGTCTCAGCAACGCTTGCCTTAACGATGTAGCTACCAGCCTGGTCGTTTACGATTTCTGAGTAAGTGCCGAATACTTCTGGCTCTTCTGCAGTAGCGTAAGTGATTGTAGGTTCACCTGCAGCAGCGAATGTAGCTGTAGTTACAGGATCATTAGCTGGCTCGCCGTAAGTCCAGTCTTCGATTTCTACAGTAACTGCGTTCTCAGCCTGAGAAACTGTGAACGTCTTAGCTACACCGTCAGTAGGAGTAGTGTAGTTACCGATACCTTCGAATGTGTAAGTGTAGTCACCTGCCATAGTCATCTCTGCAGGAGGAGTAACTGTATAGTCAACATCCTTCTCGAGGTCAGAAACAACCTCAACTCTTGCTAACCAGTCTTCACCGTCATATACAGCTGATTCTGGATCGAATGCAAAGTCGTCAGCAGAGATCTCCTTTGGAGCGATAGTGATCTTTGCTACAGCAGTACCAGTGTAGTTCTTCTTACCAGTGAATGTGAATGTGTACTCACCAGCGTTAACCATTTTTGTAACTTCTGCACCGTCGAACTCAACCTTAGTCTCCTCGAAGTCAGCTGCAGTGATGATGTTAGGATCACCGTCAACAGCTGTAACAGTTACAGCAGACTTCTGGTCTTCGCCGTTGTAAACGAGGTCGTCTGGAGCAAGTGTGAAGAATCCGTCTGCAAGAGCCTTAGGAGCGATTTCAACATCGATGCTCTTAACACCTTCAGTGTACTCATAGAATCTTTCCTCGCTGTCGGCAGCGTCGTCAAGCTCTACCTTATAATATACTGTGTAAGTACCAGCGTCCTTGCCTACGAGTGCTGTCAGGCCTTCAGCGAAGTCTTTATCCTCACTCAGGCTGTAAACGATCTTACCCTTTTCAGGAGCAATAGTAGCAGCAGTTGCAACCAGAGCCTGGTCTTCACCATTGTATTCAAGGCCTGTCTCGCCAACAGGATCAGTAATCACAACAGGAATAGCTGCGATATTCAATGTAGCATTTACAGGGTTGCTGAGCAGAACTGCCTCATAGTTTTTATCTGCAATAACGCTCAACTGAACTGTGTTTCCACCGACATTGAGGTTATTGATGTCAAGGTCAGTCTGAACAAGTCCGTTCATGATTTCTTCCTCGTTTCCTGCGTCAGCTGCAGCGAATTCTGAATAGTCTGGCTCGAGGAAGTCAGCTGCAGTAAGGATGAATTTGCCAGTCTCAAAGTCATAGACATCAGTAATCACCTTGTCGAGGGTCTTAGTACCCATGTGGAGCTTGATCTTAGAGATCTTAACAGTACCGATAGTCTGCTTTGTTACTTCATTGTAGTTGTCTGTTCCAGCTACAGTGTAGGATACCTCATACACGCCTACTTCCATAGCCTTGACATCGGCTGCTGCGACGTCAGTAAGGAATGCTTCACCATCTTTTGTAACAGAGTAAGAAACAACGCCTTCGTCAGTTCCGAAGCCCTTAGCTTCAACTGGTGTCTTGAGAAGAGGTTGCTCTGTTCCGTCATAAGGGAAGTCGGCAACCACTTCTGGTGTATTGAGAGTCCAGTCAGCCTTAGCAATCTTAACTGTAACTTCACCCTCGAAGATAGGAGAATTGAAGTTATCCTTGTCAGTAGGTTCTACTTTCAGAGTAATCTTATACTCACCGACATTCTTACCCTTAGGTAATTTATAATCATTAGTGTAGTCTGTGCCGTCCAAAGTGTAAGTTGAAGTGAATGCAGTGAATGCAGCACCGTTCCAGTTCATCTTGTAGCCCTGCTTCAGGAGCTGCTGGTCTGCACCGTTGTATACAAGATTAGCAAAGCCTTCTGGAGTGAATTCGATATCCTCAACAGTTGCCTTCGCGATGTTAACTGTCTGAGCATCTGTGATCATACCGATATGGTTATCATCACCGGTAATCGCAACCTGAACCTTATAAGCACCTGCGTTAGTACCTTCAGCAGTAGCACCAAGAACAGGTGACTCCTCCTCATATTGAACGGAATACTCAACTTTACCATTAGGAGCAGTAGCAGTACGATCAATACCGCCTGTCCAAGTAATGCCTGTTACAAGGTTTTGTGCAGAACCGTTATAAATCAGACCTTCTGCGTATGTAACAGTGAAGTCATCTGCAGTGATTTGGCGCCTAGCGATTTCGATACCACCTACACCGACTTCAGTCCACATACCGTCATTGGTGTAATATACGCCATCCTTCAGGATCTTGTAGTACACATAGTATGTACCAGCATCCTTTCCTGTTGGGATTGTAGTTGTAGCAGCAAGTTCTTCCTCAGCTGTTGGCAAAGCATGAGTAGTCTTTACGACATACTTAACACCACTTTGAACATAGTTAGCGCAGAATTGCGTACCTGCGGTAATCAGGTCCTGGTCTTTGTCGTTATATACCAAACCGTCTATTTTAGCCGGGCCGTTTAAATAGTAAGGCATATCAGAAACAGCTGGCTTCTCAATCGTAACCGTACCTGCATTTTTCCAGGTACCTGTCTGGTAATCGTCAGAAGTGCTGTTATTGTCTCTCATCAAGCGGTACCATACTGTGTAGGTACCTACGGCAGTTCCTGTGACCTCTGCGATATCATATGTACCATGCACCGCTGGAGTAATAGGATCAAAGAACCAACCAGAACCACTGTTTGCATTCGATGGGGATGTAGGAGATACATAGTACTGAATACCTGCTTTGTCATCAGTGTAGAAAGTATCCCACCAATCAGTACCAGTACCCCAATTTCCACCTGCATAGCTAGTCTGGTAGCCAGATGGGGTTTCAGCCGCAGTCGCAATCAGCGCTTTTGGATTACCATCCCATGTGATAGGACCATCTACCAATTTTGGCGCCGTCTGTGCCCACCCTGCTAATGGCAAGAGTGTCAGCACAAGCAATAAAAGAAAACTTTTCTTCATAAGCTTAAAAATTTAGATTAATAAAAATGTTAATTAAAAAATTTGTTTACTGATTTTATCTTTGTATATCAACTTTTTCTAACTCAATAGAAGCATTGAACTACAGACATAGCGCAGTGGTCTCAAAACTTCGATCTCCTGCGCGGGAGTTACATTCATTCTTAATTCTTTCTTTCTCTTTTGTCATTGTTTTTAAAGATGGATTATTAAGTAAATTTATCTGCAGCTCTCTGCTTTCGCAGGTTGAACTGGGATGATGCCACGAATTCCGGCATTTTTGCATGCCAAATTGGTGTTCCGACACATCGAAAGACACCTATTCACGGTAAAATCCGCGGCAAAGTTATGTTATTTTTGTAAAACGTGCAAATTTTTTTCACTATTTTTTTCATTTTATAGTGTTTTTCTATGTTTTTTACATAAAATAACACGTAATTTGGCATTTTTAGGCATTAGTTGTGTAAAATTGAGGGTAAGAGGTAATAATAATGGTTATTGGTTATAGGTTATAGGTTATTGGCTATGGGTTAATGGTTATTGGTGGTTCCTATTATATATAATAAATAAGGAACGCGCGCGTGCACACGAAAAGCGCGGTTAAGGCTTGGATAAAGCAATAACTACAACCCGTCGTTAGGTGCTCGGTAAGTGCTCGGTGAGTGCTCGGTGGATCCTTTGTATTTCGCCCGGCTTCAGAACCCCCCAAAAACCGTGAGTTAACTCAAAATGCGTTTTGAGTTAACTCAAACGATGATTTGAGTTAACTCAGCGTTTTTTACCCCCCTATTTTGAATGACTTGTAGAGACCTGTTTTATTTATCTAATTCGCGCTTTACGATGTTTCCCGAATAAATAAGTTTTTGCCTAAGAGTTAACCATTAGCTTCTAACCTATAAACCTATAAACCTACAAACCTACTAACCTTCCAGGAGGCCGATCATCTCGTAGTTGCACTGATCGATGATAGAACTGTCGAGCGCTTTGAGATAGACCTCAGTTGTCTGTTCATTGGTGTGTCCCATCGCATGACTGATAACACTGACTGGAATTTTGTGTTCGCGGGCAATGGTTGCCCAAGAGTGTCGTGCGCAGTACATGGTGAGGTTCTGACGGATGCCAGCCTTCTTGGCAATGCTTTTCAGCATGCGGTTCACACGGCATTGTACCACGCGGTACTGATTGCGCATGGTGTCGCTCTCAGTATGGATGATGGGCAGCAGGTAGGGTGTGGATGAGGGATGTAGGTCAACGATGCGCTGCATCACCGTCTCCCATCTCACGGCGAGCATCTGCCCGGTCTTGTGACGAATATATACCAAGATGCCGTCTCGCACGTCATCTTTCTTCAGATAGGCCAGATCGACGAACGACATTCCGCGTGTGTAGAAACTGAACAAGAACAAATCGCGTGCAAATCGTTCATGACGACTCGTCAACTCGAGGTTTTTGATGCGTCTCAGTTCCTCGAGGCTCAGGGCACGCTTTGCTGTAGTCTGCGTACCAGTGAAGACATGCCTGAATGGTTGGATGTCATCGCATAATCCCTGCTCTACTGCCCTGTGGTACACCGCTCGGATGATACGCATATAGAAGGATATGGTGTTCATCGAGAGTCCCTGCACACGTAGAAATGCCTGTAACGCCTCCATCATCGTGCTGTCGATCTCTGTTGGCAGAAGGTCCTGTCCGTTCAGAAACGAACGCATCTTGTTGCAAGCCGCCTGGTAGGTCTCGCTCGTTCGCAGGTTGCCGTTCGCCTTCAGGCGCTGAATCTGCTGGTCGAATAACTGTAGGAACCCAACAGAGACTTCATCATTTGGCAGTTGATTGGGGGGGGCTTCACGCTGCAGCACGCTCTGCTCGGTACCTTGTTCCGAATAAATACAAATACTGATGCTCTCTCCTCGCATCAAAGACTCTACCTGTTGCGATGACAACAGGATATTAATACTAGTTTCCATACAAAGTAGATAAAATCATGACATTTAGACTTTAGACGTTAGAAAACAAGGAAGGTAAAAGACATAAATGTCCTTCGTTTTCAATCGTATTCAATCCTAAACCGCAAAAAACATCGAATTCATCGGCAATTTAAAGCGTCAGCAGACAGCAAATCTTTCCAAATCTATATCGGTGGCAGCACGGATTATTTACTTATCTATATTGTTTTTGCGAGGTATGGAATTCGACAAACGGAGACTATTTATATCAATATTTATTTGATATTTTAGAAAGTAATAAGCAATGCTGCTTACATTAGGGCAAAATCTAAAATATTCCGATAAAATGGAGAATAATTGCGGATATATCGAGATTATAATTCAATTATTATAGTGAATTCTCGGCGAACGTTTTGCACGTCTATTAAGTTAATTTTCTGCTTGGAATTTAGAATTTGCAAAGTCAGCAATCGTAGAAACGATGTAACTCCCGCGCAGAAGAGTTGTACTTAGTTGCGGCTACAGTCTGCTTTTAGTGCTCTGCTTCTATGAATTAGAAAAAGTGAACATACAGAATAAATGAATGAACAAATTTTTTAATTAACATTTTTATTAATCTAAATTTTTTAAGCTTATGAAGAAAAGTATTCTTTTGCTTTTGTTGCCCCTCTTGGCATTGGCAAGTTGGGCGCAAACCATGGTCTACCCGTCGCCGACGGTAGAATGGAAAAGTACTTTGACCACGCAGGAATTTGGCTATTCTTCCACGCCTAACTTCCCTAATGAGGTTAATGTGCAATCTTCTTTTACTTATTACGGTTCACGTAGTATTCTTTGTACGTCACAGGGTGTTGGAACTGATTATCCAACGGGAAATTCACCCCGGTACACTTACAACATCTATGCATCAGAGACTGCTATGACTCCAATAGCTGCTAGTGATCTGGTAGCTGGTGGTAGCTATGTTTTGAGACTGTATGTACACTACGTTTCTAGTTGTACTGTAAGTTGGACGGCTATGGGTCTTGCTTATTCTTCACCAAACTTTACTGACAAGACCTATAATCTGCCATTCACGATTACTAGCAAACCAGAAGTTTCTGTAAAGGTGTTCGGTATCGATAAGGTATGGGATGACCCATTTGAAGATCCAACAATCGATGATTTCAACATCGCTCCTGACTTGCGTCAAGTAACCGGTGCAACTACTGACTGGAATGATGTTAAGGATTACCTGGAGTTCAAGCGTATTGAAAACGGTACTGATGTAGGTTCGTATGTTTATACGCTTGCTATTAAGGGTGTTCATCCTTCATACACAATCCATGTTGATAATGCTTCTGGTCTGCTGAACATCACTCAGGCTACGAACGTTATCAATTCATTAAGTATTACTGGCTGGACTTATGGCGAAACAGCTAATGCCCCAGTAATCGACTATAAGTACGGTACAGACGAAGATGTAGTATATGAATACTTCAAGGGTACAGAGTCTTTAGGTAATACACCTCCTACAAATGCAGGAGACTACAGCGTAGTAGCAACTATTCCTGAGACTATCAACTACAAAGAGATTTCAGAAACAGCTACTTTCACAATTGACAAGGCTTCTACTCCTCTGCCAGTAATCACAGCAGTAGGTGGTCCATTCACTTATAAAGCTACTATCGATGAAAGTGCATTCACTGTAACTAAGGAGTCTGACGGTGCATTGTCATATACTTATGAGTTCAAGGCTCCAGGTGAGACTGCTTATACTGCAGTTGCAGGCTTCGATGGTTCTGCAGGTGACTGGAAGGTATATGCTCATCAGGCAGAAGGCACTAACTGGTATGCTATGGACGATGTAACTGGATTTGAATTCTCAGTTGCTCCAAAGGATCTTACCAAAGAGATGCTGGCTACTTGGAACTCTCCTCAGACTTATGACGGAACACAGATCCTGACTGGTTATGAAATTAAGGACGGTGCAACTAAGTTGGTTAACCATACTGATTTCGAATACACAATTGAGGATAAGGATGGAAATACCGTTACTTCTGCAAAGAATGCCGGTACCTATACTTATACTTTCACTGGTAAGGGTAATTACACTAACTCATTTACAGCTGAATTGGTAGTTGAAAAGGCTGAATGGCCGGCTGCTAATATTACAGACCCTGTATTGGCTGCAACTTGGACTTACGATGGAACAGATCGTAATCTGATTACTACTCCAGCATCTGCTACAGGCGTTATCGCTGCTGACGTGGCTGATGCAGCTGATTTCGTTTACTATCTTGACGATGTAGAAACAGCTATTGCTGACATCGTGGCTAAGAATGCAAATGAAGATCCTGGCTATAAGGTTTCATACAGCATCAAGGAAACTGCTAACTATAAGGCTGTTGATAAGAAGGACCTCACTCCTGTAATCGTTGAGAAGGCTCCTCTTACTATTACCGGTGCAACTCTTAACGGAGTATATACAGAACCTAGAATTAAATATACAAAGGAACAGCTCTTTGTCTGTGACGAGGATTATTTTGCTCCAGCAGATAAGGCAAACGGTCAGGCAATCGCAGCAAGTCTGATTACTGTTACTCTTGTTGAAGGTTCAAATACTATCGTTGTCGGAGACGAGCCAGTTGAGTTGGAGGCTGGTAACTATACCGTTCAGCTTGCCGTAAATACAGAGGCAGCTGTTCAGAACTATAAGATCAAGAAGCTGGTCGATGGTGTTCTTGCTATCGCTCAGGCAGAAAACTCTGCTACTGTAGCAATTACTGGCTGGACATACGGTGACGCTGCTAATGATCCTACAGTAGCTGCATTGTTCGGTGCTGCAGATGTTGAGTACACTTACGCTAAGAAGGATGAAACTACATTCTCTGCAGAAGTTCCTGTAAACGCAGGCGAGTACACTGTTAAGGCCACTATCGCTGAAACTAAGAACTACAAGGGTGCTGAGGCTACAGCAGACTTCACAATCGCTAAGAAGGCACTTGCTGACGGAATGTTCGAACTTTCTTCAGACAAGGCAGAATTCACTGGCACAGACCTGAAGCCTGGATATTCACATGCTGACGGTGATCCTTCTATCCTCGCTGAAACTGACTTCGCAGTTGTAATGACTAACAGCAAGCCAGAAGAGGTAACTGAAATGATTAACGTTGGTGTTTACACCTTCACATTCGATGCTGACGCTATTGCTGACGGTAACTATAAGGGTGTTATCACTAAGACCTTCGAAATCACTCCAAAGCCAATCGATGCTAAGGACGTAGAATTCGCATTGGAAACTGCATCTGTTACATATGACGGTGCTGACCACAAGGCAGACGTTGTAATTGTTCCTGTTGCTCCTCTGACAGAGGCTGACTACGAGGTAGAACTTCCTGCAGCAGAGATGGTTAACGCTGGTGAGTACACTATCACTTTGAATGCTGATGCAGCTGGCGGTAACTACAGCGGTACTACTACTGCTACCTTCAAGATTGAGGCTAAGGAACTCACTGACGATATGTTCGTTCTCTCTTCTTACGAGGAGATTTACAACGGTGAAAAGCAGAATCCTGATGTTTCAATCGCTGACGCTGAGAAGGATATCATGACACCTGCTGACTTCACAGTCGCTACCGATCCTGCTGGTGATATGATCGACGCTGGTACTTACACCTTCACATTCACAGGTCAGGGTAACTACACGGGTGAAGCTCACGCTACATTCGTAATTGCTCAGGATGAGGCAGAGTTCGAACTCGCTAATGCTATCAACCTCACTTACAACGGTGATGACCAGGCTGTCGTAACCGAGGCTAAGACCGACGCTGTTGACGGTAAGGTAGAATATCAGGTTGTACAAGGTGAAAAAGTTCTCGTAGACTGGACAGAAGACTTTGCAGCTGTTGTTGCAAAGAACGCAGGTGACTACACTGTTAAGACTAAGTTCACTGCAAGTGAGATCAACTACAGCAATCCTGAGGTTGAAAAAGAAGTTACAGTTACTATCGAGAAGGCTACCATCGGCTACAACCTCGGCGGTATGACCAAGGTATGGGACGGTGAGGCTATCACTGAAGAGGCAAATGCAGAACAGCTTGCACAGGTATTCACACTCTATGCCGGAGGTAAAGACGGAAAACTGTTCGGTGACGACGAGTACGACCGTCCATTCACTCTCTCATTGCCAGAAGACTACAGAGATGCTGGTAGCCACAAGTTCACGGCTGCTCAGGCTCAGAAGGGCGTTCAGTTCAAGGAAGGCTATCCTGTAAACTACAAGATCAACTTCGCAGGTGAAGGTGAAGTATTTATCGAGAAGGCTGACATCGCAGCTTCTGACTTCACTGCTCCTACAGCTATCGAAGGTCTCAAATTCACAGGTGAGGCACAGGCTCTCGTAAATGCAGGTGAGGTAACATCTAAGACTGCTGAAGACTATCCTAACGAAGAAATCGCAGGCGAGCCATACGGTACTATCGTATTTGCAACAGCTGAAGACGGTGATTATACAGCAGACGTTCCTCAGGGAACCGATGCAGGTGACTACGAGATCTGGTGGAAGATTGCCGGTGACATCAACCACAACGACACTAAGGCTCAGAAGATCGAGAATGCTGCTATCGCTGCTAAGGTTATCGACTTCGCAGTGAACTTCGAAGACGCAGATGAGACTTACGACCGTTCAGACTTCATGCCTGAAGACGTTGTAGCATACGACGGCGAGACTGCACTTGTGGCAGATAAGGACTACACGCTGACTATCCAGAACGCAGCAGGCGATGATGTTACTGAACTCATCAACGCTGACACTTATACCTTCACTTATGCTGCTGTAGAAGGCGGTAACTATGAAGGTTCTGCAGATGTAGTACGTACAATCACTGTTGCTCCTCGCAGTCTGAAAGACGAAGCTATCGCAATCTCTAAGTTCGAGACTCCTAAGGCTTACACCGGTGCTGACCAGAAGCCAACTCTCTCTATCAGCTTCGACGAAATCGCTCTTACAGCTGAGGAAGTCGAAGTAGAGGCTGCAGAAGAAATGACCAATGCAGGCAAGTATGAGTTCAAGTTCACAGGTAAGGGCAACTTCTGTGATGAGATTACTGCTACATTCGAAATCACTAAGCTTAAGGCTATCGCACAGTTGGAGAACGCAACTAAGGTTTACGACGGTGTTGTAGGTCTTGGCGACACTGAGGTTGAGATCACATGGGGCGGTCTGCTCAAGGGCGAAGCTGCTCCTGAGGTAGGCGAAGGCGCTATCATCGTTAAGGATGAATCTGCTAACGTAGGTGAATACGAGCTCGGTATCGTTTCTGAGAACTTCGTTTCAGACAACTATGAGGTTGTTCCTGGTGACAGAGCTGCAATCTTCTCAATCACTCCTGCTCCTCTGATGGTTAACTGGGATACTGAGGCTGAGCCATTCACCAAGGTTTACGGTGAAGAGGATCCTGAACTCAGTGCAGAAGGCAAGCTGTCTCTCGCAGGTGCTGTTGAGGCTGACGTACCAGCAATCGTTGCTCAGACAGTCATCACTCGCGCTGAGGGTGAGGCAGTAGGCACATACGCTGTAACCCTGTCTGCTGACGAGGATGCTGATCCATCTGTATTCGCTAACTACGAGGTTACATTCACAGGTGCTGACGAGGCATTCGAGATCAAGAAGGCTGCCCTGATCGTATCTCTCGCTCCTCAGACAGTTGAATACACAGGTGTGAAGGCTGACCTCAGTGAGAAGTACAAAGATAACGGTGGTAAGATTCCATCTGACCAGCTCGTTGTAAACGGTCTGATCGGTGATGACGACAAGGATGTTGTAACATCATTCGAAGTAGTTATTCCAGACGATGCAATCGCCGTAGGTGAATACCAGATCGAAGTAGCAAATGCAGTTGCTGCAGACTACGAGATCGAGTACTTGCCAGCTACTCTGACTATCACCAAGGCTAAGGTTACCGCAACTCTGACCGCTCAGAAGGTACAGAAGGGCCATGAGCTTGACGAGACTGCATTCACTGCTGAGGGTATCCTTGAAGGTGACGAAGACTACTTCTACGTAGCTGCTCCAGGTCTTGCTGATATGGACGGCATCGTAACCGGTGAAGCCGGCGTATATGCAGAGGGTCTTGTACTCGCAGTTGACGACGAGGTTGCTGACAACTACACAATCGTTGCAGATCCTGCAGAACTCGAGATCATCGCTGCCGATGCAATCGTTATCGCTGACAATGAAGACTGGACAACAGAGGCTAAGGAAGGTGTTGACGTAACATTCACCGACCGCAAGATCAACGCTGGTACTTGGAACGTAATCGCTCTGCCATTCGCTACAACTGTTAAGCAGGTAAGTGATGCATTCGGCTATGCAGCTGTTGACGTTCTCAACGAGGATGGAACTACTCCTGGTGAAGTACACTTCAAGGTTATCTCTTCTGGTGACATCCCAGCTTACACTCCGTTCATCGTGAAGACTACTGCAGATGAAGGTATCGCTAAGACCAACTTCAACCAGGTTACATTCCACAATGTAAACATCGAGGCTTGGCCAGAGGCTAAGAACAATGCTATCACTGACGCAGCAGGTAACGAGTTCATCGGTACATTCAAGGCTGCTACTCCGATCTTCGGACAGGATATGTGGTACATGACTAAGGGTACTTGGTACGATGCACGTAAGTACACTGAGGCTACAGCTCTCACTCTGAAGGCATTCCGTGCTTACATCCACTTCATCGAGGTTCCTGCTGAAGGTGCACGCGTATTCATTGAAGAGCCAGACGGTTCAATCACTGCAATCAACGGTCTGCAGCTCAACAACAACGAGGCTAATGCTTTGAAGAGTCCGCTCACCTGAGTCTTGTACGTAACAAATGAACTCAAGTGACATATCGAGACAAGTGAGCGGCTCTTCACTTTAAAAACCAGTTTTAGTATTAACGCATTAACACAGATTTAAGGAAATGAAAAAGATTGAATACATTGTACCCGAGATGGAGGTACTCGAATTGAAATACAGCCATATACTCTGCGCAAGCGGTGACGAACCTCCATACGGTGGTGAAGGTACTGAAGAGCCAGACTAATCACCGCAGAGTATATTGATTCCGTGAAAGCATACCGGAGATGCACACTCCAGAGGAGGGTCGCACCTCCGGTTCGCTTTTAGTCCTTCCCCAGGATGTGAAGCTGATATAACGGAATGACGTTATAACGTAATAACGACACGGCGGCAAGCAAATCGTAATAACGTCATAACGACAATGCCGCCAAATCGAAAAAACGAATAAATTGAGTTAAAAAGAAAGAAACAATGAAGAAAGCAATTCTCACACTGGCCATGATGCTGGCCGGTATGCTCAGCACACAGGCGCAGGATATTCCGATGCTGGTGCTTGATGACACACAGGACCTTGTCCCCATTATCAATGCGGCAGCCGAGGCAGGAGGTACATACGACATCACGTTCAGCGACCGCAAGCTCAATCTCGACGACCGCACCACGGGCTGGAACGTATGGTGTCTTCCCTTCGACATATCTCCGGCGGGATTCAAGGATATCCTCGGTTCATACGTCATAGACATGCTGATCAAGGATAACAATGATGGAAACATCCACTTTGAGCAGACTGTCAGCGGTAAGATTCCCGCAGGTACTCCGTTCATCGTCAAAGTGGGCAAGATGAAGCGCACACCGACTAACTTCAAGAGGCTCATCTTCGAGGGCGTGACGCTGAAGAAGATCGAAGCCCAGCACATAGAAGAGGATGCATGCGGCAACCGCTTCATCAGCACCTTCACCCCCATCGAGCTGTATGGGAAGCATATCTGGTATATGACAAAGGGAACGTGGTATGATGCCCGCAACTTCTCGGAAGAGATGCCTGCCCATCTGAAGGCACTCCGTGCCTACATCGACTTCAGCCAGAACACGGTGACGGAAGCCCCGATGATCATCATCGACGAGCCGGACGGCACAACGACGGTCATCGATCCAGCTACCTTCAACAAGGGCGAGTTCAAGAGCAATGGTACCCAGTACGACGGATGGTACTCCGTAACAGGCGTCCGCCTCACAAAGGAGCCGACTGCCAAGGGAGTGTATATCCACAATGCAAGGAAGGTGGTCATTAAATAATTAAAGCTTCGCAAGCTCGACTTTAGAAGTTATCACGGTCTGCGACCGTTTAGAAGTTATCGCTTCGCTCGGAAGTTATTCTTCTTTAACTTCTCTTACTCCTAGGCCATAGGCTGTTAACTTCTTTAACTCCTTCAACTTGCGAAAGTTGAGTTAAATAAAAAAAGAGGGGTGCGCCCCTCTTTTTTTTATGTGTGCTTGCGTCGTTATAACGGGATGACGGGATTACGACAGGCGGCCAATTACCGGATTAACGACTCATTTTCTCCATCTCGAGTGATGCCCAGATAAAAGGACCGATACCTTTGGGGTCGTTATCACGAATGGGCTCTGAAAGATAGTATTGATAGCTACCGTCGCGTCTGCGGTCTTCTTTTAGTGTTCCTCGTGGGTTATACTGCTGCATCGCCGATCGGACCTCTGGCGTCGCCGCAGGGCCTAATCCTGCAACGGAACAGCATTGGGTGAGCGAAATAGTCTGGTCGGCATCGAATCGGATGAAATGGCGGATGATTCCTTCGTATGCCTTGATACCTGCATCACGATAGCGAGTGTCGAGATATCCCTTGCGATAGGCATTCAGCAGAACGTATGCAAACATCGACGAGGCGGTTGATTCAAGGTAGTTGCCATCACGACCTGGAGAATCCATCACCTGATACCACACTCCCGACTTCGGGTCTTGCCACCTGATGACCGCATCGAGATCCTTTTGCAGCAAGGCAATCACTTCGCTACGACGAGGATAGTCATAAGGCAGCACATCGAGTATCTCAATCAACGCCATCGAGAACCATCCCTGCGCACGAGCCCAGCAGTGCTGAGAAAGTCCCGACTGAGGATCTGCCCAGAAAGTGGTACGCGTTTCATCGTAAGCATGACGGTTGAGACCTGTCTGAGGGTCGAGCGTGCGCTCATAGGTGGTGAGAAGCTGGCTAACTGCATCATCGAAGATAGCAGTGGGAGAAGTCGGAGTATTCGGAGTTTTCGGAGTATTCGGAATAATCGGAGTTTTCTGAGTATTCTGAGTATTCGGAATAGCTGCTGCTGTCAGGCATCGGAATGGTAGTCCCATGAAAATACCATCGAGCCACACTTGGTAGGCATAGATGGCTTTGTGCCAGAACACATGATCGACCTTCGTGCGAGGCTGGTCCTGCAACTGTTGCATGAGGGTTTGGATGGCACGCAGGTTCTTTTCCTCAGGATTGATTTGGTACATGCGTGTGAGGAAATGACCCGTACGGACGTTATCGAGGTTATAGTCAAGCAGGTTGTACCCACGGATACCACCTTCGGCTGTAATCATCGTATCGGTATATTCCTGACAGTAGTTCAAGATGTCGTCTCCCCCATGTGCCAGGTAAGTGTCGAGCATACTTTCGAGTTCGATACCCATCACATAACTCCACTTCGGCTTCGATGAGAAATCGAGCAGGTAAGAGCGGGGTGTCCGCTTCATTTCGGAGCGCGTCATCCACTCGCTAAAGTACTGATAAGGCGCATCGAGCAAAACGAGTGAATTGTTGATAAAAATTCGATGAAATCGCACGTTTTTGGACTTTCCAGTGATAGAATTGCCTGATTGGACTCCGTTGAAATCGCAGTTTCGAACCTCGATGTTTTCCACAAATGTTCCTTCGTCTAAACCGATAATCAATACACCATATTTCGAGCGTTCACTGGTGACATTCTCCATATAGACATTACGAACGGTGGGATAATGACCACGTTCGCATACCTCGTTGTGCTCATAGTCGAGATTGATTTTGAGCACCGCTTCCTTACATGCGCCCACCTTGATGTCTTTCATGCTGATGTTCTCGATGATACCTCCCCGGCAAGAGTTGGTCTTAATGCGGAGCACACGTTCCAACTGAGGTGAATCCATCACGCAGTCGTGCGCAAAGATATTGCGTGCCCCTCCGCTGATTTCGCTACCTATGACCACTCCCCCATGTCCGTTACGCATCTCACAATGGCGCACGATGATGTTTTGGGAAGGCAGATTACGAGTACGACCGTCGCGGTTCCGACCGCTCTTGATGGCGATACAGTCATCACCTGTATTGAAGAAACAATCCTCAATCAGCACTCGGTTACAGCACTCGGGGTCGCATCCGTCTCCGTTCGGACCGTTGTTGATCATCTTCACCCTACGAATGGTGATATCAGTCGATTGCAAGGGATGAATGACCCAGAAGGGAGAACGAAGCAACGTGACATCCTCGATGAGGATTCCCTCGCATTTATTGAAATTGATGAGTTGCGGACGCAGTCCGTCCTGAGGTCCGAAAACCCGTTCAGGACTTCGCCGTCCCTGCTCGTCATACATAGGGATTCCATCCTCTCCATTCTTCAATAATCGGGCACGCGAGCCGTGATTTTGACCGATTCCATCGGGTTTTGCACCATATTTAGCACTTCCGCACCAAGGCCACCAAGTTTCCGTCGTTCCACCTCCATCGATGGTTCCTTTACCCGTGATAGCAATATCTTTTGCCTTGAAAGCATAGACGCAAGGCGAGAGGTTGAAACACTCCAGTCCTTCCCATGATGTTTCCACAATAGGATAGAGATCGGGCTCGAAAACAAACTCAAGCGTTGCCCCTTCCTGTACTTCGAGGTTCACACCGCTCTTCAGTTGGATAGCACCCGTCAGGAACTTCTGTCCGGCAGGCACCACGACACGTCCTCCACCCTTCTTCGCACACTTATCAATCGCTTTCTGGATGGCTTTTTGGTTTTTTTTCGCCATTCCATCGGGTCGTGCACCGTAGCGCGTGATATCGTATGCCTTATCGGCAAACTGCGGGAGACGTATGCTCTGCTCAATCTGCCGGTAAAGCGCATCATCCCAGCCCTGCGACTGCATCGTCGCAGCAGCCAGGAGCATGCATGCTATGAGGAGGGTTCTTTTAATCATTTTTCGGAATTACAGGATTAGGGGCTATGGACCACATGGCTGCCCGTCATGCTATCGCACGAGAACCTTCTTGCCGTCGATGATGTAGAGTCCCTTGGACAGGCCCTCTCCGTCTCCTCCTCTATGGGGAGTGAGTTTCCGCCCGCTGAGGTCATATACAGTCCCCTTCCCTTGAGAGGCTTGGGGGGTATTGATTCCTGCAGGTACACCTCCGATATAGATATGGAAGATGATTTTGGCTGTTGCTACGTTGCCATCGTTGTCCTTATAGCGGAATCCCTGACCCAACTGATATACCTCGCCGTTCTTGCAGTGATTGGGATACTGACCGATGGTGAAGGTGAGAGTCCCTGCATCGAGTTCAGAGTAGACGTATGACTCATTACCCCAATCACAGACGTTACCTGTCTTGGAGAACCAATGTCCGTATCCGTTAGCAGTAGAACCACGTGCAACTACCGCATTGGTCTTGGGATTGAGGGGCACGAGATGGATGGTATTCTTAGCCTGACTTGCTGAATAAGTGGTCATCAGCTTACCGATACTGGTGGGTTGTATTCTCAACGCCTTTCCGATCGCTGCATACTGCTCCGTAGTAAGGTTGTAGGTAGTTCCAGGATAGACAGACGTAGATGCCGGGAAGCCCACATAGACATCTAAAGTCACATCAGACGGCTTGATAGAGGTATCGCTAAGGTCAACATAAGGGATATGACCGACGATATCGGTATGCTCGAACTCAAGCTGATAGGGCCATTGATCGTCATTTGCGATGTTCTCGTCCCACTTGTGGACGATATACACAGTCGGAGCAGGACTGACCACAAACCACAGGCGGTCCGTGTTCTCAGGCACTACGAAAGAGGTCGTGTCGCTCACGGCTGAAGTGGAACGTCCACGTGCATAGATGGTATCGACCGACTGATACACACGTGTGCCGTCCTTGAGGAGGGCCACATAGCCGTGACGGAATCCACGACGGGTCCTCTCGGAGAAGTTGTTGTATTTCGTAACATTTGCCTTCGTGAAAGTTTCGCCATTATGGTATTGTGCAGGATCGTTCGGTGCTAAGTTCGTACCTCCAGGCAGGGCTGTGAAGACGGTCTTGATAGCGGTACCTGCTTCAGGTACCTGAAGCGGAATGACATTGAATCCTGTGCTCTGCGGGCAGCTCGAATAAGCCACCTGGAGCTTTCCGTCGCCTGTATCTACATAATTATAGGTATATTGCCCTATCGAACCCTTTCCGTAACTGCGGATGGCATCCATGTCATAGGTCACCATCTTGCTGGCATAATCGTAGATTTCCTTGAAGAAATCCTTGACCGACACACCAAATACACGCATATAGACCTGACAGGGGTCCTCTCCCGATACCGTTCCTCCGCGCCACACACGTCCGACAGCATCGATACCATACTTCTCCGCCCAGTAATAGTGGAGCCAATAGCTCTGATAACGTTGCCATTCGTGGGTGAAGGCGTAGTTGTGGTTGTGCTTCCACAGACCGATGCTCTGCGAAATCATCTGGTCGGGATATGCCTGCACGGACTGCCATTGTGCCGTCTGCTCCCAGAAGGTGGACCCGTTGCCTACCGCCTGACGGAAACCTGTGTAGCCACCCAGGTCGCAATGAACCTGATACTGGAACGAGTGACCGATTTCGTGTGCAATGGTCTGCCCGACAGGATGACAAGTGCTTGGAGTAACCCACAATGCACCTATCTGGTCGTCGTAACCCGAACCTGTAGCTGTCCAGCCTGTATCGTGCAGCAGACAGATAATCATCTTATACTGATTGAGTTTCGACTTGATGCTGAGGTCAGCAAACTTCAGCTTATCGATATACAGGGAGAAGAACGACTCAGCCTTGTAGAGCAGGTCGGTCACATTGACATAGAGCGGGTCGGAGCTCGACAGCTTGTCAGGAGGAGTCTTGCCATAGCCTGTACCATAATAAACATCGAAGTGATCGCTGCTCTTTGAGTGCTTATACACGGTCATACCGTCGGAATTCTGGCGGTAAAACGTTCCGTTTTCGTCTGTGGACTTTACCCAACCTCTTGGTATATAAGACGTCTGCGCCATCATCGTGGTGCAGAGTACCAAGGTAAGCAGCATTGTGGAGATTCTTTTCATTTTGCTCGTTTTTTGTAAATTAGTTGATGTAATCGACTGCAAATTTACATCTTTTCTTGCAAACGACCAAGAAAAACGAGGGATTTCACCTGTAAACAGCCCGAAAAAAAGACACATGCGCATCTGAATGATGCATAGCCATCAGCTAAAGCTGACGGAGTTCGGTATTTTTCATAGGAATGATATCAGCGATTTGTACCCCACGATGGACAGCCTGAATACATCGGCAGAAGAGACCATGGCTGATAGCGAGAATGGTATGATCGGGATAATGGGTATGTACAAAGGACAGGAAATCACGTGCACGTTGATGCATCGCCGCAACAGTTTCTGCATCATCAGGAATACGAATCTTTGTAACCCCATCAACAATCATGCCCGTAGCGCTCCCCCAATCGCGCTCACGCAATAATGGGGTGAAGATGATAGGTAGCTGAAGCACATCGTTGATGATCGAAGCGGTATCCTTGCAGCGTTGAATATCGCTGCAAAGGATGAGGTCGAAGGGAATAGATTGCAGCGACGATACAGATGCAGCAATCTGCTCCTTTCCTGCTTGAGTTAAGGTGCCGGGCATACAACCTTGAAGGATATGAAGGCGATTTTCTTCGGTTTCACCGTGTCGATAGAGGTAGAGGGGCATGATAATGAGGGATTTCAAGGGCCGCCTGAATAACGATCATTTGAGTGCCAGGACGGAATAAGCGACCATAACATATCGGACTGTTTTACCGAGGAACGTGCTGAGAAGTGTAGTCCACACATTGGCCTTGAGCATACCAAGGGCAAGGCTGATGGCTGTTCCGAGGATGGGGGCGAAGGTGAAGAATCCCATCCATGCCCCATACCGCTTGACGTAATCCTGAGCTGAGGCCATTCGTTCGGGCTTGATGCGAAAGATACGTGAGACCGTCTGCGGTTTGCAAAGGGAGCCGATGAAATAGTTTACCATTGATCCTAAGACATTGCCTATGGTGGCACTTACAATAGTGAGTACTGGGTCCATAGAACTCGCTGCTAACAGTGCTGCCATGACTGCCTCACTACTGAAAGGGAAGAATGTGCCTGCGAAAAAAGACGAGATGGCCATTCCCCAATAGCCGTAATTAATGAAAAATTCGTTCAGAGAATCCATGCGTTGAGAATAAATGAACCGAGAATCAATACTGTAAACACCCACACGAGGATGTTACTCAATGGAGTGTAGTCGTTTGAGACAAAGTGTCCTCCCATGATGGAGGTGATTACAATAGCAAGAGGGAGGATAGTTAGACAACTGAGCGGCTGGAGCAGGAGCAGAAGGAAATAAGCCACTCCATGCAGAATGACAACGTAGTAAAGCACACGGACACGGGTCTTGTCAAGATAATTGCGCATCAGGAAGTCAATCGTACCTATCAAAAAGATGGCAAACGTCAGCCATATCATGATGGTTTGTGAAAGAGATAGCTGAGCATAGCCACCCCACTCAAAATCAACCATTTGATGCATTATTCGCGAAAAAACCGCCATTTCATCGAGAACATAAGCGATACTGCCGACTACCCAAAACGGAGCGATTATGCCCAAAACGGCTCCGCTGACACTGCGAGGATTCAATGCTCGCAGCATATATATGGAGAGCATGTATATGGGTACCATCCATATCAACTTGGGATAGAAGACCGCACCGATGCTCAGACACAGGAAGGCAACGAATGTGTTGCCTGCCGATGATTCCTGATGATACGTACTGAACAAAAAGAACAAGGACAGCAGGATGAAGTACATCACGACAAGACCTGGCTGAAACGCATGCAAAAAGACGCATGCCGTCATGAGAGCAGCAAAGACGAAACTGATGGTGCGCGAGTTGATACGCAACATCACATGCGACAAATTCAGTTCATGAAGGGTGTAAACCGATACCACCATGGTGATGATGGCTAACAGCTGATTAACCCATCCGTTATGCCTCACAGCGCCTGGCAGCAAGTGCCATAGCCCCATATTACAGTCGTGTGTCAGGGGACTGGCACTTCCTACAACAACCCACGCAATGACCACAATGACAGCAACAGTATGCAGTGAGGTGGGACTGATAGCTAACCTACGCTGAAAATTCATTCGCCCAAATCTTTTCCGATATCCGAACGGAAGTATTTCTTCTCAAATTGTATCTTCTGCGCCTCCTGAAACGATTTAGCCAATGCTTCAGACTTGTTCTTACCATACGAACTGACAGCAATGACACGGCCTCCTGCCGTAACGAGAGTGCCATCTTTCACTGCGGTACCTGCATGGAACACGATACTACCCTCAACCTGATCGATACCAGTGATGGGGAATCCCTTCTGATATGCCTCTGGATAGCCTCCTGAAACCAACATGACACATACAGCAGCACGTTCATCAAAGACCAGTTCCTTCATGTCGAGGTTGCCCTGAGCCACACCTTCGAAAAGGTCGACCAAATCGCTCTTAATGCGCAACATCACACTCTCGGTCTCAGGGTCACCCATACGTACATTATATTCAATGACCATCGGGTCACCACCTACGTTAATCAGTCCAAAGAAGATGAATCCCTTATAATCGATGCCTTCTGCAGCAAATCCTTCGACGGTAGGACGTATGATACGATCCTCTACCTTCTGCATCCATTCCTTGTCGGCAAACGGAACAGGGCTGACTGAACCCATACCACCTGTATTCAGGCCCTTATCGCCTTCTCCAATGCGCTTATAGTCCTTTGCTTCGGGCAGAATCTTATAATGAGTACCATCAGTCAGCACAAAGACAGAACACTCGATACCACTGAGGAACTCCTCTATCACGACCGTAGCACTAGCATTACCAAACATACCACCCAACATTTCCTTGAATTCACGCTTTGCCTCCTCAAGGGTCGGCACAATCAGTACGCCCTTGCCAGCACATAGACCATCAGCCTTCAATACGTATGGCGGCTGGAGGGTTTCCAGAAAAGCCAAACCTTCCTGTACGTGCTCCCCGTTGAAAGCCTGATAGCGTGCTGTAGGGATGTTGTGGCGCTGCATGAATCCCTTTGCAAACTCTTTAGAACCTTCCAATACCGCTCCCTGCTTTGACGGACCGATGACAGGAATTGCACTGAGTTGGGCGTCATTCTTGAAATAGTCGTAAATACCTTTTACCAATGGGTCTTCAGGTCCGACAACAACCATATCAACATGGTGTTCCAAAACAAATGCCTTGATTCCATCGAAATCATCTGCTTTGATAGCCACATTCTTACCAACACTCCCTGTGCCACCATTGCCTGGGGCAATAAAGAGGTTATCAACTTTCTTGCTTTGAGCAATCTTCCAAGCCAGGGCGTGCTCACGTCCTCCGCTTCCTAATAACAAAATATTCATCTACTTATTTACTATTTACCATTTACTATTTACTATTTACCATTTACTATTTACTATTTACTATTTACTATTTACCATTTACTATTTACCATTTACTATTTACTATTTACTATTTACTATTTACCATTTACTATTTACCATTTACCATTTAATATTTTCATTAACCTTTAACCGCTAACCTATTTGAGATAATCCTCAAAGTATTGAGTAATCTTGTTGTGCAGATGAATGCGGTCGGTACCCATCATATTGTGCCCGTCACCCGGGTAGGTGAAAAGGTCGGGATAGGTATTCGCATCGATGCAGGCACGCATAAACGAGAGGGTATGCTGCGGCACACAAGTGTCATCGTTGCCTCCATAGATGACAAGCAGCTTCCCTTTCAGGTTCTGAGCCTTGTTCAGGAGAGATGTGTTCTTGTAGCCCTCAGGATTGGTCTGAGGGGTGTCCATATAACGCTCGCCGTACATCACCTCGTAGTATTTCCAGTCGATGACTGGTCCGCCAGCCACACCTACCTTAAACACATCGGGATAGGTGGTCATGAGACTTGTGGTCATGAAACCACCAAAACTCCAACCATGAATGCCAAGACGGTCGGCATCGACATAGGGAAGACTCTTCAAGAACTCCACACCCTTCAGCTGGTCTTTCATCTCTTCTACACCCAACTGACGGAAAGTAGCCTGCTCGAATGCCAATCCACGGTGCTCGCTGCCACGGTTGTCAAGACAAAACATCACATAGCCCTTCTGAGCCATCCAGATGTCCCAACCACGCACGCCCCAATGACGTGTAGCATCGATGTTGTGTGCATGTGGGCCTCCATAGACATATACCACAGCAGGGTATTTCTTATTGGGGTCGAAATCGGTTGGCAATACCAGACGATAGTACAGGTCGGTCTGTCCGTCGGCTGCCTTGATAGTACCCACCTTCATCTCAGGTACCTGATAGGCATCCCAAGGCTCTGCAGCATCGAGCAGCAAACTGCGCTGCTTTGCCCCCACTTCAGCCACTTCCATCCTTTGGCAGACTTCAGGTGAAGACCAAGTATCAAACCACTTCACGCCACTTTTAGAGAGCTTTGCTGTATGCCATCCCAACCCATTATCGAGTAAGGTACGCTTGCCCTTCATATCCACAGCATACACATTGGATTGTAGAGGATGACATTCGTTACTTGTATAGATGATTTGCTTCTTCTTTGTATTAAATCCTACAACATCTATAACTTCGAATTCACCCGTTGTCAACTGTGAAAGCTGACGTCCTGTGGTATCATATAAATACAGGTGGAGATAGCCGTCTTTACGCGTCTGATAGATGAATTTATTGCTGTCCCACGGCAGGAACTGAATAGGGTTCATCGGCTCTACATACTTGTCGTTGGTCTCCTCGAAAAGGACCTTGTCGCGCTTTCCTGTCGTAGCATCATAGCGTACCAACTCTGCATGATTCTGGTCGCGGTTCAGTTCAATCATATAGATGAAACGGCTGTCGGGGCTCCATGCGATATTGGTGAAATAGCGATCAGTAGGGTCGCCTGCATCCAAGTAGACAGTACGTGCGGTCTCGATATCGAAAATGCCCACAGTTACCTTATGGCTGGTTTCACCTGCCATCGGGTATTTATCGGGTACCAATGCGGCACTTCGTGCCGAGATATCTACCTGCGGATAGGTAGCCACCATCGACTGATCCATGCGATAGAATGCCAATAACTTACCAGAAGGACTCCAAAACGTTCCCTTGTTGATGCCGAACTCATTGCGATGGACACTCTCACCATACACAAGATCCAGACTGCCGTCTTTGCTCACTGCAACGGTTGTGCCATCGGGTTTGGACACCTTCAAATTATGTTCGACAGTATATGCCAAACAACGAGAGGCACTACAGAAATCTGTATTCTCAGCATCGAGCGTATAAGGAATCGTTGCAACAATCGCCTTAGCATTCCAGTCAATCAGCTGAAACTCCTTACTGCCTGTGTTCTCAAAAAGCAGCACAGGGTCGCTTCCATTAGGAAAACTGACTGTCAACAGATACCGTGCTTCACGTTTACCTGCAGCCGTTAGGATGGCATTGATGTCATCAAGCCGAAAAAGCACCGTTCCATCGGTACGCTTCACCTCGTCGATATCTAACTGCACCAATTCATCGCCCCACCATTCATAATACTTCCGCTCAGGATAGGAATGCTGGTAAAACGTTTTTCCACCAGGCAAAAGGTCATCGAGAGTGAACAACTTCTTTTCTTGCGCCATACAAAATGTTGTCATAGTCGAAACTATGGCGAAAATAATAAATTGCTTCATATCATGTTCTTTTCAGTTTGCAAAGTTACAAAAAAGTGTAGTAAAATAAACAAAATGATAGGAATTAATACAAAAACATGATAAAAAATTTGCGCTATTGCATTATTTTGACTACTTTTGCTATCGAATTAGATTAATCGGTTAGTAGGTTAATAGGTTAATCCGCAAATTACTAAAAACAATTTAACAACAGAACAACTAAACAAAATTCAATTCAATCATGGAGAGGATTGATAAACTCGACAAAAAGATTATGGAGATTATCTCCGTTAATGCGCGCATTCCTTTCAAAGATGTAGCTGTGGAATGCGGAGTCTCTCGTGCAGCCATTCATCAAAGGGTGCAGCGCCTTATAGACACAAACGTTATTACCGGCTCGGGCTATCATGTGAACCCCAAAAGCTTAGGCTATTCCACCTGCACGTTCGTGGGACTAAAACTTGAGAAAGGTTCGATGTACAAGAGCGTAGTAGAGGAAATTGCTAAGATTCCAGAAGTGGTGGAATGCCACTGCACGACTGGCCAGTACTCATTATTCCTAAAGATGTACGCGCGCGATAACAGCCAGCTGATGGACATCCTCAATAACAAGATTCAAGCCATCCATGGTGTTGATTCGACAGAAACACTCATCTCCCTAGAGCAAAGTATCAAGAAAGCTGTGCCAATTGTTGTAGATGATGATGAGGAGGAGTGATAAAGGAAGACGCTAGACGCTAGACGTTAGACACTAGACTTTAGTTATTAGACGCAAGAAAAATAAGGTGTAACCACTTCTCTCTGTGGTTACACCTTATTTATTGAAAATGAGAAAAAGGATTATTTCTTGCTCTTCTTACTCTTCTTTCCACCAGTCAGTGCCTCGCTGTACTTTTCTGCCTTGAGCATGATCTCAGCATAGCGACGTCCGATTTCACGATAACCCTCGGCAGTGAAATGAAGTTTGTCGAAGTTGCCCGGACAACCGAGTGACGGTACTACATAGGCTGTAGGGATGACGAGTGGCATGGTAGCAATGACGCTGTTGTGAAGCGAACAAGTACCATTATCTTGCTGTGAAACAAGTTCGCCCACGAGCAGAGGGCATGCCTCTGCTTCAAGGCCGAGGTCGTTCAGCATACGCTCATAAATGACCTTTACACGCTCTGGCCAGTCGCGCTGACCATTGTCGGTACATCCCTGATGAAGAAGGATACCCTTGATGACACCCGACTTCTGTGCAATCTTTGCACAATCAATCAGACGTTTATAAGGGTCGTCGTCGTATGACTTGCAGAAGTTCTTCAACCAATCGGCCTGCTTCACGAGGTAAGCATCCTTTTTGTCCTGATCGAAGAGGTCGATGCTACAACCTCCGATAGCTACATTGATGACACCGATGGTGATATTATCGGGTGTCTTCTCAACCATTGTGCGGCCGAAATAATCGGCTGGAGTCAGACCGTTGTTCTCACGGCAGAGAGGTGGAACGGCAATATACCACTGCCCCATCTTACGTCCTGTACGTGGGAAGTCGGTAGCAGCCATCATCTTGAAGCGTGCATTGATACCTTCACGATCCTGTGGCTCAATACGTGCGTTACCCTCCATGTTAGACTGTCCGAAACAGAGGTAGATATGGAAGTTTGGGTCGAATTTCTTTGGCTGTTCCATTTCACCAGCGATGCTCTTGCCATCGTTGAAATTCAACACAGTATTCTTTGCATAGAAACTGGTTACATCGTTGTTTTGCGCAAAAGTGATCATCGCAAAAAGCGACACTGCGATTGCTAAGCTAATTCTTTTCATCGTTATGGAGTTTAAAAAAGGGTGCATCAGGATATCCGATGCACCCTTGGTTAATTATCCTGGGATTTGAATGACGAAACAGGAGTATTATGCATACATAGCTACGATAGCTTCGTAGAGTTCCTGCTTGCCAGAAGTTGACTTAGGCTCGCCAACTTTCTTACCGTATTCGTAAACCTCTTCGAATGTGAGCTTACCCTCTTCGAACTGCTTACCCATACCGCTGTCGAATGAAGCATAGCGCTGCTTCTTCATTTCGCAGTAAGGAGACTCTTCGAGCAACTTAGCTGCACTCTCGAGAGCACGAGCCATAGCATCCATACCAGAGATATGTGCGATGATGATATCCTCGAGGTCAGTAGAGTTACGACGAGTCTTTGCGTCGAAGTTAGTACCACCAGTGCCGAGACCACCGTTGCGGATGATTTCCATCCAAGCCTGAGTGAGCTCGTAGTTGTCAATTGGGAACTGGTCGGTATCCCATCCGTTCTGATAGTCACCACGGTTAGCGTCGATAGAACCGAGCATACCGGCATCAACTGCACAAGCAAGTTCGTGCTCGAATGTGTGACCAGCGAGTGTAGCGTGGTTCACCTCGATATTAACCTTGAAGTCCTTGTCAAGACCATGAGCTTTCAAGAAACCGATAACTGTCTCTGTGTCAACATCGTACTGGTGCTTTGATGGCTCCATTGGCTTAGGCTCGATGAGGAATGTACCCTTGAAACCCTTTGCACGCGCATAGTCGCGAGCCATACCAAGCATTGTTGCCATGTGCTCCTTCTCACGCTTCTGGTCTGTATTCAACAGGCTCATGTAACCTTCACGACCACCCCAGAATACATAGTTCTCAGCACCGAGAGCGATACCTGCATCGATAGCATTCTTAATCTGAACGATAGCGCGAGCTACAACGTCGAAATCAGGGTTGGTGCTTGCACCGTTCATATAACGCTTGTTACCGAATACGTTAGCAGTTGACCAAAGCAACTTCTTGCCTGATGCTGCCATCTTCTCTTTCAGGTAAGCAACGATAGCCTTCATGTTAGCCTCATACTCTTCAACAGATTCGCCTTCGCTAACAAGGTCAACATCGTGGAAACAGAAATAGTCGATGCCCAGTTTCTCCATGATTTCGAAACCAGCGTCAGCCTTATTCTTTGCGATTTCGAGTGCGTTAGCACCTTGGTTCCATGGGAAAGTCTTAGTTCCACCACCGAACTGGTCGCCACCTTCTGCACAGAGAGTGTGCCACCAAGCCATTGCGAAGCGGAGCCAGTCGCTCATCTTCTTACCCATGATTACTTTGTTTGCATCATAATAATGGAAAGCCATAGGATTCTTTGAGTCCTTGCCTTCGAACTGGATCTTCTGGATACCAGGGAAAAATTCTTTTGCCATAGTTTAAAAAGTTGTTTAAAATTAAAAAGTTAGTATTGTTTGTTTATTGTTTCTCCAAAATCTCTTTCCAGCGCTCATAAGCAGCCATGTATGCAGCTGTATTAGCGGTGTCAGGTACTTCTGTAGAATGATGTTTCAAAGTTGCAAAGGCAGCATCGCTGTCCTTATAGATACCTGCTCCGATACCAGCACCCTTTGCGGCACCTGCTGCACCGTCGGTCTCATAGAGCTCGATATTGGCACCTGTAACCGATGCAAGTGTGCGACGGAACATAGGGTTGAGGAACATATTGGCGTGGCCTGCCTTGATGGTCTTGATTTCCATACCCATCTGCTTCATGATTTCCATACCATAGGCAAATGAAAAGACGATGCCTTCCTGTGCTGCACGCAACAAATGTGCCTTCTTATGGATGTTGAAGTTGAGACCGTGAATGCTACATCCGATTTCACGATTCTGCAGCAGACGCTCTGCACCATTGCCGAATGGGATGATACATAGTCCTTCGCTGCCGATAGGCACTTCGTCTGCCAGCACGTTCATATCTGAATAGCTGATGCCTTCTGGAGCCACATTACGGCGCATCCATGCATTGAGGATGCCTGTACCATTGATACAAAGGAGCACACCAAGACGAGTATCGGGCTGATTATGGTTGACGTGTGCAAATGTATTCACACGTGAGAGTTTGTCGTAGTTCACTTCGCCTAAGACGCCATAAACCACACCTGATGTGCCACCTGTTGCAGCGATTTCGCCTGGTTTCATCACATTGAGCGACAATGCATTGTTTGGCTGGTCACCACCACGATAAGCGATAGGAGTACCTTCAGCGATACCGAGTATATCTGCTACCTCTTTGCAAACTGTGGACTGAACAGCAAAGGTAGGAACAATCTCAGGAATGATGTCGTCGCTGAAACCAAAGAAATTCATCACATCCTTGCTGACACAATTCTCCTTGAAGTCCCAGAACATACCTTCCGACAGACCAGAAATGGTCGTATTAATCGTACCACCACTCAATTTCATTGCGATGAAATCGCCCGGAAGCATGATTTTGTAAATCTTTGCGAAAAGCTCAGGTTCGTTTTCCTTCACCCAAGCCAACTTTGCTGCGGTGAAGTTGCCTGGAGAGTTGAGCAAATGGCTCAGACATTGCTCACTGCCAATACCTTCGAACGCCTTGTTACCATAAGGAACTGCACGTCCGTCGCACCAGATGATACTTGGACGCAATGCCTTCTTGTCTTTGTCGACACATACCAGTCCGTGCATCTGATAACTGATACCGATAGCTTTCACGTTGGCAAGTGCCTCAGCATTCTGTTGTTTCAATACTCGTGTGGCCATCTGCAAACTATTCCACCAATCCTCTGGTTCCTGCTCAGCCCAACCAGCCTTCTTGGCAATGATTTGGGCTTCGGTTTCAGGATAGAATGTAGATGCTTCACACACTCCTGTCTCGATATTCACCAGCGAAGCTTTCACCGATGAAGTACCTATGTCATAACCTAATAAATACATGTTTACTCCTATGTTAATAAGTTTTGTCTGCAAAGATAGGTGTTTTTTCTAATTTCTCTTGTTATTTTTGAATAAATGTTTTGAATTTATGTAACATAAACCCCAGAAACCATGCTTTTTGCCCTCAAAACGTATCAAAGTTTTGATTAATTGAAAAAAAAATTGGTCAGGTACTTGAATTTGTTTAACTTTGCGCTGTCAATCATAAAAAACCATTACGAAATGAAAAAAATTGTCTTATTTGTAACAATCCTCATGTCGGCTGTCTTGAGCATGTCGGCACAAAGCAAAAAACAACCTGTCGTAACATGGACAACCGCCATTCAGAAGGTAGAACCACACAACCTGCCACCCGCCCCATACCTTGGAGGCAACTCATTGCGACAGATTGTCGAAGTATCATTTGGCGGCGAAACGGTCTCTTTGAAGCTTTCAAATCAGTATAATACCGATGAAACCGAGATTATCGGGGTAGAGTTAGCCAAAGCACTGACACAAGGCGAAAGCCCTGCGATTGATGAGTCAACAACCACTGCCTTGACGTTCAACGGTTCAAGACAAGTCACGATGAAACCAGGCGAAATCATCGTTTCAGACCCTGTGAAATTCCGCATGACCGACAGAATGGACGTGGCAATTACCATTCATTTCGGTAAAGCATCAAGGACGGATGTAAGTGGCCATCCCGGCTCGCGTACCTCTTCGTTCATCGCAGAAGGAAATACTAACGATTTCAGTAAAGCAGTGGAAACAACCCATTGGTGCTACATCAATAGCCTGATTGTGAATGCGGGTAAAAAGTACGGTTCGATAGCAGTCATCGGGAACTCCATCACCGATGGCCGTGGAACCACGACAAATCATCAGAATCGATGGACAGATAACCTCTCGAAACGTCTGCTGCAGAACAAGAAAACCAAACGGCTCAGTGTACTCAATTTAGGCTTGGGCGGCAACTGCGTGCTTCGTGGTGGTCTCGGTCCTACTGCCAACAGCCGTTTCGAGCGAGATGTACTTGATCAAGAAGGTGTGAAATATGCTATCGTCTTTGAAGGTGTTAACGACATTGGAGGCTCATGGAATGGAGAAGAAACTGCCAAGCAACTGATTGACTCTTTCAAAGCCATGATTCAGAAAGCTCATGCGAAAGGCATTAAGATCTATGGTGCCACCATCATGCCGTTCAAAGGCAATAACTATTATAATGAATCGCGAGAGAAAGGGCGCCAGCAAGTCAACGAATGGATTCGTACTTCAGGTGAATACGACGGTGTGATTGATTTCGATGCTGCTACACGCGATCCCCAGCAGCCTGATCGTCTCAATCCTGCCTTCCTCTTCGAAAACGATTGGTTGCATCCAAATGCAGACGGCTATAAAGTGATGGGTGACTGCATCGACTTGAAGTTATTTGAAAGGTAAAAGGAAAGACCCTCTCCTGTCCCCCTTAAAGGGGGATGATTAAATGATCCTAAAAAAGTTGACGATTTCATCTTTGGCCACAGGTTGTTGTTCACCTGTGGTCATATTTTTAATGGTCACATTCCCTTCATTCATTTCCGTCTCACCGATAATTGCCACGAAAGGTATTTCCTTCGCATTGGCATAACTCATCTGTTTCTTCATCTTGGCTGCATCGGGATATATTTCCGCCCTGATGCCCGCTTTGCGTAGATTGGCGATGATAGGCAGACTGTATTGTGCTTCTTTTTCGCCAAAATTCACGAACAGCACTTGGGTAGCATTGACAGCTTCTTTTGGATAGAGGTCGAGCTGGTTCAACACATCGAAAATACGGTCAGCGCCAAAAGAAATACCCACACCCGAAAGTCCTGGCATACCAAATATACCTGTGAGATTATCGTAACGGCCACCTCCTGTGATACTGCCTATTTGCACATCAAGCGCTTTTACCTCAAAGATGGCACCTGTGTAGTAATTTAGACCTCTGGCAAGTGTCAGGTCGAGTTCCACTTCGTTGTTCAAACTAAGACCTGCCAGCGTATTTAAGATATATGCCGTCTCCTCGATTCCTTTCAATCCGATTTCGCTCTCTTTGAGTACTTCACGCATCGTCTGCAACTTCTCTTCATTTGTGCCTTGAAGATTGATAATAGGTTGCAATTTCTCGATGGAATGGGCAGAAATTCCAGCTTCTGCCAATTCTGCATTTACATTGTCTATACCAATTTTGTCCAATTTATCGATTGCAACCGTGATATCGACAATCTTATCGGCTTCACCTATTATCTCTGCGATACCTGAGAGAATCTTACGATTGTTGATTTTGATACATACCCTTACACCAAACTTCGTGAACACGGTGTCAATGATTTGCATCAATTCTACTTCGTTCATTAAGGAATCCGAACCTACAACATCGGCATCACACTGATAGAACTCACGATAGCGCCCCTTCTGAGGACGGTCGGCACGCCACACGGGCTGTATCTGATAACGCTTGAATGGCAAAGCCAATTCATCACGATGCATCACCACATAGCGTGCAAAAGGAACGGTGAGATCATATCGCAGACCTTTCTCGCAGAATTTACTCGCCAGTTTTGCGGCATTTCGACTCAGGAGTTCCTCATCCGTTAATCCTTTGAAGTAATCGCCTGAGTTTTGTATCTTAAACAACAACTTGTCACCCTCTTCACCGTACTTACCCATCAGCGTCGAGAGATTTTCCATTGCTGGGGTTTCTATCTGCTGAAAACCATAGAGGGCATACACCTCTTTAATCGTATTGAATATATAATTACGCTTGGCCATCTCAACAGGTGAGAAGTCGCGTGTTCCCTTAGGAATCGATGGTTTCTGTGCCATAATCCGTACTCTTTTTTATGAATTTGAGTGCAAAATTACAAAAATTCACTGATTAATTCTGCACTTCCTCTGGCTTTTGGATAAAAAACTCGTCTTCTACAAAAAAATACCTACTTTTTGTATTCTCTCAATTGTTTTTTTACTATCTTTGCAGCGCATTAAACAAAACAAGTATTTAATTTCTTTTTGGTAAGTGAGAATAATCTTACAAAAAGCCTCGCAGTCTGAGAAGACAGCGAGGCTTTGTTTATTATCACATGTAAACTACACGCGCTTATGTTTGTACTGAAAGAGTATCGCAAAGAGAATGGCCACGACAAGAGCATAACCAGCGAAGATGTACCAACAGGTACTCCAATCACCTAATGTATAGAATTCGCCGTTGACCACTTCGCCATGTGTAAAATGGTTGACTACCTCTCCGGCAAGTAACATACCTATAGAAGCACCAAAACCATTGGTCATCATCATAAACAGTCCTTGTGCACTGCTGCGGATATTCAGATCGGTCTCTTGGTCAACAAACAAAGAACCGCTGATATTGAAGAAGTCGAAAGCAACACCATATACTATCATGGAAAGGATGAGCAGAATAACACCAGGGAAGCCTGGATCGCCTATGGCAAAGAAACCAAAGCGAAGCACCCACGCAAACATCGACATGAGCATCACTATCTTGATGCCAAACCGTTTCAAGAAGAACGGAATGAGCAAAATACAAAGGGTTTCAGATATTTGCGAGAGAGAAATCAGCGTGTTTGCATGTTGTACGCCAAAGGTATTGGCAAATGCCTCTTCAGCACCAAATGAGGCAATGAAAGGATTGGCATAGCCATTCGTAATCTGCAACGCTGATCCTAACAGCATCGAGAAAATGAAAAAGATGGCCATCTTCTTCTGCTTGAACAGGGTAAAGGCACGTAGACCCAAGGCATCGACCAACGACTTCTTCTCTCCTCCCTGATTGGTCGGACAGGCTGGCATCGTCAAGGCATAGAAGGCCATAATGATGCTAAGACCACCAGAAACAGCAAATTGCCAAGGTTTATCCTGTAATCCGGTCCAATCAACACAAAGCATGGAAATGATGAAACCAATCGTTCCCCATACACGGATCGGCGGGAATGCCTTCACGGTATCTTCACCTACACCTTCCAAGGCAGCATAAGCCACACTGTTGGTTAATGCAATAGTCGGCATATAGAAAGCAACACTCAGGGTATAAAGTGAGAAGAGAATACTGAAATCGGCATTTGCCCCAGCATTGTTACCATAAAACGCAACTGCACACATGGTAATTCCCGCGATGAACTGACACAAAGAGAGAGTTTTCTGTGCCTGAATCCAGCGGTCGGCCACTATACCCATCAATGCGGGCATGAACAGCGACACAAAGCCCTGCACACTGTAGAAATAAGAAATGTAGTCTCCTAATCCGGCAGTAATGAGATAGCGTGACATACAGGTCAGATAAGCTCCCCATATTGCAAACTCAAGGAAATTCAAAATGGTTAGGCGGAACTTTAAACCGCCAGAATTTGTTGCTGATGCCATATTTGCTTTCTTAAAAATTGATGATGTGTTTAATAATTATTGGGGACTTCTTTATTGAAATCCGAGCGCAAAGATAACACTTTTAAATGATAACTCAGGCGTTTTGAAGAAAAAAAAACGCATATCAACACCTTATCTTGGATTTTTTATGTCGAAAATCAGATTTATTTCGTACATTTGCATGAGAAAACAACATTTGACATGAAATTTAAGCAGAATAGGAAAGCACGCACTAAATTGCAACAGCAGAAAGATCATGCGATGAATCTCCTGCTGTTGAAGATTGCCATCATAGCAGTGGCAACCACAATAATTGTGTATTGCTTGCCTCGATTAGGCGAGTTCAACTATTCTTATGAATTAGGTCAGCCTTGGCATTATGGCACGATGATATCCACCCAGAAGTTCAATATCCAGATGAGTGACTCCACATTAGGCATGAAACGCGACAGTTTGGCCCGCTCTTTCATGCCGTACTTCACAAGAAACATGCAACTGGAATCGAATGTGAAGGAGCGACTGAAACTGCTGGATGCAGACGGAGAATTGAAGAATTATGTGGTGACGCTACTTGACAGTGTATACAAGAAAGGAGTGATGCTCGGCACCACCTACGACAGTTTGCAAAACTTGGGAACCAGCTATATCCGTATTATTCAGGGCAATGAAGCGAAAATCGTGCCATTTGATCGTGTCTTGTCGCTACACGAAGCCTACCAATTTATCGTATCGCACAATAAAACAGGATTCACGAATCGGGATATCAGAACACTCAACATCTACACGCTATTGGCAGAAAACCTGATATACGAACCGATGAAATCGGAGGAAGAACTGCAAGCAGCCTATGAATCGATGAATTCAAGCTTAGGATTTGTGAGGGTCAACGAAAAGATTGTGGACAGAGGCGACGTGGTGACTCCCGAGATTTACTTGAAACTGAAGTCATACGAGACCGTCATCAATCAACGTGCCGAAGAAACAGGCCGTTCAGGCATTTTACTTTGGGGACAAATCGGAATGGTCCTAGGGATTTTCCTGTTACTCATGGGCTATCTGTCAGTATTCCGTGCAGATTACATAGAAAAACCACGGAGTGCCATCCTCCTATTCTCCATCGTCGTATTTTTTAGCATGATGGCATACATATTAGTATCACGCCATCTCTTCCATGTCTTCGTGATTCCATGCTGTATGGTACCCATCATCGTACGCGTGTTTATGGATTCTCGAACAGCTTTCTTTTTCCATATAGGAACTGTTTTGTTGATATCACTCTCACTGAGTAGTCCATACGAATTCATCCTATTCCAATTGATTACAGGCGCCGTAGTAATTATCAGTTTACGGGAGTTGACCCAACGCTCACAGATTGTACAGACCGCCATCATGGCGACACTAACCTATACACTGGCTTATACAGCCTATGAATTCTCTATCGGTGCAGAACTCAGTGACTTGGACCGCAGAATCTACCTATATTTCGGAGTCAATGGATTGTTACTTCTCTTTACTTATCCTTTCCTATGGGTGATGGAGAAGACATTTGGCTTTGTGAGCGATGTGACATTGGTCGAATTATCGAACATCAACCACCCATTGCTGCAGAAAATGTCAGAAGAAGCACCAGGTACCTTCCAACACTCGATGCAAGTAGCAAATCTAGCATCAGAAGTGGCGAAACGCATCGGAGCCAAGTCACAATTGGTTCGTACAGGTGCATTGTATCATGACATTGGAAAGATGGAACGACCTGTATTCTTTACTGAAAACCAAGCAGGAGGCAATCCACACAAACATCTTAGTTCAACCAAGAGCGCTGAAGTAATTGTGTCACATGTCAACGCAGGACTAGCATTAGCAGATAAATACAATCTTCCTGAACAAATCAAGGGATTTATCAAAACGCATCACGGATTAGGAAAGACCAAGTATTTCCTGATTACCTATAAAAACGAACATCCTAATGAGGAGGTTGATGAAAGTCTGTTCCAATATCCAGGACCTAATCCACGAACGAAAGAAGAGGCCATCCTGATGATGGCTGATTCAGTGGAGGCAGCATCTCGTAGTCTCACAGAATATACAGAGGAATCCATCAGTGAGCGAGTAGATTCTATTGTGGATACTCAGGTAAGTGAAGGTTATTTCAAACTATGCCCTATCACGTTCAAGGATATAGCAGATGCCAAAGAGGTGATGAAGGAAAAACTAAAAATCATGTATCATACCCGAATATCATACCCAGAATTAAATAAAAACGCTTAAGAAGGCAATAAAAACGACAAAATTGAGTTAATAGAGTTATAATGGGCAGAAAGTTTATAATTGTCATAGCAGTGCTGTATGCAATGGTGCAGAAAGTACATGCTCAGTGGGATGTGCAGTTTACCGACTTCACAACCCTTCGTGCATATTATAACCCTGCCGTATCAGGTACCGATGGTTTGCTTGATGTTTCGATTGCCTACTCCATGCAGATGGTCGGGTATGATGGGGCACCTAAAACAATGTATGCAGGAGCCAACTTGCCTATCTATTTCTTTGGTCCACGTCATGGAGCAGGACTCAGTCTTTTCAGCGATGAAATCGGCATCTTTAAGACATCCAAGCTTGCAGTCCAATATGCGTTCAACATGAAATTAGGACAAAAAGGCAGAATCGCAGTAGGTCTGCAGGGAGCAATGATGAACGAAACGATTGATCCTGGTAATATCATTTTGTCGGATGGTTCTGGTAGTGACCCAGCTTTCCCTACTTCTTCCACAGAAGGAAGTGCTGTTGACTTAGCTGCCGGCATCTATTATTACAGTCCCAAAATTTGGGCAGGATTGTCAGCCATTCATCTTACTGCACCTTCCATTAACATGGGTGATCAATACTTAATTGACATCTCGCGAACATATTATTTTATGTCTGGAGGCAATATTAAGCTAAAAAATACGTTATTATCTTTACAACCTGCTGTAATGGTGCAGACTGATTTCCAGTCTTGGCGTGAGGATATTCAGTGCAAAGTACTCTACGAATACGACTCGCGAACCTTCTTTGCGGGTGTAGGATATAGCCCTGGCATATCTGTGACAGCGATGATTGGTGGAAACTTCCACGGAGTTCAGTTAGGATACTCCTATCAGATGTACACACAAGGTATTGGGGCAGATCATGGAACGCATGAGATTGTGTTGAATTATAAAACCAATCTTGATTTGTTCAAAAAAGGAAAGAATCTGCACAAAAGTGCGCGGTTCTTGTAAAAAAGATACAAACAAAATATGACAATATTTGAGTAATATAAAAACAAACAGAGGATATATGAAAAAAGGATTATTAGCAGTAGGCATTCTGGCGCTGTCAGTCATCATCGTTTCATGTATGAGTTCAAGAGGCTCAGCAGATGCAGCTGGTGGTGAGGTGACAGGTGTTGGCGGTTCGGCTATATCAGAACCAGCCCCTTACGGCATGGTGCTTATCAAACGTGGTTCATTGAAGATGGGTACGGATAATACAGATAGTTTGTGGGGAAAGAAGATGCCTGAGCGAGAGATTTCTGTAGATGCCTTCTGGATGGACGAGACTGAAGTAACCAACTCCAAGTACCGTCAATTCGTGCTATGGGTTCGCGATTCTATTCTTCGCGAACGATTGGCAGATGCCGGTTACGAGGAATACAGAATTGAGGAAGACAAGAACGGTGACCCTGTTCCTCCACACCTCAATTGGGCAAAAGCGCTCCCTTGGCGTAATCCAGATGAAGATGAGGAGCGTGTGCTCGAAAGTGTATACACCTACCATCCATTCGATGGCACCAAGATGTTGGATGCCAGCCAGATGAACTATCGTTATGAGACATTCGACTATGCGCTGGCTGCACAACGCAAGTATCGCCTGAATCCAGAAGAGCGCAATCTCAATACCGATATCGAGGTCGATCCCGATGAAATCGTTATGATTTCAAAGGATACTGCATATATCGACGATGAGGGCCGTATTGTTCGTCAAACCCTTACACGTCCGCTGTCAAGCATGTGGGATTTCGTCAATACCTATATCATCAATATCTATCCTGACACCACTTGCTGGGTTAACGACTTCCAAAATGCTGAAAATGAATTATATATGCGCCTTTATTTCAGCCATCCTAACTACAACGAATATCCTGTAGTAGGTGTAAACTGGGAACAGGCAAATGCTTTCTGCAACTGGCGAACAGACTTCCTGATGAAAGGACTGGGTGGAAATGCGAAGTTCGTACAGCGTTATCGACTCCCGACTGAAGCAGAATGGGAATTCGCAGCACGCGGCAAGGAAGGTAATGAATTGCCTTGGGAGAACGATGATGTGAAGAGTAACAATGGTTGCTATTATGCAAACTTCAAACCAGATAGAGGTAACTACACAATGGATGGAAACATCATCACATCAAAGGTAGGTATCTATTCTGCCAATTCCAACGGATTGTATGATATGGCTGGTAATGTAGCAGAATGGACATCAACCGTCTATACAGAAGCAGGTGTACTCTCTATGAGTGACCTTAACCCTACCCTCAAATATAATGCAGCTCGCGAAGACCCCTATGCATTGAAAAAGAAATCCGTACGTGGTGGCTCATGGAAAGATCCTGAGAGTTTCATTAAGTCGGCTTGGCGTACATCAGAATATCAGAATGTGGGACGTTCATTCGTCGGATTCCGTTGCGTACGTACGCAGGTAGGCACATCATCAAAAAAGAAATAAGGTGAAAATATTTCATCATCAAATCATAAAACAGATAGGAAAATGGCAAGAAATAATATCGTAGCAAAATTGCAACGTTGGATGGACAGCAAACCAGGTCAGATGTTTCTGAACTATGCATATAGTTGGGGTGCATCCATCGTAATCCTCGGAGCACTGTTCAAAATTACACACATCGATGGTGCCGACTTTATGCTTTTCCTCGGTATGGGTACTGAGGTGATTGTGTTCTTTCTCGCAGGATTTGAACGTCCTTACGACGTTGATAATACACCAAAGAAAGTTGAAACTAGTGGAGAACCTGCAGTTACAGGTGGAGGCGGCGGAACCTTTATCGTAGGAGGCGGTTTGCCTGGTGCTACAGGTGGTAGTGGAGAATCCGTCGTTGTAGAAGGAGGAGAACCTGCTGCAACAGGTGGTGGCGGTGGAACCGTCATCGTAGGAGGTGGTATGCCTGGTGGCGGAACCATCATCATCGGTGGTGGTGGCCAACCAACTGGAATACCAGCCGGAACACATGCCGGAGCCACTACTGAGAATGCAGAGCCAATCGATCCTACCCAATTTGCAAATGTTCCTGCTGGCGGAACCGCTCCTGTTGGTGGGACTATCGATCCCGCACAGCTTGCCGGAGCCATTGCTTCATCTCCAATCGTTACTTCACCTCAATTTGCAGGTATGTGCCCAGAGATGCAAGAAGCAACACAGACATATGTTGACCAGTTGAACGAGCTGACAGACATCCTGAAGAAGGTTGCAGAGCAATCAGCACGTCTTACACGTGACTCTGAGGAGATGGAGAACATGAACCGCACCCTTACAGGTATCAACCGCTTCTACGAGATGCAGCTGCGTAGCGTCAGTGCTCAAAGCGCATCTATTGATGAGGTCAATGAGCAAACCCGACGTCTGGCAAGCCAGCTTGAAGAACTCAATCAGGTATATGCCCGTATGGTTGAAGCCCTGAAAGTGAACATGACCGTCAAAGGGGAATAAATAGTTAAGCTTAACGTTAAGGTAAAACAATGGCAATAAAGAAAAGAAAACTGTCGCCACGTCAGAAGATGATCAACCTGATGTACCTCGTGCTGATGGCCATGCTTGCATTGAACGTCAGCTCAGATGTGCTCAATGGTTTCTCTTTGGTTGATGAAGGGCTCAACCGCTCCAAGGAGAATGAATCATCCCAAAACGCAGCAATCTATAAGACCCTCGACGAAGCAATGGAGAAGAACCCAGAGAAGACGAAAGAGTGGTACAATAAAGCGCAGAATGTGCGCAACATGTCCGACTCGCTCTATTCTCTGGCAGAAGACCTGAAATGGAAGATTGTACGCGAGGCTGATGGAAAAGAAGGCGACATCCTCAATATCAAGAATAGAGAGAATCTGGAAGCAGCTACCCATGTGATGCTTGCACCAGGTATCGGACGTGGAGGCGAGCTCCTCAAGGCTATCAACCAATATCGTGAAGCTATCACGAAGATGGTCAACGATGACCAAATGCGCAAAATCATCTCCGACAACCTCTCTACCACAGTTCCTGCAAAGGCAAAGGTACTGGGTAAGAACTGGCAAGAATACATGTTCGAGAACACGCCTGTCATCGCTGCAGTCACCCTGCTTACGAAGTTACAGAATGATGTACGCAGTGCTGAAGGTGAGATTCTTCATCAACTCGTGGCCAATATCGACATCAAGGACGTACGTGTAAACGAAATCAGCGCATTCGTCATTCCAAATGCACAGACGGTGGTTCAAGGCGGACGATTCTCTGCCGATATCATCATGGCAGCAGTCGATACCACAGCTCGCCCCGAGATCTATATCGGTAACACCCTGCTGAAGTCAGGAAGCGGACACTATGAGACTGTTTGCAACTCAACAGGCGATTTCACCCTTCGTGGCTATCTCATCATGCGGAATGGTAATGGTGAGGAAATCCGTCGCGATTTCAGCCAGCCTTACACTGTTGTTGAACCCGCAGCAACCGTTTCGGCAACATTAATGAATATGCTCTATGCAGGTTATCAGAACCCTATCAGTGTCAGCGTACCTGGAGTACCGAAGAATAAAGTAAATGCGACAATGAGCGGTGGTACGCTTACCAAGAAAGGCGAAGGAGAATATATTGCAACTCCATCAAAAGTTGGTGAAGATGTTGTCATCACCGTAACAGCCGACAATCAAGGACGTTCACAGGAGATGGGTAAGTTTACCTTCCACGTGCGCAAACTACCTGATCCGACTGCTTACATTGCCTATAAAGACGATAAAGGCAATAGCATCCGTTACAAAGGCGGACAGCCTTTCAGTAAAGCGGCCTTGCTTAGCACTACAGGTATCAGCGCAGCAATTGATGATGGTCTGCTTGATGTGCAGTTCCGTGTCGTAGGTTTCGAAACTACTTTCTTCGACAACATGGGCAACGTACTCCCAGAGGTATCTAAATCGACTAACTTCACTGATCGCCAGCGTGATATGATTCGACGACTCAGCAGAGGTAAACGATTCTATATCTCACGCGTACATGCTGTCGGCCCAGACGGCATCGAACGCACATTACCGAGTTCAATGGAAGTCATCGTGAATTAATAGTAAATAGTTCAATACAATAAGAATATGAAGAGAATTATCATCACAGTTCTTTGCATCACACTCACACTTATTGCCAGTGCACAACCGGCCAATAGTCGTGTTACACAGAATAACGCTCAGTCAAATACCCAGCAGGGAACCACAACAGCTCGGCCTGCTACTACTACGACAACCAGACCAGCAACAACTACAACGACTCGGCCTGCTACTACTACGACAACCAGACCAGCAACAACGACGACAACTCGCACCACAACCACAACTACGACTCGGCCAACCACAGCCCAGCCATCAGGTGTGACTCGTCAGACAGCCCGTACAACACAAGCTACAGCACCTTCTGTCAGTCGTGCAAGCATTATGTTCCCAACTGCCGTCGAAGTACCTGCTGATGTGGCGTGGCGTCGTGACATCTATCGTGAGCTTGATCTCACCAAGGATGCCAATGCACCATTATACTACCCTGTAGAGCCACAGGAAGGCCGTGTAAATTTGTTTACCCTACTGTTCCAGCTGCTCAACACAGGTAAGATTCCTGCATATACCTACGACACCAGTGGTCTTGAGAACTTCAATGCATCAAACCGTATGCACTTCAAGGATATGCTCGAGCGTTATGAGATTCCTTTCGAGGTGAACGGTAATAGTATCAAGGTGGAACCTGTCGATGTGCCATCCAACGAAGTACTCAGCTATTTCGTCAAGGAAAGCAGCTACTACGATCAGCATACCGCCACCTATCATTCACGTGTGGTTGCCCTTTGCCCAGTGCTCCATCGTTCTAACGGTTACATTGATTTCAACTCGCCAAGTATGAGTGCCGACGTTCAGAAGTCACCACTCTTCTGGGTAAAGATGGAAGATATCGAATCCTACCTCAGCCAAAACATGGTGATGACCAGTAACTACAACAACGCAGCCACAATGTCGATGGCAGATTTCTTTGATACGAACAAATATAAGGGTGACATCTATATGACCACCAACATGCAGGGCAAGTCGCTCGCACAGATGGTCAACGAAGCACAGGCAGCTGCTGCCATGTCTTCTTCTGAAGGAGAGGGCAACAATTCCTCCTCTTTAGGAGAGGATTCTGGAGAAGGCAATCTTGATCCCGATTTCTCATCCGACTTCTCTGCTGATTTCTCCGCAGGATTCCCATCAGAGGCCGACTCCAAAAAAGCCCTTCAACGCGAACAAAGCCGTATCGAGAAAGAAATCAAGGACTTCGAGGAGCATATATGGTCCACACCTGTTGATTCTGCAGCCCTTGCTCGCCAAGACTCTATTGCAGCAGCCACATCGAAGAAAACTAAGAAGGTTTCTACACGTGCCACAGCTCGCAAAACGACAGAAAAAGCTGAGAATAGCAGCAAGAAAGAGAAAGCCCCAAGTTCAGGTGGTAATGCTCCACGTGTTTCTGTTCGTCGTGAACGCCACTAATTCATTCATAACGGCTCCTCATATTAGGTGCTCCTTAGGTCTTCCTAAGGGGCATCTTTTTATTTACAGATTATGCATATTAAGTAGAAAAAGCCTCTTCAATCCATGACCTTTCGTTCACTTTTCCATGGGTCTTGAAACATAAACTATCATAACTCGCTGTACTTTTGTTAGTTACATATTTTTGGCTATAATACTTTTTCCATGGGCAAAAAGAACAACGTACGAAAAAAAGTTGTAACTTTGCAACCGAAAACTAATAACTGCACAAATGAGAATAGTTATCATACTCATCATCGGCTTTCTGCTCGTCGCATGCAAGGGCGATCAACAAGGTCAGTATACTCAGACAGCAAAGACCTGTCTGGAGGAAGCAGAGCGTGCCCTACAAAGCGACAGCATCCGTCTTGGCGAGACTCTTTTGCGTCGAGCCATCCGTCTTTCCGAAGAAACGAATGACTGGCACACCTATTATATCTCTTACCAGCGATTGGCTGAAGCAAGATCGCAGGGTAACCCTTCAGAAGCTCTTCGGCTGATGAAGAAGGCTTTAGATGTGTATGAACAACATCCAGACGATGAGCGCAATTATGTACTCCTGTTAGACTATGCAGGCACATACGCAGCACAGGTGGCATTTGCAGCTGATGGCCCCTACGATGAAGCCCTCGATTACATTCATCATGCTTACAATATCGCAGCCGAGCATCGTATGACCGACTTGATGTGCCAAACTCTTACCAGCCTTGCCAATATCACATGGGCTGAGGGAAAATATCGGGAAGCACTCGATGCTGCACATCGGGCAGAGACATTAGCTACTGCTGATTTATTGCCAGGTACCCTTCAGGTACTCGCAAGGTGCTATCACAGCCTCAATATGCTCGATTCAGCAGAAGTAATCTACAGCCAGATTGAACCAGGTGATGATGTTCATCTTGCCTATATCGTTCAGAGCAGCCTTGCCAAGATTGCCGTACAGCGTCAGGCAGGAACAAAAATCGGAGCGACCATCGATGAGGCATTCGAACAGATAGAAGACTTCTACTTCAATGCCTTGCAACAGAAGGACGACTACTATCAGGAAACATTGCGTCAGGAGATAGAGAACCAGCAGTTGGTATATAACGAACAAACCTATCGTCGCACACTCCTATTTATCATCATCGCATCGCTCATCATCATTGTTACAACCGTGCTTGTGCTCCGATACCGTATGCGTATGCAGCATCAGCAACGTGAATTTGAGCAGTCGCAACTACAAGACAAACTCTATATCCAAGAGCAGGAGAAACGAAATCTGCAGCTTGAAGCCGACAATCAGAAAGCACAGCTTCATCAAGCCAGCGAGGTGGTAGCATTCTTGCAGAATTACATCCTTGAGCGCACAGAAGTTATCAGACGACTGATGGAGCAAGGCAATGATTCACGCATCGTGCTCAATCCACGCGAATGGGGAGAGATAGAACGAACCCTCAATGCTATCGACGGTAATCGTTTTGCTAATATCCGAGAGCAATATCCTGAGATGCAGGAAGACGATATCCGCCTATGCATCCTCACCCGTCTGGGTCTCAGCAATCGAGCAATCGGCAACATCTACTGCATCACCATCTCAGCAGTTCAACACCGCAAACTCAAACTGAAGAAAGACATGTTTGGAGAAACCAATCCAGATGTTACGTTGGAACAAATATTAACAAGTTAGAAGAGAAATATTATGAAAAGAACATTTATTACATTCGTTAGCGCTCTGGTGCTATTCCTGGCATCATCGGAGCAGTTGTGTGCCCAGCACTCCATGCTGGAAGGAAACCCTGTGTGGGTGTATGAGCAGGAAGTAAAATTTGACATCAAAAACGCACCAGAAAACGTACAATGGATTGATATTGAACCGCTCTTGCTCTACCACATCTATTTCATCGATGGCGACACAACTATTCAGGGTCGTGTGTATAAAAAACTCTATCATGAATACAAAACCGAACACGGAAAAGATGCATTCGGAGCCAACGGAGTTGAGTTGGTATCCCTTCTCCGAGAAGAGAGCGATAAAATACTCGCTCCTCGCAGTTTCTATCAGAAGCGATGGAGTGATGTCGATTGGTACTATGAAATGGTTGGGTCAACTGACGATGAAATCGTGGTTTATGACTTCGATGCACTCAAAGAAGGGAAGATATCAACACAACAGAATGGTCAGATTTTCACCCATTTCATCGAGAAAAGATTTACGAAAGGACTTGTTGACAAGACAAAAAGTGAGGTATACCAATTTGGTGAAGATAGCCGTGCCTTACAAATCACAGAAGGTATAGGCTGCAACAAAAACAACGTACTGCTATTTGCTCCATTTGCTGATGATGCATATTTGGTACCCAACGAAGTGGAAGCAGAAACGGAACATATCACAAGCACAAAAGACCTTCCTGTCATCTGTTTTGTAACGGATAATTCTGGAAGCATCACCTCGACGGTCCAATGGCTACGTTGCACGTGGGATTGTGGAAGTACTTGGTTCCTCGTATACGATTTCAACCACACAACGTTCGACAACTCGTGGATCAGAACCATGGAGGATGGCAAGATGATGGTGACGATGGAAATGCACCCCTCGTCTTCACTCTTGAATTATTATGTTCAAAACGGCAAGATTCTCTATCAAGACGCAAGTGGTTGGAATCATGGATATGGATTCATCAAGAAGTATCTGGAGTATCATATCAACGAAGAAGAGATGGTTGATTTGGGATTGAGCGTAAAGTGGTCAACCCATAATGTGGGAGCTGCCTCCGCTACAGACTTTGGTCAATATTTCTTCTGGGGCGATACTATTGGAGTAAAGCCATCCGAATCACAATATAACCAGGAGGTTCCTTATACTGGTCAATATTCAGAATTTAAAAACATTTTGCAAACTCATATTGCCAAGACAAAGTTCGATGCAGCTTATCAGTTACAAGGCAAGAATTGGCGTTTGCCTACAGCTGCTGAGTATAAAGAGCTGATTGACAAGTGTACTTGTGTCGAGGTTTATATGAACAATGCGGAAGGTTACTTGCTGACTGGTCCAAATGGTAATACATTGTTCCTGCCTAAAGCAGAAAATATGAAATTGTGGTCGGGAAGGATGAATACTACTGGTGAATACAACAATTCAGCAGTCTATTGGACAGACGAACTTGCTGATATAAACAATATCAATATTTATCTAAACAATCGTATTGAAACGATGCACCGTTATACTCCGTTTGCATTACCAATTCGTGCTGTCTATGATGAGAGTGGCGATAAATGGTTGACGGTGAATGAGTACCTCTATTATGAGCGTTATGACCTGATTGAGTGGGGATGGAACGAGAACGATGTAGTGATTCCTACCATCGAAGCATGTAATGACTTCATCGCACGCCATCAAAACGTGTTTGGTTTGAGTCAAGGCCAAGACCAGAAGATGATTTGCCACTTATTCAGTGAGAACTTCAGGCAATATGTCGCAGACAGGCTCGAAGCCTACAAATCACGTGCGGTTGACACCTACAAAGGTTCAGACGGTAAGACCTTGTACTTCGTCGATCAAATTGATGATGACCTGTTAGAGGTGTTTGACGCCCGCTTGGGACAGATTGACTTACTATCTACCATTAATTTAGAGGAAGATGTCAGAGGGAATTCAACATACACCAAGAACTGCACCTACACGGTGGAGAATCTTAACCCGAAGTTCGGAGTACCAGGCAATCAGTATCTGCACGCAATACCGACATCTCAGGCAGCACAGCCATATATCGCCTTCAACCTGCCTTCGCTGTTGGCTAACACCAATTACACCATCCGCATCACAATGGCTCCAGAAGGTCTTGAAAGCGTAGAGCCTCAAGGAAACCAGTTCAGAATCAACATGTTTATTAAGAATGCGGACGGACGATGGCCTAATACGCGCAACTATGTCGTTACTAACCCTCTCGATCCAATGGGAAAACAATTCAACTTTACCTCTTCAGCTGATTCCCTTACTGTTATTGACATTCCTTTGACTTTAACATATTCATCAGACGTAATGGTTCAATTGCAGTCGTATGTATCGACAGCACAAACCCGAGACTATACCCGCCATTTGAGAATTGCCAATATCGAAGTTATTAACAACGGCAGGGAACTTCCGCCGATGATTGCAGAGCAGAAGACTTGGAAGGTAGCATGGTTCCCTACGAGCGCAAGCCTAAAACCACAGATGGTTGCTACTTACTATTTCGAGGGAGATACCATCGTGAATGGACAGACAGCGATGCGAATGCTGTGTGACCAAAAGGCCTCCAACGAATGGGAATGGCTGAATACAAGCAAGGATTATGTAGGAGCTTGGTACGAAAAGGACAAGCAAGTGTATTGTGCCTTCCCAAGAGAAGATCAGTTCCGCAGACTCTATGACTTCACAACCAATATAAACGAAAGATTCTTTATCTACAATCACCAGACAGGAAGCGATGAAGAAGCTTACTTGAAAGGTCTTCAGGTAGGTGGAAACAACAGTTTCAAGGGAGTATCACATGCTATTTGGTCATATCCAAATGCAGAAAAGTGGAAAACAACTTGGATGGAAGGGGTCGGCTCTTTGGGAATCCCTAAGAATAATACCGGCAATGAAGCTTCTGGTTATAAGCTGATATCTTGCAAAGTAGGTGATGAGGTCATATACCTTGATGAACAACTTGACAAAGAGTTAGTGGACGTCATTCCGCAAGATCCATCGTATGCCAAAAAGCGCAGGTTCGATTTCAACCATACAGTGAAGACGCAACCTAAAGCGCCTGTTAGAAGAGCTGAGGAAGTATCCCTCTATGGCGAATACAACGACCAATTACTCGACATCAACCTCAACCCACTCGACGAGGCATACTTGGTACGTATCACAGACCATTCAAGTAAAACTGTCTATGAGAAGACCATCAATACAGAGAACATCGTAGCCCTAAACATCGATATCTTTGCATACCCAGAAGGACAATACACCATCACCATCGAGAACCGCTATGAGGTCTTCAACGGTGTATTCGATACAAGTGCTACAGCGATTGCAGAAATCGTAAATGGTAAATCGTCAAATGGTAAATCAATCTACAACCTCCAAGGACAGCGAATCAATGCTTTGCAGAAGGGATTGAATATCGTGGATGGGAAGAAGATATTCGTGAAGTAATGGAGAAAAGGGTGAAAAAGAGTGATTAATAACTAAAAACAGACAAGATATGAAACGTACATTATTATTTCAAATCCTCACGATGCTGATGTTTCTCTCAGCATATAGTCATGACATAGAGGTAGCGAATGCTGATGGTGTCACCATTTATTATAACTATAACGACGATGGCAAGGAACTGTCTGTCACTCGTAAAGCAAATAATTATAATTCCTATTCCGGAAAGGTTGTTATTCCTGAAACCATTACTTACAATGGCCAGACCTATCCTGTAACAAGCATTGGGGAGTTAGCTTTCCGTGGTTGTACAGGATTGACATCAGTTATAATTGGCAAGGGTATAACAAGCATTGGCCTTGAAGCTTTCGAGGACTGCTCTTTAACTTCCATCGAGATTCCCCATAACGTGACAAAGATAGATAGGCTCGCTTTCAATAATTGCACAGGATTGACATCAGTTATAATTGGTAATGGCGTGACAAGCATTGGCAATGGAGCTTTCTATGGCTGCACAGGATTGACATCAGTTATATTTGGCAATGGTGTGAAAAGCATTGGCAATGGAGCTTTCTCTAATTGCATAGGTTTAACATCCGTCGAGATTCCCAACTGTGTGACAAGCATTGAGAAAGATGCTTTCGAGGGCTGTACAGGCTTAACCTCGATTGAGATTCCAAACAGTGTGACTTCTTTGTCTGGTTTCTCTGGCTGTACAAACTTAACCTCCATTGAGATTCCAAATAGTGTGACTAGCATTGGGGAGCGGGCTTTCACTGGCTGCAACAAGTTAGCATCAATAGAAATACCAAATAGTGTGACAAGCATTGGGTATCAGGCTTTCTATAATTGCAGAGGATTAACCTCCATTGAGATTCCCAACAGTGTGACAAGTATTGGTAGCTATGCTTTCTGGTATTGCTCAGGATTAACCTCCATTGAGATTCCCAATAGTGTGACTAGCATTGGGGAAGGAGCTTTCGAAGGCTGCACAGGCCTGACCTCTGTCTATATTCCAAACAGTGTCACAAGCATTGGGGAAAGAACTTTCCGCTACTGCTCAGGATTGACCTCTGTTGAGATTCCTAATAGTGTGACTAGCATTGGGGAAGGAGCTTTCTCTAGCTGTAAAGGATTGACTTCCATCGATATTCCCAATAGTGTCACAAGCATTGGGGAGTTAGCCTTCGGGAATTGCAACAATATAAATACCATCACTCTTTCAAGCAATATAATGAGTATTGGAAACCAAGCATTTCCTTCTCATAAAACAACGAATGTAATCATAGAGGATTTATCTTCATGGATTACTTTTGATCTAAGTACGTGGAAGGGAAATCCGTTGAACAACTGCGAAGAATGTTGTTTTATCCATAACGGAACAGAAATCAGGGAATTAATCATACCTGAAGGTGTTCAAAGTATTTCATCAGGAGTTTTCTACAATGGAAAGAACATTACATCTGTCACTATCCCACAAAGTGTGACAAGCATAGGCCAAAGTGCATTCTATGGTTGCTCAGGATTGACTTCTATTGATATACCAAATAGTGTGAGAAAAATTGGTGGAAGTGCTTTCTGGAAATGCACAGGATTAAAAAGCTTCACTATTCACAACAACCGCCCACCTATTGCAGAAAACAACATAACATCGCAAGATGTGTATGATAACTGTGTGCTCTATGTGCCTGCAGGTTCAGAAAACACCTACTTCGCATCTACAAACTGGAATAAATTCTATAACATCGTCGCTATAACTGATGAGAATACTGATACTGAAATTGTTTATCGCCCATTCATCGAAGATAATAAGGTATGGAAGGTAGGTCAGGTGATGACAGACAAAGAATCGGGAGTTCAGATTGTTTCTTATCTCTATTTTGATGGCGACACCATCGTAAATGGGCATACTGCCAAACGAATGCGGCGTGACAGGGTGGCTGCCAAAGAATGGGAATCGCAGAATATAGAAAGAGAATACGTAGGTGCGTGGTATGAGAAAGATAAAAAGGTGTATTGCTTGAATGTTGGCAATAATGATTTCGAGTTGGCATACGATTTCTCCTTGAATGTTGGTGATACCATCAACCTCTATGACTATATGGTGTATGGAGATAACGGGATCATGGGTGTTGTGACGAAACGGGCTACTGGAGGAATGTATGGATTCAAAGGTAATTACCTTGATATTGAAGCTAGTTGGGAGGACAAATACTGGTCTGAGGAAGACATGATGGAAATACCTGTTGTTTATAAACAGAAAAACCAATGGTTTGAAGGTGTTGGAAGTGATTATCCTCCATTGAATCCTCCATTTATCAGTTTCAAGTCTCCATTCACGACTGGTGGAATAGGTGATGTCCTGATGTCATGTTCTATCGATGATGAGGTCATTTACTTCAATGACGAATATGAGGATAAAACCACTCCAGAAGGCGAAGCCAAGAAGCGCCGATTCGACTTCAGCCACACTATCAAGACCCAGCCAAAGTCTCCTGAGCGGAGAGGAGAAGAAGTCGCTTTGTCTGGAGAATACAACGATCGGGTGCTCGATGTCAAGCTCGACCGTCTCAATGAATTGTATGAGGTGCAAATCACCAACAACAAGACGTCTGAAGTTACCTACTCCAAGACCATCAATGCAAAGAACATCGTAGCTCTCAATATTAATATCTCCGCCTATCCGAAAGGACAGTATGCTATTGCTATCGAGAATAGCAATGAGACATTCAATGGTGTGTTCGATACAAGTACTACAGGTATTGCAGAAATCGTAAATGGTAAATCGTCAAATGATAAATCAATCTTCAACCTCCAAGGTCAGCGCATCAATGGGTTGCAGAAGGGACTGAATATCGTGGATGGGAAGAAGGTCTTTGTCAGATAAACATGAAATATAAAATAATGAAACGAAAGCTTCATTGAATTGCGTGTGGGTGCCTGGATAGCTATGTCCAGGCACCTTTTTATTGTAATGATACAACGTTTATTGAACTGACAAAATACCATAAGAAAATAGTATAAGTCCTGTAAAAAGAGAGCTTTTTAGGCTTAAAAGCAGCGTTCTTTCCACCCCCTAGGAAAATCTTTCCATACCTGTTGTTAGGTGTTAACGTCTATCTCTATGATTTGCAACGAGTTTCGCTTTGTAGTTCTATTATTATTTTCCATAGGGAAAGCTTTTTTCTTTATAAATAATATTGTAACTTTGCGGTGCGATACCCTAAAGTTACATCCGTTTTGTTTCTTGTGCGGTGCTAAAGCAAATATTGTTTAACTACTAAACAACTATCAAACAATGAAAACGATTACATTGAATTCAGCACTTGTGGCAATCTTATGCTTGGCGAGTGCGAATGGATGGGCACAAGACTACCCAACCATGTTAGAAGGTAATCCAAAATGGATATGCCTTGCATCCGACGTTGATGGAGAGCCTACGTTTAAAACCTTTTATTTGGACGGTGACACAACTATCAATGGGAAAACCTATCAAAAATTGTACTATGAATGGATGTATAAGAATGGCAAATCTGTTCTTGGTCATCCAGTGAATATTGCAGCCCTTCGTGAATACGACGGTAAAGTTCTTGCTGCAAAAGCATTCTATCAAGAAATGTTTTTGGAGTTTGGCAATTACTATGAAGCTTTTGAAGAGCGTAGTGATGAGGTTGTCGTGTACGATTGGAATGTCTTAAGAGAAGCTAAAAGCGTCAAAGTATTCCAGGACGGAAAAACCACAGAACGAGAAATCGTAGAGCGTACAATTACTGATATGAGTGATGGATCAAAACGTATAGTGTACAAGCTGTTCAACCATGACCCAGAGAACTTACGTAGGGGCCAACAGGCTTATGTGGAGATTATCGACCAAGTGGGATGTATTAATATGCCAAAGGAATTGGTTCACTATCTTTGGGAACCGAAGAACATCACCTATTCATCCTCATTATCCAAGGTAATAGTAGGAACAACGATGGACTTTATCCAGAACAATATGATTGTCTATCGGGCACCTATAAATGCGTATGTCTCATACGACTTTATAAAGGACTTGGTACCGACAGGAATCGAAGAAATAATTCATAATGCACAATTCATAATGCATAATGATGCAATCTACAACCTCCAAGGGCAGCGAATCAACGGGTTGCAGAAGGGATTGAATATTGTGAATGGGAAGAAGGTCTTTGTCAGATAAACATGAAATATGAAATAATGAAACGAAAGCTTCATTGAATTGCGTGTGGGTGCCTGGATAGCGATTTCAGGCACCTTTTTTATTGTAATGATACAAAGTTTATTGAACTGACAAATACTATAAGAAAATAGTATAAGTCCTATAAAAGAGAGCTTTTTAGGCTTAAAAGCAGCGTTCTTTCCACCCCCTAGGAAAATCTTTCCATACCTGTTGTTAGGTGTTAACGTCTATCTCTGTGATTTGCAATGAGTTTCGCTTTGTAGTTCTATTATTTTTTTCCATAAGGAAAGCTTTTTTCTTTATAAACAATATCGTAACTTTGCCGAAAAAACAAAATGCAGAAAAAAAACGGAAGTTACACCATATTTAAGTATGTATTTAAAATAAGGAATAGTATATGAGAAGGTTATACAGTTTATTATCGATTGCCATGATTGGAATGAACATGAACGCCCAGCAAAATGATGCCCATTCAAACATGTTAATCATCACAGAGGTTTGTGTAGCGAATATTGATCAAACAACTGAATACGAGCAGATGAAACAGGAGCTTAGTCCCTGTTCACTTCCGCTTATCAACCTTACTGTAGATACAACACAGGTGGGTGCACAAACCTACGCACCTGCATTCATTGAAATAGCGGATCCAAAAGGGGAATCCTTCTGCGGGCGATGCAAGGTGAGATACCGTGGTTCGAGTGCGCTGGCTTATGCAAAGAAGTCTTTTTCGGTGAAGCTTGTAGACGAAGCTGGAGAGAAGCTGGATGCGAATCTTTTCGGCATCAGATCGGATAACAGTTGGATTCTTGATGCGATGGCCATAGACCGTATAAGAATGCGTAATAGGATTTGTTTTGACATTTGGAACAGCATCAACAGGACTCCCTATCCGACATCCTTTGGAGGCAGGAATGGTACCGAGGGCCGTTTTGTCGAACTGTTT
>CADAGO010000023.1 GCA_902787555.1 uncultured Bacteroidales bacterium
GAAGGCTATTGCACCAGACGATTACAACTCATTCATCAAGGATTGTACTGAAATCTGTCTATCTGGTGACAATGGAACAGCTCCAGGTTCAGCAATCATCAATGATGTTTATCTCGAGACCTATAACGACGAAGGTGAGAAAACATATGCTGATTTTGCAAGTCCAGCACCTACAGGCAATGCTTCATGGGACGCAGCAACAAACACATTCGGTTGGTCTGCAACATCTTGGAACCAGTTGAAAAACATTGGTTTGCCTTCTGGCGACCTTTCTATGTACAAGAAGCTGGTGATTGACTGTAAGATTACTCAAGGTAATCGTTTCCGTGTACTCTTCTATCAAGGTAGTGCAAACAAGACTCTCTATTGCCAAGATGGTCTTAACTCAAGGATTGTACTGAAATCTGTCTATCTGGTGACAATGGAACAGCTCCAGGTTCAGCAATCATTAATTCTGTTTATCTCGAAACCTACCCAGAGAACGAGTCTGTTGATATTCCTGACTTTGTTGAAGAGCAGGATCCAGGTCGTCCTGATGGAAACTTCGTTGACCTGACTACCGACATGTATAATGCAAATACAACTTCTTACGTACAGCAAAAGAGAGGTAAGGGAGACTACATCTACGGAGTAATGAACAAGAACAACTATGCAGACCTGAGCGCATATAACAAGATGACTATCATCGCAACTCCAGGCACTCCTCTCACATTGACTTTCAACCATGAAGTTGACGAGAAAGAAGCACTTACAGACTATGCAGAAGCTGATGCTGGCAAGTATGTATGGATTGACGCTGTTGTTGGAGAAGACGGCAAGTACGAAGTAGATCTTTCACAGTACGATGTTCGTCACCTGAACTACATCCGTATTCCTTGGGGATATGAGAAGCAAAGCTACATCTGGTACATCCTCCTTACCAAAGACGAGCCAATCTTCGACTTCAACGCAATGGACGTTGCACTCTCATCTAACGATAGCAATGATGGTGACATCACAACACCTGCAGGATTGGTAAGAGGTGGTGTTTCCATGACAATTTCTGTAGCAGAAGAAGGGAAGACAGCAAACCGCTACTGGGGCACTGCAAAAGGTCCTCAACTCCGTATGTATAGCGGCTGCATCGTAATGGATGCACCAGAAGGCAAGGCCATTACTAAGGTAGAAGTTGATAATGGCAGATGGAATGCAGACAATGCATTCAATGGAACTGTTCCTGGATTAGGCGAATGGACAGGCAACTCAACCAATGTTGTTCTTGCTATCGCTGGCAACACCCAGATGAACAAGATTATTGTCACTCTCGCTGACAAGAACGACGAGACAACAACCTATGAGGAACTTCCAACTGCTATCAACACTGCTAAGGCTGCTGCTGTGAAGGGCGAAGTACTCAACCTCGCAGGTCAGAAACTCGCTGCTCCAGTGAAGGGCTTCAATATCATTGATGGTAAGAAAGTATTGGTAAAGTAACCAATCACTCCATAAATACACAAACGGGGTCACGCAAGTGAACCCCGTTTGTTGTTTTCAGAAGTCGGGATGATCAGACTCGAACTGACGACCACACGCCCCCCAGACGTGTACGCTAACCAACTGCGCTACATCCCGTTTTTCGAAATCGAGTGCAAAGGTACGAATATTTTACTATTTAACGATTTACTATTTACTATTTTTTGGCAATTCGAGTGTTTTTTGCTCTTACGAGTGCATTTTTTGTCATTCTCTAAACACAAAACATTAAACTCTTAACTTTTTTTACTACCTTCGCAGCATATTTACAGTCACGATGAACAGAAATACGACAATGTCGCATTGATTATTATGATACAACAGATAGAAATCACATTGAAAGCGATGCCTCGCGGATTCCACTTGGTAACTGGTGAGATTATGCGCCAACTTCCACCTCTACCCCGCACGGGGCTCATCAACATATTCACCCAACACACAAGTTGCGGACTTAGCATCAACGAGAACTGCGACCCCGATGTCCGTGCAGATATGGAAACCATCTTCAACCGCCTCGTACCTGAAGGTCGTTCCGACTACCAACACACCCTCGAAGGCTTGGACGATATGCCGGCACATGCTAAGTCCGTCCTCAGCGGAGTGAGCCTCACCATTCCCATTACTAACGGCCGACTGAACCTCGGCACCTGGCAAGGTATCTATTTCTGCGAATACCGTAATTATGGTGGTTCGCGACGTCTCATCGTCACGATTATTGGAGAATAATCTTTCCGAACTATTGCTACTAGCCAAAGGACCTGTCTCGTCTTCCATAGGAGAGGGGAAGAGTCAAGGCGAGAAACGCTGAGGATATATAAGTCTCAGTAGGTGCTCGGTGAGTGCTCGGTGAGTGCTCGGTAGGTGCTCGGTAAGTGCTCGGTAGGTGCTCGGCACTCAGGTAGAATTTTCTTGCTGTTTTGACACAACAAAGGTACGGTTTTTTCATGGGAAATAAGGGAAAATAGTGATTTTTGCGACTCGCCTGTCCGCCAAAATGGGACTAACTACCCCACCCTCATTTTGGAAACTTTTTGTTCTTTTATTTCATATAGTTTAAATTATTAGGCATGATGCATGTTGGATTGCGATTTTTTTCGTACCTTTGCACGCAGAAATAATTAACTAAAGGGGTGCTGGCCATCATGCCGGCTGAGATCATACCCATGAACCTGATGCAGGTAATGCTGCCGTAGGGACGATTAGATATGTTTTACTCCTTTGTATTGTTTAATCTTTAGTTAAAATCAAACGTATGAAGAAAATGATGATGACTGCCGCAGCAATGCTTTGCGTTTTAGGCAGTAGTGCCTCAACCGTAGAACCAGACACCATGAAGGTTGAGCAAATCAATGAGATTATCATTATGGGTGTAAAGATGAAGAAAGATGCACCTTTCGCCATTTCTAACATCGAGGGTAGCAGGCTGCAGGAATTCTCTAAGACGGGACGCGAACTCCCGATGATGTTTACCCGTACGCCTGGAGTACAGGCTTGGGGCGAGAATGGACTGGGTACAGGTACCACGTATATGCGTATCCGTGGTGCAGGTGACAGCCGCATCAACGTCACCCTCGACGGTTTGGCACTCAATTCGCCTGAGGACCAATGTGTGTTCTGGGCCAATATGAACTCCTACGGCAGTCTGCTGGGTAGCGCACAGATTCAGCGCGGAGTAGGTTCGTCGACCAATGGTGACGGAGCCTTCGGTGGTACTATCATGTTGAAATCGAAATCACCATCGCTGACACCACAGGCTGAAGTGTCAGGCTCGTTTGGTTCGTACAACACTTGGAACTACGGCGGTTCGTTCTCATCAGGTCTGCTGTGGAAACATCTTGTGGTGGACGGTGCATGGCACCAGACTCAGACTGACGGCTTCGTGCACGGCACAAGCGGCACAAGCGGCAGCTACTACGGAGGACTGATGTTTATGAACTCTGAAGAGAACCTGTTGCTTCGCTACAAGCATTTCGGTAACTACGAGAAGACAGGACAGGCTTGGAACGGCGTGACTGCTGGTAACGATGACTATAGCATGAACGCCTACGACGGCATCAAGACCTATCAGGACCTATGGGATGCAGGAATGGGACGATTCAACAGCCTATATGAGCACTTCGAACCCGATTGGAACGGAGGATGGGACATCAGTCGCTATCAGATGAGCGATGGCACCCTGTGGAACAAGGCTACCGACAACTTCTGGCAGAACCGCCACATCCTCTCGTTGGCTTGGCAGATTGACGGAAACTGGAGCATCAATGCCTCGCTGCACTACACTCACGGATATGGTTACTACAATGAGTTCCGCTACAACAACAAACTGAAGAAGTTCGGATTGGCCAACTACACAGAGGCGGATGGCAAGACGGTGAAGAAGAGCGACTTCATCCGCAAGAAAGGACTGAGCCAGAATGCCTACGGAATGCTTTGGAACGTGAACTACAACGACCTCAATTGGGACGTGATTGGTGGAGTGTCGATTCAGAACTTCGAGGGCAACCACTTCGGTTTCCTCACCTATGCCAATCCGTCATTGGGTACCATCATTGCCAATCAGCCTACAACATTCGGCAGCAGATGGTCGGCAGAGAAGGGTGAACTGCAATACTACGACAGCGATGCCGAGAAGAACGACATGAGTGCATACACAAAGGCAACTTTCCACCTCAACGACTGGCTGGACATCTTCGGAGACCTGCAGTTCCGACATGTACGCTATATGACCAATGGTATCAACGACAAGTTCTATGCGAACAATGACGGGACCTACACGAATCAGCCTCTCGACATCAACAAGAAATACGATTTCTTCAATCCAAAAGTAGGTGTTTCGTTCCATCAGAACGGCCACAATGCGTACGTCAGCTATGCCATCAGTCATCGTGAACCCGAGCGAAACAACTTCACAGACAACGGAGCCTACCCTGCTCCCAAAGCAGAACGTCTGAACGACCTGGAACTGGGCTACGGCTACACAGCCGACAATTGGGGAGTGAGCCTTGGAGGTTACTTTATGGACTATCACAACCAATTCGTACAGACAGGTGCGACAAGCGACATAGGCGAGCGGCTCACCACAAACATCAAAGACTCGTATCGTATGGGTGTGGAACTGAGTGCCCAATACAGCCCGCTCAGCTGGCTGACTTTGGAAGGTAATGCAGCACTGAGCCGTAACCATATCAAGAACTTCGATGAGGTGATTGAGACCTACGATGCAGATTGGAACGACCTCGCCCCCACCATTGTTCATTATGATAAGTCCACCCTCGCCTTCTCGCCAGCTACAATCATGAATGGTTTTATCGACTTCCATTACAAAGGATTCCAAGCCACATGGCATACAAACTTCGTGAGCCGCCAGTATCTCGACAATACAGAGAACCGCGACCGTTCGCTACCAAGCTACTGTACCAGCAATGTGATGCTGAGCTATATGCTTACAAGTGAAAAGTTAAAAATGAAAAGTGAAAAATGGTTCAAAGAGGCCATCTTCGGTCTGAACTTCAACAACATCTTCAGCCGTCGCTATGCAGCAAATGGTTGGGTTTACTCAGCTATCGTAGGTGATACCTATCCAGAAAACAACCGCTATTATCAGATTGGCTACACCCCAATGGCGGGATTCTCCATGATGGGAAGTGTGACACTTAGATTTTAATGGGAAATTATGGAATTTATTGCTGCTCATTGGCTCGACATCCTCACCACCATCCTCGGACTGGCATATATTCTCTTTGAATACAACGCCAGCCGTTGGATGTGGCTCGTAGGATTCCTGATGCAGGCACTTGGTATCGTACTATACTTTCAAAAAGGACTTTATGCCGACTGCGGCATGGAGTTCTACTACCTCGCTATGACCGTTTATGGGTATTGGAAATGGATCAAACCAAACACGCCCACCCTATCCCACGATGAGAATGACATAGAAACTTCAACTCAAAGAGAGATGGATGGGAGCGACTCGACCCTTCTCCCTATTCGCCACTTTCCTAAGAAGCTGATACTACCTTGGATGCTAGTGATTGCTGCCGTCTGGGGCATCATCTACTGGATACTCGTCACATTCACAGACAGCAGTGTGCCACTTGCCGACAGTTTCACTACCGCGCTCAGTATAATAGGCATTTGGGCATTAGCCCATAAGTACTTGGAGCAATGGTTCATCTGGATTGCTGTCGATGTTGTGACATGCGCCCTCTATTTCTATAAGGACATCCCTTTCAAGGCCTCGCTTTACGGGCTCTATGTCATCATCGCCATTTTCGGTTACTTCAACTGGCGAAAGAAGATGGCGTAAACTTACACTGGAGAAACAAAGAACAGGCTGGCGAAATCAATCGTCAGCCTGTTTGTTTAGAAGCTCAGGAGTTCAGTTGTCACTCCTGTAGGTAGTGAGTTTACTTCACCAGAATCTTCTTCCCTTCAACGATATTGATACCCTTTCGGAGCATCTGTATGCGCTGACCATTGAGGTTATAGATAGCTGATGATGCATTCTTTGCAACCTCTACGTTTGCAATAGCTGAAGGCTCTTTCTGGCTTTCAGTACCGAAGTATGTGAGACGGAAGTTGTCAACCTTGAACCACGATTGGCTTGATGCCTTGATTTCTACAGGCTCGTTCTCTGCAATAGTGAAGATGATGGAACCATCCGTAGCATGATCGAGTTCGTTTTCAAGAACAAAGTCAGCTGTGGCGTTTGCTGCAGAAAGTGTAATCGTATTACCCGCATTTGATGCCATCAGTGCTTCAAGCTGATAAGTTCCTGCAGGCAAACCCTTAACGGTCTGAGATACCCAGAAACCGCCATTTGGCAGACTTGAATGCCATGTATTGAAGACATAAGCACCATCTGCATTTTCAATGGTATAGGTGGCGTTGCTGTTATCCTTTACACCTGTATCACCGCTTGCTGCAGTATTGTATGTCCAGCCTTCGATTGTACCAGTTTCGAAACTGTTGTTCTTGATACGAACAGTAAAGTCAACAGGATTGTCATCGCTGGCACCCTTATAATCAGGATTGTACATACGTGCAAGTGCAAGGTCCATATCGTCCATCAGTTGAGAGATTTCAGCAGGAGTCAGACTATAGGCATTGTCCTTTCTGTCAATGATGTTTTGACAGAGTATGAGGTTCTCAGCGGTCATGTATTCTGCATTTTGTTCAACTTCAAGATCGAATGCTGATGAAGCCTCTTCAAATCGAGTCATCAAGTCGGCATTCTCCTTTGTAGCTTGCGTTGCGGCCTGCACATCTGAGGCAGCTTTGCTCATTGCATCCACATCATCACGGTTCACCTGCTTGGCGTTAGTGCTGACAGTTGTTCCCTCTGCCTTGACTACATCGAGCAATACTCCATCATTGTTTTCCAATAACTCATCGAGTTCAGCAATCATGCCGTCGAGTTCATTTGCGAGAACATCCTTATCAATTGCATTGTATTCAATCTGGAAGGTATACCAAACCACCCAGCAATTGCCCTCCATCAGGTCAGAAGTAATACCAAATACGAGATCTGTACTATCTGTAAGGACAGTCTGAACGGTACGTTCAACAACTGGTGTAAGGTCGTCATAGTTGAACGCCATCATTGCTGACTGCTGATTGTTAGGAATATAGATACCTTCTGTTTCGTCAATCACTGCTGGATTAACATAGCGGTCGGCATCAGAGGTTGCCAACTGGGCTACATTGGCAATTGGAGTCTTGCTGTATCCAGCAAACAAGTATGCCTGAGGAATCTCTGCCTCACTAGTGTATCCGCTATAATTGATCGTGTTTTCAGCATAGCGATAGAATGCCTTCGTACGGATAGTATATGTACCTGCAGGCATATTCTTCAGCGTGCGGCTAACAGTAAATGGGCTCTGGTTCCATACCTCTGCTGTACCATACTGAGTCTTGAAGTTGCTAGCTGAGCCATACTGCCACTCTTTGTCTGGCACTGCTGTGTTCGACAGAGCAGAGGTGCTGTAGGTGTATGCTAATTGAGGAATAAGAATGGAAATGTCGAAATTCTCCTCGAGTTGTTCACACTTTTCAACATACTCATCCCACTTCTTACGGGTTTCATCAACGATAATCTCATCGACCGATGCAATTGCTTCGTTGATTTGTTCTGTGCTCCAAGTATAATCGCTAACAGCCTCAAACATCTGGTCGCTCAAGCTGTTCAAACGGTCGTAAAGTGACGGGAAATCAGTCTCGTATTTAGTGAGCAATTCGGCAAAGTCACCTTCATAGTAAGCCAACAGACGGTCGTATGCATCAATGTTTGCAGATACAACTGGCATCAACTCGTTCAGTTGAGCAGTCATCTCCTTATTTGCTTCAGGATCACTCTCGTCAGCATCACACAATTCCTTTGCTTTGTCTACCAACTCCTGGAACTGTTCTTTCAGTTCTGCCTGGAATTCGTTAACCAAGAGTTTGTCAGCAGAATTGACACTTGACTTCAGCGCAAAGAGCGACGGGTCGATACCTGTACCTACATAGGTAAGGAAAATACCGTCAACGAAGAAGTGAGGCATATTGCCCGAACCTGTGTTAGTAGATCTGTAACCAAGTGAGAAATATCCAGTTGTTTCTTCATCCAATACAAATTCTATGCTTTCCTTCATCCATTTACCTACACCGAACGTCTTCTGCTGGAACAGATATTCATTTCCTGCATCGTCAATGAAACCAATCAGGTTCTTATCGATGGCCTGTGTACCACCGCTGTTATAATAAGAGATAGAAAGCGAGTAGCGTCCTGCTGGGAGCGATACAGGCTGAGTATATTGTACAGCCATCGACCAACAGGTTACGAATCCAAGCACCTTACCCTCTGAAGAACCGTCAGACATCGTAGTAGGTGGCAAGAAACCAACTCCACCAAGGAATGCTTTTGTACCGATTCCATACACACCGCTCGCTGCACCGTTATCAGTCTTCTTACGTGTCCATCCTTCGAGAGGCAACATACTATAGTTGGTCGTTGCGATACCATTCTTTTCACAGTCATAATCGTACGTACAAATACCTCCTACTACGGTATCGTTGAGCGAGAAGTGTGGGTTCACAATGAAGAATTCCGACAAGTCTGTCAGACCTGATTCGTTCACCTTCTTTTGGGCCTCGATAGCAGCACGAATCTGCTCGAGGGTAGCATTCGGATTGTTATACACCTTCAGGGCTTCACTGGTATCTACATTGTAGATTTCGCCTACACGAATCATGCCAAGCAGTTCTTCTTTCGCCTCTGCAAGTTCCTGCTGGATGATGGTATTCTCATCAATCGAGTAGAACTTCACCTGCTTCAAGAACAAATGGGGAGTTGCACTAGAACCGCCTGAGGCAGAGAAGCCAATAGATATCTGTCCGGCTGTTTCTTCGGCCAGACGAATGATGATTGTGTCGTTCATCCATTGGTCAGGTTCTCCCTGAGTAAGCGGATATGAGTTACGGCTAGAATAATACTTCGTGCCGTCGTTTGCAAGGAATCCCATAAAGTTCTGAGAGATACTTGTACCACCACTCGTGTTCTGACAGGTAACAACCATCATATATGCACCTTTTGGCAGAGTGGCTTCCTGATAATATCGAATAGAACTGCCCCATACAGCAATGATACCTAGAGCCTTTCCTGGAACACCAGCTTCTTGATAAGGAGCGATGTAAGTGGGACTTCCGCCTCCCAACTGTGGCCATACTATTTCTTCACCTGCAGCGTCGTCAACCAGTGCAAAGATACCACCTGCACGGGCATCAAGAGCGGCTACATCGCGAAGTGAGTCAGGCTGCTTAAAGTTGTCTGTCGGATTGGCTGCTATCCAACCTGTTACTGGCTGTTGGCCATACAAACCTACGCTTCCTTCAATACCAGAACCTATACCATCGTCAATCATGTCTTTCGCATAGGTTCGGACGTCAATGGTGACTGCCTCGTCTGCCGAGAAATCGGCATTCTGCAACAATTTCGACGTAAGGTCCTCAACAATTACATAATCTGTCTGGGCAAAAGCTGCCAGAGAGAACAATCCTGCAAAGAGGAACAAAGTAATTTTTTGTCTCATACACATAAAAAAGATTAGTTGTTAAAAAATAGAGTATAACTCATTGTTTCTTATATATCTTTGAGGTTTTCCCATTGCCGTTACTGACGATGTTCACCCCATTTTTCAATTGATTATTGATAGCAGACCTTTGACTAATCGCTACTAATCGTCCACTAAGGTCGTAGACTGAATGTTCTGTATTCAGTGCTGACTGCTCGATAGCTTCGATTCCAACCGGAGTATTGAGTTGCTGTTCCGTCTTCTTCAAGTCGGACGTAAAGCCCACATAACTGATGACGGAGCGTCCCTGTGTATTGGTTGAGGTCATGCCAAATACCGTCTCGCCTGTGAGTTGGTAACCCTTATTCTCATCAATGCTCCATGCTATCATGATGCGTCCGTCTTTCAAGGTACGCACATCTACTGGATTGACGATATTTACCCATGTGCCATTGATGAACCACAATTGTGAGTCATTCTTGGCATTCGAAACCTCACTCGCTACTGCTACGAGGTACTTCATACCCGGCTCCATATATTTCTTCTCCTGATAACGCAGGGCTATGTTCTGTGCACCTTTCTTCGTAATTGTGATGGTGTTGTTCTTCGTATTACAGTTGATGTCCGAAGCCCCGAGACGGTCAGCCACACGGTTACGATACCAGTCGCTTGCCTTCCATGTATAGAGATTCTCTGGGACGGATGCTTCGACATTCACACTTGTTTGGTGAGTATTTCCCACTCCGTCGGTATAATTCACACTGATAACTGCCTTCCCTTGTTTCTGTCCTGCATAGATAATACCGTCACGCACATCTGCCACATCTCTGTCACTGCTTTCACACACAGCATCAAGGGTGACGAACTGCGAAGTACCGTCAGCCAACTTAGCCTTTACAGCAAAAGTGCGACTCTGCCCCAGAAACATACTGATATTGGTAGGAGTAGCCTGAATGCTCTGTACTGCTGCTATGTCGCCTGCCACCAAATGTTCGTTGTCTATCTGTACTTTTACCTCTGTTCCGTTGTAGGCAACATCCTTACTGAAACGCTCCGACTGCTGGATACCCACTCCTACATGCTTGTCAGCATCGACGAGCACGATACGGAATGTGCGGTTCTGAAGCATACCCTCAAACTCTCCTTTACGCTGTCCGATGGTAATTGTACGAGTCTTATCGTCCCAACTGAACGGAATCTCCGAGTACTTACCTTGCTCATAGTTGTAGTTATCACGCTCGTCCTCGTAGAGGGTGAACTGTCCATCAGCTCCTGGATAAATGCGGATTTCGAGATTGTCCCAGTCACTCTGTTCACTATACTGCACTTTAGGTCCCCAAGGCAAGATGGAACCCTGACGCACATAGAGTGGCATGAGTGCCAGACTCACCTCGCGCTTTACCATCTGTCCACCCTCATACTGTTGTCCGTTCCAGATGTCCGTCCACTTGTCTCCCTTTGGCAAATAGATGCTGCGCTGGATAGCTTGAGATTGGGTCACAGGAGCGACGAGCAGGTCACGTCCGAACATAAACTGGTCCTTCAACTCATGTGTACGGGTGTCTGCCGGATAGGCTATTCCCATTGCACGCATGAACGAAAAGCCTTCGTTATACACCCGTCTGTCTGTACTATAAATATAAGGTAGCAATGCATAGCGCAGATTGATATAACGATTGATTACATCGAAGTAGCTTTCCCCCTCCTGACCATACTGATAAATGGCACGATCGGTTCCAGAACCATGGCTACGCATAATCGTACAGAAGGTACCAAACTGAATCCAACGACAAAACAACTCATTGTAGGTATCCTGTCCTGGTCCATGATAGCTTCCGTTGAAGAATCCGCCGATATCGCTATTCCAGCTGGGAATACCACAAGCAGAGTAGTTCAAGGCTGCTGGTATCTGGTTGGCAAGTGTCTCCCAAGATGCGGTGATATCACCACTCCACGTACCTGCACCATAACGTTGCATGCCGATGAAGCCCGAACGTGTCATTATCATCACACGCTTGGCTTCCGTCAACTCAGCCTTTTGAGCACGATGACCGTCATACACACCGCTTGCATGCATCAGTGGGAACACATTACGCATCGAGCGCCATGTATGGACAGATTCGAGCGAATGCGGGTTCAATGTAGCATTATCTTCATCATCCTTGTTCAGTACGATGAAGTCATTCGTCTTTTCCCAGTCCTCACCTCCTTGATAATGGTCGGGTTCTGACGAGTCCACCCAATAGGCATCCACCCCTTTGCTCACCAGTCCTTCCCAAAGACATCTCCAATAATAGTCGCGTGCCGACTGCTGATATGGGCTGTAGATCGCTACCCTTGAGTTTGGTGGATAGGTAGTCGTCATGATTTCGTTGCCCATCTTCATCAGCTGGTTATGCTCCTTGAAATATTGATATTGTTTCGTATCAGGACCGAAGTTTGCCCAAAAGGAGATGAGCAGATGGCCTCCATCCTTGTGAATACCATTTATCATCTTCGGATAGTCTGTCTTGAACGTGCTGTTGAGGAACTCCATCGCATTCCACTGATTGTTACCACCCCAGTATTGCCAGTCCTGCACCACGCAGTCGATAGGCACTTTTAGCGAACGATACTTCTGAAGCACACCCAGCGTTTCCATCGCACTCTGATAGCGTTCTTTGCTCTGGAAGTAGCCGAAAGTCCACAATGGTACCATCGTAGCCTGACCCGACAACTGGCGCAACAACCGCTGCACGTCATCCCCATAGGTTGCATCGCCTACCAATACATAATAATCGACCGCATGGGCAGCCTCTGTCTTGAATGTAGCCCCGTTGGTTGAATTGTCGCTGAAGTCACAAGGCCCGTAAAGATCCCAATACAATCCATACCCACGTGTAGAGTGGAAGAACGGAATCCATACAGACATATTGTTCTGCACCATGTGGCTGTAGCTCTTGTTGCGATGATTCAACGCGCCATCTTGCACCTGTCCGAAACCATAGATAGCCTCGCCTGTAGAAAGGCGGAACGATTGCGACACCGTGTAGGGGTCAATCGTATGTGTCGTCCGTTTGGTGAACGTAGGTTTCGAACGCTCCCTGATCAGTACCGTACCATCTGGACGGAAGAAGTTCAGCAAACCCGACTGGCGATTGCAAACCACCATCACCCTCTCAGTAAGAAGGGTGTCAACATTGCTTCCGCTCAAGGTCTTGGGATTCACCGTTTGGGGAGTCATCGTTACTACCACCTTGGGGTCCGTCTTTCCCAGCGCATCTGCTTTCTGGTATTTCGTCACACGAACGATTTCCGGCGAATAGAACGATATCTCAGTCACAACACTACCCACATTCATCGTATAGTCTTGCGCATATGCCCCTATGAGCATAGAGGTCATCAGCGCAGCAAGAAAGGTTTTCTTCATATCCCCGTTTTTTTAGCTAGATTGTTATTACGGAGACAAAGGTAGCAAAAAAAAGCAAAAAAGCAATCATTATTAAAATATAAAAATAGAAAAACTGCAAAATCATGCCCTTTTCCATGCTCAATTTTACTTTTTTCACTACCTTTGCAACGAATTAATACTCGTTGTTCATGAAAAGAATCCTTACCATTTGTCTCCTACTGATGAGCCTTGTGCTCCGTCTCAGTGCTCAAACCATCGTAACTGATGAAGGTGCATGGTGTTGGTTCGCCGACCCTCGTGCCCTGCATCATGGTCAGTACTCATACATTGGCTATATCGACGTGCATGGTAACGTGAAAGCCACACAATACGATTGGAAACGCCATCTCAAAACTGATGTGCTTGTACGCAGTTTCTTCCAGCCCGACGATCACAACAATCCTACCTTTCTCGTGCTGCCCGATGGGAGGGTCATGATTTTCTATACCCGTCACACTGATGAACCACGCATCTGGTACCGTATCTCGCGCAAACCAGGCGACATCACAGCTCTGGGCGAAGAAAAATACCTCGAGACACGCGCCAACACCACCTATCCGTCCCCTTTCATCATGAGCGACGACCCACATCACATCTATCTCTGCTGGCGAGGTATCAACTGGCACCCCACTATCGCCCGCCTTACAATGCCCGATGCTGAGGACAACTGCCATTTCGACTATGAGCCACATCAGGTGGTACAGTCAACAGGTGCTCGCCCCTACGCCAAATATATCAGTAATGGAAAGGACAAGATATATGTAGGCTATACAACAGGGCACCCCGACAACGAAATGCCCGACTGGCTCTATATCAACATCATCGACATCAATCATGGAAATGGACCCATCCTGCGTGATATCAACGGTCAGCAACTGAAACGCCTCGATGAAGGTGTTTTCCGTGTCAGCAAGACGGAGGAATATGCCTCAGCCTACCCTGCCACCATCGTCGACCGCACCCCTAACGTCCGCAACTGGATATGGCAGATAGCACTCGACCGCAAGAAGCATCCCGTCATTGCATATCCACATATTGATGCATCGAAAGACAACCACACCTACTATTATGCACGTTGGACAGGCAAAACATGGCAACACATCCGCATCTGTGAAGCCGGACATGCCTTCCATCAGAGTTGGACGCAGACAGAGAAATGCTACAGCGGCGGTATGGCTATCGATCCCGTGAACCCATCCACCCTCTATGTTTCCGTCCCCATCAAGAATGGCAGCTACGACCGTGATGGTGTTTATGAAATCTATCAGTACAGTATCGACAAGTCAGGCCGTGTGACTGAAGGTACGCCCATTACAAGAAACTCACCCAAAAACAATGCTCGCCCTTACGTCATTCCAGGAGCCAAGAAAGGGAGCATCAGGCTGGCATGGATGCAGGGCGACTACCAGTACTGGATGGTGCGGCGCGGATACCCACAGGGCTTCCCCACAGCCATCCTTTGCGATTACAACGGAAAACCTTTCCTTACTTATCGTGAGATTGCCGAACAGACCCTTATCAAGAAGTTTGAGAAACAGTTCCAGCTCGACCCCAATCACTATGACGGAGAACTGTTCCGTATCGATGGGACGACTCCTTTCACCTATTCTATAAGCCCTGTCGATTATCGACCCGAAATACATATCGGAGATAAAACATATCGCAGTACGAACCGCCTCCTCTCGAGCGACAACTGGGCGACCCAGAGCAATGGTACGAATGGAGACGAACACCCCACCCTGCTGCCGTCTGTCACCATTACTCTCACCTACGACGGCCATACCCTCATCATCTATCGCGACGGATTTGTCGATCAAGTCATTGAGGTAAAGGGTCTTGAACTACATTGAGGGCAAAATGCAAGTATGAAAGGCTGAAAATGTGGAAAAAAGCGAATAGATAATTGTCAGATATCAAAAAATGTGTACCTTTGCAGGTGCAAACCAATAATAAATACAACTATTTATGAAACTGAAACTTTTTACTACGATTCTCCTGCTCTGCACCCTGTTACAGGGTCAGGCTTACAAAAAACAGAGTATCGACATCAACGTCAACGGTCAGTCACGCAACATGATCGTTTACACCCCTAACTCGATGTCCGACAACTACCCCTTATTCATCGTCACTCACGGCATGAACCAAGATCCTGAATACCAATATGGGGCGGACAAGATGTACGAGCTGATTGATACGGCAAAGTTCGTCATCGCCTACCTTCGTGGCATCGATAAAACATGGGACACTGGTGGCACAAAGGACAGGGACTTCGTGCTGAAGACCATCGATGAGATGGCAGCCAAGTTCAGCATCGATACCAACCGCGTGTACTGGTCGGGCTTCTCGATGGGTTCAGCGCTTATCTACCACTGCATGGCTGATATGCAGGATAAGATTGCAGCTTTTGCACCTACCAGCGGTATTGCCTTCGGTGGCAGCGAATCGATAAATTCTAAAGCATCATCAGAATATACTACTTTAAATCTTTCGTTCATTTTTCTACTTTTGCGGTACAAAGATACGAAAACTTTCCATAACAGGAAAGAAAAGATTACTATTTTATGCAATTATAAAAAAGAGCAGAAACTTATCATTTCGGCGTATTTAAAGCAAAATATCGTTCCCACATAGAAACACATCAAAGGGCTTTTGGCATTCTACCCAGAATGAAGTTACCTCTAACAGGGAGAGAACTTACGTTAAAGCGGGAGAGAAGCTACGTTAATCAGGGAGAGAACCCGTATCTCTCCGTTCGTCAGCGGCCGCAGACGATATCAGCAGCGCCCGCTGCCGATATGGGCAGCGAGCGCCGACGAATTGAGCAGCGTTCGCTGCGTACCAACTTTTATATAGGGTAAGTAGTTTCCTTTTTACTTACTTCATTGTTTTCTTTCCGTACTTTTGCTTTAGGTATTTCTGTAGCCGTTCTGAGGGATTACTCGAATAAATACGGTTTTTGTCAAATATAGTCCACGAACAAGTATCATTGAAGTCAATTATTTCGAATGAGGCAGGATCGGCCCCCTCCATCAAAGAATCCCTGCAAAACACATGGTATGCATCCTTGCCATAAGCATAACTAGAACCTCCAACTCGTTCTTTTTTACCCGTGAAATACGAATAAAGGTATACTGGACTGAAAGTTGCAGCATCAGCTTCTTCTACTATTTGATCATACCACCAAATATGATCTCCATCGGTATACCAAACACAATCGCCTTGATTATCGGCCAACACTCGGAACGTAGTTGGATCGGCTTCTGAGAATTCCTCCATGTTCCTGTTGTATATTTGTTTACCGTCAGTAAAGAAGTAATTTCCTACCCGTGTCAGCTTCCTATAGTCTCGGACTGTCGATGCCTTCCATTTATGATATACGCGATTTTTATCCTGCCCTACATAGAATTCAACCTCACGGAATGTCTGCGGATCAGCTCCTTCCACGATGTGGTCTTGGAAATACACACGATATTTATCGGCAGCATAATCCCCAGACATCCACCTCGCACCCTTAATTGTATGAAAGCTTTCATAGTCGGCAAGTGGAACGGGTGCATAACCCATGCAATAAGCGTTGCATTTATCCTTTGCCCACCGAGTATCAAAATCGTCAATATCACCTAATATGACAAAGGACTGCTTATCAACTACACGAACCGCACGACCATACCAATAGTAATCGGTTGTATCTTCAGCTAAGAGTTCACTGTGTACTCTGAACGTCTTCGGATCAGCTGTGGACATAATGGTATCATTATGCCATACGTGATTGGCATCTACGCCGTATCGTTTACCAAGATACTTGAAAGTTGCACCATCAGCACCCTCAACGAGTTTGCCCTCAATGAAAACATGTTTAGCATCACGTCCATAGCTATCTCCCAAATCCTCAAATGTTTGAGGATCAGCATCAACTTTCACACTGCCAAACCCGAATCCTTCGTTCCAATATTCATATCTTACTTGCTTCCCGTCATTTTTATAACCATGGCAAGCTGTCAGCAGTACGACGCAAATCAGCAGCGCCCACTTCCACTGTTTATTTTTCATCAGTCGTTTTATCATAAACATCTGCAAATATACAATGTTTCTTCGAAACCGCAAAATAAAAAGTGAAAAAAGTGTGGATAATAAAGTTTAAAGTTGAAAGTTTATAGTTTAAAGTCAGTTGAGAGTTGAAAGTTGAAGGATGAAAGGTGTGAGTTGATAATGGTTATTGCTTATAGAAAAAGGTGCAGCATCGATAGTGCCACACCTTATAAGATTCCTATTACCTAATTATATCATTCCTCATTCAATAACGAGGAAACTTCTTGGTGTAAAAGCGGCAAATGATTGATAATGATACTCCACAATATCTCAGGAGAAAGGCTATCATAACCATGAATAATATAATTACGAGCATCAACTATTTTCCGCGAATTTGTTATCTGGATTTCCGAGTCCTCTTTTAAAATACGATTCATTGCTTCACCAATAATTTCGATATTACGTTCTACGGCTCTGCGAAGCATCATATCTGCATTAAAGACCTCAAAAAGTCTGGGACGTCCTTCGAAAAAGCCCTCTATCTCAACAACGGCATTTAGGATGTCGTACAAATGTTTTTGAATCATTTCATCCATAGATAAGTTGCTTAGTACGATTAATGTTATGTTTCAAGATAGGATTTCTTATTGCATGATTCTCTAACAAATCAACCTCTCTTCCTGTTGTATCTTCCAAGGCCGATTTAAAATCAAAAAAGTTGGTAAAATAGTCCTTGATCTCTTCTTTTTTGAATTCTACAAGAAAGTCAACATCGCTTTCTCCAGAGAAACGAGAAGTTAAGACAGAGCCAAAAACATGCAATGTCTTCACTTTATATCTCTGACAAAGAGACTGTATTCGCTTCTTGTTATTTTCTAATAATGAATTCATACGCTGCAAAGATAAGGAAATTAATTCATATGCAGCAAAATTGCGGTTAAGAAAGTGCAATAAAAGCTTGTTTTTATTGCCGAACGCTAGCAATTTAGACTTTTCAAGTCAATTCATAATGCATATTTTTCGTTTATTCGATGTTTTTCTCTTCAAAAGCTCTGCTTTTTGTAGTCTATAGCAAGCAAATTAGGAGGAAAAGTGAAAAAAGGTACAGAAAGTTTGTCTGCATGCCAATTTATTTGTAATTTTGCAGCCGTAAACCAATAATTAACGACTACTTTTATGAAATTGAAACTTTTTACTACGATTATGTTGCTCTGCACCTTGCTGCAGGGACAAGCTTACAAGAAACAGAGTATCGACATCAATGTCAATGGTCAGAAACGTAATATGGTGGTGTTCGTACCGAATTCTCTACCCGACAATTCTCCGCTATTCATCGTCACTCACGGTATGAACCAAGACCCTGAGTATCAGTATGGGTCCGACAAGATGTACGAGATGATCGATACAGCAAAGTTCGTCATCGCTTACCTGCGTAGCGATGGTAACACCTGGGATACAGGAGGAACGAAAGACCAGAACTTCGTACTGAAGACCATCGACGAGATGGCTGCGATGTTCAGCATCGACACCAACCGTGTGTATTGGTCGGGCTTCTCAATGGGTTCAATGCTCATCCACCACTGCATCGCCAACATGCAGGACAAGATTGCAGCCTTTGCTCCTACCAGCGGTATCCAGTTCAGCGAACAGCCTTGGAACAACTGTAAAAAACCTGTGGTGCTGCTCGAATGCATCGCTTACGACGATGATGTGTTTGGTTACGAACAGTATGGCATACACGACTATATCGAGAACTATGCCAAGCACGACAAGCACCCCAATTACAAAAAGACAGCCAACTACAAGCCGATCAGTAGCAGTTGGTACAATGGAGACTTGGAGCGCTGGACAGGCGGACCTAACGGCGGTGAAGTCGTTCTCTATTCCTACCACAACGGTGGACACTGGCCCATGGACCTCAACCGTCACCTTATCTGGAACTTCTGTAAGCGCTATTCGCTCGACCCCAATATCCCAACCGCCCGCATCATCTCCCCTACGGTCAACGATACCTATACCAGCCTCGACACCATCCCTCTCAGCTTCCGCGTCAGCGATAAAGACGGAACGGTGAAACTGGCTCAGCTCTATCTCGACGGCACGATGCGCCAGGCCTATCGTGACCTCAACGTGCGAGACACCCTTCTCACCTACGAATGGATAAAACCCAAGGCAGGCAGCCACACCATCCGCATCGTCGTGACCGATAACGACAACAAGAAGAAAGAAGTGTCGCGTACCATCGAAGTACAAAACCCTGTACCTATCAACTTGACTGAGGTTTGCTACGAGAACAACTCATTCGACATCCCACTCACCGTCAACACCTTCCGCTATGCGTTCGACCTCAGAGTCGAGGCAGAGAACGTGGTGGCATACCTGTCGGGCTCACCAGGCAGAGTAAACCTCAAGGCAGAAGAAACGGGATTGAGCAACATCATCACGCTCAAGGTCATGGAGGGAGACACCATCAAGGAAGGGACCTACACCATGTATCTTAATAAGGTGAAGGACGAGCGTGGAGTGACCGCAGCAGTCATCAAGTTCACCTATACCTTTGGTGTGAGCGAAACCTCATCGGCAGCCATCAAGTACAAGAAGCCGTTCCGTGATGCCATGCAGGCTGCTCAGGAACTATATGATGCAACAGCCGACGAACGCTACAGCACGGCTGAGAGCCTCCGCGAGACAGTCCGCACAACCCTCGAAGCATACGCCACCTTCGCCTCAACCTCACCTACCGAGTACGAAGCCGCTACGACAACTGTCATCGAGGCTACGACACCCCTTTCTGTTCGTAAGCAAAACCTCGACGACTACTATGCGCTCTATGCCGCAGTCGATAGTCTCATCGCGCTCTATGCCGACAATCCTGCTGTTAATACCAACACCAACTTTACCCGTCTGGTCAAGGCTCGCGATTACTACAGCACGGAATCGCGCATCAAGAACGACACCCAGATACTCAACTCTATCAAGCAGCTCACCACCTACTACGAAAAGTTCCTGAAAGCGTTGGAGAACATCGATACGGGCATCAAGGACCTTATCCCTACCCTCTCACAGCAAAACAGCGTCAGGTACGACCTCCAAGGTCACAGACTAACTGGTCAACCCATGAGAGGACTCTACATCATCGACGGAAAAAGAGTCATGGTGAGATAACAACAAATGAGGGTGTGTCAAAACAGGCACATCCTCATTTGTTTTATATTGGTGTCCACTAAAAGTTGAAAAATCGATAAAGTATGTGTCCGCAGTGCCGATTAATAGGCATTGTGGACACATATTTCAATAAGTAAACTCTCCTCCATACTTCATATTCTTCTTCTTTAGCGGACAGTCAATATAAAAGTTTATAGTTTAGAGGGAAACCCAAAGGGGTGAAGACAGCTATGAGTTAAGACTTTAGTTGTTAGAAGTACATTGTCTAAACAGTACAAGGGCGGTCAGCCAATTCAAAAGGGAAAAGCAGCCGACTCAATCGGGAAGATGAGTCGGCTGAGAAGGGAGATTGCCTATAGGCGCACTATCGTTTGCCTAAAGGCATTTTATCATTTGCCTAAAGGCGCACCATCGTTTGCCTTTAGCCAAATTACTTTCATGGAATGGTAATAGTATGCGGAATTTCACCACAAAGATACAAAAATAAATCTCTTTTTCCAAATAATACGTATAGTTTTTTTGGGGTAGCATAAAAAATTAGGCTGAATCCCTAACATGGTTTTCAGCCTTTTTTGTTACCTTTGTTTCACCACAAAACGAAAGCGACATGAACGAAGGTACGCATTTTACCGGAGAGCAATATTTGTTTTAAATCGCTATATAGTTACTATTCATCGAACTGCAGCGATTGTAGGATATGGTCGCATATTTCGCCACCAAGCTGCTTTGCGTATTTCTCGCTGTAAGCAACAGTAACAGAAGCCGACAGGTTGCCCTTGTAGATGCAGCGATGGTACTCGCTGATGGTCTCTCCTGGAACGGCGTAAGAGAACTCTTTCTTTTCAAGGTCAATCACCTTGTCGACCGACTCCTCTGGAATGCTGTTGAACTCACTCTGAATACGCTCATCGGTGTACTCCTCATAGCTCTCATACACACTTGCATCCACACATCCGTAGATAGGAAAATCGTCAGCATCCTCAGGCACAACAGTAAAGAGGCCGCCATTGTCCATCTGAGGATCATCGGTGCGGCGCATCCCTTTCACCAAGTCCACACTCGCGTTGTACTTCTCAATCTTGAAGTGCTCGTAAGCCACTTCTGCCACTTCTGCATCAGCAGCTGCTTCCGTACCGTTTGCACTCTTGTTTCCACATGATGACATAAGCAGCATGGCTGCTACAGCGGCAAGGCTGAACATTACTTTTTTCATTTTCTTTTAATGTTTTAAGTTGTTAATAATTAAGAATTTATTTATCGGAACGCAATGCGTTGAACGATCTGACCCGGGTCACCTACTATGAGGGTAAGGAGGTGACGACTGCCGGACGTTAGTGGAAAGGTGACATAGAAGTCCTTACGGTTTTCAAGCACTTGCAGTTTCCACTCCGGTCCCCACTCCTTGAAGATATTCTCACACACAACAGGACGGGCACCATCTACACTCACACCTATGCGATTGCTACGATCGGCACTTACGGGCCACAGAGGTACGACCGTGATTTGGATTTCCACCTCCGACTCCCCTGTAGTGAACGGAATATCAATATGGGCAGAACTGAGTGATTGCGGGTTTTGCACGGCATCGAACGGGTTGCCCATCTGGATGACTGTCCAGTCCATACCCATCCCGCTGAATCGGCGGAATCCTGCCGGCAGTTTCACCTTATTGAGTTCAATCACGTTCGGCAGATTGGGATGAAGCTGTGCTTTCGGCAATTGGTAAGCAGTCGTTGGTGTGCTGCTCAGTTCAGGCATGAGGTGATATTTAGCCGTATAGCCTGGTGGTATTTCTGACATCATCTGATTCCACTTCCCATCAAGCAGGGTGTTGTAGGTATGAGTCAAGGCATTGATAGCATCGAATGCCTGACGAGACTCATCGGCATCAGCCTGACTTCCTGTCTCATGATTACGCTGAGCCATGAGGAACTTACGGTTCATCTGATAGGCTCCGTTGACAGCATAGCTGAGCATCTCGAAGAAAGCCGGTTGATAATCTGCAGGTAACTGCTGATGAATCTGCTGGCATTGCTCGGCAATCCGCTTGTAGTCAGTCAGACGCTGCTGGGCCGTTCCATCAGCAAACGAGAAGTCTGTATCGTGTAAGCGGCTGTTCTCCTGACTATCCCACTCCATTTCGTAGCCCATATACTCAGGCTTACGCTGCCATGCCAATCGATAGTAGGTATCAAGAATGTTTTGGAACGATTTTTGGTATTTCTTTCCAAATACACTTGCCAACCAATAGGCTTGGTATCGATTCACATTGTCATAACTGAAGGCAGAGAGGTTCCACGCCATATCGAAGAACTGCTGCATCTCTATCTCCATAGGCTTGATGTCTCCCACATTCAGCAACCAATAGCGGTCAGCCCCAGAGTCGTAAGCCTTGCGCAACTCTTCGTACATCAGTGCTGGCGCCATCGTGCTGACCCACAGATGGTCGTGAGGAGCACCCAGATAGCTAAGATGATAATAGACACCCGAACCGCCACTACGCTTACGCTCTGCACCATTGCTGACACGCTTCATATAGCCGTAGTTGTCGTCCGGCCATACGAGAGTGATGTCTTCAGGCACCTCCAATCCTGCATCGTAAATGTCGAGGGTCTCTTTGTAAGGAACAAAAATCTGGGGAATGCTGGTGACAACCTTCTGTTTGTATTGTTCCAATATCTGACGCTGTGCGGCAAACACCTGTTCCAGCGTACGTGCTCGCACTTTCGGATCGGTTGAACCCTTCATGGCTTCATCGTGCAGACCTCGCATACCAGTGGTGTAGATATTATCGTAAGCGGCGGTTTCACGCAGACGATTATGGAATTTCTGCAGAATCACCTCCTTGTTGGTCAGATAGTTCCATTCGCCGTCACGCTCCTTACTCCATTCACTCTCTGCCGCGTTGTTGAACAACATCGGCTCACAATGGCTAGTGGTAATCATGATGCCCCACTCCGCCGCAACTTGCTGACTCTCGGGATGTGAATAGAAAGCACCAGTACATGAATGCATGGCGGGAGCCAGCATATTACCCTTCAGGCGCAATATCAGTTCGCATACCTTATCGTAGGTTTTCGGCCCGATGTCGTTGAGTTCCTTCTCAAACGTAGTAGCTGACCAGGTTTTCAGACCCCAATCTTCATCGTTGATGAAAATGCCACGGTACTTAATAGTAGGCGGCTGACTGACAATATTCTCCGAATAATTGAGAGGACGGCCTGGTGCTATTTTGCGTACAGGAACATCAGCGAACCAATACCAAGGACTGACACCGATTTTCTCGCTGATATGTAGCACACCGTATGCCAATCCACGAGGATCAGAACCGCATACTACTATCCTGTTCTTATCTGTACGGATGCTGTAGCATTCCCAACTGCCATTCAGTTTTTGTGCATCAATCAATGAAGAACGCCCTAACGTGCCGAGGACGATGATATTGGATGATGAGTGAAGCGCAGGGAAAGATGTACTGGTTGAAACGGCAGGACGCTGGTCTGTTACCATCCATATATCGTTTGCCAACGTATTCGCCATCTTAGCCACTAGAGGATAATCGTCTGAATCATAGACAATCGTACATTTGGTCAAGTCGACAGCCAAGGCTGAAGACGTGAACAGTAAAAAGATTGTAAATAGAATACTTGTTAGTTTCATTATTCGAATAACAATTGTCTGCTTAATCGCATTTTATGGGTACAAAGATAGGAAAAATTTGAATATTTTTCATACGTTTTCTTATTATTTTTCACTTTCGACTGTTCCTTTTTCTTTTTTTTCGTAATTTTGCGTTTTAAAAGAACTACAACAAGATCATCTTTATATTCAATAACTTATTCATTATTGTATCACATTTATGAGAAAACAAAGACTTCTTTTGATGATTGCAGTCCTTGCGACATGCATTCCTGTCATGGCTCAATGGACTAAGCCAACAATGCCTGCAAGCACGCCACTTGCGGCGGAAACTCAACTGTATCTGTACAACGTGGATGCTGAAAAGTTTTTCACGGGTGCCAACGAATGGGGAACGAGAGCAAGCCTCAGCGCAACTGTAGGGCACTGTGTGACCCTCCAAAAAGTATCAGGTGAAGACAATGCGTACAAGATTACGAATGCTGCCGACCCCACAGCCACGTTCTTACCTCTTTATATTAAAGGAGTAGATGGCGTCTGGGTGGACGAAAGCGGTGAAAACACAGGTGATGATGTCTTCGTCTTCATCCCGCAGGGAAACGACATCTACAAAATAGGATTGTCGGCACAGAATGCTGTATTCAATCCTACGGAATATCCTAACACCTATCTGGGCGGTATACCTGAGATGGAAGACACGCGTCTGTATCTCACCGACCCTGAGACCTACGTGGACGGAGACGGCTACACAGCAAGCGGATTCCAGGTGAAATGGATGTTTGTCACTCCTGAGAACTATACCACCTACACGGCTAAGATGGCACAATACGAAGCAGCTGTCGCATTGGGTGAGGTGATTGCGGAAGGTCAGCTTACCGAAGGTTTAAATGCTAATGCATTGGCTGCAGCTCAGAAGGTTTATAACAACACGAATGCAACACCTGCAGAGCTAGAAGAAGCAGCAAAGACCCTAAAGGAAGCCATCAATGCAGCCAACTTCGACAATGCTTCCGTAGAGCGTCCATTCGAGATGCTGGCAATGCTGGGCACTGTGGAACAGACCTTCACCAATGGTGACACGAAGGGATGGACATCAACCACAATCGCACAGAACAAGCAAGCCAACAACGGAAATGCTGCAGCCGATTATAACGCAACTGGCAACCACTACGAAAACTGGCATCCATCAGCATTCGGAACAGGTCGCATCTATGCCTCATTGACGGACATTCCTAACGGAGTGTACCGACTGAAAGCATTGGCTTTCGCGAATGAGACTGGCGACACTTATCTCTATGCAGGTAAGTACAAGAATTTGGTGGAGTCGGTAAATATCAACATCGAGGAGCCTATTGAAGTGATGGCCATCGTGACAGACGGCACTCTCGAATTCGGTCTGGCTATCGAGGAGAAAGGGCCGAACTGGGTTGGACTGGACAATGTGGAACTGTTCTATTTGGGCGACAAGAAGGAGTCGTACGACTACATGGTATCTGAGATACTGAAACAGGCTGACGAACTGGACAAACTCATCAGCGAGGAGGATAGAGAAGCCTTCAGTCAGAACAAGGCATTCTGCAACTACCAAGAGGCATGCGGGCTGCTGAATGAGGCCTCAAGCACGACGCCAGACAATATGGGTTCGTACTATGATCAAGTCATCACTCACTTTATCGATGCCCTAGCAGTATTCGCCAACAACCTAAATGCATACGATGATTATTATCAGGTATTTATGGAAGCTGAAGACTGGATTTCGACCATGAGTACCGATTCGGATGCAGCGAACCGTCTGGGTGACTACCTCATGGACGATGCGGCACCTACTGAGGGTGAATACAACGGAAACGGTGGTGGACAATATGTGCTGAACGAAAGGTTGCTCGAACTGGATGCCATCAAGGCTGAGAAAGAATACCTCGAAAGACTGTTGCAAGATGCGGTAGCATCAGGTATGAGCGATGGTGACGACTGCACCGAACTGCTGAAGAATCCACGCTTCGCAGAAGCAGGAGGATGGAAATCAGCGGTAGGTCCTGTATGGCCTGTAGGTAAGGAGGACTTCCGTGTGTTTGAAGCTCAGAACATGGTATGCGATGTATATCAGGAACTCACCGGTCTGCAAAACGGACTATACGAGATGAACCTCCAGGCTGTGTTCCGTCCAGGTGACACTTATACTGAAGAATATGCCGAACTGGCGAAAGCATACGCCTATATCAATTCATACGAGAGCAAGGTGACATCAGCCGGTGTAAACTCCGCAGATGAAGCCAGCGATGCCTTTATAGAAGGAACCTATCCACTCACCGTTTACGGATTGGTAACCGACGGAACAATGCGTATCGGTATCACCAACAAAGTACGCTCTGTGGAGAGCTGTATGCTTTGGGCAGGCGGTGTAAGCCTCACTTTCCGTGCGAAGAATGCAGAAGTGCTCAACGCTGTGATTGGACAGACCCTACCTAACGCACAGGCTTTACTGAGTGCTGAATGTGGTCAGCCCGAACGTGCTGACTTGCAAAAGGCTATTGATGATGCAGTAGAACCAAACGATGCGTATGCTGTGCTTATTGGACTAAAGAGTGCGATGGAGAAGGTAGAACTGGGTACAGCCATCTATACAAGATTAGGGGTGGCCATCAACACCCTTTCCGATGCAATTGCAGGTAGCACAACAGCCAGCGCAGTCACATTGGCGAATGCTCAGGAAATACTCAATGCTGCAAAAGCCTCGTTCATGGCTAAAGCGTATGACAACGAAGCAGCCGAACAGGCTATCAACGACCTCAACGCTGCTGCTGTAGCTGTGAAGATGGGTGGCGAAAACGCATCTGAGGACAACCCTGTGGACTATACATCAGCGATTGTCAATCCGAACTTCGACCCAGCGAAGGGCGACAAGAACGAAGGTCGTATCGACGGTTGGGTAACAACTGCAATGAACGGATATAAGGAATACACCGTTTCTTACAACCGTGCGGCATTCGAACTGAACCAGAAGTTGTCGGGTCTGCCAAAGGGTAAATATAAAGTGACGGTTCACACCTACTATCGTGCCGGCTATTGGAACGAGGAAGAGGCATACATCGCAAACGGTACTGAGACCCACCTCACTACACTCTATGCTAAGACTACTGAACAAGAGTTCAGCAAGCCTGTCATGAACCTCACCGAGGGTGCTACAGCGGAGCAACTCTCTCCATCGAATAAGTTCTACACCCTTACCAATGGTCTCTACGCTCCTGATGGCACAACGGGTACTGCTGAGTACTTCGCTGCCGGAGCTTATCTCAACGAACTTGAATTCACGGTACCAGCAGATGGCGAAGTGACCATCGGACTCTCGAAGAAGGAAGTGTTGGCAAACGACTACGAAGTAGTGGGCGAATGGCAACTGTGGTACATGGGTGACCCAGAACAGACTGACGAACCTTCAGACGTTTCCAACCTGATTGTCAACAACAACTTCGACCCAACGAAGGGTGACAAGAACGAAGGTCGCATCGATGGTTGGGTAACAACAGCAATGAACGGCTACAAGGAATACACCGTTTCGTATAATCGTGCCGGATTCGAACTCAATCAGACCCTCTCAGGTCTTCCTGAAGGAACTTACATGGTGACTGTTCACACCTACTATCGTGCGGGCTATTGGAATGAGGAAGAGGCATACATCGCAAACGGTACTGAGACCCACCTCACTACACTCTATGCCAAGACTGCTGCAAAGGAATACAGCAAGCCTGTCATGAACCTCACCGAGGGTGCTACAGCAGAGCAACTCTCTCCATCGAATAAGTTCTACACCCTCTCCAACGGTCTCTATGCTCCAGATGGCACAACGGGTACTGCTGAGTACTTCGCTGCCGGAGCATACCTCAACAAACTCCCGTTCTATGTAGGCAACGATGGCACAGTGACTATCGGACTCTCGAAGAAGGAAGTACTGGCGAACGACTACGAGGTGGTAGGCGAATGGAAACTCTACTACTACGGTTCAGGCGATAAGACGGCTGAGTTTGATGATACAGGCATTGAGAACATGGAGCGTGAAGCGTGGAGTGTGAAGAACACAGATGCAATCTTCTCCATCAGTGGTGCTCGTCTGAATGCTCCTCAACGTGGCATCAATATCATCCGCACCTCTGACGGCAGAACCATCAAGGTTATGGTTAAATAATAGTTCGACGTTGCTCACTATAAAAAAGTCAGAATAATGTCAAAAACAGAAAATGCAGGCTCCGCGCCTGCATTTTTTTGTAAAAAAAGGCAATAGTAAATGGTCAAATGGCATTTTTTTACTACCTTTGCACTCGCTTTTGAAAGTCCTTCCTATTAGCAACTCCCTTCCTTTGGGGGGAGGGATGGGGAGAGGCTTAATTTTTTAACTCCCCGTTTGGGGGCGTGTGCTTGAACACCACGCTAAAAAAACAAGAAATCAATGGAACAAACAACGACTTCCACCCTTCGTGGTGACGGGAAGAGGACGGTAAGCGTCTTCTTCATGCTGATGGGCATCCTCTTCTGCGTATGCCTCATCACCTCCAATCTCTTGGAGACCAAAGTATTCCGCGTCTATGGCGACATCTCGCTCACCTGCGGATTCATCATCTTCCCTATCTCTTACATCCTAAACGACTGCATCGCCGAGGTGTGGGGCTACCGCAAGGCACGTCTCATCATCTGGACAGGCTTCCTCATGAACTTCTTCGTCGTAGTCATGGGAGCCATCGCATGCTTCCTGCCCGCACTCGAACCCGACAGCGACCATGCATTTCGTCAGACATTCATGTTCGCCCCGCAAGTCACGATGGCAAGCTTCATCGCATTCATCGTAGGCTCGTTCCTCAATGCATGGGTGATGAGCCGCATGAAACTGGCAAACCGCAACAAGGGGCATAAGAACTACTACTTCTCCCTCCGCGCCATCGCATCCACCATCGTAGGCGAGACAGCCGACTCCGTCATCTTCTTCCCCTTGGCATTCTACATCTTCCCCACCCTTATTGAGGGAGCGCCCAAGGTACCGTTCGAGGTCCTCATCAGCCTCATGCTCACGCAGGTAGTCGCAAAGACACTCTACGAGATCCTTGCCCTGCCACTCACCATCCGTGTGGTGAACTACGTGAAACGTCATGAGCATACCGATGTCTTCGACGACAACATCTCGTACAATGCATTCAAGATCAAAGAACTGTAAGCCCCAACCCCTATGTTATCGAAGAATAAAGCATTAGTGGTCTTCTCAGGCGGACAGGACAGCACCACATGCCTGTTTTGGGCAAAGAAGCATTTCGAGGAAGTCCATGCCATCTGTTTCCGCTACGGACAGAAACACGAGCAGGAAGTGGTCTATGCCCAACGGATAGCCGAGCGTGCCGATGTGCCGTTCACCGTGCTCGACCTCTCATTCATCAGCCAACTGGCGGTCAACTGCTCGCTCACCAACCAAGCCATCACGATGGACCGCGACAAACCTGCCGACACCCCTCCCAACACGTTCGTTCCTGGACGCAACCTGTTCTTCCTGAGTGTGGCAGCCGTCTATTCACGCGAGCACGACATTATGAACATCGTCACAGGCGTGTCGCAGACCGATTTCAGCGGCTATCCCGACTGCCGCGACTCCTTCGTCCGCTCGCTCAACGTGTCGCTCAACCTCGCAATGGACGAGCAATTCGTCATCCACACCCCACTGATGTGGAAAGACAAGGCAGAGACATGGCAACTGGCAGACCAGCTCGGCATCTTCGACCTCGTACGCCACGACACCATCACCTGCTACAACGGCATACCAGGCGACGGATGCGGTGAATGCCCCGCATGCAAACTCCGTAAACGAGGGCTGGAAACATATCTAAAGTCTAAAGTCTAAACAAGAAACTCCTTCCCCCTCCCCTCGAGGAGGAAGGGAGGGGGCTTTAGCTCTCAACACTAAACTCTAAACTCTAAACTCTATATTTCAGACATGACCCGAACCGAAGAAGGTCTGCAGTCCTTAGGCAGCAAGACCCAATACAAGACCGACTACGCACCCGAGGTGCTTGAAACATTCACCAACAAGCATCCGGAGAACGACTACTGGGTACAGTTCAACTGTCCCGAGTTCACCAGTCTCTGCCCCATCACCGGCCAGCCCGACTTTGCAGAGATACGCATCAGCTACCTGCCCGACCAGCGTATGGTGGAAAGTAAGAGCCTCAAACTCTACCTCTTCAGTTTCCGCAACCACGGAGACTTCCATGAAGACTGCGTCAACATTATCATGAAAGACCTCATCAGTCTCATGGATCCCAAGTACATCGAGGTGACAGGTATCTTCACCCCTCGTGGCGGCATCTCCATCTATCCCTATGCCAATTATGGCCGTCCCGGCACCAAGTACGAGCAGCTGGCAGAGTACCGTCTTCGGAACCACGGGATGGTGAGAAGCGAGAAGTAAGTTCCCTTCCGTTCCCTCCTCTCCTCTCTCTTATTCATCTCCCCCTCAGGGGAGTTAGAGGAGGCTTTCTTCCCCCTTTAGGGGGACAGGAGGGGGTTGTAGTGCTTCGGTGTGTACTCGGCACTCAGGCACTTTCCCCGCTGTTTTGACACTACAAAGGTACGAAATTTTGAGGACGTGGCAATGAAAAAAGGTGAAATGGTGAAATGGTGAAATGGTGAAATCATATTTTTTTGCGTGATTGCAAAGTCGGGATTACAATGTTCTAAAGAATATATATTATATATATATATATTATATATATACTTTAGCTTTTCATAATTGAAGGCATTTGACGAATCGGAAAAGTTCAAAATCACCATTTCACCATTTCACCATTTCACCATTTCACCAATTAACCCACCCCATTACCATTTCCCATTCTACATTTTACATGAAATTTTTCCCCGTCGAAGATAAAATACGCACACGAAAGTGCACCATCATTCAGCATTATCCTTGATGTCAGGTCACCTAAAAAACATGTAGAATTGTATCTTTTTTTTCATTTTACTCTGTATTTCGTTTCATGAAGGCCGATTTGCCAAGTGGAGTTTACAACGTACGAATTTATATTTGTATTAATAATATATACACTTTTGTAGAATTATTATAGATTGTTGACAGGAAGGGAAGGGATAAGAGCATGAATATGAAACAAAAATCCCCCTTCATAGCGGAGGGGGACATTACCAAAAAACAAGTATTTATTTCGCCATCTGATAGATTGCTTTGACATCGGCTGCCTTCAGTCGCATGAAGCGTCCTTGTGGCTTGGTGTCGTCGAGGGTGCACTTGCGGGTCATGAGGTCGATTTCTTCATCGGTGACATTACGGCCGATGAGTTCGTGGATGTTGATTGGCATACCGATCTGATGGTAGAAGCGCTCCATGGCCTCGATGCCGCGCAGGGCTGTTGCTTCGGGATCGGTGAAGTCGTTCTGCACTCCCATGACATTAACGGCGAAACGTACGAAACGGCTCACGTTCTGACGATAGACGTATCGTGCCCAACTGGGCCAGATGGCAGCGAGTCCTGCTCCATGGGTCACATCGAACAGACCACTGAGCTCGTGCTCGATGTTATGGGTAGCCCAATCGCCATTGTTACGATTGCCTGTCACATCATTATGAGCAAGACTGCCTGCCCACATGATCTGCGCCCGCTGACGATAGTCCTCGGGGTTCTTGAGCACTTCCAACACACTCTGCTGCATGGTGCGCATAAGGGCTTCTGCTATCTCGTCGGTGATGGTCATGTCGCAATCGGGATTGAAGTAGCGCTCCATCGTGTGCATCATGATGTCCGTAACTCCGGCTGCCGTCTGATAAGGTGGCAGGGTGAAGGTGCGGCAGGGGTTCATAATGGCGAACTTGGGTCGGCAGATGTTGTTGGAGTAGCCTAGCTTGATACCGCCGTCTTCGTTGGTGATAACACTGGCTTCGCTCATCTCGCTACCTGCCGCGGGGATGGTGAGCACCACACCCACAGGCACGCACTGGGTAGCATCGGCCTTGCCGAGATAGAAATCCCATACCTCTCCGTCATAAACGACTCCATAACCTATCGCCTTCGCAGAATCAATCACACTACCGCCTCCGATGGCAAGGATGAAGTCGAGACGTGACTCGCGACAGAGGGCTATTCCCTCGTGTACTTTCGACAGACGGGGATTGGGCACTACCCCACCCAGCTTCTCGAAATAGATGCCGGCTGACTGTAACTGACTGCAAACCTTGTCGAGCAGACCTGAACGGATGGCACTCTGCCCGCCATAGTGTACCAGGACACGTGTTCCTCCGTATTTGGTGACTAACTGGGCTACCTTCTCTTCGGACTCTTGTCCGAACTCCACTTCTGTGGGCGCATAGAAATTAAAATCTTTCATGGGGAGGAAAATGTAAAAATTTTAAAATGATAAAGTGTAATAATTATTTGCGGTACAAAGATAGGAAAAAATAAGATTACTCACAAATAAGTATTGCACAATTTGCAAAAAAGCCGTAACTTTGCACCCGAATTGATAATTAAAACATATACATTTTACATTATACATTCTCTTAAGAGATGAAACTATCGGAACTAAAGACAGGTGAAACGGCGGTCATAGCGAAGGTGTATGGTCACGGCGGATTCAGGAAACGTATCATCGAGATGGGCTTCATCAAGGGTACGGAGGTGGAAGTGGTGCTGAACGCCCCATTGCAAGACCCCGTGAAATACAAACTGATGGACTATGAGGTGAGTCTGCGTCGTGCCGAAGCCGACCTGGTAGAGGTGGTAACTCAGGCAGAAGCAGAGGAATGGCACAAGCAGCAAACGGCTATGCCGGGCATTGTTGCAAACGACTGCGACTTCCGCCATGCAGTAGCAGAGGCAAAGGGCAAAAACATCCTCGTGGCTTTCGTAGGCAATCCCAACTGCGGCAAGACCAGTCTGTTTAATATAGCAGGCAATGCGCACGAACATGTGGGCAACTATTCGGGAGTGACGGTCGATGCGAAACTGGGCAACACGAAGTTCGAGGGCTATACGTTCAACATCGTGGACTTGCCAGGCACTTACAGCCTATCGGCCTATACACCTGAGGAACTCTACGTCAGGAAATATATCATCGAGCAGACGCCCGATATCATCATCAATGTGGTAGATGCATCGAACCTGGAACGCAACCTGTATCTCACCGCTCAGCTTATCGACATGGACGTACCGATGATTATGGCGCTGAACATGTACGACGAACTGAAAGAGAGCGGGCACAAACTGGACATCGACCAACTGGGTACGCTGCTGGGTGTGCCTGTCGTGCCAACCGTAGGAAGGACGGGCGAGGGAGTACAACGGCTGCTGCACGAGATCATCGAGATCTATGAGGGCAAGCAGCATACGTTCCGACATATCCACATCAACCACGGAACGCTGTTGGAGGGGATGATAGAACGGGTAGAAGCACTGATACGTGTGAACCCCGAACCCCACCACAACTACTCGGGACGATTCCTCGCCATCAAACTGCTAGAGAACGACAAGCAGGTGGAGGGTATCGTGAAGACCCTACCCAATGCAAAGGACATCCTGAAGGAGCGCGACCGCTGTCAAGCAGAAATCAGGCTGGAACTGGGCGAGGATTCCGAAGGTGCTATTACAGATGCAAAGTACGGTTTTGTGCAGGGCGCACTGAAGGAATGCCTTGTGAAGAAGACGGTATATAAACGCAGGATGACCAAACGCATCGATGCATACGTGACGAACCGCTTCCTGGGCTTCCCCATCTTCATCGCACTGATGTTCCTCACGTTCTTCTGCACATTCACGCTGGGACAGTACCCCATGGACTGGATAGACAGCGGAGTGGCATGGCTGAGCGAACTGATCAGCAGCCACATGTCTGACGGACCGCTGAAGGACCTGTTGGTGGACGGCATCCTGGCAGGTGTGGGCGGTGTTATCGTGTTCCTGCCCAATATCTTGATACTCTACGCTTTCATCTCGTGGATGGAAGACTCAGGCTATATGGCACGCGCTGCGTTCATCATGGACAAAATCATGCACAAGATGGGACTGCACGGCAAGTCGTTCATCCCGATGATTATGGGATTCGGGTGTAACATCCCAGCCATCATGGCAACCCGCACCATCGAAGACCGCAAGTCGCGGCTCATCACCATGCTCATCGTACCGCTGATGTCGTGCTCGGCACGTCTGCCCGTCTATATCATCATCATCGGAGCCTTCTTCCCCAAGAACCAGGCACTCATCCTGTTTACCATCTACCTCATCGGCATCGTGATGAGTGTGCTGATGGCCCACCTGTTCAGCCGCTTCGTGGTGAAGGGTGAGTCGAGTCCGTTTGTGATGGAGCTCCCTCCCTACCGTCTGCCCTCTGGCAAGTCGGTAGTGCGCCACACATGGGAGAAAGGCAAGCAATACCTGAAGAAGATGGGTACGATAATTCTGGCAGCCAGCATTGTGGTATGGGCCCTGACGTACTTCCCCCATCATGACGAACTCACATCCGAACAGCAGATGGAACAAAGCTATATCGGACAGTTGGGTAAGGCAGTCGAACCGGTGATCCGTCCATGCGGATTGCAATGGAAAGAGGGAGTGAGCCTCATCACAGGTGTGGGTGCAAAGGAGATTGTAGCCTCGACCATGGGTGTGCTCTATGCCACATCTGCAGAAGGAACAGAAGCAGAACCAGAGGACTTGGAGGACAGTTCCCACCTGTCACAGATCATCGCTCACAGCGGTATGACTCCATTATCAGCCTTTGCGTTCCTGGTGTTCGTGCTGCTCTACATGCCTTGTCTGCCCGCCTGCATTGCTATCAAAAACGAATCGGGCAGATGGCGATGGGCGCTATTCACAGCATGCTATACGACAGCATTAGCGTGGATCTGTGCAACCATGGTTTATCAAGTGGGAATGCTGCTGTAAACCCAAAACCAATGTGAAGAGCAATGCAAGCAGTAGTTGTATATATCCTTATTGGCTTGGCTGTCCTAGCTGTAGGACTCAGGATTTACAAGATCATCACCAACAAGCACAAATGCTGTGGAGAAGGTGATGAAGGATGTCATTGTGAGGGATGCGAGTTGGCAAAAGAATGCAGCATGAAGGGGAAAGAAAAATGCAAAAAATGAGGGAAAAGGGAAAAGGGGAAAAGGAAAAATGCAAAAAACTCCAAACTCTAAACTCTAAACCCTAAACTTTTTGTACCTTTGCAACTTAGAATGAAAACATATCGAATAGACATACAGGAATCAGGGGTTACAATCGAGTACTCGGTGTTTGCCCTCGAAGGAAAACTGACAGAGATACATGCCATGCTGCACGTCAGCAATAAGGAGGCAGATTTCAGCACACAATATGCACAACTTCAAAAGGGCCAGCAGGCACTGATTGAGGCTGTAGGCGATGCAAAGGTCATGATGAAACGATACTTCGTCAGCGATGCAACAAACCAGATGCCGCTGATGGACGACGTGACTGACAACGTATCCGTGATTCAGCAGCCACCGCTCGACGGCACGAAAGTAGCCTTGTGGCTCTATCTGCATCAGGGCGAAACCCACTATCAGCAGGTGTGGACAATGAATCAGGTGGTACCTGAGGGTGGCAGCTATCATCAGTCGCGCACGCTTTTGGAGCGCTATGAGCAGCAGCTGAAGGACCAATATGATGCCAATATTGCAGAACATTGTCTGAGAACGTGGTTCTTTGTACGTGATGTGGACACCCAATACAAAGGATTGGTAGTTGCTCGCAGAGAGAACTTCGCAGAACAAGGACTGACCTCTGATACCCACTATCTGGCTTCTACAGGCATTCATGGCATTCCTGCCGACACGAACGCCATCGTTCAGATGGACACTTATATGGTGAAGGGACTGGAAGCAGGGCAGCAATCGTACTTATATGCCCGCACTCACCTCAACCCCACCTACGAGTATGGTGTGACCTTCGAACGAGGGGTGAAGATTAAATATGGCGACCGCACCCATCTGCTGATTTCAGGTACGGCATCCATCAACAACAAAGGTGAGGTGATGTATGTAGGCGATATTCGCAAACAAGCTCATCGCATGTGGGAGAATGTAGAAGCATTGCTGAAAGAAGGAGGAGCAGGGTTTGACGATGTGATGCAGGTCATCGTGTATCTGCGTGACACGGCTGACTACGAGATCGTACGCCAATTGTTCGAAGAACGATTCCCTGACACCCCTTACGTTATCACTTACGCCCCTGTGTGCCGTCCGAAATGGCTCATCGAGATGGAATGTATTGCGGTAACGAAAGAGAAAGACGAACAATTCAAAGACTACTAAGACAACCATGGACATCAAATGTCATTTCTATAAAGTCATCTTGCCTGTCTTCATGATGGTGATGGTATTACTGACAGGCATCTCGTGTAACAGCGGAGGCTCTTCTCAGCCTTCCGAATCCAACGAAAGCGAGATGGCAGAAACGGATTTCCAAGAAGAATTGGTGGCAGTAGAGAATGACGATTCACCCACCGAAGAGGATATAGTAAGAGAAGAGCAAGAGCAAGTAGTGACGGATGCAGCACAGGTCATCAATAACCACTTCATCGCTTTGTCGCAAAGAGACAGGCAGATGCTGAGAAATACGGTAGCAGACGTCGTGACATCGTATATCGGTATGAGTAATGTGACCCCTGCTGATATCGAGAAGTATATGAACAGCCTTCATGCAGACGGTAGTCAGGACATCAAATACGTGATTCGCCACCTCATCGTCAATAAAGAGACAGACGGCTCTACGCCCTGCTATAAAGTGCATTTCACTGTCACACAAATCACTCATCAAGGCGATAAGACAGGCGAACATACGTTTGCCGGACTATCGGAAATTAACAATGAAGGCAAGATCACCTCACTGATTCTGTCGCAACAATCGTAACGCCATGCAAGAAATCTTCGATCTCATCAACGAAATGTCACCTTTCCTGCTGCTGGGCTTCCTGCTGGCAGGTTTGATGCATGCGTTCATTCCCAACCGCCTTTACACCCACTACATGGCAAGCAACTCACTCAAATCGGTCGTCTATGCAGCCTTGTTTGGTGTACCGCTCCCTTTGTGCTCGTGTGGCGTTATCCCTACTGCGATGTCGATGCGGAAAGAAGGAGCCTCAAAGGGTGCGACAGTCTCCTTCCTCATTGCCACCCCACAGACGGGTGTTGATTCCATCTTTGCCACCTATTCACTTCTCGGACTACCCTTCGCTATCATTCGTCCGATCGTAGCCTTCTGTACGGCAATCATCGGCGGTCATGCGGTCAATCTGTTCAACAAAGAGGTTGCAACTACATTGGAACACATGCCTCAGCGCGACTATAGCGAAAAGCATCATACATTTTGGGAGCGTATTGTCGAGGCACTACGATATGGGTTTATCGAGATGATGGGCGATATCGGCAAATGGCTGGTTATCGGACTCATCATCGCAGGACTCATCACCACGTTCGTACCCCAGTCGTTCTTCGCAGTCTTCGCAGGAAATTCAATCATGAGTATCTTGCTCGTACTCTGCATCTCCATCCCCATGTATGTGTGTGCAACAGGCTCTATCCCTATAGCCGTAGCACTTATGATGAAGGGACTGACTCCTGGAGCTGCATTAGTGCTCCTCATGGCGGGTCCGGCAGCGAATGCAGCATCCATTCTAGTAATAAATAAGGTGTTGGGACGCAAAACCCTGCTCGTTTACCTCATCTCCATCTCATTGGGTGCAATCGGATTCGGACTGGGTATCGACTACCTGCTTCCTGCAGAGTGGTTCACTCCTACCCTCGCTAAGGCAGCTGATTGTTGTGATAATCATGTTGAGTGGTTCAATATCGGCTGTACCATCGTACTAGGTTTGTTACTCATCTATGCTCTGATTGACCACCTCAGAGGTCACCATCATCATCATGGTGAAGAGACTTGTGAGATATCTACAGACAATGCACGCCGTTTCGCTATCAAGGGTATGAACTGCTCACACTGTGCCAAGAATGCGGAGAATGCTATCCGCAAGGTAGAAGGGATTGAAAGCGTCAGTGTAGATCTTGCTTCGGAAACAGCTACCATCGTAGGAACGGCTTCGGACGAAGAGATTATTCAAGCAGTCGAGGCTCTTGGATTTGAAGGGGTGAAAGAATGAAGGGGACGGAGTTGAGGAGTTAAAGAAGTTTGAGGAGTTAAAGACGTTTAAGAGGATACCAAAGGGTCTCAAAAAAAAATGAAGTTAAGAATGGAAATCATCACTAAATACTTCCCAGATATCACTCCTGAGCAAACCTCACAGTTTGCCCAGTTGTACAGTCTATACACCGACTGGAACGCCAAAATCAATGTCATCTCACGCAAGGATATTGAAAATCTCTATGAACATCATGTACTCCACTCGCTCGGCATAGCAAAGGTCATCACGTTCCGCCCTGAAACACGTGTGATGGACCTCGGATGCGGAGGTGGCTTCCCAGGCATTCCACTTGCCATCCTCTTTCCCAATGTTCATTTCCATCTGGTCGACTCTATCGGAAAGAAAGTACGTGTAGCACAAGAAGTTGCGAATGCGATCGGGCTGAAGAACGTAGAGTTCAGTCATGCACGAGGCGAGGAAATCAAGGAGAAATACGACTTCGTTGTCAGTCGTGCTACAATGTCGTTAGTGGAACTCATAAAATGTGTTCGCAAGAATATTGATCACACGCAGCATAATGCCTTGCCAAACGGTATCATCGCCCTCAAAGGCGGAGAGTTGGATGGAGAAATGGCATCGATGCGCAAGATCTGCACCACATGGAACCTTGCGCAATACTTCAAAGAACCTTATTTCGAAACCAAAAAAGTAGTACACGTATGTGTGAAATAAAAACATTTCATGTCAATCCGCTGATGGAAAACTGCTACATTATCAGCGACGATAGCCATGAAGCCTGCATCATCGACCCTGGATGTATGTTTGAGACAGAATGGACAGCCATCAAACGCTATATCAACGACAAAGGTCTCAAACTCGTTCATATGCTCTGCACCCATCTGCATTTCGACCATATCATGGGGTGCGGTTTCGTTCATCGTGACTACCAACTCGATATCGAAGGCAGCATGGACGATCTCGCACAATACCAGCACCTGCGTACCTATATGAACTCGTTTGGCCTCGACCCCTCCAGCATACCCGCTCCGCCACCTGTACACGATATTTCACACAAATCAGACATCCTGTTCGGCAATCATTCATTCACCGTGCTACGCACCCCAGGACACACTCCAGGTGGACTCTGCTTTTATTGCCCCGATGAAGGCATCTTGTTCTCAGGAGACACGCTCTTCCAAGGTTCCGTAGGACGTACCGACCTACCAGGTGGTAACACAGAAGATCTCTTCAATTCTATACGTGACCAGCTCTTTACCCTGCCCGACACCACACAAGTCTTTACCGGACATGGTCCTTCAACTACGATTGAGTACGAACGGCGCTATAATCCTTACATATAAAGACTATTTCCCCGCTTTTTCGGGCAGTTTCCTCACTTTTTTGCAATTTTGTCATGTTTTCTCAAATAAATTATGTAATTTTGTCAGCTAATTTGAGAAAAGACATTAGAAATGAACGAATCGAATCTTCAAACGATTAAGCAGCGCTATGGTATAGTGGGCAATGCGCCAGAGCTGAATCGCGCCTTGGATGTTGCTGTACAGGTAGCTTCCACAGACCTTAGTGTGCTGATTCAGGGAGAATCGGGTGTAGGAAAAGAAGTTATCCCACGTATCATTCACGATAAATCTGCACGCAAGCATCAGAAATACTTTGCCATCAACTGCGGTTCTATTCCTGAAGGAACTATCGACAGCGAATTGTTTGGACACGAGAAAGGTGCTTTCACAGGTGCTGTAGGTGAGCGTGAGGGTTATTTTGGTGCAGCCGACAAAGGAACTCTGTTCCTTGACGAGGTGGGCGAACTGCCCCTCAGTACTCAGGCGCGTCTGCTGCGTGTATTGGAGACAGGCGAATATATCCGTGTTGGTTCGTCAGAGGTGAAGAAGACTGATGTGCGTATCATCGCTGCTACCAACGTAAATATCCAAAAAGCTATCAGCGAAGGGAAATTCCGTGAAGACCTTTACTATCGTCTTGCCACCATACCTATTAATATGCCGCCCCTACGCGCACGAGGGCGTGATATCGAGATGCTGTTCCGCAAGTTTGCATCATCGTTTGCTGAGCGCTATATGCTCGATCCGATCGTGCTTACTGATGATGCCAAGATGCTGCTCCAAAGCTATAAGTGGCCAGGCAATATCCGTCAGTTGAAGAATGTGGCAGAACAAATCTGCCTTATCAGTCAGGAGCGCACTATCACAGCTGATGCATTGATACAATTCGGCATCACAGACGACTCGAACACAGGTGGAGGACTGGTACTCGCCAATCAGGCACAAGGACAGCACAGCTATGAGAACGAACGTGAGTGGTTGGTTCATGCCTTGACAAGTCTGGGCAAGGAGGTGAAGGAACTGAAGGAGATGATCAACTCACAGGCATTCATACATCCGCAAGCCCCTACCCACATCTTGCAAGATGCAGATTATGCTGTTGCTCCAGCATACGAACCTGCACCTGTTACCCATATCAATATCCCGTCAGAAAACGTTCAGAACGTGGTAGAATATGTGGAACCGACACCCCGCTCCATGAAAGAAGTGGAGGAGATGCAAATCAAGGAAGCCTTGCAGCGCAACCATTTCAACCGCAGCAAGGCAGCCAAAGAACTTGGTATCAGTGAACGTACGCTTTACCGTAGAATCAAAGACTATGGACTGGAAAAAGAATAGTATCGTACTCAGTTTGTGCCTGGCTGTCGCATGCTTCATCCTGATAGCCTGCAAAGTGGAATACTCGTTCAATGGTGCCAGCATCAACTACAACGAAGTGAAAAGCATCTCGCTGACCAAATTCCCTATCCGCTGTGCTTACGTGTGGGCACCTATGGAGGGGATGTTCTACAATAGCCTGAGTGATGCATATGCCAAGAAGACCAAGCTGAAGGTGCTGAAGAAGAACGGAGACCTGCAACTCACAGGCGAAATCACGGAATACAGCCAAACGAACAAGTCGATATCCTCGGACGGATTCTCTGCACAGACGCAGTTGAAGATGACCGTCAATGTGCGATTCAAGAATACAAAGAAGGCAAGCGCCGACTTTGAACAGTCGTTCTCGGCTACTACACAATACGACTCAAGGCAACAACTCAACGCTGTGCAGGAACAGTTGGTTCAGGAGATGATTAACGACATTGTAGACCAAATATACAACAAAACAGTAGCAGATTGGTAGAAAAATTGCACAATTTGCTCAAAACTTTTTGTCAGTTCAGAAAAAAGTAATAACTTTGCAAGCCATTTTGACAAATGGTTGAAAGCATAAGAGATTTTTAACAACTTAAAAATAGAAAGAAAATGTATCCATTAATTATCGTACTTGTGATTCTCGCGTCCATCTTCATGTGTGGTATCGTGTTAATCCAAGAGTCAAAGGGAGGAGGTCTGGCATCAGGATTCTCTTCTTCAAATCAAATTATGGGTGTTCGCAAGACTACCGATTTCCTTGAGAAAGCAACATGGGCTCTTGCCATCATCATGGTAGTACTGAGCGTTGTATCATCTGCATTCGTCACAAAGACAACAGTAGAAGAGCAGCCACTCACAGCACCTATCACCACCCAGACCGACGCTAACAACGTACAGTCATTCCCTGCAGCAACTCAGCAACAGGCTCCAGCACAGAACACTTCAGACAAAGATGCTCAGGCTCCAGCCGAGACACCAGCTCCAGCCCCAGCAAATTAAGTAGCAACCCTCTAAATCTGTCATAAGATGAAAAGGGTACGCTGTCCAAAATGTGACTCCTTCATTGTATTCGACGAAACAAAATACAATGAAGGTCAGTCACTTGTTTTTGTTTGTTCCGGATGCAAGAAAGAATTCCGCATCCGTATCGGCAAATCCAAGATGACCAACATTCACGAGGAGCGTAACATCGATGAAAATGCATACAACAAGGACTACGGAAGCATCATCGTAGTAGAAAACAAGTTTGCATTCAAGCAAATCATTCCACTCGACATCGGTGACAATGAATTCGGGCGTTATCTCAAGGGAACGAATATCAACAAGCCCATTGAGACCAGCGATCCCAGCATTGACACATTTCATTGTGTCATTCGTGTAGAACACAATCGGCAAGGCCGTCTACGCTACATTCTGCGTGATGCTCCTAGCGATACAGGAACATTCTACATGAATCAGATTCTCAAAGATTCCGATCGCATCAATCTGGAAGACGGAGCCATTATCACCATCGGAGCTACTACCCTCATTCTAAGGGCTGCACAATGAATCCTCTCGAGAGATTCTCGAAAACGACAGTTAACTACAAACTAACAGACATGGACAACCTTATCAATTTCCAAGACAACTATTACTGCTTCGACAATCTGCAAATGGGATTCGACCCCAAAATCAAAGCAGTCAGTCAGCAGGGAAATGATGACTTTCATATTGTCATAGCTGTACAGCAGGGCAATATGGGGCTCATCATCAACGGACAGGAAGTCCGAATGAAATCAAATGATTTCCTGATTATCATGCCGTTCACAAAAGTGGAGGTACTCACCTCACGTTGCACTGTCTTCTGCTGCGTGATTCGCAATTATATTGCACTTGACATGTACAACAAGATCGGTTGTCCCGACAACATCGTAGAAAACTGCTATACATTCCATCACTACCATTTCCATCCTCAACAGTTGGAGATAATGCAACATGACTACTTGCGCATCAAGGACATCATGTTGCGTCAAGCCCCATCACTCCACGAGGAAATGCTCAAGGCAGGCATCGGTATCTACATGAGTCACATGTTCTCCTTCCTGGCTGTCAACAGCCGCATTGAATACAAGTCGCCCCTATTCCACCGTCAGGTCTTCGACAAGTTCCTGCGGGCACTCAGTGAGCATTATAAGGAAGAACGCAAAGTGGAATACTATGCTAAGCTGCTTGATCTGCCATCCAAACAAATCACTACTGCTACCCATAAGTATGCAGGCAAAACGGCTTCGAGAGTTATCAACGAATATGTCATCTTCAAAATCAAAGCAGTGCTCTACAACAACCAGTTGAGCGTGAAGACAGTAAGCGAGATGTTCAATTTCCCCAATCAGAGTTTCTTTGGCCGTTATTTCAAACGTGTCACAGGCTATTCGCCTGCAAAGTTTCTCAATCTGCATAGTAAGAAGTTGTCAAAACAAAATCCTGCATTGCTATGAAGAAGAATCTAACAAACCGATATATAGACGATACAACGGCACGCATCGAAAACATCCTTCGCCGGACAGCGAGCTACAAAGATTATGTTACGCTCTATGATAACATGTACGGCAACGTTAGGCTGTCAGCACTCTACAATTCTGAATCGACATACCTCATGCATGACTTCACCTGTCTGTGGATCATTCAGGGACAGGCTATGCTTACCATCAATGGAAAGGAGCAAATGCTTGATAGGAAAGCTTTTACAGTCATACCTCCTCAAGCCTCCTTTAGATTACAGCAAATATCATCTGAAACCCGATTTGCTTTCATCCGCTTCTCCGAAAACGCCGTTACACAGAGTTTTAAGGACCTGGGATTGTATTTCAATCGCTACTATCAAAAAGCCTACGACTGCACCATGCTCTCAAGTGATGCATTCCGCGAACTGATGGACATGTATAATGACTTCAGCCAGGGATTAGGACACCGTGAGCTGCAATACCTAGATATATATGCACGTAGTTATTGCAACCTCATCATGATATTCCTGTTAAATGCGTTCGACATCGATACCCAAATCAAAGGAAAAGCCGTATCGCGTCAGGAAAACATATACCGTCAGTTCATCGACCTGCTCAACCTCTATGCCAATCGTGAACGCGAGGTGCAGTTCTATGCAGACAAGCTTGGCATATCGCCCAAGTATCTCTCCACCATCACACAGACGTATAGCGGAAAGAACGCTAGTGAATGGATTGCACAATATGTCGTAGGACTGGCCATCGATCTCATGCGCGAGAAAAAATGCAAAATTCGTGAGATCAGCACTATCCTCAACTTCCCCACACAGAGTTTCTTCGGAAGATTCTTCAAACGTACTACAGGCATGTCGCCAAAGAAATACACCATGATTCACTTCGATAAAGATTGAACATTATGAAACTGATTCCTACTTATACATGGGCAAAAAACGTGAGAGCCGTCCGACTCACCAACAAAAACTTCCGTGACAAACCATGGGCATCTGGAGGTATCCTCATCCTGTGCGTCATCATCGCCATGCTGTTAGCCAACCTGCCCTTTACACATCAACTCTATCACGATGTGCTCAATACCAGTCTCGCCATGAGCATCCAAAGTCCTATTCTCCCTGATGGCACACACGCCATCGATTGGGTTTTCCCACATGGTATGACCGTTGAGAAGTTCATCAACGATATCCTCATGGTCATCTTCTTCTTCACCGTTGGACTTGAGATAAAGCGCGAAGTCGTGTGTGGAGAACTATCCTCCACCAAGAAAGCCATGCTACCTGTCATTGCAGCAGCAGGCGGAATGTTCTTCCCCGCCCTCATCTACTTACTCTTCAATCACGGCACTGATGCCGTTAGCGGATGGGGTATCCCCACTGCTACAGATATCGCCTTTGCTGTAGGCATCATGTCCATCCTTGGCAACCGCGTACCTATCTCTCTGAAAGTTTTTCTCACAGCACTCGCTATAGCAGATGACCTCGGGGCAATCCTTGTCGTAGCTTTCTTTTATGGCGGGCATGTCAACATAGCTCTCCTTGCTATCGCCCTCATTCTTTTAGCTGCCATCTTCATTATGAACCAGATGGGTGAGAAACGTATGATGTACTACCTCATCCCAGCCATTGCTGTATGGTTTCTGTTCTACTATGCAGGCATCCATGCTACTATGTCGGGGGTCGTCATGGCCTTCATGATACCTATGCAGGGAAAATACAACCGCGCCTATCTCACTCGCAAGAATCGCGAATACGAGCATCGGCTTATCGAATATGAAACCATTGATGATATTGATGAAGTCAACGAAGAGTTCCCTAACGACTATCAACGCCATTGTCTGCGTCGCATGAGCCACATCAGCGCCAACACCATGGGAATGTCCTATCGTCTCGAGCACGCACTCTCCCCATGGGTCAACTTTTTCATTATGCCTATCTTCGCACTTGCTAATGCAGGTGTAGAAATACCCGACTTCAGCTATTTCAACATCTTCCAATGGTCGCCAGAAATCGGTAGTGTAGGTATGGGTGTCTTCTTCGGACTCCTCTTAGGAAAGCCTATCGGCATCACCCTCGCCAGCTATTTAGCCATCAAGTTCAAGGTAGGTGAGATGCCTAAACGCGCCACATGGCCAATGCTCTTCGCTGTAGCATGCCTTGGCGGTATAGGTTTCACCATGAGCATCTTCGTCGATACTCTCTCGTTTGGTGATTACCCCGACCTTGTAGATCATCTCCGTGCAAGTGGAAAGATAGCTGTCCTACTCGGCTCCCTCTCAGCAGGAATTCTTGGCAGCCTCCTCATACAAGTGGTACATAAGCTACAGAAGGTGACAAGATGAGCGAAACCATCAAAGACTATAGTAAAACCAAACGTGCATGCTACCTTGGGTTTGTGACACAAGCCATCGTAGCCAATTTCGCCCCTCTACTGTTCATAGCTTTTCATCGAGAGTTTGATATTCCAATAGCTAGCCTGGCACTGATTCCTGCTGTCTTTTATGCCGTCCAGCTCATCACGGATTTCCTGTGTGCCAAGTTCAAGAATATCGACTATCGCAAGAACATCATTGTCTCAGAGATAACCTCAGCTTTGGGGCTTGCAGGCTTGGCATTTATTCCAGCGCTCTGCTCCAATCCGCTAATAGGTATTCTCATCTGCGTATGCATATATGCAGTTGGAAGCGGTCTTATCGAAGTGCTATGCAGCCCTATTATTGAGGCTTGCCCTTTCCCTAACAAGGAGGGCATGATGAGCCTACTCCATTCTTTCTACTGCTGGGGAGCTGTTGGAGTGATTATCGGATCTACTCTTTTCTTCACACTTTTTGGGTTGGAAAACTGGCGACTTTTAGCATGCCTATGGGCATTGATACCTCTCTATAACATTATTAATTTTGCCACATGTCCCATCGAACCCATTGTCCAGGATTCTGAAGGAATGAGCATGAAACAACTGCTTACCAATCGGATGTTCTGGCTCTTCCTGCTTTTAATGATAGCAACCGGAGCCTCAGAGAGTTCTATGGCTCAGTGGACATCTGCCTTTGCAGAAGCTTCATTGGGAGTCGACAAGTCAATCGGCGACTTGGCAGGACCCTGCGGCTTTGCTTTCTGCATGGGACTAGGGCGTCTTTGGTATGGAAAGAAAGGTCAGAAGATGGATTTGTCTGCCTATATGACAATTGCCGGAATCCTGTGCTTTGCAGCCTACCTGACAGCATCCCTGTCAACAGTTCCGATTGTTGCCTTTGTGGGTTGTATGATTTGCGGTATGGCCGTAAGCATCATGTGGCCTGGCTCTATCAGCCTTACATCTGCCCAGATTCCAGGAGGAGGTACAGCACTATTTGCGTTGCTTGCCCTAGCTGGAGACGTAGGTGGCACATTGGGTCCATCCCTTGTGGGACTTGGCACTCAATCTAGCGAGAATGATATCCAAAGTGGCCTTCTGGCAGCATCTGCCTTTCCTATCCTTTTGGTGACAAGCCTTCTCTGTATTCGATGTAAGAAAGCAAAAAAGAAGGATTGTTCATCTAGTCGTTAAACAACAAATCACACATTTACGAGGAACTGCAACAAGTTCCTCTTCTCTTTCAGTTTTCTCTTTTCAATAGTTTTCGCCATACTGCATTATAGGAGTCAATGCAGCAAAAATGCAATCAAGAGGGCTGTTCCACAGTTTTATCAGGAAAAACAGAACACGCCAAAAGTGATTTTGACGTGTTCTGTTGATAGGGTTTATCTCAACTCTTTATTTGAAAATGAGCTGTGCAAAGCTATAAAGGCCGTACTTCCATACTACGAAATTGTGACCTTCGCCTGGATACTGGATGAGAACACATGGAATGCCTTTCTCATCGCAGAATGCCTTGAGCTGAGTACTGTTAAACATGAGTCCGTCAGCACTACCACATACCATCCACAGAAGTTTGTTCTCCTTCTTTACCTTATCAACATCAGGGATAAGCTGTGCTGCACGCATCGTGTTTGGTGCTGATGAGAAACCACCTACGTAAGCAAACTTATCAAGGTTGGCAAGTCCGAAGTTGAGCGACTGACCTCCACCCATTGACAGTCCTGCAATAGCTGTGTGGTCCTTGTCTGTGTAAACGCTGAAATGACTGTTGATGTAAGGCATCAGACTACCGATAAGATCCTTATCGAATTCACCGAAAGCGGCTGCAGAACCCATACCTCCTGCACGTGAGTCGTCCTTTGCTGCACGTCCGTTAGGCATAACGACAATCATGTCGGCCACTTTCTTGTCTGCATAGAGGTTGTCCATGATGATGTTGGGCACACCACCGTCTCTCATCCATTCCCACTCGTCGCCACCGATACCATGAAGCAGATAAAGTACACTATACTTCTTCTTTGCATCGTACTTTGGAGGAAGATAAACATTAGCCTTACGGGTTGTACCTACCGACTTTGATTCATATTCAATGAGACGAACCTCACCGCGAGGAATTCCTGCACGCTCCTTATCAAAGCCCTGAGGTGCTGCCTTGTACTCATCGAATTTCACATTGGTGTTCTGCATACCACCAAACATTCCCATCGGGATATTCGGCTCCTGTGCATTAGCTGTCATCAAAGAGAGGGATAGCAATGCTGCTAAATAAACTTTTTTCATTTGTTTTTACTGATTAATTTGTTGATAAAAAATGATTAAGTCTGTTAGTCTTTAATTTGAGTGCAAAGATAGTACTTTTCTATGACGCATCAAATAGGAAAAGTCCTATTTCCACATCTTCACCACGGTGATAGAGTATGGCGAAAGTGGCAGGCGGAAGTTTCCAGACACCTTCATGCTACTCTTCTGTGGGATGATGTTGTTGGGGTTGTCAATAGAATTCGTATCTTCGGGACGTGCACTCTTAAGCGTGATGACTTCTGCTTTTCCCTTTGGTTTTGCACCTTGGACTGTTATCGTCACCTGCTGTGCAGTTGCTCCTATGTTGACCACCTTGAGGTAAAGTTGTCCTGTGCGACTATCGACGGTAGTGTTGTAGTAAAGCTGGGGAACGGGTTCGCCACGCCCCATCGCTACTGTAGGAACTCCGTCGGCTAGCATCGGTACGACCTTGTCACCAAGATTCTGTGCAAACATACATTGTGCATGATAGGATGGAGAGCCAAACGATGTAAGAGCATCATAACCGATGAGGTCGCTTTCCCATTGCATTCCACCTTGATTAACATTGACGAATAGAGGGGCATAACAATGCGCAACCACTATATCGGAATTGCGTTCCATACAGGTCATCCATGCGGCATCACCCAATGCAGCATTCATGTTGGTAGTTGGTGAACCTTCGCGTGTAGCCCACTCTCCACAGAAAATCTTGGGTCCTTTGCGGTCGTAAGAGTCGTACTGCTGTGCTGCACGATACATAGCTTCAGCGTTGCGGTAATAGTGTTCATCAATAACATCTACCTTAACGGCTGCCGGATTTTCTGCATTGCCTCGCAGCGCACGTTCATCCTGTGTGGAGATTATCTGCAACTGAGGATACTTAGCCTTAATGGCATCGTAGAACTGCATGAAGCGGTGTGAATAGCTACCGCTACGATCGAAGAAGTCTTCATTTCCGATTTCTACGTAGGTAAGATGGAATGGCTCGGGGTGTCCGTCTCTCACTCGTCGTGCTCCCCAACGGGTGTCGGGTCCTCCAATGGTATATTCAATTTCATCGAGCGCATCCTTGATAAAGGGTTCTAGCGCATCACCTTCTACGTAGTCACCATTCAGAACATAGCCGGCAAAAACTCCAAGAATAGGCTCTGCACCACATTCTTCAGCCCAGCAAAGAAACTCCAACAGCCCCATACCGTCGGTTGACCAATAGCCCCATGGACTACGATGACCTGGACGAGTAGCGAGCGGGCCAATCGTACGCTTCCAGTCGAAACGCTCCTTGAAGGTATTACCCTCAAGATAGTTACCACCTGGGAATCGCAGGAAGGTAGGACGCATCTCACGCAAAAGGTCCATGATATCAGTACGATACCAGTCAGATTTCACCGTATAAGTCTTCTTTGCCTTAGGGAACAATGTAGGATAAGCCAAAGCGTAATTACCAGCATTCTGGAACTGAATAAAGAACACAGCATCCTTTGTCTTCTTCACATCTGCTGCTGTCTGCAGGCTGAAAGTGTACTGCCGCCAATCGTTAGAACTGAGTGTGAGGTCCTGACTGGCAAAGACAGTGTTGCCATCAGTAGAGCGCAATCCGACTGTGATTCGGCCATTTCCCTTGAAGTAGGCATCACCTGAATAGGTGGTTGATGGACGGACAGCAATGCCCCAGAAGCCTGGATTCTCTAACGAAACAGCTTTAGTCAGTTCAATGGAGAGCGAACGTTTTTGGATGAAGCTGATGCCACCTGTGGTATTGAAGCGCAAGGTCCCAGCTGTTGAGTCGCTGAGCAACCAATAACGTGGTTTTGGGGCAGAACCACTAGGACGGGCTCCTCCACCCTGCTGTCGACGGCCTTGCTGACCACCAGTCATCTCCTGCATTGCGATGTCGCGCAGTAATTGTGAATAGAGTCCTCCTTCGTATGAGAAATTGATTTCCTCTGTCATCAATCCATAAAATGTAGGACTAACGGTACGCTGGGCCTTATCTACCTGAAGGGTCAGTTTAGGCTGTGCATTAACGGATGCTGTCATCAAAAGAGATGCAGCCAAGGCGATAAACATTGTTTTCATGATTGTAAGGGATTATGTAATTTTTGAAAAAGAAAAACTCGTTTTAACATGTGATTAATGATTCATAAAAACACACTGATTGTTTGCAAATTTAATAAAAATAAATGAATTAACAAGAAGAATTATAAAAAAGTATCAAATTATGCTTGTATTGCTCAAAAAAAATGTTACTTTTGCAGCGAAGTTTCAATGGACCTTCCATTATTAACACTTAAAAGAATTGCATTATGAAGAAAATTTTAGTGATTGTTACTGTAGCTCTTGCTACTACTTTTTGTGCTTGTACAAACAGCAGCACATCAACAAATTCTAACGAAGACACACTGACTGCTGAAGCAGCTGATGCTATCGTCGACGAAGATTTGAGTCAACTCCTTGATGAAATTGCAGGAGATGTTGAAGCCCAAGATGCTGACGCTCTGCAGAGCTCTGTCGAAGCTTTCAAAGCACGTATTCAAGCGCTCATCAATGCTGGTAACGTTTCAGTTGCGCAAAAGTATCTCGAGTCACTTAAAGGTTATCTTGTAACAAACAAAGAACAAGTTGAAGCCATTAGTGCCACAGTTGCAGAATCAGCAGAGACTACTGTAGAAAGTCTTGTTCAGAAAGTGGCTAATCTGCCATCAGACGTTGCAAAAACTGCCCAAGACGCAGCAGAGGATATTGCTAACGCTGCTGTCAACAAAGCAAATGAAACCGTAGACGCTGCTAAAGAAGCTGCTGATGCAGCCAAGACGGAAGCAGAAACAAAAGCTAAAGAAGCTGTGGAAGCACAGAAGCAGAAAGCAAGCGAAGCCATTGATGCACAGCAGCAAAAGGCAAACGACGCTATCAACAAGGCTGCCGATGATGTAAAGAAACAACTTGGTTTGTAATTAACTATTTGTCTTAACATTTCACAACTGTGGGTATACATCGCAAAATGTATATCCACATTGTTTTTGCAAATGTCTGCCCTACAAGAAATCGTTTTTGACAAATGACCATCGTGACCATATTTTCAGGATTGTAAACATGATGCACCTGAAATTAATAACTATACTTTACGCGATGATATATTTGTTTACACAACTATATTCAAGGCGTCATTTTTATGCTTTTCCCTTGATTATATGGAAAAGACTAAGTACTTTTGTAGTGTAAAAACAGCCGGAAAAGTACGCAAGTGCCGAGCACACACTGAGCACACACCGAGCACCTACCGAGCACCTACAGAGCATACGAAGCCCCCTTCAAGCCCTTCGTTTCTCCTTTGGGAAGATAATCCTACCGCCTTCGCAAGCTTGCTGCGATACTGCGGTATCCTTGAGGGAGGACTAGGAGAGTTAAGAGTTAGGGGTTAAGAGTTGTTTTTGATGGGAAGTCATTCGACAGACTAATGACAAGTCAATTCATCAGTTTTTTTGTTTTGTGCCAAAACTTCTATATCATTGCAGTGTTTTTTTACGTTATTTTACGATTTTTTTCGTTTTTTGCTTGCTGATTAAAAAAAAATGCCTATTTTTGCAGTGAAAGCATAACTACAACAAAAACAAATATAACAACAACCTTACTTATTAAATTAAAAAATGAACATGCTTATGAATGCTAAAAGACACCTCCTATCACTATGTGCCGCTTCAGGGCTGGCACTGATTTTGACAGCATGCAGTCCATCAACTCCCCAAGAAAAAGTTGTGGCTAGTTTTGAAGATGCCATCGAACGAGTGGAAAAAGCAAAAAGCCAACAAGCACTCAACGGAACCTCACAGATTCTAATCGGTGACATCAACAAATCGCTCAAAGGACTTACTCCCGTAGAGCAAAACAAGGTAATGACTTCGAAAGAAGTACTTACTATAGAAAAAGTATACAATAAGAAAGTAACAGAAAAAAGAAAGAGCCTGAGAAAATAATCAGGCTTTTTCTTCTTCTATCTTTACAAGGGCAGTTACTGCAAAAGTAACTAAACAGAGAGCCATAACAATAAGGAAGAATGTCTGGTAGCCCACACTTTCAGAAATAAGTCCAGACACCATTCCTGGCAACATCACACCACCAAGATATTGGCCCGCAGTACAAATAGCAAAGACTGCGGTAGTACGTTCTCCGCGTGAGAAATGTACAAGATAGAGGGTATAAGCTGCAAATCCCAAACCATAGCCTATCTGCTCGATGCAGACACAACTACCTATCAACCAAACACTGTCGGTTGGAACATAGCTAAGGTAGACATATACCAAATCAGGAAGGGTGATGCACAGAACCAAAGGCCACAAACATTTTTTCAAGCCCCACTTTGAAACAGCCCAACCACCTATGATTCCTCCTGCAAGAAGTCCGATAACACCTAATGTTCCGTATACCAGTCCAAAATCAACCTTCGTCATCTCAAGCCCCCCTTCTGCGACACTGCGAGTAAGGAATAAAGGTACAATCTTTGTAAGCAATCCTTCTGGCAAGCGGAACAACAGGATAAATAACAAGGCTGTAATAATATGAGGTTTGCGTGCAAAAACTTTAAGTGTATTCCAGAACTCAACCAGTTGAGTTTTTAACACAAACCTATCATGAAGAGGTTGTTCCACCTTTGGAAGGGCGATACTATGGAATAAACCCAAAGCCAACATCAACAGCGCCATGATAACAAAAATGATGGCCCAAGCCAAACTATTTTGCGAGTTGTCATCATGAACACTACTCGTAAGACTAAGCGCTATGACGGCCTGAAGAGTTACCATACCACCTTGACCCAACATCATGCCAATACGGTAGAAAGTATTACGTACACCCACATAGAGTTCTTGTTCACGATTATTCAGTCCGATGATATAGAATCCATCTGCAGACACATCATGGGTTGCACTCGCAAATGCAATCAACATAAAAATGGCTAACGAACATTGTAACCAATAAGCTGTTGGAATAGTAAAGGCAACAGCAGCAAGGGCGAGTCCCATCAAGAACTGCATTGAAAGTATCCACCAACGTTTGGTCTTGAAGTTATCGACGAAAGGACTCCAAAGCGGTTTGATTACCCATGGTAATCCAAGCCAACCAGTATAGACAGTAATCTGGCCATCGGTCAAACCAAAATCTTTGAACATGATGACTGATATCAGCATCACAGCAGAAAACGGAAGTGACTCACCTAAATAGAGTGTAGGTACCCACGCCCAAGGTCTAACGAAATGATTCTTTATCATATTGTTTTCTATATTTTTACTCAAAAGGTTTCTTTAATTATTCAATAACGAACTTGCGAGATACGAACCGGGATAGTAGTGCTGAAGTATCTGTTTGTAGCTATACCCTTGTTCTCCCATCACGGCTGCACCTATCTGACAAAGCCCGACACCATGTCCCCACCCTGCTCCATGAATGATAAATCGATCGTAGTTCTTATCAACCACAAAAGCCGATGAAAAGAGATGCGAATGCGACAAGATGCGACGTATCTCCAATTCCTTTCCGACTACGAAACTCTTCTTTGTTCCGACAATCTGCAGACGATAGATTCGTCCGGATTTTCCACGAGCAAGCGGAATGAGATCGAGAACTTCGCCCAAATCCTCCTTAAGATTATGTGCAACGAGTTGGCTCAGCTCTTCTTGCGTGTACTGAACCACCCACCGGAAGAAATTGTCGGTTTCCTGATCATAATTATTCAGTATCTGCGACAAGACACTTTTGCTTTGCGTATTACAAAATGCATCAGGAGCTGATAGAATCCATTTGCGAGCGTTTTCCTCGACTGTGAGATCTGGCATTTCATGTTCGTCTGTTCCATCATGCAATGCTTGCAGATAAGGTTTGTTGACATTCTCCCAACAGGTACCGAACTCTTCCGATACGCCGCCACAACATTTTGAGAAACGTGCGTCGCATATTTCCCCTTGGTAATAGAGCACAATACCGCGCGTTGCTTCGACGGCTTGATGTACCTGTTCGCTCGTTGCCTTTGTAATGCCTTGATAGCGTTGACAGTGATCGTCTGCACAGACGTCAAAAAGCGTATGATCCTCACGGTCGTACCAGCGGATAAGTTCCTCGTCAGTCTTGTGATAGGAGAAGAAAGCATCGTGTGAAGCTTGTTCAATTTGTTGATGCTTCTCGATTTGAGCCATGAGCCAGCTGCGTGAGATGACGGCATGCGCTTTGAGAAATTCAAGCGAGGCAGTTGCTTTCATTTCTGAAGAGATGACACTTTCGAGATACTCTTCGACAGGCAAAATGTTAATAGCACACAGTTGACCTTCCGCAACAATAAAATGTAGTTTTCCACGAAAGGTCTGTGTCTCCTTACGCTCCCAGTGAAACTCTTTGCCAATTGTTACTTCAAAAAGGGAGAAAGACGCATCATTGGCTATCGGTTCAAAAGTAAGACATTGGTAGATATTCCCATTCCATAGAATACCACCTTCGTCATACTCCACTACTTGTAGTCCTTCCACATTCTCGCCTTTCGCGCAATAAATTCCATTGAGTGTAAGGCGAATCTTACTGGCATTTACGATGCCGACTTTGACTTCAGGCTCGTTCATGCGCCACACTCTTTAATGATACATTCTGCTTGCTCTGAAGTGATGCGATTGAAATCCTCAGTTCTGGGGACAATTATCAATCCTGCCATATCGAGCGCACCAGGACTAATCATCATTTGCATTTCACCTTCCGCCTCATAACAATCTGGACGATGTTTCGTACGAGGAATCACGATAGAAACAAACTCAACGTCTTCTTTCCAAGTCAGTACATTCATGCGAGGTTCAATTTCATCGGAGATGATGGGAAGTTTTTCATAAACCTGGCGGAAACGAGCTATCATTTCGTCCTTGGTTTTGGCGCGAATCTCGAAATGCCTGCTAAGGCAGTTTGTCGGGAGTTGTTCTTTCGGGCCTGCTTGAAAATGCATGTGATCGGGAGCCGATGCACCACAAAGAGGGCCATTATAGAAAATAAACATGCGGTCAAGACGCTCTGCAAAGTCGAGCATATCGCTGTAGTAGGGTAATATCTGTTGGGCAGTATGCTTTCTCAATGGGATGGTAAAATGACGGCGAAGAATCGGGAAAGGATTGATGAGCATCTGGAATCGATGATTTAAAGCAATGCCGTACTGAACAGTGGGTCGATTCATGTCGCAAAGGAAGCACTGTCGATTACGAATTGTCTCTTTGTCAATCTTTGCTCCTGTCGAAACCATCCTCGTGGGATTATGCTGAACTATCAGTGTTTTGCCTCCGATAGCAAAGTTTTTAGTTTGAACTGCAAGGTTTCGATAGCGTTCGCCAACTTCCGGCCATAGTGCTAGCTGATTTTCGAAGAATGCATCAACATCTTGTTGAGTCGCCCTTACATTCCAGAATCGGTTTAGATGTTGGCGGGCTGTAAGTTCAATGGTACGTAATTGATCTTTGTAGTAATTATTCTGGTTGACACGTTCAGGAGAAAGAGCTGCATCAGAATTACCTTCCCATCGGCGGCAAAGATAAACAACATCGAAGATGCGTCCGATGCGATATCGTCGAGAAAAAGCAAGGCCAAGAGCATAATCTTCGCCGTAGCTGGTATTAGGGACTCCTATTTGTCGAAGCAATGGAGTATAGAAAGCACGGGGTGCACCAAGACCATTGATGCGAAGAGCATTGTTGCGTCCATTCTCGTCTGTCCATTCTTTATGATCTATGATACCAGGTGGAAGTGTACGAAGATTAAAGTCGCACATGCGGTATGAGCCGATAACCATAGCACAATGCTCTTCATAGAACTTATCTACAACCATTTGAAGGGTTGACTCTCTGGAATAGAGGTCATCTGAATCAAGTTGGATAGCAAAGCGTCCACAGCGAGAGTCTTGAATAGCCATATTCCAGCAACCACCAATGCCCAGATCGTTACGCTCAGGAATAATGTGGACAACGCGAGAATCGTAGTTGGCAAGCCGTGTGATAATTTCAGTCGTTCCGTCAGTCGAGTGATTATCGACTACAATAATATTGTAACTAAATCGAGTCTTTTGTGACATCGCCGACATGATGGCGTCCTCAATCGTTTTCTTTCTGTTCTTCACCGGGATAATGACTGAAGCTTCCACGGGAAACGAACTACCTCCAAATGAAATGTCTGTCACATCGTCGGGCGATACATAAGCATCGATTTGTTTCAAGTGCTCTGTACAAACTTGCTCCATTTCGATTTGTACGTCTCTGTTGCGCGGATCGACATAGTCAAACTGTCGCTCTCCACTCTTGCGCAAATCAGTCTCGTCCTCGGTGTAGAGATATTCATTAATATAATAGATAGGTGTGGTCTGGCGGCTGACAAAGAGAGTGAGTTCGTACAATGCGGCTGCTTTCCACTGATTATTGATATACAAGTTGGCGCAGGCTTTCAAGTGCTCTGTACGGACAAATCGTAGCGAACCGAAGTCGAAATCGTTGCGTAAACTTCCTTTCTGGTATGCGATGACAGGTGCCTTGGTCAGTTCGCCTTCTTTCACTGCATAATGATCGCTATATAACATACCAGCATCCATCGTCTCCGCTATTGTAAGCACACGATCGATAGCACCATATCCTATGGTTAAGGGCGAATATTTACTATAAATGGCAACATAATCAGCTTTGGCTACAAGTGCCATTTGACGCAAAGTAGCAGAACTTTCGAGCGTGTCGATAAATAGCATGCTACAACCCTCGACTTGTGGCAGCGTTGCATCGCGTGCCAACAAAAACACTTGATTTACTTGCTTTGATGTCCGAAATTGCGCCACGTTTCGGCGCACAGTTTCCTCATCATTATAGGGAATGAAACAATCTATCATTTTCATGTCGCAAAATTACTAAAAAAAAATGAAATTGATGCATGTGAATGCGGAATAATGATTATTTTTTCTTAAATTTGCACCACAATTATTAATTATGATTGAATTAGGCCAATGGCTCACTAGCCAGTTAGGTTGCAAAGCTCAGAAAATCAGCATCAACGCAGGATTCACTTGTCCCAATCGCGACGGACGGGTCGGAACAGGCGGCTGCACATATTGTAACAACCAAACGTTTAATCCCGAGTACTGCCAAACAGAGAAGTCGATTCGGCAGCAGTTGGAGGAAGGGAAAGCCTTTTTTGGCAGGAAGTATCCCAAGATGAAGTATCTCGCCTACTTCCAAGCATATACCAATACGTATGCCGACCTTCCGACATTACGCCAACGTTACGAGGAAGCTTTGGCGGTCGACAGCGTCGTGGGGCTGGTTATCGGAACGCGTCCCGACTGCATGCCCCCTTCACTCCTCGATTATCTCGAGGAGTTGAATCAACGTACGTTTCTCATTATAGAATACGGAATAGAAAGCGTGTACAATCGCACGCTCCATCGCATCAATCGTGGTCACGACTTTTCATGCACACGCCAGGCCATTATTGCCACAGCTGAACGCAGCATCCGTGTAGGTGGACACATCATTATGGGTTTGCCCGGCGAATCGAAAGAAGATATGCTGCATGAGGCCGACATTCTCTCCGCTCTCCCCCTTTCGACACTCAAACTACATCAATTGCAGCTTATTCGCGGCACACGCATGGCAGAGGAATACCGTGAGTGTCCAAAAGACTTCATCCGCTTTACAGCCGACGAGTATACCGACCTCGTTGTCCGTTTTGTAAGCCGCTCACGCCAGGATTTGGTCTTCGAAAGGTTCGTCAGCCAGTCACCTCCATCCCTCCTCGCCGAGCCGGGGTGGGGACTAAAGAATTATGAGTTTATGGAGTTAGTAAGAAAAAAAATGAAAGAATGATACACAAACGTCAATTGTGTTTTATATTACTTTAGCAGCTTCCACGATAACATTTCCGTCTAAAATGATGGTCAATCCGAAAAAAATGATTAACTTTGCAGCTCTAAAAAAAGGAATGAATGCATGATTAGGAAAAACTTACACGTTGCGACCCCCTTCCGATTCGAAGCAGGCGGCGAAGTGCCGGAGATTGATATTTGCTACCACACCTCGGGCGAATACACGCCAGAGAAGAAGGTGGTCTGGATATGTCACGCACTTACAGCAAACAGTGACGCTGAGGAATGGTGGCCCGACCTAGTAGGTCCAGGCTGTGCCATTAATACAGACAAGTATTTCGTCTGTTGTGTCAATATGCTTGGCTCTTGCTACGGTTCAAGCGGTCCTTCATCCATCAACCCACGCACGCGCAAGCCTTATATGCTATCGTTTCCTCCTGTAACTGTACGTGACATCATCAATGCAACTATCCTTGTGCGCCGCCATCTCGGCATCCAAACCATCGATCTGCTCATCGGTGCCAGTATCGGAGGCTTTCAAGCTTTGGAATGGAGCATCATGGAGCCGAAAAGAATCCATAACGCCGTCTACATCGCCACATGCGCCCGTATGAATGCATGGTGCGGTGCCACTCTTGCGGCCCAACGCATGACCCTCGAAGCCGACCCTACATTTTTAGCCGAACGCTCGCTAAAAGGCGGACGTACTGGACTGAAATGCGCCCGTGCACAAGGACTCATCACCTACCGCACATATGACAGCTTCGTCCTCACACAATCAGAACGCAACGAAGACAGCATCTTTCCCGAGCGCGTAGAATCATACGAACAATACCAAGGCGAAAAACTTGTCAAACGTTTCGATGCCTATTCCTACTACAGCGTAGTAAAATCGGCAGAAAGCCATAATGTCGGCCGATTCCGAGGCGGCATAGAAAAAGCCCTTGGCAGCATCAAGGCGCATAGCATGGTTATCAGCATCAGCACCGACCTAATCTTTCCCCCAAAGGAAATGGAGCAATGGGCACAATTCATCCCTAATGCAGAATACCATGAAATCACATCGCTCTATGGCCACGATGGGTTCCTGCTGGAATGGCAACAACTAAAAGAACTCATGACGCCCTACCTGCCATAAAGGTAAGGCGTCATTTTGTTATTAACCGAAATCACATGTTATCCTTAATGAGAATTTTTGCAACCCTTAATGGGAACAATTTTTTCTCTTAAGGGTAATTTCTACAGCGCCTTTTATTTGCGGCTCTCAGGATTGCTGTTTATTTATTATTAGTGTCCGCTAAAAAGTTGAGAATCGGCAGCTAATTCAAAAAGGAAAAGCAGCCGACTCAATCGGGAGAATGAGTCGGCTGAAAAGGGGAGTTGCCTATAGTCATCCGGTCGGATGACTATAGCCATCCAGTCGGACGGCTAAAGGCGGACGACCGTCTGCCTTTAGCCGTCTACCCTCGAACTTATAATTAATTTCACCGCAAAGATACAAAAAAATTTCTCCTATTCCAAATAATTTGTAAAGATTTTTTTGGGGTACAATATAAAATTAGGCTGAATCCCAAGCATGGTTTTCAGCCTTTTTTTAGTGTTTCTTCGCTTCCTCCCAAAAGCGGTCCATCTCCTCGAGCGTCAGGTCCTTAAGGTCTCTACCCTGCTCCTTAGCCTGTTGCTCCACATAGTTGAAACGGCTGATAAACTTCTGATTCGTCAATTCGAGTGCCGTATCGGGAGTAATGTGATAGAGTCGTGCAGCATTGATAAGCGCAAACATAATATCACCGAACTCACGTGTGGCCTTATCCCGATCCATGCTCGCCACCTCGGCTTCAAACTCCGCAATTTCCTCCTTAACTTTTGGCCATACATCCTCGCGGTTGTGCCAGTCAAATCCCACGTTACTTGCCTTCTCCTGAATACGCTCTGCCTTAATAACCGAAGGTAGTGCTGCTGGCACCCCGCTTAATACAGTCTTATTACCATCTTTTTCCTTTGTTTTCAGCTGTTCCCAGTTCTGTAACACCTGCTCAGTTCCGTCAACCTTTACTTCTCCATAAACATGCGGATGGCGGAAGATTAGTTTGTCACAGAGTTTATTGCAGACATCAGCAATATCAAACTCGCCCTTCTCGCTGCCAATTTTTGCATAAAACACGATGTGTAACAACACGTCGCCCAACTCCTTACAAATATTAGCGTTATCTTCATTGAGCAGCGCTTCGCACAACTCATATGTCTCTTCAATTGTGTTCGGCCGCAAGCTCTGATTCGTCTGCTTCCTATCCCACGGACATTTCTCACGCAAAGTATCCATCACGTCGAGTAAACGCCCGAAAGCCTCTAATTTCTCTTCTCTTGTATGCATAATACTCCTTATTTATTTCTTATCACATAGCAATAGTATCCTATCGCTCGTCACTAGCCAATTGCATGAGATGAACAGCAACCAATGCAGCGGTTTCCGTCCTGAGCCTGCTCTTTCCTAAACTTACCGACTGAAATCCTAACGCTTCTGCTTCTCGTACCTCTTCAATGCAAAAATCGCCCTCTGGTCCAATCAGCACCACAGCATCTTCACCCATCTGCAAACAATCACGAAGCAGTGGTAACCTCTCATCATAGCAATGACAAATGTACTTACCTCCTGTAAATGATTGCCTGATGAATTCGGCAAATGGCATCATCGAATTCAACTTCGGCAACTCCGCCTTACGGCTCTGCTTCATCGCAGAAATCATAATTTTCTCAATACGTTCATTCTTCACCACCCTGCGCTCTGAGAATCTGCAATCGAGGAAGGTAAGTTCATCAAACCCAATCTCTGTTGCCTTCTCGGCAAACCATTCTATGCGGTCCATGTTCTTTGTTGCGCCCATCGCCAAATGAAGATGCGCTTTCCATTGACGTGGCTGCGGCATTGTTTCCACAATGCGGTAGCTACATCCAGACTTCGTTGCCTCAGTAATCTCGGCACGGAAAAACGTTCCACAGCCATCCATCAGAAACAACTCGTCACCCTCCGTCATGCGAAGCACACGAACAGCATGAGCTGCCTCATCATCAGGTAGTTTACCTGTTTGTGGTTCGGGCGTATAGAAGAACCTGACTTCTTTCATAACTCAACGTCTAAGAACTTATTAAACAAATCTATGGCCTGTTGCGCCACATCATCCTGAATTGCTGTACGTTCAGAGAATTGACTTACAACACGCTTAGTGATACCCTGTTCGGCTGTACCGACAGAAATATAAACCGTGCCAACAGGATCGGTCTCCGTTCCACCAGTCGGGCCTGCATAGCCAGTGATGGCAATGGCATAATCGGCATCGCAAACCTTACAGGCACAAGTCCGCATTGCGTCAGCAGTCTCACGGCTTACCACACCATATTTCTCTATAATAGTAGCGTCCACTTTCAACACCGACTCCTTAATTTCGGTCTGATATGAAACGATACCACCGCGGAAATAGTCTGAACTGCCTGGCATACTTGTAATGAGGGCGGCGATGCGGCCTCCTGTACAGCTCTCGGCTGTACATAGCGATTTACCCGATGCGAGCAAATGCTGGTGCATTGATATCACAGAACTCATGGTCTTGGTATTTAAAATAACCGGCGATGCCAATCATCGCTGCATTGTCGGTTGTATAACTGAATTTGGGAATATAAATTGTCCAACCATAGCGCTGCGCATGGTCATGAAAAGCATTTCGCAAACCGTTGTTTGCACTCACACCACCGGCAACCGCTACATGAGTAATACCCGTTTCCTTCACCGCCATCCGTAGCTTCTTCATCAAAATGTCAACGATGGTCTTCTCCAATGAAGCCGCAAGATCCTCCTTATGATGCTCAATAAAATCTGGATCATCTTTCAACCAATCACGCAAGGAATAAAGAAATGAAGTCTTCAATCCTGAAAAACTATAATCGAAGCCAGGAATATTGGGTTTAGCGAACTGATAAGCATTAGGATTTCCCTGACGAGCCAAACGATCGATAATCGGTCCGCCTGGATACCCCAACCCCATTACCTTCGAACACTTGTCGATAGCTTCGCCGGCAGCGTCATCGATGGTTTGGCCCATGATTTCCATATCATTGTAAGCCTTCACCTTCACAATCTGGCTATTACCACCACTGACCAACAGACACAAGAAAGGGAATGGCGGAGTTACCTCGTTGCCCTGCTCCTTAATGAAATGTGCGAGGACATGTCCTTGCAGATGGTTTACCTCAACCAACGGAATACCCAATGCAAGCGCTAATCCTTTAGCAAAGTTTACGCCTACCAGTAAACTACCCATCAACCCAGGACCACGTGTGAAAGCAATAGAAGAAAGTTGCTCCTTCCCCACGCCAGCCCGCTTTAATGCAGCATTCACGACCGGTACGATGTTCTGTTCATGAGCACGGCTCGCCAACTCAGGTACCACGCCACCATACTGTTCATGTACGGCCTGGCTGGCAGTCACGTTCGACAGCAAAATGCCATTGCGCAGCACTGCAGCCGATGTATCATCGCACGACGACTCAATTGCTAGAATAATGATGTCCTTCTGATCTTGGTTCATATTCTTTTAATAATATAAGGTACTATAGCAACTGACTCTATAGAAACCATTAATATGTTATCACTTCCAGCCCCTCATCCGTCATCAGAAAAGTATGCTCCCACTGAGCCGAATCACTATAGTCCTCTGTATAGACAGTCCAACCGTCTTCCTCGTCTACCACAACTTCCCAATCTCCTGCATTAACCATTGGCTCAATAGTAAACACCATGCCTGGAACAAGCAACATACCACTACCCTTTTTGCCGTAATGCTCAATGTCGGGATCTTCGTGGAAGGCATTACCCACACCATGACCACATAGGTCACGGACGATGGTATAACCATTTTTATGAGCATATTTCGCAATAGCGTTGCCCATATCGCCAACGAAAGTATATGGTTTGCAAACTTCGGCTCCAATATCGAGACATTCCTTTGCTACCCGAACAAGACGCTCACGCTCTGAAGAAGTTTTACCAATGATGAACATACGGCTTGCATCAGCGAAATATCCGTTAAGGATAGTTGTCACATCCACGTTCACTATGTCACCCTCTTCCAATACTTCTTCCTCACTCGGAATACCATGACACACTACATCGTTTTTTGACACACATACGCTCTTGGGAAACCCCTCGTAGTTGAGTGGAGCAGGAATTCCTCCATGGGCAGTCGTGAAATCGTAAACGATACGGTCGATCTCTGCTGTTGTCATTCCTTCGCGAATCTTCTCCGTCACATGATCAAGTAGCGCAGTGTTCAGTTTGCCAGCACAACGAATTCCCTCAATTTGCTCTGGTGTTTTGATAAGTTCGCGGGTAGGGCATAATTTCCCTTTATTTTGGAACCAAAGAATACGCTTGTCCATCTCCGTCAAAGGCTGCCCCTTTAACGGATGCCAATTCCTAGGATTTTTATTGAATAAACTCATAATATCTATTAAACGGATGCAAAGTTACAAAAAAGAAAGCAAACATAGGAAAGAATTACTTAAAAAATGTAATTTTGCAACTTTTCCAGCTCCTCGTCAGTAAAGATAGTGGTAGCACGTAGCTGCTCCATGTCGGTAATAGGGCCATAGAGCCTTTGAAAATTGCTGATTGCTTTTGCCTTGTCGTAGCCAATGTATGGATGACGAGACATCTCTGCAAACGACATATCGCTAATCCGGAAATGACGAATTTGAGTAGTATCGACAGTAAACCATTTTAGCATCGATGGTTCTACGTATCGTACTTCGAGGATTTGCTCTACGGTGTAAAAACCACCAAGTCGTTCGCGACGCTGAACAATCCATCGGGCAATATTCTGACCAATACCTGGGATACGTTGGAGGAGTATGGTGTCTGCAGTGTTGAGGTCAATTGTCGTAAGTTCTGAGAACTTTGAGGAGTGAACAGGTTTAGGATTATCATAAGTCGAGTGCTCTTGATTAGAGCTATACGAACTATACGACCTATTGGAATGATGAGACTTATAGGACCTATGGGGGCCAAAGGACTGATGAGACTCATAAGTCCTAGGAGAGTTCAAGGCTTTAATAAATGTCTGTGGTAGTAAAGGTACAGAAACTAGCGGCTGTTTCCGTTGGCCAAACAAAACGATGCCGGCAATGATGCAGCACGCAATGATGGCAAGCGCTATTACGGCTCTTCTGTCTGCCTTAGAATACCCCATACCCTTTTCTGTTTAAATATGTAATTTATCTACTGCTGTCACCACTTTGGCTGCGAGTGACATGAAGGCAACTCCTTCGGGGGTAGCAGGTTGGAGAACTGGCGGTACTCCAGCATCTGCATTCTCGCAGATGCTTTGCACCAACGGAATCTGAGCGAGAAGTGGCACATTTAGTTCTTCTGCAAGTTGTTTACAGCCTTCTCGTCCAAAGATATAGTAACGGTTTTCAGGAAGTTCGGCAGGAGTGAACCATGCCATGTTCTCTACCAATCCCAGAATCGGTACATTCACTTTCTCATTCATGTACATATTGATTCCTTTTCGAGCATCAGCAAGTGCAACTTGTTGTGGAGTACTGACAATGACGGCTCCAGTAATCTTAAGTAGTTGGATGAGAGAGAGATGAATGTCGCTGGTACCAGGCGGTGTATCAAGGATAAGGTAGTCAAGTTCGCCCCAGTTAGCTTCTGTGATAAGCTGCTTAAGAGCATTGCATGCCATACCACCCCGCCAGAGCGTAGCTTGTTCTGGATTAACGAAAAAACCAATAGAGAGAAGTTTTACGCCATATTGTTCGATGGGTTCAATGAGGTCATGTCCATCGATGTTAACAGCATATGGACGAGCATCTTCCACTTGGAACATCTTAGGCATAGAGGGACCAAAGATGTCAGTATCGAGCAGACCAACATGCTGACCAAGCTTAGCTAGACCGATGGCGAGGTTGGCAGCAACAGTAGACTTACCCACCCCTCCCTTACCAGAGGATACCGCAATGATATTCTTCACTCCCGGGAGAACTGGCAGATCGTCTGCCACTTGCGGTTGCAAAGCAATGAACTTGGCATGAATTTCAACATTGACTTCAGGACTGACAAAAGTATGAATAGCTGTCTCTGCAGCTTTAAGCACAGACTTGCTAAACGGGTCGGGGTCTTTTGGGAAAATAAGAGAGAACGAAACATTCATGCCATCGATACGGAGGTCATCCTCTACCATTTCGGCCTCGACAAGATTGCGACCGTTGCCAGGATAACGCACTGTTGAGAGTGCGTCAATAATCAGTTTTGGATATATGGTCATAACGTAAGTTATTTGCGAGTTTTGACAGTAGTTCTTACTTCATGATTGTATGAGCGGTATTCATCGATTGGAATTTCAACATCTGGCTCTGCCAGCGCGCCTTCATGAGGAAGGCGGAATCGGATGTATTTGATAGATAGGCCACGTTCAAGCCACATCTGCTCATAGTAGGTGCGAATGGTGGTGAGTGGGCTATCCTCAAACTCATGGTTGGCATAAAGGTCGTCAGTGAAGGTTTCGATGGGAAAGCCATTTGCCTCGGCCATCAACCGGGTATAGGTAGCCATAAAGTTCGAGTCTGACTTGAGATGGATGACTCCTCTGTCAATAAGGAATCGGCGGTAGCGCTCCATGAAGTAAGTGGATGTAAGCCGCTTAGTAGGTTTCTTCATCTGTGGATCACTGAAGGTAAGCCATAGTTCACTCACTTCGTCGGGAGCAAACATCTCGTGAATGAATTCGATGTTGGTACGGAGAAAAGCGACATTGGTCAGTCCTTCGGCCTGAGCCTGCTGGGCACCGTGCCACATACGAGAACCTTTGATGTCAACTCCAATGAAATTATGGTCGGAATATACATGAGCAAGACCTACCGTGTACTCTCCGCGACCACAGCCAAGTTCAAGCACAATAGGATTCTGATTATGGAAGAAATCACTCCCCCATCGGCCTTTCAAGTCAAATCCTTCTTTTTGTAGCTGCCAATATGGGCATTCAACCACTAGTGGATTGGCTGCCATATCGGCAAATTTTGCTAATTTCCCTTTTCCCATATACTATTCCCACTAAAATTACTGCAAAGTTAGTAAATAATTATGAATTATCGATTATGAATTATGAATTATTTTGTACCTTTGCGGTGAAATCCTTAGCAAATCATTATGAGACGAATTGTTTTCGCGGTCATGATAACCGCAACCATGCTCAGTTGGGCACAAACAAGTGACAAACCGATAGTAAGAACACGAGCAGGACAGGTGCAGGGCATTATCCAAGAGGGAACGCAGGCATTCCTTGGCATTCCCTATGCGACAGTCGAACGGTTCATGCCGCCTCAGCCTGTCAAGAGTTGGACAGGAATTAAGGTATGTGACCATTGGGGACCACAGGCAATGCAAGGGGGCAGGAATTCGACGAACGAGAACGAGATGAGCGAACAATGCTGCGTGCTGAATGTGTGGACAACTCCTAATGAACGTCAGCGGAAGGGGGATACATATGTGGCTCCGAAACTCAAGCCAGTAATGGTGTGGCTTCATGGCGGTGGTTTCGACAGTGGTACAAGTGCATGGGACCCAGGCATGTGTCTTGCCAAGAAAGACGTTGTAGTGGTGAGCGTCAATCATCGTTTAAACATTCTCGGTTTCTTGGATCTTTCAACATGCGGTCCGCGATATCGTCATTCGGGCAATGCGGGCATGCTTGACATCGTTCAGGCTCTACAATGGGTGCGTGACAACATACGTAATTTTGGTGGCGACCCCGGCAACGTGACTATCTTCGGAGAATCAGGTGGAGGAGGAAAAGTCGGCACATTGCTGTGCATGCCACCAGCACGCGGACTTTTCCATAAGGCAATCATCATGAGCGGAACAATCCTGAACGTAAATACGAAACTGATGACAGAAGAACTAGGAGAGGCTGTACTTCAGGAGCTTGGAATCGCAAAGAAAGATGTTGATAAAATCAAGGACGTGCCGTATGCAGACCTATATGCCGCTGGTCAGCGTGCGATGGCAGCAAGCATTGGGACACGTCGGCCTGGCACTCCGATGATGTGGGGTTTCGGTCCCACCCCCGATGATGTTGACATGGTCCAGCAGCCGTTCCAACCAGCTTTCCCGAGTTTCAGCGACAATATTCCAATTATGATTGGTACGACATTTAACGAATTGCAACGTGTTCGCTATGGGCAAGAAATCACTTTGGAGAATGCCAGCACTGAGTTGCAGCGCACGTTCGAAGACGAGACAGAGACTTACATCAAGACATTTAAGGAAGTCTATCCAGAAAGTACACCTCAAGACTGGCTTTGCATCGACTGGCTGTTCCGGCCCAAGACCATCATCACAGCCGATGCCATCGGTGGAAAACGTGCTGCCAACACATACGTCTATATGTTTACCGTAACTGAGAAAGATACTGCAAATCGGCCAAAAGGAAGTGTGCACGGTGCCGAATTGAAATATTGTTTTGACGTATTACATCATTACGAAAACCAATTGTCTACGGAATGTGTAGCGGAAAACAAACGTTGGGCAGATTTGATGTCATCTTCTTGGGCATCTTTTGCTCATGACGGCAATCCTAATTGCGAAGGAATTCCAACATGGAACCCATACACGGCAGAGAATGGAGAATTAATGGAATTCGGAGGCAAAAGTTGCACGATTCGTCGCAATCACGACCGTAAGTTAGAAGAAATTATTGACCGCCATTGTTTCAAGCAATTGGATGAGTTCCGAGCAAAGCAAAAAAAATAGGGTATTGGCCCTATTTTTTTTACACTACCCTATTTTAATCGATGCGGGAATCAACTGAAACGATGTAGTTTGCATTGTTTTTGAGTTGCGTACGTCCCACATAGAAGCCAAATTCTGGATTGGGTGCTAGTCCTTGTATGCCAAGAAGGATATGCTCAGTGTTTCGCGATGATGGGTAAGACACAGCAAACACAGCATCACCAGTTCTGGATACGGACAATCGCTGCATGTATGTGCAACTATTGCCAAGATTGCAAACCTGAGCATAAGTAACGGTTGCCGTTTCAATATCCTCGCGTGTCGTACCCAACGTAACAGAATACTCGCCATAAGGCAGGCCTTTTACCTCTAAACGAAGGATTGGCGAAGAATAGAACGCGCTAAATTGTCGCGACTGCGCATCGTATGTTTCACTACGAATCGGCAATGCCTGGTTAATAAGTCGCTCAACACAACCACTGCCTTGCATGAAGCTCATACCCAAATTATAGGAATAGATATTTGAAGCAGAGGTGAGGAAAAAGCCGTCTTTCATACTCGCAGGGACAATATGAACTTCTGCACGACACTCATCGAGATAGTTATCCGAGCGGAACGGCATGTCGGACGAAGGCTGGCCTCCTTTATAAACATATAAGGAGCCGGCAAACTGTGCACTACGCATATCGGACGCGAGCGTACCAGAAACCATCGTGAGATAGCCAGTCATGCGATAGATAGGATCCGATTTCGGGATGGCAAAGATGTAAACACGATCTCCTTCATGCAAAGTCGGAGTAATCGGAGTCATATTGACACCGGTGTTTACGCGGTCAATCGTCAGATCGAGGTCTACAGTCACTGAGACAAACAATTCACGCGCCACTGGAGGCGGAATGACAATTGACGCCGAGTCGATAGTCTGTGTCCAGTCGGGGTCGACATGATTGTTCTCGCACGAAGTGAGCGCGAAAGCAACAGCGAAAAGAAGCAACCAAAAGTTTTTCATGATGAAAACATAAAAAAAGGCACGCCCGGGCCCACCGGAACGTGCCGTTCAACAATAAGAATTATTTCCAGTCTGCTATCCAAGACTTCCAATCGACATCCTTAAACTTCGGAGCGTTGGCAATCTCAGTCTTGACATCATGCTTATCGAGCAAGAATCGGTCGATGAATGCCTCAAGATAAGGATATTCAGCCTCAGGGAGCTGGCAGTGGCCATGTCCGCCGCTGATGCTATAACCTACACGGTCAGCTATACCGAATGTCTTCCATACTTCCTTGGCTGCATTGATGCTGACATATCCACTTTCATCGGCAAGCCACTCGTAATCGGTATTACCGAAGTAAAGCAATGCACGAGGACAAACCATCGCTGCGAGTTCATGATGGTCTACTGGCATACGAGCAATCTTCTCATTAGCGTAGTCAGTTTTGATGTTAGCAAAGAACCAAGAATCATTCGTATTGAAACTACGCTCCACGTTACCCAAAGTCTCGCTATAACGCCATGATGCGACACCTCCACCTCCTGGCTCATGAGCAATAACCAAAGCGATACGCTCATCGAAAGCTCCACAATACAATGCACATTTGCCTGCCCATGAACATCCAGAGATAGCCAAGTGCTTAGTATCAATCTTAGATTTGCTTGGGCCTAACTGCTGCAAACCATCGATGATGCGTGATACGCACCAACCCCAGAAGCAATAAGAGCCGTTAGCCTCAAGTTCAGGATACAATTTGTTGATGGGTTCCGTGCCACGCTTCTGTGTGTGCTGAGTAACAGCAAACACATCGATGTTCACGATAGCACATCCACGACCGGTGAAGAAACGGGTAGGTAATGTATTAGATACACCAAGTAATGCAGGGCAAGGATATTTTGCCTCCTTCGGATACTGAATCTGAGCTGTCAGCAGCAATTCCTGACCATTGTGCTTCACGGTCACCTTCAGTTGCTTGCGTTCACCAATGGTTTCGTCGGGAGCACCGCCACCAAAACCTCCAAAGCCACCGAAGCCGCCACCAAAACCTCCAAAGCCACCAGGACGATTGCCACCGGCTGGGGCTGGTGCCTGATCTTCAATCACCGCCTTTAGGTTGCCTGCTTCCAATACAGGACGCATACCTATCTCGTACTGCTGGAACAGTTGAGAAATCTCATAGCGATGCTGTTCCCAGTCCTTGAAGTCGGTAGAACGCTTTCCGTTCTGGAACTTGAATGGGTCGGGTAGTTTCTCAATCAAAGGTAACTCTTCTGGTTTTACGACTGGCTTCATTTTAAACTCTTTTCCAGAATACTCCTTATCATATACATAAGGAATCTGTGCCTGAGCCATCAGGACGCCTGCAAGCATTGTTGCAAATAAAATCGTTCGTTTCATATGGGTATTAATTAAAAGACATGCAAAGATAATAAATAATTCATAATTCGTAATGCATAATTCATAATTATTTGTAACTTTGCGTCACAAATCATACAAAACATGAGAAAAACAGCTATCATAATCAGCATCGCCGTGGCAATAATAGCTTTCACTAGCTGCGTCGGTAACAAGACCGAGAAGAACAATCCTGATACTATTGTGGCAACAGGCCCAAAAATATCGGCTATCAACGATATGACGGAGTACAATCTCGATGGCACCATAGAAGTCAGTGGCACGAAGTATGACTACGAATTTGCTTTCCAGAACGATCCTTCCTTGCCTGTAGTTACTACGGCTGAGGGCTATCGCTACCACGACAATTCAGTACTGTTGCTTATCCACTGTGGACAGGAAACGGTGTTTGAACACACATTCACCAAGCAATCTTTCAGCAATCTCATCCCGGCTGGCGATTATAAGCGATCTGTCCTCGCAGGCTTCAATTTCAACTATATGCAGCAGGACAAGCACGACCGCTTCTATTTCATCGCTGTTGTGGGTGACCCTGACGAGACATCCGACATCAGCTACTCCATTGGCATCGCCATCGACCGTAGCGGCAGTATCGCCACCTCGATTGTAGAGACCATCGACACTGAGCCTATCAACGACAATCTCAACCAAGACCCTGAAGAAGATGACGCATAAATATAAAGTATAGCATGAAAACAAATCAAATCCTCATTGCCATTTTCATGATGGCCATTGGTCTGACCGCCAATGCTCAAGTAAAGACCGTTTCCATACTTGGAGACTCTTATAGCACGTACGAACACTACCTCGAGCCCGACACCAACTATGTTTGGTATTTCGATGGTACACCTCGTACGCAAACCGATGTCACAAGTGTCACCCAAACTTGGTGGCATCAGCTCATCAAAGCCAAAGGCTGGCGCCTGCTGAAGAACAACTCGTTCTCGGGGTCCACCATCTGCAACACAGGCTACAACCGCGCAGACGTCAAGCACAACTCGTTTATCGCCCGCATGGACAATCTTGGCGGCGCCCCCGATATCATTTATATTTTCGGTGGTACCAATGACGCATGGGCCAATTCCCCAATCGGCGAGTACAAATACGAGAACTGGACGAAACAAGAACTCTATTCCTTCCGCCCTGCTATGGCCTATATGCTCAACTACATGACTAACCGCTATCTCAACACTCAAATCATCTTCATTCTCAACTCTGAGTTGAAGAACGAAGTCAACGAATCAGTTCGCGAGATTTGTAAACATTATAACGTCAAACTCGTCGAACTACACGACATCGACAAAAAGGGAGGACATCCCTCGATTGCAGGTATGAAGGCAATTGCAAATCAATTAAAATCAGTTAAGTAAAACAAATAAGGAGTTTCGGTTGAAACTCCTTATTTGTTATTATCAGTTGTTCTCAGGACGAAGCTGACGAACGACCTCAGCTGTACGCCACATCTCAGAATCGTGGAGAGCAGCAAGTTCCTTCTCGAGACCTACGCGGTAGTCTGGCTTTGAGTTAGCATCGATACTGATCTGAGCCTCGTTACCACACTTCACGCTTGCATAGAGTTGCTCAACAACTGGCTTGATGGCATCGTGGAAGCGAGGGAACCAGTCGAGGGCACCACGCTGAGCGGTAGTAGAGCAGTTTGCATACATCCAGTCCATACCCTTCTGCGCAAAGAGAGGCATGAGCGACTGAGTCAGCTCTTCTACAGTTTCGTTGAAAGCCTCTGATGGAGAATGACCGTTCTCACGGAGCACTTCGTACTGTGCAAGGAGCAATCCCTGGATAGCACCCATCAGTGAACCACGCTCACCTGTAAGGTCAGATGTAGCCTCGCGCTGGAAAGTAGTCTCGAACAGGTAACCTGAACCGATACCGATACCGAGAGCCAATGTGCGCTCGAGGGCCTTGCCTGTTGCATCCTGATAGACAGCGTATGAGCTGTTCAGGCCACGACCTTCGAGGAACATTGTACGGAGTGAAGTACCTGAGCCCTTAGGAGCAACCATGATAACGTCGATGTCCTTCTGAGGAACACATCCTGTGCGGTCGTTCCAAGTAATGGCGAATCCGTGTGAGAAATACAATGCGTTGCCTGGCTGCAAGCAGTTCTTGAGGGTTGGCCATACTGACATCACTGCTGCATCAGAGAGCAAACACATCACGATAGTACCTTTGGTAGCAGCTTCTTCAATTGAGAAGAGTGTCTCACCTGGTACCCATCCGTCAGCCTTAGCCTTCTCGAATGTCTTACCCTGACGCTGACCTACGATTACGTTGAAACCGTTGTCGCGGAGGTTACAAGCCTGACCAGGACCCTGTACGCCATAGCCGATTACTGCGATTGTTTCGTCTTTCAATACTTCACGAGCTTTCTCTAATGGAAACTCTTCGCGGGTCATCACTTCTTCGATAACGCCGCCAAAATTCATTTTTGCCATAGTTTTTTGTTTTAATATAATGATAATAATTCGTTTTCTATTTTCCTCTCTCCTTCTCACGTCGAGCGATAAACTCATCAAGGTGTTCTGCCTTGCTCTTTGTAATGCAGATGCGTCCTGAGCGGACAAACTGCAGCACAGCACCCATGTCGTTGAGGGTATTGTAGAGTGAGAGAATCTCTTCGGTCGAACCTGTCTTCTCCGCCGTAGCATACGTAGGGTTTACCTCGATGATACGTGCATTGTGTTCACGGATGGCCTCCGACACACGGGCATCCTCGAGCATGATTGGAGTAGCTATCTTCAGCAGCGATGTTTCGTTGATAAAAATCTCGTCGTCGGTATAGTAGCGAGCCTGCAACACATCGATACGCTTCTCTATCTGCTTTGTCAGCATGATGACCATCGACTCGGTACAGCAGCAAACCACCGTGTATTTATGCACTCCAGGCGTACTCGACGCACACACGTTGAGGGTTTCGATATTTACTTGTCGGCGAGTGAAGATGGCAGAAATCTGAGACAGCAGACCTGGCACGTTCTCTGAATATATCAATATGGTATAGAGATGTTCGCAGAGGCTCAGGTCCTTCTCAGCCTTGTCCTTGCACTTTCCGCATTTATCACAATCGTTCTGTTTCATATTTCCAAAATCATTTCGTCCACGTTGGCACCTGGAGGCGTCATCGGCAGGATGTTATCTTCTTCAAGCACTCCACACTGCAAGAGGTACGGACCATCAGTGGTGAGCATCTTCTCAATCTCTGCATCCAACTTCTCGCGCTCAGTCACCGTAGCAGCAGGGATATTGTATGCCTTGGCGATGAGCTCGAAGTCGGGATTGTCCATCGGAGTGAATGAATAGCGGTGATTGAAAAACATCGCCTGCCACTGACGTACATTTCCCAAGAAGTTATTGTTGAGCAGGATAATCTTCACGGGCGACTTCTGCTCCATGATGGTTCCCAGTTCCTGAATAGTCATCTGCAGACCTCCGTCGCCTACGAAGAGGCAAACAGTACGGTCAGGAGCGCCAAAAGTAGCTCCGATAGCTGCAGGAAGTCCGAAACCCATTGTACCACATCCGCCCGAAGTCACCACACTATGACTCTTGGTGAACTTGAAGTAGCGGCAACCAAACATCTGGTTCTGCCCCACATCGGTCACAAGGATAGCCTCGTTCTTTGATGCTTCGCTCACCTTGCGGATTACTTCTGCCATCAACAGCGGTCCTTCCTTTGGATGGATGGCCTTGTCGATGACCTTCTCATATTCTTTTTCTGCATAAGGCTTGAATGAATCCACCCATGCAGTATGCTTGATCTTGTGTACTTTCTCTGTCACAGCTGCCAGCGTCTGCTTGCAATCTCCGAGGACAGCGAGGTCCACTTTCACGTTCTTATTAATCTCGCTTGGGTCGATGTCGAAATGGATGACCTTCGCCTGCTTTGCGTAGGTGTTGAGGTTACCCGTCACACGGTCATCGAATCGCATTCCGACAGCAATCAGCAGGTCGCATTGGTTGGTCTGTACGTTCGGTCCGAGGTTTCCGTGCATACCCAGCATACCCACATTCAGCGGATGGTCGGATGGCAGGTCTGAAAGTCCTAAGAGCGTGCAGCCCACAGGGATGTCGGCCTTCTCGATGAGGTTGAGCAACTCCTGATGAGCGTTACCCAGCTCGATGCCCTGTCCTGCCAAGAGCAATGGACGGTCGGCATGATTGATGAGATAGGCAGCTTCCTCAATAGCCTTTTCGTTCATCGTCGGAACAGGCTGATAGCTGCGGATGAAGTCCACTTTCTCGGGCTTGTACTCCACCATTCCCGTCTGGGCGTTCTTGGCAAAGTCGAGCACCACTGGACCTGGACGGCCTGTACGAGCAATATAGAACGCACGGCTTACGGCCCACGCCACATCTTCGGCACGGCGAATCTGATAGCTCCACTTCGAGATTGGGTTGGTCACATTCACCACATCGACCTCTTGGAACGCATCGGTACCCAGCATGGCAACACCTACCTGACCGCAGATGACAACCATCGGCGTAGAGTCAATCATGGCATCAGCCACACCTGTGATGGTGTTCGTAGCACCTGGACCTGAGGTCACGATGGCACATCCCACCTTTCCCGACACACGTGCATAGCCTTGTGCAGCATGAACGGCACCCTGCTCATGACGAACCAAGATATGGTTCAGTCGGTCGGTATAATCGTAAAGAGCATCGTAGACAGGCATGATGGCACCGCCCGGATATCCGAACAAGGTCTCCACCCCTTCGTTCAACAACGAACGCATCAACGCCTCTGCTCCTGTTATCTTTTCCATATTCTTTTTATTATTGGAAACCACTCCCCTCACTCCCAGGGAGGGGTAAGGGGGTGGGTCTTTTTTATTCAATGATTCTCACTCCACCTTTATCAGCACTACTAACACTCTGTGCGTAGGCTCTCAGGGACTTGCTGACCACGCGGTTGCGGCGCAATGGCTGCTGTGGGCGTGCTGCCAGTTCCTCGTCGCTGAGGCGAACGTTGATGGAGCGGTTCGGAATATCTATCTCGATGATGTCGCCATCTACGATCTTGCCGATGTTGCCGCCGTTGGCTGCTTCGGGCGAGATGTGTCCGATGCTCAGTCCGCTGGTACCGCCGCTGAAACGTCCGTCGGTAATCAGGGCACATTCCTTGCCAAGGTGCATCGACTTGATGTATGAGGTTGGGTAGAGCATCTCCTGCATACCTGGGCCACCCTTTGGACCTTCGTGGGTGATGACCACCACATCGCCAGCTTTTACTTTGCCGCCGAGGATACCTTCGCAAGCGTCTTCCTGTGAGTCGAAGACAACAGCCGGACCTGCGAACTTCCAGATGCTTTCGTCCACACCTGCGGTCTTCACCACGCAACCGTCCTGAGCGATGTTACCAAAGAGGATGGCCATACCACCGTCCTTGGTGTAGGCATGCTCGATATCGCGGATACAACCGTTCGCGCGGTCAGTGTCGAGGGTTTCGTAGTTGGTATTCTGTACACCCAGTTGGTTGCAGAACTTACCAGCAGGAGCACTGCTGTAGATGCGCTTAGCCTCTGGGTCGATATTGTCTTTCAGAATCGAGTACTTCTCTATATCTTCAGCCAACGTAGCACCATTCACACGCTTCACGCTTGTGTCAATCAATCCGCCCTTGGCAAGTTCGCCAAGCAGGTTGAGCATACCACCTGCACGTCCGCACTCCTGTACGGAGTATTTCTGGGAGTTTGGTGCCAGCTTGCAAAGGAACGGAGTCTTGCGCGACAGGGCATCAATGTCGGCCATCGTGAAATTCACTTCTGCCTCCTGCGCTACTGCCAGGAGGTGAAGCACCGTATTGGTCGAAGCACCCATGGCAATGTCGAGGGTCATGGCGTTGAGGAAAGCCTGACGAGTGGCGATGCTGCGAGGCAACACGCTTTCGTCGCCGTCCTCATAATAGGCGAAGGCATTCTTCACCACCTGACGTGCTGCTGCTTTCATGAGTTCAATGCGGTTAGCATGAGTTGCAAGGATGGTTCCGTTGCCAGGCAGACTCAGTCCGATGGCCTCCGTGAGGTTGTTCATCGAGTTTGCCGTAAACATACCCGAGCAACATCCGCAACCAGGGCAGGCACGGTCTTCCACCTCTGCCAGTTCTGCGTCGCTCACGGTCGGGTCGGCACCCTTCACCATTGCAGCAATCAGGTCGAGGTTCTCGCCCTTATATTTGCCAGCTTCCATTGGTCCGCCGCTCACGAATACGGCAGGGATATTCAGTCGCATGGCAGCCATCAACATGCCCGGAGTAATCTTATCGCAGTTCGAGATGCAAATCATCGCATCGGCCTTGTGCGCATTGACCATATACTCCACCGAGTCGGCAATGATGTCGCGACTTGGCAGCGAATAGAGCATTCCGTCGTGACCCATAGCAATACCGTCGTCGATGGCGATGGTGTTAAACTCTGCTGCATAGCAACCCATCTTCTCGATTTCGGCCTTCACAATCTGACCCGCCTCATGCAAATGTGTGTGACCGGGCACAAACTGTGTAAATGAGTTGACTATAGCAATGATTGGTTTGCCGAATTGTTCGCGTTTCATTCCGTTGGCCACCCACAGCGCTCTTGCTCCTGCCATGCGGCGACCCTCTGTGCAAACTGCACTACGTAACTGATGTTTCATTTTCCTTTTATGCAATTTCGAACTGCAAATTTACAACATTTTGGCGGATTAACCATCATTTTTCCACAGAAAAAGCATTTCTTATGTAAAAATAGTCATATAATAATAAATAATGTGTATATTTGCAACGTAAATCCTCCAAAAGGCAATCGTTATGAAAGCAATCATCTTCATATTGCTCACCCTCTTTGCTACCGTCGAAGCCTCAGCACAGGCGCGCGACTACCGCAACATGACCCCAGAAGAGCTGGAAGCCTACGCGGCAGAATACGGCATCGAGCATGGCTCACGATGGCGTTTCCGCAAGCCCAAGCAGTCGCCCTTCACCGTCAGTGTGGGCCCCAACGTCACGCTGTCGCACATCCCCATGAAATATGCCAAAGGCACCAACCACGATTTCGGCTTCGACGCCAGCATCACCTATCGCAACCTCTATCTCGACTACAACCATTCGTTCACCAAGAGCCACTTCACCTTCCAAGGCTTTGCTGCAGGATATGCCTTCACCTTTGCCAACGATGAGAACGGAATGGTCGTCTCGCCCAATTTCGGCATCGGCACATGCAGGTTCGAAATCCCCATGATAGCCGATTACTATCGACACACCTACACCACACTTGGCATCGGAGCCGACTTCCGCTTCTACATGGGCACCGCTGTCATGGGCATCAACTACCGCTACAGCGTGGTGAGCGAGGACTTTACCGCCAGTATCCACACCATCAGCGTCGACTTTGGCGTGAGATTCTGGAAAGACCCAAAGAAGAAACTCCAGCAGGCGCGACAAAGCATCATCCGCCAACCCTCCACCCTATTTTAACCCAAATTGGTCATTAGGCTGTTACGCGCAAATATGTTTTCTTTTTGTCATCTGTTTCACCGCTTTTCGGTTACAATGGAACCCCATTGCGCCCTCAGGCGAACTCTCGTCCAGTCTATTTCATTTGTCAGCCCCTCTCCTTAGGTTCCCTCCCTTGAGGGGAGGGTTAGGGAGAGGTTGGGGCTAATTCTGATCGGTCACCGGCGGATTGTCGCCGCCTCCCGGGTTGTCGGGGGTGTCAGGAGTCTCCGGAGTTTCCGGAATTTCCGGATTATCCGGAGTGCCCGGATTATCGGGGTTATCCGGGGTATCCGGGGTGTCCGGGGTGTCGCCACTGTTGTCACCGCTGCCGCCGTTGTCACCGCCTTCTCCGCTATTGCCTCCATTGTTGCCGCTGCTACTGCCGTTGCCGGCAAATACCGTCTTTTCGTAGTAGTTGATGTCCTCGTTGAGCACGTTGAGCAGGGGGTCCCAGGCATGAATATCGTCGTTGGTCATGGCGTAGGCATTGGTGATGAAAATGAGGTCACGGTATTCGGCCTCGGTCTTGGCACGCAGGTCCACCATCGTCTGCTGGGGCGCCTCCGAGCGCTCAAGGTTGCGCTGGTCTATCAGTGCACGGCATTGCTCGTTGGCCTCTTTCAGTCCTTGGTAGAATGCCGTGGCGCCGATGTTAGTAATGGCGGCAGTGTTGGTAGTTGAGCCGTCGATGGCCTGACAGAACTGCAAAGTCTTGCTGCCTTGGTTCTCATAGTTGTCGTCGTTGCTCAGCGCATAGTGGCGCATCAGGTCGAGCACCCGCTGGCCGTCGGCCTGCTTCTGGGCATCAGCCGGATTCAGGGCGAAAGCCTGGGCCATGGCACGAAGACTCGAAGTGTTGTTGTCGCGCTTCGTATCCCATTCCTGAATGAGCGGAGTCAGGTCGCTCTTTGTTGAAATCTTGAAAAAACCGTCCTCTGCGGCAATGGCAGCGTTGAAACACGCCAACTGAGCAGCAACGCGTGCAGGGGCAGGATTCTGTGCAGTAAAGAAATTAGCGAAGCGCGACGAGACGCGCAGATAGAAATTCACATGATAGCTATTGCCCTTACGTTCGATAGCACCATACACTTGAGCTTGGTTTTTGTTTGAAAGCATAAATGATAATTGTTTAAGAGTTAAAAAAGATTTATTTTCGGCTTGAGCACTCATCTGCCTGAGTGGTCGTCTCCGACATTCGGAGAGAGGTACTCATTCGTTTGAGTGGTCGTTTCCGACACCCGGAGAAAGGTACTCATTCGTTTGAGTGGTCGTTTCCGGCACTTGGGGAAAGGTACTCATCGGCTTGAGTGGTCGTCTCCGACACTCGGGGAAAGGTACTCATCGGCTTGAGTGGTCGTTTCGACTGCAAAGATACGAATTATTTCCCTGTTTCCAAACTTTTTCACAACTTTTTCTCATAGTTCCGCGATAAAAACACATAGTTTCTGCTGAACTGTGAGCCGAGGGCAAGTTTCTCCCATGCTGCCTTTGAAATCTTCGGCATCTTATCTCCCCCCAAAGGGAGAAGATTAGGGTCGGGGGAGGGGGGTATCAGATAATATAATTCAGATATTCGGGCATTATCTCCACTCGCATCGGGGTGAGGTTCTTGGCATCAAGGATGCAACCGTCGAGCGACACCTTTGCCTTACCTGCATCCATCACCTCGACCTTATGCACACGATAAGGATGTACGTTCTTATAGTTGAGGAACTTACCCTTGCCGAGCAGGTAGAAACCTTCGAGCAGCTGCCACCATTTGGGACGGGTAACGACTGATACGTCGAGCATAAAGTTGTAGGGCACACTATTAGGTGTCTGTCCGTAGCCGATACAGTTGCCGATACAGATGGACATTACCTCGCCCTGGATGTCTTCGGTCTCAGCCTTGATATGCACGTTGAACGACTTGCGTTCGAACACATTGGCAATTGCTACAGGAATGACCGACAGGCGCTTCGACCCCATGAGACGGGTGGCCTTGCTGGTGATGTCAATCAGACGGGCACCCAGACCTATGTTCACACAGTTGAGGAAGTAGCGGCGTACGGGTACATTGTCCTCGTCGGTATATACACACACGCCCACATCGATGATACGGGTCTTACGCTCAATGATGCGATCAACAGTACGTTTATAGTCATCGACTCCCACACCCCAAAAACGCGCGAAATCGTTACCGATACCATTCGGAATGAGTCCGAAGGCAAAGTCATCGGGCAGCGACTCTGAACGGCAGATACCATTCAGGGCCTCGTTCAGCGCTGAGTCATTACCCACCACGACGATGGTGTGATAGTTGTTGTCGCAGAGCATTTTCGACAGACGCTCCACCGAACCGTAGCCTTCCGACTGCACAAAGTCGTACTGAACGCCCCGCTTCTCTATATATTTTCGGATGGCGACCCATCGCTTCGCCGACTTCTTCAAGCCTGCATGCGAGCCATATATGATTCCCCATCTGTTTTTTTCCATTGTAAATCAATGTGTTAGATAAAAAACGCCCAAGCCAATGAGCCAAGCCAAGAGCACTCTCCAGAAGATGTTGCGGATATACCAGGCAAGGCTAATCTTCGACACTTCCGACACAGCATGCCCTGCCAGCGTACCGACATACAGGAGCGAGCCTCCCATAGCCGAACAGAACGACAGCAGCTGCCAGTAAGCGCCATTCTGAACAAACTCCGACCCTACCTGCTGCGCATCTTGCGTAAATAGGTTCAGTCCCACCATGACGAACGGAATGTTGTCGATGAGACTTGAGATGCCTCCGATGATGGCACCATAAACATACACATTATGAATATGCGTTGCCAGCAAATCGCTGACAAACTTCAATGCTCCACACTCAACCAACGCTCCCACCATAAGCGACACACCCAAAAAATAAAGGATGAGACGCATGCCGATGAATTCCGTGTTGCGGATATACTTATGCTGAATGAACAATCGATTACCATTGCGCTTGAACGTGAAGGCACTCTCAAGCAACCATATCAGTGCCAGCACACAAAGTGCACCCAGGAAAGGAGGAAGCTTGGTGACATTGTGGAACGTAGGGATAGACCAAAGACCTGCAATACCGATAAACAGGAGCAATAGCTTCTGCCAAGGCTTCAGCAACGAGTCGTCACCATCGTAACGACCCAAGAACGAAGACACCTCTACCCTACCCACCAGCAAACGAGAAGCCAGCAGATTGAACACACAAAGACTCGTCAATACGGGAAGAATCAGCCCGCCAGCAAAGGCAGAAGGCGTCACGACACCATGTACCCATAACATCAGCGAGGTCATGTCGCCAATCACCGTGAACGAACCACCAAGGATGGCTGATATGAGGATGACACACGAATAGATAATCTTCTGCTGACGCGAACTGACAATCTGATCCATGATGGTCATCATCAGTACCACCGTAGTGAGGTTGTCGACATTCGCAGAAATGGCAAAGGTGAGGAGCGACAGTTCCCAAAGGAACAACTTGCTATTGCGCGTACGCAACCAACGTATCAGCGAATCGAAAACCCCATTGTTGTTCATAATCTCAACAATGGTATTTGTGGCAATGAGGAAAAGGATAACCTGACAAGCCTCATTGATATACTTGACAATCACATTCGTCGCTATATAGTCGTCTACCTGCCCTATCAGTTGGTAGTCGGGATATCCCATCAGATTGAGGAAGTCCGACCCATGAAGCATATACACAACCCATGCACTGACTCCACAGAACATAGCAACAGCAGCACGGTTGATATGACTGATCTGTATGGAACTCATCGCAATACAGCCTACAAGCACAATGGCAACAATGATAATGGTGGTTATGAGCATAGCTTATAGCGATTTATAAGTTGATGAGCGGTAAACGGGGCTCGAACCCGCGACCTTCGGCTTGGGAAGCCAACGCTCTGCCAACTGAGCTATTACCGCAAACGTGCTGCAAAGTTACAAAAAAAATGAACATCGTACATTGAACAATGAACATTTTTTACAATTTCCTCTTTTTTTTATTTTTTCGCTCTTCATTTTTCAATCTTTTTACTAACTTTGCAAAGCAAAAAGCAAAAAGTACTTATAATGACACGAATCCTCATCACATTTCTTCTCATGATTTGCATCCAGTCGGCTTGGGGGCAAACAGACATCACATTGGGTGCCGACGTGCGATGGGATGCCCATAGCCTTATCTTCGGAAACAAACGTGTGATTCCTGCGATGGGTGAGGTGCATTATTCACGTATTCCTGCCGATGAATGGCAAGAAGAGGTGATGAAGATGAAAGAAGGAGGCATCACCATCATTGCCTGCTACATATTCTGGAACCATATTGAGGAAATCGAAGGGCAATATGACTGGAGCGGACAGCGCAACCTGCGCTCATTTCTAGAGATTTGCAAGGAGGCGCAATTACCTGTAGTGATTCGCATCGGGCCATTCTGTCATGGAGAAGTACGCAATGGAGGAATCCCCGACTGGGTGTTCACCAAAGGGTGCCGTACACGTAGCGAAGACAAACTGTTCCTTTCATTAACAGAACGCTTCTACCGCCAGATATTCACCCAAGTGCAGGGACTTCAATGGAAAGACGGAGGTCCGGTCATCGCTGCACAATTCGACAATGAATACCGCGGACGAGGTTCCTATCTCATGGCACTGAAAGACATCGCCAAGAGAATCGGCTTCGACCTTCCGTTTTACACACGCACAGGATGGCCTGAACTCAGCAGCCCTGTACCCTTCGGCGAAATGATTCCCCTCTATGGCGACTATGCCGACGGTTTTTGGGACAGGAGTACGAAGGAAGGAGCTGGCGACTATTACAAAGCATTCAACTTCCACGAGGGACGTTCCTCGACTGCTATTGCCAGCGAACAACTGACATACGATGCAAACGGGTCGCAGGAGAAAGTCAGCCAATACCCTTATTTTACTTGCGAACTGGGTGGCGGTATGATGACATCCTATCATCGACGTGTCTATCTCTACCCGGAGGATGCCTATTCAATGGCCATCGTGAAACTGGGAAGCGGTAGCAATCTCTTGGGCTATTACATGTATCACGGAGGTACAAACCCCGAAGGCAAACTGACGTATCTGAACGAAACCCAGCGGACCGTAGCTACCAACTACAACGACCTGCCTGTGAAGACATACGACTTCCAAGCACCCCTCAATGAGTTCGGGCAGCGCAATCCGCATTACTATCTGCTTCGCAAACTCCATCTCTTCATCCACGACTACGCATCGATATTGGCTCCGATGGAAGCTGTCTATCCCAATCCACAGGACATACGGCAGGGAGACGACTCTTTCCTCCGATGGTCGTACCGAGAAAAGGATGGTAGCGCATTTGTCTTCATCAACAACTACGAACGATTCCAAGACCTGAAAGCCAAGACAGGCGTGCAATTCGAAGTATGTGGAGCGAAGTTCCCTCAGAAACCCATCACCATACCAGCCAAGACTGCCTGTATTTTCCCTGTCAATATCGATGGCATCCGCTATGCTACCGCTCAATTAGTGGCACATCGCGAGGGGAAAATCTATCTGCAACAGATAGCTGGCATCCCCACAGAGATAGCTATAGAAGGAAAAGTGATGAAGAATGTGAAGCCAAAAGGCCTCACGGCCCCTGTCTATAAGAATATTTTCCTGATTGACGCAGAAACTGCAGGAAAGCTGTTCCTCAAAGAAATAGAGAACAAAAAGCAGATAGCAACTATAAAATATAATAAGGAGCGCGAGGCTGCCCCATCGAGGACAATCACTATCGGAGCTAACAAGGCTGCAGAAGAACCATCGGATGCTGACTTTGGAAAGGCTGCCACCTATACTATAGAGTTGCCTACAGACCACAATGGTCTGCTATGTATCCAATACTACGGAGATTGTGCCCGTCTGTATGACGGCGATACATTGCTCGATGACAATTTCTACAATGGCCGTGAGTTCCAATATGGATTATGGCGACTGCCAGCATCTACTACCCGACTCACCCTACGCATCCTTCCGATTCAGCCCGACATGCCTGTCTATTTCCCACGAGAAGCAGGCATCAAAGAGATGGGAGAAGAGGTGAAAACAATCACCATACAATACGAATGACATCATGACACTGAACCATATTACCATCTTAAATTATAAAAACATCAAGGAAGCCGAACTGGACTTCTCGCCCAACATCAACTGCTTTGTAGGCACTAATGGGGAGGGGAAAACCAATGTACTAGATGCCATCTATTTCCTTTCGTTCACCAAAAGTGCAACAAATGCGATTGATTCACAAAACGTGCGACATGGCGAAGAGTTCTTCATGATTCAAGGGCAGTACGAACTGAATGGCAACAAGGAAGAGGTGTCGTGTGGACTGAAACTGCATCAGAAGAAACAGTTCAAGCGCAATAAAAAAGCCTACACGAAGTTATCGGAGCACATCGGATTGCTACCACTGATTCTAGTGTCACCCAACGACCATGAACTCATCTTGGGGGGAAGTGACGAACGCCGCAAATTTATGGATATTGTGATATCACAATACAACCCAAGCTATATCAATCTGCTGATGCGCCATAATGCTGCATTACAGCAACGCAATACCCTCCTGAAGCAAGAGGAAGAACCCGATGTGGAGATTATGAATGCATACGAAGAGGTAATGGCAAGCTGTGGGGAGCAGATTTTCAAACTGCGTAACGAATTTATCACCGATTTCATTCCTGTCTTTCAAGATTATTATGCACGTATTTCAGGCAATCACGAAAAAGTAGGATTGGAGTACATCAGTCATTGTCAGCGAGGACCGCTGCTTGAGGTCATTCAACGCGACAGAGCAAAAGACCGTATCATGGGGTATAGTCTGCATGGCATTCACAAAGACGACCTTGTCATGACCCTTGGCGACTATCCTATCAAACGGGAAGGGTCGCAAGGACAGAACAAGACGTACCTCATCAGTCTGAAGCTGGCACAATTCAACTTCCTGAAACAGACAGGCAGCAAGACCACACCACTGCTGTTGCTCGATGATATTTTTGACAAGCTCGATGCTAACCGTGTAGAACAGATTATCAATCTGGCATCTGACGAAGCATTCGGACAATTGTTTATCACGGACACTAATCGCGAAAATCTCGACAAAATCCTGGAACGTTCGCAAGGCGATTATAAAATCTTCACTGTCGAAGGTGGTGTCATCAACGAATAAAAGAAGCATGAAACGTAGTAAGACAGAATCAATCACCAACCTTCTGAACGAATTTCTTCGAGAACAAGGACTGGAAACACCGCTCAATCAGCACAGACTCATTGAATCATGGCCTGTGGTGATGGGCGAGACTATTAATCGCCAAACCGGTAACCTGTTCATCAAGAACCAAACGCTCTACGTGAAAATCAAGTCGGCAGCATTGAAAAGCGACCTCATGATGACTCGTACATCACTGGTTAAACGTCTCAACGATGCTGTAGGAGCCTTTGTCATTAGCGACATTAACTTCACATAAGTCCCATAAGTAAAAAATGCAAGAAAAGAACAACCCCATATATCAGCGCGATGTGCTGGAATTTGTCACAGTAGCAGTGCAGTATTGCGCATATCTCGAAGATTTGGAAGAGCGCAGCCGCTCAGAGCTGATCGATACAATGAGCAAGCTCCTCCCCCTACTCTATCTCAAGGGGACACTGCTTCCTCAGTACGAAACCTTCTCCGACGAAGTCCTTTCAGACTACGTGACAGAAGAGAACTATAATATCATTCGCAACAACATCGCCCTTATCATGGCTGACAAGGACGACTATCTTGATGTGTTTGTTGCTGACATGAAATACAGTGATGAGCCTATCCTCATGACCATTAGCGAGAACTTGGCTGATATCTATCAGGACATCAAGAACTTCGCTTATATTTATAAACAAGGAGTGGAAGAAGAAATGATGAGCGCACTCGAAATGTGTAACCAGAACTTCAAGACCGATTGGGGTCAGAAACTCGTAAACGTACTTCGTGCTATCCACGAAGTGAAGTATTCATTCAACGACATCGATGACGAAGACTATATACAATAAATTCGACAAACAACAAATTGCCAATCTTCCCAAGGAAGAATTCAGGGGACGCATCTTCACAATCACTACAGAACGTGATGCAGAGAAAGCCGTAAACTATCTGATGTCGCAACCTATCCTGGGATTCGACAGCGAGACACGCCCGACATTCAAACGAAATGTTTCTCATCAAGTAGCATTGCTACAGGTAGCCACATACGACACTTGTTTCCTATTCCGCCTTAACCAATTGGGACTGCCCAACTCCATCGTCCGTTTGCTTGAGGACACAAGCATCACTAAGGTGGCACTATCCTGGAAGGACGACACTCACATGCTACAATTACGTCGGAAATACAAATCGGGCAAATTCATTGACATACAAGACGAGGTAGGCCGCATTGGGATAGAGGATCACAGCCTGCAGAAAATCTACGCCAACCTTTTTGGCAAGATGATCAGTAAACGGCAGCAACTCAGCAATTGGGAAGCAGACATCCTATCGGATGCCCAAAAGGCCTACGCAGCACTCGATGCCTGGGCTTGCATCCACATTTACGATGAAATACAACGACTGCTCCATAGTCGTGACTATCATATTATCACTACGAAAAGCGAAAACGAATCAGAAACCCAGGTTGTTTGACAACCCAAAGCGAAACAAAGACATGAAGAAAATCTATTTAAAACGAGGAAAAGAAGAGTCACTACAAAGATTCCATCCATGGGTGTTCTCTGGGGCAATCGGCTCTTTTAGCCAAGACGTCGAAGAGGGAGAAGTGGTGGAAGTATACTCCAACAACAAGGAATTCATTGCTACAGGACATTATCAGATTGGCTCCATCATGGTGCGAGTGCTGTCATTCGAACAGGAGCCTATCAACCAGGCTTTCTACGAGAAACGCCTGACTACAGCTTATGATGTCCGTAAGTGTATTGGTCTGGTGGGAAATCCCGACAACAACACCTACCGTCTGGTACATGGAGAAGGTGACAATCTGCCTGGCCTCGTCATCGATATTTATGGAAAGACAGCTGTGATGCAGGCACACTCTGTCGGCATGCACATTGACCGTATGATAATCGCTCAAGCATTGAAACAAGTTTTGGGCGAGAACGTAGAGAATATCTTCTACAAATCGGAGACGACCCTCCCATTCAAAGCAGACTTAGGACAGGAAAACGGATTCCTACTTGGTGGAAGCACAGAAGACATTGCTATCGAAAACGGCCTCAAGTTTCATGTGGATTGGCTGAAAGGTCAGAAAACAGGATTCTTTGTTGACCAACGTGAGAACCGAAGTTTATTGGAACACTATGCTCATAATCGCAACGTACTCAATATGTTCTGCTACACAGGTGGATTTTCGTTCTACGCCATGCGAGGAGGAGCCAAACTCGTGCATTCAGTCGATTCTTCCCAAAAAGCTATTGATTTGACAAATGCCAATGTTGCACTCAACTTTCAAGACGACCCACGTCATAAGGCTTATGCAGAAGACGCATTCAAGTTTCTCGACAACATGACGACTCCCTACGACCTCATCATACTCGACCCTCCTGCATTTGCAAAGCATAAGGATGCCCTACGTAATGCCCTTAAAGGATATACGCGTCTCAACCAAAAGGCATTCGAAAAGATACAGCCAGGCGGAATCCTTTTCACATTCAGTTGCTCACAAGTAGTGACGAAGGACAATTTCCGAACAGCGGTATTTACGGCAGCTGCACAAGCAAAACGCAGTGTACGAATTCTACATCAGTTGCATCAACCTGCAGACCATCCTATCAACATCTTCCATCCCGAAGGTGAATACCTGAAAGGACTAGTATTATATGTAGAATAGAGTAAAAAATTATGTTTGACAACATAAACGATGCATTTTTATGTTAAAATAATTTGTTCGTATTAAAGTTTTTCCGTATCTTTGCATCGTGTTTTTCATGGTATTAGATTTATTTTAAGGTTAGTATGAGGTTGCCTATCGTGAGATAAGCAATCTTTTTTTGTATAGGCAACGTAAAAGTTACTATTCCATTTTGGTGATTTAGTTTTTTTTCGTACCTTTGCAAGTCAAGAGGAGAAGACATCTCCCCCCATAATAAAAAACAATATGAACAGACAAGAACTTATCAAAGAAATCAAGGAAAAGCAGACATTTCTCTGCGTGGGATTAGATACCGACATCAAGAAGATTCCTCAGCACTTATTGCATGAGGAAGATCCCATTTATAGTTTCAATCGAGCCATCATTGATGCTACTGCTCCGTATTGTGTAGCATACAAGCCAAACCTGGCATTCTATGAGTGTGGCGGACTTAACGGATGGAAGAGCCTCGATAAGACAATTCACTATCTGCGCGAAAACTACCCCCACCATCTCATCATTGCGGATGCGAAACGTGGCGACATCGGTAATACCTCAAAGATGTATGCTCGTTGTTTCTTTGAAGAGATGGGTGTCGATGCACTAACAGTCGCTCCGTATATGGGCGAAGATAGTGTGACACCATTTCTTGAGTATCCTGATAAATGGGTCATCTTACTAGCTTTGACAAGCAACAAGGGCAGTCATGATTTTCAATTAACGGAGGATGCTACAGGCGAGCGTCTGTTTGAAAAAGTACTACGACAAAGCCAACAATGGGCAGATGCCGATCGTATGATGTACGTAGTCGGAGCAACGCAAGGAAAGCTGTTTGAGGATATCCGCAAAGTAGTGCCTGAGCATTTCCTTTTGGTTCCTGGCATCGGTGCACAGGGCGGAAGCCTAGAAGAAGTGTGCAAGTATGGTCTGACGAAAGACTGTGGTCTCATTGTCAACTCATCGCGTGCTATCATCTTTGCAGACAGCACAGAACGGTTTGCAGAAGTGGCTGCCGAAAAAGCAAAAGAAGTACAACAGCAAATGGCGGAGCTTCTTAAATAGAATAAAGTTCCTAGAGCATCTACAGCACTCATAAACATCGCATATACAGAAACATCCTACTATGGATTCAATCATTATCAAAGGCGCTCGCGTCAATAATCTGAAGAACATCAATGTTGAGATTCCTCGCAACAAATTCGTGGTCATCACGGGTGTGAGCGGTTCAGGCAAGTCTTCATTGGCATTCGACACATTGTATGCAGAAGGTCAACGCCGATATGTGGAGAGCCTCAGCACCTATGCACGTCAGTTCATGGGAAGGATGGGAAAACCCGAGTGTGACTTTATCGAGGGGATTCCGCCTGCCATTGCAATCGAGCAGAAAGTGGTCAGCAGGAATCCTCGCAGTACGGTAGGAACATCAACCGAGATATACGATTATCTGCGAATGCTATTTGCGCGAGTGGGACACACTTTCTCGCCCATTAGCGGACAAGAGGTGAAGAAGAATACTCAGGAAGATGTCATCGAATGCATGAAGAGTTATCCAGAAGGGACTCGCTTCATGGTGCTGTGTCCACTGGTTTGTAGGAACGGAAGAACAGAGGCCGAGCAAATAGCAGCGTACGACAAACAGGGTCTTTCGCTTACAGATATTATTGACGGGCGGACATGCCTCATCATTTCACGTATGACAGTACGAGATGACAAAGCGAATATCAGCCACTTGGTGGATTCATGCGAGACCGCAATATATGAAGGCGAAGGACAATGTATCCTGAAGTTTCTCTCATTCGATAAAGACGGTAATAGTCATACGGAGACACTGCATCATTTCTCACTGGCATTCGAAGCTGATGGCATGACGTTTGAGGAGCCAACAGAGCATATGTTTTCGTTCAACTCCCCCATCGGTGCATGTCCTACTTGTGAGGGATTCGGAAAGATTATGGGTATTGATGAGTCGCTTGTCATTCCAAACCAGGAACTGAGTGTGTACGACGGCGCAGTGTTCTGTTGGCGTGGCGAAAAAATGAGTACGTGGAAGAACGAGTTCTGCCGTATAGCCACAGCGCACAATTTCCCAATCTTCGAACCATATTATAACCTCACGCAGGAGCAAAAGGATTTCCTGTGGCATGGTGAAGTAAGCAGTATTTCGGGTGTTCGTCTGAATCCCGACATGCCATGCATCGATGCATTCTTCGACATGTTGAGAGAGAATCAATACAAGATACAATACCGTGTGATGCTATCAAGATATCGTGGAAAGGAGATATGTCCGACCTGTCATGGCACGAGACTGAAGCGAGAGGCAAACTATGTCAAAGTGGGCGGACGAAGCATTACGGAATTAGTAGAGATGCCTATTTCAGAGTTGCAGGTTTTCTTTAAACAACTGAAATTGTCAGAACATGATGCAGTGATTGCAAAGCGATTGCTTGTAGAAATCAATAACCGTTTGCAGTTTCTAATGGACGTAGGACTGTCGTACCTTACCCTGAACCGTTTGAGCAATACACTTTCGGGCGGTGAGAGCCAACGTATCAATCTTGCGACAAGTTTGGGCAGTAGTCTGGTTGGAAGTTTATATATACTGGATGAACCAAGTATCGGACTGCATAGTCGCGACACACAACGACTTATCAAAGTACTAAAGGAATTGCGCGAACTTGGCAATACGGTCGTGGTGGTGGAACACGATGAGGAAATTATCCGTGCAGCAGATTACATCATCGACATCGGGCCGGATGCCGGACGACTGGGAGGAAAGATTGTGTGGCAAGGAAATGCAAGCGACGTACTCGGAAAGGGGACAACTGAGAACAAGAAGCTCAGTGAGGGAACGACCGAGGAGATTCATTCACACACTATAGATTTTCTCACCCATCGTGAAACAATCGAGGTGCCGACAAGCCGACGTGCATGGAATAATTATATATTAATAAGGTGTGCGCGAGAGAACAACTTGAAGGGGATAGATGTGCGGATTCCACTAAACGTAATGACAGTTGTAACAGGCGTTAGTGGTAGCGGAAAGTCGACATTGGTGCGCGACATCTTCTATCGGGCAGTAATGCGGCAGATGGACCGCGTATGCGAGAGACCCGGACAGTTCGTAGCTTTGGAAGGCGATGTGGGGATGATTGAAAGCATCGAATTTGTTGATCAGAATCCAATCGGCACATCGACGCGAAGCAATCCTGTGACGTACATAGGAGCATACGATGAAATTCGTAAACTGATGGCGGCACAACAGTTGGCAAAGCAGATGGGCTATACAGCGCAATACTTCTCATTCAACACAGAGGGCGGCCGTTGTGAGGAATGCAAGGGCGAAGGAACAGTGACAGTAGAGATGCAATTCATGAACGACCTGGTGCTGGAGTGTGAATCGTGTCACGGCAAGCGCTTTAAGAACGACATCCTAGAGGTTAAGTATCATGGAAAAGACATCCACGATATCCTAAACATGACTGTGAACATCGCAGTGGAATTCTTCGGCGAACATGGCCAGAAGAAGATCGTGCAAAAACTGAAACCATTGCAAGACGTAGGACTAGGCTACATCAAACTTGGACAGACTTCATCGACATTATCAGGCGGTGAAAGCCAGCGTGTGAAATTAGCCTACTATCTGTCGCAAGAGAAAACAAAACCGACAATGTTTATCTTCGACGAGCCGACTACAGGTCTGCACTTCCACGACATTAAGAAGCTGCTGGCGGCATTCCAGTCACTCATTACCAGCGGACACTCTATTCTCATCATCGAGCACAATATGGAAATCATCAAGAGCGCCGACCATATCATCGATCTCGGTCCCGAAGGGGGTGCAGAAGGAGGATACTTAGTCTGTGAGGGTACCCCCGAGATTGTGGCAAAATGCGCTCAAAGTTATACGGGACAGGCACTGAGGCAATACTTAAACAAAACAGACCCTCTTCCCGCTCTCCCTTAAAGGGCGAGAACTTAAAAAAGTCCTCCTTTAAGTAGGATTTAGAAGGTCTAATAATTCTTTTATATATGTATATATGAAACAAATCATCACTATCATCATGCTAGCACTCGCCACTACAGCTGGTGCACAAACATTCGACGAGTATTTCGAGGACAACACATTGCGCCTCGACTATGTGTTAGGAGGTGACTCTTCTGCACAGTACATCCAACTCTGCCAACTATACAAACAGCCACGCTGGGCAGGACGACGCAACCGATTGGCGGAAACCTACCTGCTGGGCAACGCACAAATCAATGTGTTTGATAGCGAAAGTGGACGGCTCATCTACGTACACACATTCTCCACGCTCTTTCAGGAATGGCTGAATGAAACGGAAGCAACACAGATGAAGCGCGCATTCGAGGCAAGCTATAACATTCCGTTCCCCAAGCGGCCGATTGACATCCGCGTGACCCTGACCAACAATCACAATAAGATCTGCGCCATGCTCACCCACCACGTCGACCCTTCCGACATTCTCATACGGCCCATAGGCGATAATGGCATCCCGTATAAGTATATCGAGAAGAACGGCGATGTGAGCGAATGCGTCGATATAGCAATCGTAGCCGAGGGATACACTGCTACCGAAATGGACAAGTTCTACAAGGACTGTCAGCGTGCCGCAGATGCCATCTTCTCGCACGAGCCATTCAAAAGCATGAGAAATCGTTTCAATGTCGTGGCAGTTGGAGCTGTCTCGAACGAGAGCGGCCCTTCAGAACCAGGGAAAGGCATTTGGCACGACACAGTATTGCGCTCTCACTACGACACGTTCTATAGCGACCGCTACCTGACTACTTCGGCTGTCCACAAGCTGTTCGACCTGTTGAGTGGAGTACCATTCGAACATATCATCGTGCTCATCAACACACCTCGTTATGGAGGAGGAGGCATCTACAACCAATGGATGTGCTCGTCGAGCGACCATGCTACATTCAAGCAGGTACTCGTACACGAATTCGGACATTCTTATGCTGGCTTGGCCGATGAATACAACTATGGAGACAACCATGTGGAGTGGTATCCTGCCGACACTGAGCCTTGGGAACCGAACATCACGACGCTGAAGGATTTCGACAAGAAGTGGAAAGACCTCATCCCCCCAGGTACGCCCATCCCTACGACCACAAACAACAACCAACAGACATCACGTCCTGCCAACACGCAGCAAGGCGGAACACGTGAGGACCTGAATAAAAAGACCCAACGCGTCGGTGTGTTCGAGGGTGCAGGCTATATGGCTCGTGGAGCTTATCGTCCAGCTGAGTTGTGCCGCATGAACGTGAATGAAGTTGAGGACTTCTGCCCAGTATGTACAAGAGCCATCATCGGCATCACTGACTTCTATACGGGGACGGTACGAACAAAATAAACGAAGAAGCCGGAAATATTCAAATCATCCAACTTGTGGGTGCGCCAAGTGGCGTGCCCACTTTTTTTTAGTTACTTTGCAATCGTAAGCCAATAGGGCGAGAAATCAAAACTAACTGGTTTACGATTGAAAACTAACTGGTTTACGATTGAAAACCAACTGGTTTACGAAAGTAGGGGTATTGTGCAAGAAATCTGGATCCACACCAACAGCAGACCAACTCCCATACCCTCCCCGCGAGAGAGGGGAGTATAATGAAAGCAAAAACCCTCTTTATCGAGTGATAGAGAGGGTCCTATTGAGGGGAAAGGGTAAGGGTCTGCTGTTGGGAGAGGCTCTTTTTAGAAGTAATAACCGATGCCGAGTTTCAGTCCAAACTCGCTCTTCGAGGAGAAGTCAGTGAAACTCATGTTGTAATACACGGCTGGTTCGAGCGAAACATAGTGGTTGAGATAGAAGCAGTAGCCAAGCTCAGGAGTAAGCTGTAGGTCGTTCCACGACTTGCGCTCGTGGACATACTGCAATCCTGCTGCATAATAGAGTCCGTTCTCCACCTGTGTATAACGAACCTTGGCACCGATGACGCAGCGGTCGAGATGCTTACGCGACGTGTGCCACCCCAGTGAACCTTCAAGCATCCAATAATCCTTCACGAAATAACCTGCCTTAGCATCGAGGTCAAGTGCCAGATGACGCTTGTCGGTAATCGAGATGTTGAGACCTGAAAGTGACGCTCCCACATACTTTGTGTCCTTGGTGAACTGTGCAAATGCACTTGTTGTTGCTACAGCAAGCAACGCAATAATCAAAAGTCGTTTCATTGTCTTATGGTTTTTAAAGTTTTTTTTCACTATAGTTTCAAAGCCCACCCCCTCGGGGGAGAGGGGCATTATCTATTCTCCTCCAGTTCCTCCTTCTTGCGCAACGCTAAATGCAGCAGCACCACGATGACTACATCGGCAATAATGAGTGTGAGGTTTCTCATCCACGCATTATACTCTATGCCTGAATAGACATACACCCCAGCACCAGCGCAAAACAGAAGCAATGGAAGCCAAATGGATTTCTTCATACCTTATTACATATTATTTAGTGCAAAGGTACAAAAATAATTCATATTTCATAATTCATAATTCATAATAATTGGCTATTTCCGTTTTTTTTCGTACATTTGCGCCGAAATTTACAGATTACAATGCGAAAGATAGCATATATCATCATATTCTTGGCAGTATTCATTGCAGCTAATGCACAAAACATATACGACGTCCAATATCCGAAATACGAGGAACGTGCCGTATGGCTCGCTACCATCGGAGGCATCGATTGGCCACGTACTAAAGCCACTGATGCCGCATCAACCGAACGTCAAAAACAAGAACTCCGTGCCATACTCGACCGTCTGCAACAAGCCAACATCAACGTCGTCATCCTTCAGACCCGAATCCGAGGAAGCGTCATCTATCCATCCGACATCGAGACCTGGGACGAAACCATCACAGGACGTGCCGGACGAGCACCGAGTTACGACCCGCTCGCTTTCGCCATTGATGAATGCCATCGTCGCGGCATGGAACTCCACACGTGGCTCGTGAGCATCCCCCTCGGTACTTCACAGCGACAGCGCAGCTACGGCACCATGTCTGTCACACGACGTCACCCCACCCTCACCAAGACCGTGGGCGGCGAAGTGTTCATGATACCTGGCCAGCCTGGCACAGCAGACTACATTGCATCTATTGCAAGGGAAATCGTCGAGCGTTATGATGTGGATGGTATCAACCTCGACTACATCCGCTATCCAGAATCATCGTACCGGTTCAGCGATGATAACTTATACAAGACCTCAACCGGTATGACCAAAGCCGACTGGAAACGCGAAAACATCACTCGCATTGTCCGACGCGTTCACGACGAAGTGAAAGCCGTCAAACCCTGGGTGAAGCTCAGCAGCAGTCCGGTTGGCAAATATCGCAGCCTCACCCGCTATCGAAGCGGCGGATGGGATTGTTTCGACGGAGTGTACCAAGATCCGCAAGCATGGCTCCACGACAACATTCAGGACATCCTCTTCCCCATGATGTATTTCCTCGGCGACCACTACTACCCATTCCTCTATAACTGGGAAGAAAACCGATACGGGCACCCCATCGTACCTGGACTCGGCATCTATTTCCTTGACCCAAAAGAAGGACATTGGCAACTCAACGATGTCCGTGCAGAGATGCATGCAGCCCGCAATTCCGGTATCGGAGGCATCGCATTCTATCGCAGTGAATACCTCATCCGTAACTTCAAAGGCATCTACGATGCTACCTGTGAGGAATTCTTCCCCTACCCTGCACTTACCTCACCCATGACCTGGAGCGGGCACACCAATGCTCCCGCGCAACCTACCAAACTTAAATATAAGGACGGCATCATCACCTGGGACTTCAGTCAGCCCCTTACCGATGGACGTTGGCCTATCGTTCATTTCAACATCTACGGTAGCAACATCTATCCTGTTGACATCACCCGTCCTGAGAATCTTCTTGCACAGCGCATTCCTGCTACCCAATACCAGATAGCCGGACGTGCCCTCACTAAGAGCTTCTATGCAGTTACAGCAGTCGACCGATTCGGCAACGAAAGCAAACCGGCACAAGAAGCATCTACCATCACCGTACGCCCATCACGCGATGCAATCATCGCTGCTGTCCGTCAACACTTTGCTGGTACATCAGCCAAATCTGCTCCTTCGAAGAAGGCAAAGAAAGAGAAGGCTTCAAAAGTGAAGACTGAGAAAGTAAAAGTTGAGAAGGTGAAAGTCGAGAAAGTCAAGCAAGAGAAAGTAAAAGCAGAAAAGCAAGAGAAGAAAAAAACGGAAGTCCGCACCATCGACTTCAGCAAATACTTAGACTGACCTATAAGCCCTGTAAGACTTATACCCCCTACTCAATATACAGCGTCAGGACTATCATCTTGTTCCTACCCTTGTCCACTCCATCCGTATAGATCATCATCGCCGGATCGGTCAAGTCCTTACGCTTGTGATTGATCATGTCCAACAAGCCAAAACAAAACTTCAACTCTGGAATACATTTGAAGAACGGAAGGTAGAAATCACAACCCAAGCCCACCTCTACGAAGCAATCGAACGGCTTCAGCAATAAGTTCCTTTGCTTTTTCACCGTCAGGTCGTACATCGGATTCACGCCACACATCACATACGGACGATAATTATTAAAGCGCTCTGCGGTGAACTTCAGGTCAATAGGAATGGAGATATACGTCGACTTCATGTTCTGAATCTGATGCTCGCCCGTCGTCTGATTGTAAAACCACGTATTCTTTTCACCGAAATGCATCGATGGAATCACACGAAGCGCAATATGATCGTGCAACTTCAGTTCTCCAAGAATTCCCACCGTGAAGCCCAGGTCATAGTTAGGCACATCAGCAAACCACTGATTCCCGTTCTCGTCAATATAGCCGTTGTTCGTAAACTCGATATCCTGTGCATGCAATCCCGCCAGGAAACCATAATGGAAAGGACGTTGGTCGATATAAGGACGGTTCATCACCTTACGCGGCTGAGCCATTACTACACTGCCCTCACTCCACAAAACGAGAGTAACGGCAAGCATCAGCATCGGCACAACCATACCCGACAGACGATGTACTATCTTATATCTCATACTTACTAAAACGCAGAAAACATAGTTTTATTGTCCGCAACTCAAAAAAAACCACCAGCTGCGAACAGCTGATGGCCGTGAGTCGTTAAAGTAATTGCTACTTTATTCTCCTGGATTGATTGCACCAGTTGGACAAGCATCAGCGCAAGTACCACAATCAACACATGCATTTGGGTCGATTACATACTTGCCGTCACCCTCTGAAATAGCCTCTGATGGGCATTCACCTGCGCATGTTCCACACATAACGCAATCGTCTGAAATAACGTAAGCCATAGTTCTCTTTTTGTTTAATAAATAATAATCTAACGATTTGCGAGTGCAAAGGTAATAAATAAAAACGAAAAGTAAAAAACGAAAAATGGAAAATATGAGTTTTTAACTGAAAAATACGAAAAAGTTTACTTGTTTCATGGTTTAATAGTTTAAAATTGAAGAAAATAGTACATTGTAAATCCGTAAATAGTAAATATTTCGTACCTTTGTACAAAAATCAAACACATATCATTATGAACATAACAGTAATCGGAGCCGGAAACATCGGAGGAGCACTCGTCAGAGGTTGGAGCAAGCGAGGAAAAGACATCAGTCTTACAGTATCTGGAGTACATATCGAGAAGCTCAACAAGATTAAGGACGACTGCCCAAACATTGAGATTCTCACCGACGACGCACAAGCCATCAAAGATGCCGACATCATCATTATCGCTGTCAAGCCTTGGCAGGTAGATACTGTCATCAACGACATCAAAGCAAATCTGAAAAGCACACAGATTCTGGTATCACTCGCAGCAGGTGTCACACTCGAACAACTCGAAGCAATGCTGCAAGCACATCAATGCAAACAGCCATCATTGTTCTATGTCATACCAAATATCGCGGCCGAATTCTGCGAGAGCATGACCTTCATCAGCACTGCCGACAACTCCGAAACCAATACTCCTAATATAAATAAAGTTGAAGAACTGTTCAAGATTGTGGGCGACACCTTCGTGTGCCCAGAGAAACTGGTCGGTCCAGGTATGCTGATGGCATCGTGCGGCATCGCATACGTCATGCGATTCCTCCGTGTACAGACTGAAGCAGGTGTGGAGATGGGGTTCTACCCACCCGATGCCCTCAAGATTGCCATCCAGACAATGAAGGGTGCAGCCGAACTTCTCCATCAGACTGGCGAACACCCCGAGCAGGCCATCGACCGCGTTACCACCCCTGGCGGCTACACCATCAAGGGATTGAACGAAATGGATCATGCAGGCTTCAATTCCGCTGTCATCCGCGTCTTCAAGACTGGTCTGTAATCATTCGTGTATAATCATTAATACAAAAAGATATGTCATTAATCGAATCAATCATCGAACGCGCCAAGTCGAACAAACAGCGCATCGTCCTTCCTGAAAGCATGGAAGAGAGAACCATTACCGCAGCCGACCGCGTTCTTGCCGACGATATCGCCGACATCATTCTCATCGGCAATCCCGATGAAATCAAACAATACGCAACCTCTTTAGGCTTAACCCACATCGACAAAGCCACCATCATCGACCCCGCTACATCGGAGAAGACCGAGGAATATGCACAACTGCTGTTCCAGCTTCGCCAGAAGAAAGGCATGACCATCGAGAAAGCTCGTGAGCAGGTGCTCAACCCTCTCTACTTCGGTTGTCTTATCATCAAGAGCGGCGATGCCGACGGACAAATCTCTGGTGCACTGTCAACTACGGGCGACACGCTACGTCCTGCCTTGCAAATCATCAAGTGCTCACCAGGCATCACATGTGTCAGCGGTGCGATGCTGATGATTACCCAGACACCACAATACGGAGAGGACGGTGTGCTCGTTATCGGCGACGTGGCAGTTACCCCAATGCCCGATGCCAACCAATTGGCACAGATTGCCGTATGTACAGCTCAGACCGCTAAGAGTGTCGCAGGCTTTGCAGACCCACGTGTTGCAATGCTCAGTTTCTCAACGAAAGGCAGTGCCGCACACGAAGTAGTCGATAAAGTCGTCGAAGCCACCAAACTGGCCAAGGAACTCAATCCTGACCTCAAGATCGACGGCGAATTGCAAGCCGATGCCGCTCTCGTTCCAAGCGTAGGACAGAAGAAAGCACCAGGTAGCGACATTGCAGGCAAAGCCAACGTGCTGGTTGTTCCGTGTCTCGAAGTAGGCAATATCGCCTACAAGCTCGTGCAGCGTCTTGGCGGTGCCGATGCCATCGGTCCTATCCTCCAAGGTATTGCCCGTCCGGTGAACGACCTCAGCCGCGGATGTTCCGTAGATGATATTTACAAAATGGTAGCCATCACTGCTTGTCAGGCAATGGATGCTTGCGCGTAGCACATTTTTGTTTGTGGATAATTGTAATTATCATTTTTCATTTTTCACTCTTTAACTTTTCATTTTTATGAAAATATTAGTACTCAACTGTGGCAGCAGTTCCATAAAATATGCATTGTATGACATGACCGACAAGTCTGTCATCACCTCTGGCGGCATCGAGAAGATTGGATTGCCAGATTCGTTTATCAAGGTAAAACTCAACGGAAAGAAGATTCAGATAGACCAACCCATCGCAGAACACACAGCCGGCGTACAGCTCATCTTCAAGTGTCTGACCGAAGGCGAAACCAAAGTGCTGAATTCGCTGAACGAAATCGATGCTGTTGGTCATCGTATGGTTCATGGTGGAGAGAAGTTCAACAAAAGTGTATTGTTGAACGACGAGGTGATGGAAGTGTTTGCAAGTTGCAACGACCTTGCCCCACTCCACAACCCGGCAAATATCAAAGGTGTGAATGCCGTAAAAGCATGCTTGCCCAACGTTCCGCAAGTGGGCGTTTTCGACACCGCATTCCATCAGACTATGCCCGACTATGCCTATATGTATGCCCTTCCATACGAGCTCTACACCAAATACGGTGTACGTCGCTATGGATTCCACGGCACCAGTCACCGTTATGTCAGCCAGCGGGTATGCGAATACCTTGGAGTAAGCCCCGAAGGCAAGAAAATCATCACTTGCCACATCGGTAACGGTGCATCCATCGCAGCTGTGAAAGACGGCAAATGCGTCGACACCTCCATGGGTCTGACTCCACTCGAAGGTCTGATTATGGGTACCCGTAGCGGTGATATCGATGCAGGTGCTGTGACATTCCTTATGGACAAACTCGGACTTGACACAGCAGGCATCAGTAACCTACTCAACAAGAAGTCAGGACTTGCAGGTGTGAGCGAAGCATCAAGCGACTTCCGCGACATCCTCGCAGCCATCGAAGCAGGCAACGACAAAGCCCGTCTGGCGAAGGAGATGTACACCTATCGCATCAAGAAATACATCGGACAATATGCCGCAGCAATGGGTGGAGTCGACATCATCCTCTTCACCGGTGGTGCAGGAGAGAACCAGTGGGAAGTACGTGAAGGAGCAACCAACGGCTTGGACTTCCTTGGCGTGAAGATCGACCGCGACAAGAACCACTCCGTTCGTGCTACCGAGGACATCATCAGCACACCCGACAGTAAGGTAACCGTATGCGTCATCCCGACCGATGAGGAACTGATGATTGCATCCGACACACTTGATATCGTCAAAGGTCTAAGGTCAAAGGTCTAAGGTCTCCATACTACATTTTACATAAAAGAGTCGGGCGCTATGTTGGAGGGCACTGAAAAAGTCCCGTTAGCTTCTTTTTGACACTTCATTTCTGCACATAGTCACTAAAAAATTTGGCTATGTGCAGATTTTTTTGTACCTTTA